>JBAQMZ010000001.1:0-6491 GCA_049303315.1 Candidatus Methanoperedens sp.
GTTCAGGTATGCTGTTGCATACCTGTCGTTTGAAAGCCGAAACTTCGGCTTGCGCAGTACCCACGTATGGCAAAGCCATACGTGTATGCGCCCATAAACAGGCGCGACGGTTTTTGATTAAACTTTCGTAAAGTTTAATCATGACCTTGCAATCATCTCCCTGAAGGCTTCAAGGCGCAATTTTATCTGCTCAGGGGTTTTTCCCGGCATGTCTCCCTGAAGGGTCAATATCGGGTAATCCAATTTCTGCCTCATGACCTCGTCTTCAAGGGTATGATGGCAGGCGAACTGCGTATAATGAATGATTCCGTCAACTTTTCGTTTTTCAAGTTCTTTTTGGAGGAATCCTATCCTGAAATCAAGCGGCCTGGCAAAGGTATAGTCGCTGTAATCCCGCGCCACCTCATTTATATTAATCCCCGAGTGCCTGATGAATTCATACGGGAGTTCATCAAATACTATCTGAAGGCCAAGTGATTGCGCTACTTCATGAAAATCGTGATAAATCGGGGGCACGCCAATCAATGCCACCCTGTTATTCAATTCGATATCACTTTCCTTCACTTCCTCAATGGTTTTTTGAAAACCAATCAAATCGCCGCGAAGGTCGCTAAAAGAAATCAGGATGCGAAAAGCGTCAACCGATGAGATTTTCCCCTGGAGCCTTTTCTTATCGATTTGCTGCCCCTTTTTCTTGAGTTTCTTGATTTCCCTGAATTTTTCCGGATATTCGATGTTCCCGAGAAAGTCGGTTAGCTTGTATAATTGCGATTCAAGGTATCCCACATCCCCATCAAACGGATAAAAGAAAAAGTGGGTGGGAATCCCGCTCATGGCCGCTTTCTGCCCGTCAACAAGAGCATTATGGCAGTCACCGCCTGCAACTACGATTAATGAGTCAATTTTCTGTTCTCTTTTTACCAGCATCTCCTGCCAGATGGCAGTCCAGGCGCAAAGCTTGTTCCTGGGTGTTTTTTTAGATGCGGGTATGACATTATTGACATCAAACGGCTCTCCACCGCAGGCAAATATTAATTCGGGGGGTACAAGAGCCGTAATTGCGATTTTTGGCACATGCATCCTATGTTCATGGCCAATTTATCTTTTTTGTATTGAAAAACTTTATAACAGGCGAAAGATTTAAAATATATGAAAGAATAGATTCAGCAGGAGGTGAAAAAATGGTCGGACTAGAAAGCTCAATGGATAATGCAACAGCAGCGTCAAAAGTCAAAACAAAAGAAGATCCCGCTGAGAAAAAGAGACTGGATGCTTTTAATGCACAACTGAGAGCCCGCAAGGCACCTCAGCCGAAATAAGAAGATAGCATGGCATTTAAACAATTTTCTTAAATCTGTAGACATGAGGATGATGCGTGACGTGCTCTATTTTTCATATTTTTAGCGCGTTATGGTGCCTTATGTCTATAGGTCATTTTTTGTCATGGAGCCCGTGAAGACTTAAAAAAATCATACCAGCACCAAAAGGAAAGGATGAATCGGCTTTACGCTTAAATCGTATAAATGGTGTTAAATAATATATTCTTGCAGGTTAAAGGTTAAAAGATACTATTAATTTCCTGCCTCAGTTCCCCAAGCGTGGATTTTCGCTCCGCAAACGCGTTGTGGCGATGGATACTTTCCTCATTTATCTGCTTGATAATAATAATCGAATCATCAGGCAGCTCGGGAAATTCATTTACTATTTTTTGCGCCATTGTCCGCACGCAATCTTCCACGAATTTGGGATTCTTATGCGCCCTTTCCACGATTGCAGCCTCATCCGACCTCTTTAACAGTTCAAACATCTGTGAACTCATGGAATTCTCAATAATTTCGATAATCTTCTCAAGGGAAACAAAATGACGGTCATGAACTTCAATCGAAATAATGCCGCGCCCCCTCTGGTTATGGGTTGGCATGGGTACTTTGCCCAGGAATTTTCTTATTACATCGCTTTCCACGCCCAGTGTTTTCAATTCCTTTTTCGCCTTATCCCTCATGATTTCCTGGGCGCATGGACATGCAGTGATCCCGAGGACTTCCGCCCCGACGAGTTTCCTTATAGTGAGGGTTTTGCCGCGAATTGCCTTCGCTTCTGCGAAAATATTCACGACTTCCTGGCATTTTATTTTTGTTGCCGGGGTTTCGCGTTTTAATATATATTCACTTTTCATTCTTACTTCTGCATTCAAGGCGTACTCGTGCCTGTCGATGAGACGCTTTGCGATTTCGCCGCATAAATCCTCTATCTCATAAACGGGCGATGCAATCATCTCCTCAAGCACTTCATCTATGGCTTCAAAATTCCTTGAGAGATTTGCGCCTTTGCGGTTCGAGGGCAAATCCACGAAAATATCGAATATGGAGACGAGCACGATTGGACGTTTGTCTTTTCTTGCTACTTCAACAAGTTTCTTGACGTCGGTCACTCCCACGCGCGTTAATGTAATCGGAATCTCAGGCTGGTTCGCCTGGATATCTGGCAGGTGGATGACAGGAAGTTGCATTGGTTTTAAATCTCCCGGATGTATTGCTATAATTTTTTGCAGTCTTGAAGAACATATTGATACGTTTTATTATTAAATTATTGCTATTTGAATCACAAACTCATATAGACTATCAAATTGTTTAAATACTTTTAATTATATTTTGATTTGAAGGGATGGATATTAAATTCGAATCCAATGATTTCGTGAAAATACTCGGGATTGTAGCCGGAATGGCTTTTATCATGGTTTCCGTAGCTTACGGGATTACGTATATTATGGAGAGCAATTCATTTCCGCTTCCGCCATATCTCATACTGTTCATATTCTCAATAGGCTTCGTTATCGCTTCGGTGTTCTTTGAAAAAAGGGGCGCCGTCTTTCCCTGGTCGCTTGTGGGCGGCGCGATAGCATCCGCGTGTCTTGCGTTCATAATCACGGCATCCATCGGTGGGATGAGATATATCTGGGTGAAAGGGCTTGGGGGCCTCAGCACGGATACAACGTTTTACGCACTTTCGATATGCATTATCCTGAGTATGGTTTTGCTTAATCTTGCCAGACATAAGCTTTAGGGCAACGAACCAGGCCGCGTATGTCGTCTGGGGGTATGCTGTGACTGCAAACCAATAGATTTTTTTCCCTCTAAATGACCCCTGAATCCAGAACAACCTTTTCAAAACACACGAAAAAGTGAATAATAAGGACAGGCATGTAATACAACGAATATGGGAAAAATCCGCGTACTTGATGAAGCAACAATAAACAAGATAGCAGCCGGGGAAGTGATAGAACGCCCCTCCTCCGTGGTCAAGGAGCTTATCGAGAACTCAATCGACGCCGGCGCAACCGATATACGCATCGAGGTCACAAAAAGCGGGAAGAACTCGATACGCGTGACAGATAACGGCTGCGGGATGAGTAAAGAGGATGCTGCGCTTTCCTTCGTGAAGCACGCCACAAGCAAAATCAGCGCCATCGAGGATATCGAAACCGTCAGGACTATGGGATTTCGGGGTGAAGCGCTTTCTTCTATTTCCGCTGTCGCCAATGTGGAGATAACCACCAAAACAAAAGACGAATTATCAGGCACAAGGGTAGTGATCCATGGGGGCAGGTTGATCAGCATCGAGGAAACCGGAGCTGCCGATGGGACTTCCGTACTTGCCGAAGAGCTGTTTTACAATACCCCTGCAAGAAAAAAATACCTTAAATCAGATAGCACCGAACTGGCGCATATCATTGACATCGTAACAAGGAATGCACTCGGTCATAACAGCGTATCTTTTAGTTTATCCAATAACGGAAAGGAGATACTGCGCGCCCCGGCCTCGGAACTCCGGGATACGATAATCCATATCTATGGCCAGGAAGTGGCGCGGGCGATGATTCCTGTTAATTTGGAATCCGGTCCTGCCAGGGTAACAGGATTCGTGTCAAAACCAGAAATGGTGCGCGGAAGCCTTGACTTCCAGTCCTTTTTCATCAACGACAGGAACGTAAGTTCAAGGGCTATAAGCTTTGCACTGCGCGACGGTTACGGCACGCTTATCCCTAAGGGGCGTTTCCCGATTGCTGTTTTAAAAATATATGTTAATGTTCTGGAAGTGGATGTCAATGTGCACCCCACCAAGAACCAGGTCAGGTTAAGCCATGAACGGGAGATATGCGATGTGGTGACCCGGGCTGTGAAAATGTCCCTCAGCGGGGAGACCCTGATTCCGGATGTGAAAATACCTGAGCAGCAGTCTCTGGTGTATGATAATATCCCCCAAAATCCTCTTTTGGTCCGGGAAACCGATACAGGATTCAGAGTCCCTGTTAAAGACACGGAGAAAAGGCTCAGGCAGTCTGAAAAATTCGGGATGAATCATGGGAAACAAAACATTGAAATGCCGCAGGTCAATATCCTTGGACAGATAGACAACCTGTACATCATTGCAGAAACAAAAGACGGCCTGATAATAATTGACCAGCATGCTGCGCATGAACGGGTCTTTTTTGAAAAGGTGCGTGAATCAAAACGCGAGGATTCCCAGGAACTTATTGTGCCTGTCAATCTTGAACTTGACTCAAGGGAGAAAGCCCTGATAAAAGAGTGCATCCCGTACCTTGAGGAGTTCGGCTTCAGGATGTCCGGGTTCGGACCCGATACATTTGCGGTAACTGCCGTCCCTTTTGTGCTTGGCAGGCTTGAAGACCCGCGGTTGGTACATGATATAATTGCTGACATACTTTCTGAGGGAAGGATAAAAGATGAAACCGGCGTATTTGAGCGGGTGACTAAAAGTATTGCCTGCAGAAGCGCTATCAAGGCAGGCGCGGACTGCTCGACTTCACAGATGCAAAGCCTTGTCCGCCAGCTTTTCATGACTGAAAATCCATATACCTGTCCGCACGGAAGACCAACCATGGTTTCTTTTAACAGGCAGGAACTCGATAAGCTGTTCAAAAGAAGCTGATTCCTGTTTCATTCAAGTTTAAAATTTTAAAAACCTTCGTAAAGTATATAAGTACTGCAATGCTGTATGAATTGGGATTATGAAACCGGGTCATCTACTTACAATTATACTGGCATCGTTGTTGATTTTATCTTTTGCTATTGTTATAATTAAAAGTGACGTTCTGCAAAAGCCGCCTGAACCATGGGTTCCCCCTTCAAACCTCAACATCCGCGATGTGGATGTAAAACCAGTCGTGGTAACCAGCTCGCAGATAGAAGTGAATGTTACAGCCTATATAAACCATAAAGGCACTAAAACCCAGAACGCGACCATGCTCATAAGAGCCATAAGCAGTGATACCAGACTGCTTGAAACCCAGGTTTCAGCCCCGATACCGGAAATCGAATCCGAATTGGAAAAAACGCTTGCTATTTCAACTAATTTAAACCTTGAAAGAAACGGGGGCTATGAACTTAATATCCTTCTTTTTGACAACGGAAGCATCAGGGACAGCGGCTCGGTGAGCATAAGCGGATTGAACGCCCTGACGCCCATGTCAAAGCGAAGCGGAGTGATTCTGAACAATATTGATTTTACGGTCAGCAACGTTTCAACCGGGAAGGTCTCCATTAAATCCGACATATACCTTGAAAATAAAGGTCCTCATGCTTCCGAAAGCCTGAAAATGACGGTCAAGGCAAGGGAAGCTACTTCCAACCTGCTTGCGGATAAGACAGGCACGGAAACCGGCGTGATCGCGAACGAGACTACTGCGGTAAAAAGTGTTGTGCTTGCAGTGCCTGAAGGATATAATTATATGGTGGTAGTGGAGCTCTGGAGAGGGGATACTTTGATAAATAGCTGGGAAAAACCTGTGCTTCTTGCACCCACAAAGACCGTTCCAAAGGAAAGTGTTGAGAAAAAGGTGAATATCGAGGTTTCAAAGTTCGTGCGTGAAGGCGTTACTGCCGGCGTAGCAATGGAAAAAGAGGGAAGATATTATCCTGCGGCAACAGCGACACCAATGTATGCCGGAGCACCCAAGGAACCCGGATTTGAAATCTTTGCAGCAATATCTGCGCTCTTAATTGTTTTCGTATTAAGAAGGAGGTTTTGAAAATGGTCAACCGAGAAAAGCTTGAGGATTATTTTTATCTTGGAATTTTCCTGATAGCCATGTTGTTCGCGTTAATTTCAGTAGTCAGTCTTTACACTGCAATCAATACTCTTATAGGGAATTTTATCGAATACAGGTACAGACCCATATTTGATGCATTCTATGCCATATCGGTGCTGGCTATCAGTATTTATTTCATAAAAGAAAGACTGCTTAAAAAATAGTGGTTTTGTATCACTGTTTTTTATATTTTTTTCTTTTTTCCATTTTTCATAATACGTGATTCCCGTTAAATCAAAGAAATCTGTCATCAACCTTGATACCCAACTTTGACAGTTAAATAAAATAAGTGCCCTTAGCATGTTTGTTGATTTTCCATGAAACAAACAAAACTAAGGACAGATGAAATTATCCCGAATGATAATATATGCTTTCCCATAGG
>JBAQMZ010000002.1:0-1503 GCA_049303315.1 Candidatus Methanoperedens sp.
GCATTATCCCAGCACGGGGCGGGTCCAAGGGAATTACCAACAAGAATATCATGGATTTCTGCGGAAAGCCTCTGCTTGCGTGGTCCATCTTACAGGCAAATCAGGCAAAAACGGTCAACGCTGTGTATGTAACCTCGGATGATGAGACGATCATGAGGGTTGCCGAAGACTTTGGCGCAATTCCCATCAAACGCCCCGATGAACTTTCTACCGATACGGCAACCTCGGAGGCTGCCCTCCTACATGCCCTTGACCATATCGAGAAACAAAGGACAAAAAAAATAGATTTGGTGGTATTTCTCCAGGCCACCTCACCCCTGCGAGAATCGGAAGACATCGACGGCGCTATCCAAAAGCTAATCGATGAAAACGCGGATTCCTTATTCTCATCGGCCCGCCTGGAGGATTTCTTCATATGGCAGGAGACCGAAGAGGGTTTAAAAAGCCTTAACTTCGATTATACCCGCCGCCTCCGTCGGCAGGATGTCAAACCTCAGTATGTGGAAAACGGGTCCATCTATCTTTTCAAGCCTCATGTATTGCGAACAACAAATAATCGCATAGGCGGCTGCATCGCCACCTATGAAATGGATTTCTGGAAAACCTGGGAGATCGATTCCCTGGAGGATAAGACCCTTTGCGAATGGTATTTCATAAACCGGTTGATGAACCGATTCGTGAATCTGCCTTTCGAAGCCATTGAGCTGATCGTCTATGACTTTGACGGCGTCATGACGGATAACCGGGTGCTGACCCTTCAAGACGGTACCGAGGCGGTATTTGCTAACCGCTCCGATGGGCTGGCCGTCAACATGATAAAGAAAATGGGCATCAAGCAAGTAATAATCTCAATGGAGACTAACCCTGTCGTGAAAGCCAGGGCTGAAAAGATAGGGATCCATTGCCTTCAAGGTATTGGCGATAAATTGGACATCTTGAAAAAATATCTGACTGAGAATAATATAGATAAGGATAAAGTAGCCTTTATAGGGAATGAGATAAATGATATTCCCGCCATGAGCTATGTCGGGTTTCCAGTAGCCCCGGCTGACGCTTATCCGGAGATAAAAAACATATCTAAGATAGTGTTGAAAACGAATGGCGGGTATGGTGTTGTCAGAGAGTTCTTTGACCTTATCAAGAGAAGCATCAAAAGATGAAAAAGGCAATTTTTATAACTGTCAGGACGGGGTCTACACGCCTTCCTGAAAAAGCACTGCTTAAGATAAACGATCGATCAACAATCGAGCTTGTAATTGATAGAGTGAAAAGATCTCAAAAAGCCGAAATCATAGTTCTTTGTACTACAGAAGCTAAGAATGATGATATTCTTTGTGAGATAGCAAAGGAAAATGCAATACTGTTCTTCAGAGGAAGTGCGGAAGACAAACTGATGAGATGGAAAGGCGCTGCTGAAGAATATGACGTTGAATTTTTTGTAACCTCCGACGGTGATGACCTATTGTGCGATCCGGAACTTATAGATCTTGCTTTTGAACAGTA
>JBAQMZ010000003.1:0-7803 GCA_049303315.1 Candidatus Methanoperedens sp.
ATCATAAGCGCAAATATGACCCCTCATGAAAACCTTTAAGAAATGTTTATCAAACGAAGGGGTATGCAAAGCATACCCCAACACGCCCTCCCGTTCGCAAAGCGTGTCGAAGACAGGCGTGACTCGGGACGTCATAAAGGGGCGTAACCCTTTATGAAAGTCAGCTTCTCATCCCTTGCCCTTGTAAACAACCCATTTGACTGGGCTTACGACCTCGAAGACCTCGGCTTCTCGGGCTGGGAAGTGGTGAGCGAAGGCAAGCAGCAGCTAAACGATGGGACGCTCTCGCAGATAAAGAACATTATCGAAACGACAAACCTTGTCCTCACGCTTCATCTCCCTTTCTCAGACCTCAATCTCGGAAGCCTGAATCACCCAATCTGGAATGAATCCATCAGGCAGATGACAAAATGCCTTGAGCGCGCCTCGGATTTCGTGGAACTTGCGGTTGTCCATCCCGGCCATCTCTCGCCACTGGGGATGCAGCTCCCGGATATGGCATGGCAGCAGAATATCGAAGGTTTGAGGGCGATATGCGATTTTGCTCTTGATTTCGGAATCAAAATCGGAGTTGAGAATATGCCCAACATGCAGCATATTTTCGGGAAGCAGCCGGGTGAGATTCTGGGCATGATAGAATCCCTTGAGCGGGAGAACGCGGGATTGGCGCTTGATATGGGTCATGCCAATACCAACGGGCTTGTCTTTGAATTCCTTTCTGATTTGAGTAAAGTTGTGCATGTGCATCTTCATGATAACAAGGGAAGAAGCGATGAACACCTGGAACTTGGCAAAGGCAGTATAAACTGGAAAGAGGTCATTCCGAAATTCAAGGGTTATAATGGCAGGTTCGTTGCCGAGGCAAGGACAGTCGGGGAAGGGCGGGCGAGTCTGGAATATTTGAAGGGGATTAAATAAATAAAATATACCCTACCCAAGCCTTATATAGAATTTAACCTATTATTTAATTAAGCGCGCAGGAGGGTAAATGAACATCGTTCCATCTTATATTTCCAATCTGGATGATATTCTTGAAGGGGGCTTCATTAAACCCTCTGTCGTCCTTGTCGCCGGCGCCGCAGGAAGCGGGAAAACCACATTCGCCGCCCAATCCCTGTTCAATGCAGCCAGGAAAGGCGAGACATGCCTTTTCATTTCAACGCTTTCAGAGCCCCCTGCGATGATTAACAGCTATATGTCACGGTTCACATTCTTCGACAATAAGCTTTATGAAACCAACAAGATGAACATCGTAAGCATAAACGAGTCCTTATTAAAACAGGGGCATGATGCAGTCCTGGATTTCATTAATAAGAAAATATCCTTACTTAAACCTTCAAGAATCGTCATTGACCCGCTGACGGTGCTCGGCGACATCCTGAAATCCTTTGAAGGCAGGCCTGTGAGCGATGATGAGAGGCGCGGCTTTTATTTTGACCTGTTCACTTCCATGAAAAGCTGGAACACACTGGTTATCATTACAGGCGAATTCATGCTTGACGACCTTCGAAGAAGCGTGGTGGGGTATCTTGCAGATGGAATAATATATATCTCCGAGGAAACCGTTGGCATGCGGGTTGAACGCAACTTACGCGTCCTGAAAATGAGGGGACAAAGATACGTTTCGGGGAAGCATTCCCTTGATATAAGGGATGCGGGTATCGTTGTATTCCCGAGGCTTTTACCCCAGGCAGGGGATGGAAAACCCGCATCATCTGTCAAAGTAAGCACAGGGATACCCGGTCTTGACAGGATGCTTAAAGGCGGTATCCCGGACGATGACATCATACTGATATCAGGGACGACGGGTACAGGTAAGACCACGTTTGGTCTCCATTTTATTTGTGACGGTCTTCAGAAAAACGAGAATGCCCTCATTATTTCCATGGAAGAGCGGCCTCCGAAATTGTTACGGAATTCAAGAACGTTCGGAATGAACCTGCAGCCGTATATCGATAAGAAAATGCTTGAAGTCCTGTATGTTTCCCCGGTTTCATACCGGCCTGATGAAGAAGCTTTGATAATAAAAACGAAAATAAAGGAAAATAATGTAAAGCGCATCTTATTCGACGGTATAGAAAACATTGAAACCGCGATTCCGGATAATATTGAACGTAAGAACTACATTACTGTTCTTCTTGACCTTTTTTCATCAATGGGTGTGACCACAGCGGTCACCAGCGAGATTTCCGAACTTTTCGGCGCTGTCAAACTTACCCATGAAGCTTTATCCAGTGCAGTTGATAATATTATTCTCCTGCGGCATGTGGAGATTGAGGGAAAGATACACGGCGTCCTGAGCATACTCAAGTCGCGCGGAATCCAGCACGACAAGGAAATACGAGAGTTTGAAATCACAGAGAAGGGTATAGATGTCAGGGATGCGATGAAAGGGTACGAAAGTGTGCTCAGCGGAAGCGCACGAAAAACGCCTGTAGATGTATTCAAAGAAACGTTTGGTGAAAAGCGTTGATATTCAATAAAATTATTTTCTTGATTCTGATTCTGGTTTTAGGCGTTTCATACGTATTTCTCTTAAGTTTACCTTTTGGTATCGCATATTTTTATGAGAAAATTTTTAAAAAGCTTGCACTTCCCTACCTTTTTATTATTTCAGGCGGTTTATTCATCATATCGTTTCTCTTTTTTTATAACGATTTTTGGAGCGATACCGGCAGCGCCTTTTTTGCATCGGGGGGCATTTTACTGGCAGCCGCAAGTCTCAGGCTTTACTTTGTGATGACTGGAGGCGATTAAAATTACACCAGCGGCGCATCTAATATTGCAATCAATTGGGACAATTGGTATTGTTATTTTTTATCTTATTCTTTCGCGACTCAGCGCGCGAATGGGGGAGGGATTAAGGCTTGCGCCTTATTACCGGTGGAATTATGCCGCATGTATTATTGCTTTATCTACAATTCCTCTTCACTTATATTTACATCAAAAGTATGAGATACCTGATTTAACAGGTTCTTCCCTGGATTTGCAGGTGCTTTATATCTCTTTGCTTCTAATCAGTAATGTTATCGTCATTTTAGTATCATTCAGATACTGGGGATGGTTAAAAGATGAACTTCTTGGCAAACTAAAGGGAGGAAAACCATATGGGTAAAAAAATAATGGTAGTGGACGATGAACCTGATACAGTGGACTTGATAAAACTCGTGCTTGAAACAGAGGGATTTGAAGTTATAACAGCTTTTAGCGGAAAAGAGTGCCTGGAAAAGTTGTCATTCGAAGAGCCTGACGCCATACTTCTGGATATAATGATGCCTGAAATGGATGGATGGGAAGTATTCAAGAAAATCAGGCAAAAATACAAAAAGCTTCCCGTGGCTATCCTTACGGTAAGGAACCAGGACATAGATAAAATGCTCGGGCTGCACGTGCTTAAAGCAAACGATTACATCACGAAACCTTTTGGGAGAAAAGACCTGGTCGAAAGAGTCAAAAAGATGGTAAAATCGTGAAAAGCCTGAATATTACCCAGAAATTAATAATATCCCTTATACTGATATCGCTTCTGCCTTATGCGGCAGTGATTTATTTCAATTATTCGTCAGAAAAAGCCGCCCTTGAGAAAAGTGTTTCCGATGACCTGAGCGCCCTTGTGGAAGCAAAGAATACCCATATCAACACAGTTGTGAATTTCAGGATAGAGCAGGTAAAGGAAGTCGCCACCTCAAACTTCATGCAGCAGATTGAAACCGGGAAAACCGGGGATATCAACCTGAACCTCCTGAGAGTACAAAAGCAAATACCTGAATTTCTTGAGATATCCGCCCTTGACCGGAACGGCACTGTAGTTGCATCCACGGAAGCCGGATTGATAAACAAAAACTATGCGGGCGAGGATTTTTTTAAGAACGGTACGAAGGGGCTGTATCTTGGAAATATAAACTATTATGATAACAGGACGGCATACATCGTTTCATATAACGTATTAAATAGAAGCACTGGCAAACCCATAGGCGTGGTTGCAGCCTGGATTATGCCGGTTTTCATATACGACGTTACCTCGGATTATACAGGTTTGGGGGAAACCGGGGAATCTCTCCTTGTCCAGAAAAGGGGAAATGAGGTCGTATTCCTGAATCCTTTACGCCATAATGCAAGCGCTGCCTTATTTCTTAAATACCCGCTGGATTCAAGCCTCGCCCTTCCCGCAATCCTTGCAGCGAATGGAGGAAAAGGCACAATCCGCGCGCTTGACTACCGGGGAAAAGAGGTTTTTGCAGCATATACCTATATTCCAACCGGAAATTGGGGACTGGTGGTAAAGATGGATTCATCCGAAGCATTGATTCCTGCCGATAGGTTCAAAGAACGGTCTTTAGCCCTCGGGATATTTTATTTTGCCGTGGTGGCAGTTATGGCTTATTTTCTTGGCAGGAGGTTGACTGCCCCGCTAATCCGGCTTACAGATGCATCCAGGAAGGTAACCAAAGGTTATCTCAACGTGCATATAGAGCCAAAGAGCAGGGATGAAATCGGGGAACTTGCGCAGTCTTTTAATGTAATGGTACAGCGATTGAAAGAAGTATATGAAGGGCTGGAACAAAAGGTAAAAGAGAGAACCGCGGATCTGGACAAGAGGAATCTTGAACTGGCGGCGCTTATTAAAACTAACCAGAGCATTTCAAGCGGTCTTGACCTTAAAAAAGTCCTGGATATTGTGGTCAGGGAAGCGGTGAGGGTAGCCAATGTCTCATACTGCTCTATCATACTCATAGAAAAGGGCGCCATGTATGGGACGGTGGCTTCGGAATACAGCCCGAAAAAACAAATAAAACCATCCCCAGGTGAAATATTATTTATTAAAGAATGCCCAACGTTGAACGAAGCATACCAGGGCAGGAAATATGTACTTGTACCGGATATTGCCGGCTCAACCCTGTCGCCAAAAGAGAGGGGAATGGCAGAAAGGCTTGATATGAGGTCTCTCCTTGTGGTGCCCCTTGTCCTGGGAGAAAAAACATTGGGGACAATGCAGCTTGGCAGCCTTGGCGAGGTCAAGGAATTTACCGGGGAGGGAATCGGTTTATGCCAGGCGATTGCAAACCAGGCCGCGATAGCCATTGAAAATGCGAATCTATATGAAGAGCTCAAATACCATGATGAGACGCTTGAAACTCTTTATGAAATAGACAAGGTGGTAAGCCAGTCCCTTGAACTTGACGAGCTGTTAAGCGAATCAATAACCAAAACCATCCAGGTAACGTCTGCCGATGCCGGATGGATATATTTGCTGCAAGAAGACGGGGAAACCCTGAACCTCCAGACCTACATCGGCATCTCCCCAGAGCTTGCAGAGGCTGCTTCAAAACTAAAAGTCGGGCAGGGAGTTTCAGGAATGGCTGTCAAATCAGGAAAACCGGTAACCATGGACATCGAGAATTATCCTTATCCCCGGCTTCTCACCCTTATGGAAAAAGATGGCATAAAGTCCCTTGTGGGCATCCCCCTTGTTGCAAAAGGGAAGGTGGGCGGGGCGATGGTTCTCTCAAACCGCAAGCACAGGATTTTCGGAAAAGAAGATATCAATCTTCTATCCTCTATCGGGAGCCAGATTGGAGTGGCAGTAGAAAATGCCAGGTTATATTCCGAACTCAAGCGCCATGATGAGACCCTTGAGACGCTTTTTGAAATAGACAGGGTGGTGAGAGAATCTCTTGACCTGGATGAGATTTTCAGGGAGGCGCTTGCCAAGACCATCCAGGTGACATCGTCCGATGCAGGTGCGATTTATACACTTGAAGAAGACGGGAAAACGCTTAAATTGAAGACGTCTTCCGGTCTTTCCATGGATTTTGCCGGGGCGTTTTCCGAAATAAAAGTGGGCGTTGGTATTGCCGGGGGCGCCGTCCTGGCGAAAAAACCTCTTGTCACCGATATCGACCACTTTCCGAGTCGCAATCTTGTGCCATATCTGGAAAAAGAGGGGTTGGTAACAATTGTCGGGGCGCCGCTTATGGCCAAAGGGAGAGTGGTTGGAGCCATGAACCTCGGAAACCGAAGCAGGAGAACAGTCTCAAAAGAAGACCTTGATGTCCTCGCATCCATTGGCGGGCAGATAGGCGTCGCCATAGAAAACGCACGATTGTACCAGGAAGCAAAAACATCTTATGAAAAACTGGAGGCGGCATACGAGGAGCTAAAGTCCCTGGACAGGATGAAAAGCGAGTTCCTTTCAAATGTTTCACATGAGCTGAAAACCCCGCTGGTTTCGATAAGGGGGTACAGCGAATTACTGCATGATGAAAAACTCGGATTAATAAAGGATGAACAAAAAAAGAGCCTTGAAGCTATTATCAGGAACGCCGACAGGTTGACCCGGCTGATAAATTCGATATTATTCATCAGCAAGATGCAGGCTGAGAAGCTCGAATTCCAGTTCCAGCCTGTGGATATGGATGAAATTGTAAAGGTATGCGTGGACGATGTTAAAAGCATGATGGATACTAAACAAATTACATTCGAAAAGGATATACCCAAAATATCAAAAGTCAATGGGGAAAAAGACAGGTTTATAGAAGTGATAAGCAATCTTCTTGATAATGCAATAAAATTCACGCCAACCGGAGGGAAAATCTCAATAAAAGCCCGGGATGAGGGAGAGTTTGTCCACTTCGTAGTGACCGATAATGGCATCGGTATTCCTTCGGAAATAATACCGAGATTGTTTTCACGTTTTTACCAGGCTGATGCGTCCGCATCAAGAAAGTACGGGGGAACAGGTCTTGGATTGTACATCACAAAAAACATTGTCGATGCGTTTCGCGGAAAAATATGGATTGAAAGCGAGGTCGGGAAAGGGACAAAGGTGCATGTATTACTGCCAATCGCAAGAGATAAGAAGCCATAATTAAAAGTTAAAACGTGATAAACATGGAGAAAATTACATTCAGGACTAAAGACGGCGTTCTGATAGCAGGGAATTATTTTAAACCGCAAAAGGAGCATTCACCGGTTTTTCTCCTCCTGCATATGATGCCTGCGACAAAAGAGAGCTGGAATACGTTTGCGCTGCGTCTTGCGGCACGGGGTTTTGCCTGCCTTGCAATCGATTTGCGGGGGCATGGCGGGAGTATCGATAAAAACGGGAAAAAAATAGATTACAAAGAATTCAGGGACGCCGACCACAGGGACTCCATGAATGATATTGAGTCTGCAAAAGATTTCCTTGCAGGGCAAAAAGATGTGGATATTTCAAGATTCGCAATTGCAGGCGCAAGCATCGGGGCAAACCTTGCTCTCTGGCAGGCGTCAATGGATAAGGATGTCAGGCTCCTTGTGCTTTTATCAGCCGGTCTTAACTACAGGGGAATACAGGCGCCCGAACTTGCGCCAAAATATCAGGGTCCGGTCTATATTCTTGCAAGTGAGGGCGATACCTATGCGGCAGAGAGCAGCAGGCAACTATACGGCATATTTGGTGATAAGAGACTAAATATAATAAATGGCAAATTGCATGGTACAGGCATGTTCGACACAATGCCGGAACTCATTGATGAATTACTGGAATGGATAACCGCAAGGATGAAATAATATTGCTGTTTTAAAAGCGACACCTCGCTTTACCCGGTGTCCACGTAAACCGATACCCCGGTTTACGTGGTGTTCAGGTATGCTTTGCATACCTGTCGTTTGAAAGCCGAAACTTCGGCTTGCGCAGTACCCACGTATGGCAAAGCCATACGTGTATGCGCCCATAAACAGGCGCGACGGTTTTTGATTAAACTTTCCTAAAGTTTTTTGATAAACCTTTCTTAAAGGTTTACGTATAGCAAAGCCATACGT
>JBAQMZ010000004.1:0-49242 GCA_049303315.1 Candidatus Methanoperedens sp.
ACATTTGCCACAGTAAAACCTATAAACTAACTTTTTACAACCAATACATTACTAAATAATTCTCCATATCCTCGCCTCCAACCGTGCAAAACATGCGCAGGACCGAAGTCCCGGATGTTTTCTATGAACTCTGCTCGCCGCTCTCTTTTCCTTTCTTTCCTTCGTTCCACTTACTGAGCAATTCTATAGCACCCTTACTGCCAAAGTAGAAACCTATCACGGTTATAACCACAGCGCTGAAGGAGTCTATTATCTTGGAAGCGTCGAGAGGGAAACGCTCCCCAGCCGGCGAAAAATAACAGAATAGAGGATTTTCAGGGGATGGACAATTTTACCTGTGTACAAAACAATATCCCCAAGGGGACAGAGGATTTCCACTATGTACAGAGCAATTTCTCCAATGGACAAAGAGATTTCCCCCTGGGGATGGATAATTTCCCGCAGGGGATAAAGGATTTCTCTTATGTACAGAGCAATATCCCGGAGGGGATAGAAGATTTCCCTTATGGAAAAACGGTGAACCCTTCGCCGGGCAGGGCTGGGAAGTTGTGGAGAAGTACATTTCATCGCAGAACTGCGCTGCCGGACAGGAAGATTTATAGGCAAAAAACGATAGCAAACCCATGTACTTAAGTACGGGGTATAGAGTGACTGCAAAACTGTACCGATACTCATAGCTGTGTTGAAAAAGGACACAGAAAGGGAAATGTAGTAATAACTTTAGACCAAATTTAGATGATAATAATCGAAATAAAGCAACCCTTGGAGGAATACTTATGAAAGCAATTATATGTACAAAATACGGACCGCCGGAAGTTCTTCAACTCAAAGAGGTTGAAAAACCAAAACCAAAGGACAATGAAGTACTGATAAAAATACACGCAACAACAGTACATATAGGGGATACTAAGATTCGACGTTTAGAGCCTGGTTTAGGATTTGTAAAAGATTTATTGTTTAAACCCATAATGCGAATAATTATAGGTTTCACAGGACCCAGAAGAAAAATATTAGGGATGGAGCTAGCAGGTGAAATTGAAGCAACTGGCAAAGAAGTTAATTTGTTTAAGAAAGGTGATCAAGTTTTCGCAGCTACCGAGATGATGAGATTTGGTGCTTATGCTGAATATATATGCCTACCGGAAAACGGGGCGTTAGCAATAAAACCGGCTAATATGACATATGAAGAAGCCGCTCCGGTTCCCAATGGGGGAATAACTGCATTGCTTATTCTTAGAAAAGCAAATATCCAACGTGGTCAAAAAGTTCTTATCTATGGAGCTTCTGGAAGCGTAGGCACTTTTGCTGTGCAACTTGCCAAGAATTTTGGGGCGGAAGTTACCGGTGTATGCAGTACTGCGAACTTAGAAATGGTAAAATCCCTGGGAGCTGATAAAATCATTGATTATACGGTATCCGATTTTACCAAAAATGATGAAACTTATGATGTTATCTTTGATGCAGTAGGCAAAATTGCATATTCACGAGTTAAAAAATCTCTAAAGAAGACTGGAATTTATCTTAACGTTCTTACCTCATACAACAGCTTAAAGTTAAAGACTGTTGATTTAGTTTCCATCAAAGAGCTTGTTGAAGCTGGAAAGTTAAAATCGGTCATTGATAGACGCTATCCGTTGGAACAGATTGCCGAGGCTCACAGGTATGTCGATAAAGGACACAAAAAGGGAAATGTAGTAATAACTTTGGAACATAATAGCAAAACCTGACAATTTGGTAATCCAATGGCAATATGAATAGGAGCATGTGACGCTGATGCCCCGCACTTTCCAGTGCGTGGTAGTTGACTTTGTTTCATTATATCTGATATATTTACATCGGGATGATGGTATCTTGGCATTCCCTCTGTTATACTTCCGGCATTTATTGCTTCTTTTGGACACCATTGGAGACACGCAAAACATAATACACAATGCTCAAACCATTTAGGTTTGTTATCAACCATTTCTATATTATTCACCGGACATATTTTCATACAAATACCGCAACCATTACATTTATTGTTACTTCTGAACGATAGAGAGTTCCATCCCTTTATGATACCCTGCCATAAAATATTCAGAGTTGGCAACATAGTGCTAAAAAATAATCCAGAAAGTATATAATGAACAGGAATATTCATTACTTCCGGTTTTTCTTGTTTTCGAGAATTAATGTTTTCTGAGATTATTTCAAGTTTAATCTTCCATCTTTTAAACCTTTTATTTTGTTCTTCATTAGAACAGCTTATTCCAAGACCATTATGGGGCATTTTTACAACATAACCTGATGAAAGTTCGCCTCCACATGCTTTAATATTCTGTTCAAATATTTTCATTGCTCCTAATGGTATAACACCATAAGTACATACAGCAAAGATATATTTTGAATTAAGATTCGCAATTTTTTTAATAAATTGTTCAATTAGATGAAACGGCTTGTAGTCATGAATTGGAAAAACAAAACCAATCACATCTGCATTGGTGTTAATAATTTCTTGATCTAACACGGATACTATAGGAATAATCTTACCATTGATTTTCTCTGCTATATCTCGTGCTACAACAAGCGAATTTCCGGTTCCTGAAAAATAATATATTTCAGTACTCATATTATATCTCCATATCACTAAGATTGTGAATTTGTTAACCCACGCCTTTCAGCTATCTCATATTTCATGTTATATAAAAATTCTCCCCTTCGCCTAATTTAATAGATTTCAATACTCTTTTATTATTTCATAATTGGAAGTCCTTTCCACCGGAATCCTGCCTGCATTTTTTATTAATCGGATTAGCCTCTCTTTTGGCATATACTCCGGAGTTGCGCCGCCTGCTGCATGTGTGATGCGTTCTTCCATGACTGTGCCGTCGATATCGTTTGCGCCATAATGCAGAGCTACCTGCGCCAGTTTCTCGCCCACCATGATCCAGTACGTTTTGATATTGTTTATATAGCCGTTTAATAAAAGACGTGAGACTGCAATTATTTTAAGGTCGTCAAAACCAGTGGGGCCGTATCGCACAAGCCCGTTCTTTTGAAGCTCGGTATTATCGGGATGAAATTTCAGGGGGATGAACGCCTGGAAACCCCCGGTTTTTTCCTGCAATTTTCTTATCCTGAGAATATGGTCTACAATATCGGAATGCGTCTCAATATGCCCGTAAAGCATCGTAGCATTGCTTTTTATTCCGAGGCTGTGGGCGGTTTCCATGACCTTGAGCCATTGCTCGCCTGTTATTTTATCAGGGCAGACTTTTTTCCGCGTCTCTTCATTGAATATCTCACCGCCGCCCCCGGGAAGACCTGTGAGTCCCGCTTTCTTAAGACGCAGGAGTACTTCCCGGACGCTCATACCCGAAGCCTTCGCAAGATGGGCAATTTCAACAGCAGTGAATGCTTTGAGGGACATAGCGGGATATTTTTCATGTAGCCGGCTGAGCACTTCTTCGTAATATTCAAATGGAAGCGCGGGATTGAGCGAACCCACGATATGCAGTTCAGTGGCGCCCATATTCGAAGCTCTCGCTGCTTTCTCCAGTATTTCATCGGTTGTAAGAGTGAAGGCGCCGTTCTGTCCCTCTTCCCTGAAATAAGCGCAGAACCTGCATTTCGAGGTGCAGACATTGGTGTAGTTTATGTGGCAGTTGGTCACGAACATGACACCATCGCCCACGGTTTTTTGCCTTACATAATCCGCAAGCGCTCCGATGAGAGGGAGGTTTTTTGACTCCATGAGGAGCATCCCGTCTTCGAAATCCAGTTCTTCTGAAGCCTGTATTTTTTCTATTATTCCAGAGAGTTCTTCCATCAGGTTGCCTTTATTAGCAGATAGTAAATAAGAGCATCGTTTCCTTACCGATTATTAAGGTCTCTTTCTTTGCCGACCCCGCCTTTTGCGCATGACCTCTGGAAGTTAGTTGTTGCATAGTGTTTCATTTCCTCCAAATGTCTGTGCTTTAAAATATATTCCAGTCGTGGACAAGTCCCGTGAGCAATGAGAAAACGTCTGCTTTTACTGGATAAGTCTCACGGAGAAACATACAAACTGAATCTTTGATGAGACGCGGATAATGGCTTCGCACATCCTCATGATTTTGTGTGCGAATCGGGTTTTTGGTGTGGTTGCTTTTATCCAGTGCATCCTTCTTTTTTGATGGAGAATGAAGAGGGAGCGCGCGAAGTGCGGTTGTAGTCACTGAATGCGATAGGTTTTCATACTCGGATAGCTGATAGAAAGACAGAAAAACTTTTCAAAATTTTAAAATCAGGCGCAAATGTAACCAAACCAATTAGATAGATTTATCTATACGAAGCGAGAAAAAAGTTGTTACTGTATAAGGTGGTTGATTTGAAAAATAATAAAAAAGGCAGCTTTCTAACGTTCTTGGTAATGATTGGTATTTTGGCTATTTTTTCAGGATGTATTGATGAGTCGACAACGATGCCCACTCCTACTACAACATCAATACCGACAGCAACTCCAACACCAACACTAACTGCAACAATATCAACTCCCACCCCAACGCCGACTCAACTACCCACGGTAATTCCAACACAGACTTTTACTTCAACACCTTCTATTACAATAACATCTCCTACAGAAGGCGATATGGTCACATGGCGTTATATTGTAGAAGGAACTTCAAATGGTGTATATGGTTCAAAATTAAGCTTTTATGTTCTAATTTACCCAATCGAAGCTGGCGGTCCATGGTGGGTTCAACCAATGGGAGACATTTCGCCTAATGGAAACTGGGAGACGACTGCTTATTTTGGGAGGGATCCTGCAAATTATCCTGAAGATAGTGGAAAACATTTCAAAGTTTCTGCCATAATAACATCGACAAAGCTGACAGAAGGGCAGCAATTGGAAAAGATTCCAGATAATCTAAATCGGTTTGACATCAAAGTAGTACGCAAATGAAAAAAGATTTTATTTTTTCGCTTATTATTGCGTTTTTTGCAGAACTTTTTGCTACTATAATTGTAAAAATTTCAGTAGAGATAGTTCCAGCTTATAAAATAGCGATAATTTTAGTCTTTATCATAATCATTATTTTATTAAGAAAGTTTATTTTTTATCTTTACAAAGAATTAACGCAAATGGCACCAACGATCAGCCGAATAATATTAATTTTAATATTTTTAATAGTGCCGATAATAATTGGAAATTACGTTGGGGATAAAACAAATCAAATCCTAAGACCTGTTTATGAAATAACTATACCAAAGCCCAATAGTGAGGTGGATCAAATTATTACTGTTGGAGGACATGGTGCAATCCCAAGTTCTGAAATCAAAGTTTTTGTTATAGATGATAATGGCAATAGATGGCTAGAAGGCACTACTTTTCCTGACACGGGAGGCAGTTGGGAATTATACCCAGTATATATTGGAAGACCCAACGGCGCTGATAAAGGAAAGATGTATGTGATTTATGCTTCAATGACTACGCAAAACGGCACGGTTTATAATTCCAAGAAAGTGTCTGTCCGAAGGAAGTAATGTCTCATCAAATACAAATTGGAGATCTGCCGAGGATTGCACCAGTTGTTGTTATGATTGTATCATTATTTAGTCTGAGTTTAATAGTTTATGATAAAATTTATAATGTACCTGACCTAACGTACGAAAAAGGTAACTTTCAGCTTCTAAATGATGAATTTTTATGGTGGATGGTTATAAAAAATGAGGGCAATGCTCCAGCGGAACTCGTGGAAATAAATATCAAGATAAAAAATGGAAATGTTACAGATAGTAACGTTATAATAACTAAAAACCGTATTGATAAGGAAATTACTGAATATGAGCTTTTTAATGAGCCCTATAGAAAATTATCAAGACCAAGTAGTTCGAGCTTGGAGATACTTATACCCTATATTTCAAGTGGGATAAAATATACTATAAATTTTAATATTAAATCTGAATATAATGAAGATATTGTATTAATCACATGTAAAAATTGTAAATATGAACCAAATCCTTATAAGAACCGCTCAATGTCAACATATTTTTTTATCTCTGGACTTATTAGTGTTATTCTTTTGACGTTTGGTTATTACTATTACAAATATTTCAAGAAAAGATGAGAAATTAGGTTTCACAATTGTCTGTATAAGGAGGTATTCATATGGGAATATGCGATCTCTTCAAGCCAAATGTAGTAAAGATGATAAATAAGCGGGATGTTGATGGACTAATCAAGGCATTGCGATATAAGAAGGACTCGGACGTTCGAATGGAAGCAGCAGAGGCTCTTGGAAAGATAGGAGATAAAAGAGCAGTAAAGCCTCTTATTCAAGCTCTGAATAATCGTCCAACTGGTTTTCATAAAGCAGTAGTAATAGCTCTTGTTGAGATAGGAAATTCAGCAGTGGAACATGCTCTGAAAGATGAAAATTGTTATGTTTCAAATGAAACTGCAGAAGTCTTAAAGAGAATCAAGAAACAAATAAAAGCTGAAAATGATAATTGATAAACAAAGAATAACATAACAATATTTGTTTTACTTTTATTTTCTTGTCCCTTCCTATCAACTATCAACAAAAGCCCACAGCAACGAACAAAAAATCGAGAGCCTCATGCGCCCGCGCCGATACCTCCGAAATGGTTCTGGCGGTCAGTGACGTGTGCCCCGAAACACAAGTTTATGCAGGATACAAACGCCACGTCTGAGCTGGACTGTCCCCCGTTCGTCTAATGAGTCCTTTCTTCTCCAAAGCCCTAACCTAATGCGCTGACGTTCCATGATATGCTGAGCCTTTCTGACCTGGAAATATGATTGCGTTTCTATTGACAGGTCATGTAGAGCCTCTATTGTCATACAGGCTTCATTGAAGGCAAGGCTGAGAGACATTTTATCCTGTCATATTCTTTTTTCAGCGCCAGCGCATCCACCTCAAGATTCGGGCTTTCACAGATAACCATCCCCTTTATATTAAAATCTGAAAACGCCTGCGCAAGCTCTTTGTAATTAAAATCCGAGTCTTCAAACACAAGATGTTTTTTCTCACCTTTATCAGAATATTCTATCCCTGAAACGTGAATGTGCATATTGTCAAGCCCAAAACGCCCCAGTTTGTCCTCCACCTTCGAAAAAACCATGCCGAATTCCTCCCTTGAATTATATCTTCCGGTCAAAGCATGGAGATGGGGGAAATCGATACATGGCAAAACCCCTTCCACTTCAGTAATTTCAAGCACTTCATCGAGCGTTCCGAATTGGGAATATCGTCCCATTGTTTCAATCCGCAATATGATGTCTATATCTTCTTTTTTTAATTGTTCCCGGATATCAATAAGCTCTTTTTTTATTTTTTCATAAACAGCCCGCCTTTCGCCGCCACCGATAAAACCCGCATGGATTATCACGCTTTTTGCTCCGCATACGCTTCCGATTCTTGCTGAGTTCAGGATTCTTTCCTTGCTTTTGATTAGCGTTTCACCTTCAGCATTGAGGTTGATATAATAAGGGGCATGCGCACTCAATCTTACCTTCAGCTTCTTTGCTACTTCCCTCACACTGCGCGCCGTCTTCTCTCCCATCCTGACGCCGCGAACAAACTCAAGTTCCATGCAGCCAAGACCCAATTCATGCACCCGCTCAATGCCCGATATACTGTCATTTCCTTTTGAGCTTAATGGTGTGCCTGCCGTGCCGAAAAGCAGGTGTTCCATTCAGGTTCAGCCTTCTATCGTGGGAGGGGAATAACCGTACCATGAGCCTTCCTGCTCAAGGTAATACAAAGCATCCTCAAGGGTCTTTTTATGTTCCTCCTCGAAATGCACGAGTTTCAGGAACAATTCTTGACTTGACTTAATATCGGTTTTTTGCGCGCCGGTTGAATATAGCTCAATAGACCTTTTCTCTGTCCGTATCCCGAGCGTCAAAACATCCTTTGTCTCTGAGATGCCCAAAGGCTCAAGAGATTCCGGGAAAATCCGCTTTGCTTTTTCCCTGTTCTCTTCATCAAGCTCTGCGATATCAACGGGCTTCCCTGATACTTTTCTATACTCCTTCTCAAGAAGTTCCCTGTGTTCCCCCTCGTCCCTTGCAAGCCCCCTGAAAACAGCCTGTGCTTTCTCATCCTCGACAAGTTCGCTGAATATCGAATAGTATTCCCTGCCATAAATCTCAATCGATATCGCCTCTTTTAAAATTTCAAGAAGCATCCTGTTCCGGTCGTTCGTAATGTTCACCCATTAAAAGTTGATTGCAATAGGTAATAAAGATTGGTATATACAATACTTTTAAAAAGGGAAAAGCCCATACCTATCAAAATAACATGACCGACCATCCAAAAGTCAAGAATTACATGACACAGGACGTAGATACCGTTTCTCCGGAAAATACAGTCAAGGATGTCATAAATATGATTCGAAAGACAGGACACGATGGTTTTCCAGTGGTAGAGGACAGCAAAGTCACAGGATATGTATCGGCTTCAAGTTTACTTGAAAAATCACTGGATGAGAAAATCTCCAATGTCATGACCAGGGACATACTCGTCGCTGATACCGAAATGGAAATGAGCGATGTGGCGCGCGTCATATTCAGGTCGGGTAAATCAAAACTGCCTGTCGTAGACCAGAACGGGCACCTGCGGGGCATTATTACGAATTCCGATGTTATCCGCTCGCATATCGAGAGGACAAGCCCGCAAAAAGTCTGGACGCTCAAGAAGACGCTTGAAGCAATCCATAATATACATGTGGATGTTGTCCGTGAAACGGTTAATATAGATGAACTTGTGCCCACGCAGCCCAAAGTCTATGCAGACGAGCTTGACGGAAGGATTTATGAACTCAAGAAAGGGCTTGCCGAACCGATTGTTGTTATTAAAAAAACCAATAAACTTATTCTCGTGGACGGTCATCACAGGGTCATAGCTGCAAAAAAACTCGGAATAAAAACTATGGATGCATACGTCATTCCGCTGGGGGATGAAATCCATCTCGGGATGGAAAAGACAGCTACAACATCAGGTCTTCATTCATTATCGGATATCAAGATTCTTGATTATGCAAAACATCCTCTTATCGAGATAACAAAGAGACTTAAAAAAGATGATGAGAACGGCCTGGCAAAATTCTCCCAGTAATTGCTTGTTCCATCTATTACAGCATTTTTAATAAACAGCGAGCTTGCCCAAGATATCTGTTTTTGAGATAAGACCCACAAGTTCCCCGTTAACCTTTATCATGAGCCGTCCCACTTTTTCTTTATTGAATACCTTTACAACTTCGTAAAGAGGGGTCTCACCATCAACGGATATTATTTCCTTTGTCATTATGTCCTTTATTTTCAGGCTGGTCTTACCTTCTGCAAGTGTTTTTCCTATATCGGTAAGTGTGACGATACCTACTATACAATCCTTGTCCTTTACAGGAGCCCCGTGAATGTTATTCTTGACGAGTATCCTTGAAGCTTCCTGTATTGTTGCCGTTGCGGGGATTGTGATTGGATTTTCCCTGATATAGTTTTTAACTGGTTTTTTGGGAAGGGATATCATTTCCTGGATGACGAACAGTATTGAATTCTGTGTATCATCCCTGCCAATGACCGAGCCGCGTATTATAAGTTTATTTACAGGGGTAGGTCCTATTAAAATACTGTCTCCCACATCGAATCTCCGTATATCACCGATAACATGCACGGTAGCATTGCACAGGTCAGGATGCCTGACGGTCGTAAAACTGATTTCTGATGCCGTGGCATTTTCAATTATTTCATCATTCCGTCTTATAGGCACGTTTGTTTCTTTGTCCATTTCGGATAGACTCAATGCCCTGTATGTTGCGCCGGTTGCCTTATATCCGCCTTTGGGTCCGGGCACTCCTTCAACCAACCCAAGCGCCTTTAGTGATTGCATTTGATTACGGACAGTCCCCGGGTTCCGTTTTATGATCTCTGCTATATCTTCTCCTTTGATTGCTTGCTTTCTTGCCCTGTACAGGTTAATTAAGGCTATTAAAATCTCTTTCTGGATTGGCGTGAGTTCCATAATTTTTAGACTCTCCCTTTTTGTTAGTATATTGGAGTGGTATATATATATTTATTGATGATGACAATTGTCTTCGACATTAAATTTTACTTAAGTCTCCTTTTGAAATATAAATAGTGTTCTTTAATAATGAATGTTACCCTATTGAATAATTCAACAGGTTAAACAATATTAATAAGACAGTTTGAAAATTAAAGTTTGATGTATTTTTTTATTCTAATTTTTAAGCATAAACGAAATGAATAACAACAACCTTTAAAGATTCCTAAAGGAGAAATGAAAAATGGACTGTTGTGGACCAAGCAAACCGAAAGATACGGACAAAGATATAAAAGAAGACCAAACGGGCATTAAAAAAAATCCCGTCGAGCAAGCCCATGGCGGCGGTTGCTGCGGCGGCGGTGGCTCGGGCATGTGGCTGCACCTGGTAATCATGATTATCGTAGTTGTAGTAATATCATATCTTACAAAAAGATGAGAACTATGAAAAATAAGACTTTTTTAGTCATTGGAATTCCCGGGATACTGCTGGTATCCGGAGCCGCAGTCGCACTGGCGCAGAATACGAGCGAGAAAACAAAGGACTCGGAAAATCATGAATGCACTCCGGAAATGATGGAGAATATGTCAGAAAAATGTCCTGAGCAGATGATGCAATCCGGCGCATGTGAAAATATGATGAATGGCGCAAAAGGCTGCGGAGAAATGATGGGCAATGGGCGGCCGGCAGGAAATACTGAAACCGGGGAGACGGGTCATTGCAACGGTATGGATTCTGGTATGAATTCAATGATGGGGTCCGGTATCAGGAAAGGGGTTCTGTAAATCTCTAATTTTTTTAAATTTAATAATTTTAAAGCAAACATTGTTTAATTTTATTTATTTAAACCACAACCCACATTAAAAAGTATGTTCTATTAGTAAATTAGTGACCGGAAAATCCTATCATACTTTTTTCCTTGAAGCCGGTCACCCACCTCCACTTTACACTTACCGTAAACTATATATGCACTTTACATCCATTGTAAAGTTGGATTGTGTAAATTAGAGGAACCTGATGAACAGAAAACAAAAAAATTTACTTGGCATCGTGATTGTAGCTGCATTAATGCTATTCCTGTCTGCGCAGAGTTTCAGCAACTCCCTCTCATTTTACTACGAAGTTGATGAATTTGTACAGAAGGCGGATTCACTAAACGGTAAAGTTGTGAATGTAAATGGGACAATCGTAAAAGGTTCCACTATATGGGAACCCGAAAAAGCCAGGCTGACCTTCAAGCTGGCGGAAAAAAATTCCTCGATAATCGTGGTATCAGACGTAGGAATGCCGGGGAATTACAAAGAGGGTATTCCGGCGGTGGTGACAGGAATTTTCATAAATAACACTTTTCAGGCAACACAGGTTCTCACGAAATGTCCCTCGAAATACGGCGGAGACCTTGATCACGGAGAGCACAACGAAACATAAAGGAGAATTTTAATGGAACTTGGAGAGACAACATTAATCATCGCACTGGTATTGAGCATATATGCGCTTGCGGCTCACATAATCGGGATATGGAAAAAGAAAAACGAGCTTATCGACAGCGGCAGGATTGCCATTATCGGGATTGCGGTGCTGACCACTGTCGCTTCCGTATGGCTTTTTAATCTCTTCGTGACCCGCAACTTCCAGTACGAGTATGTAGCGATATACAGCAGCACGGATTTACCAATGGCTTATACGCTCTCGGCATTCTGGGCAGGCGCTGACGGTTCGCTGCTTCTCTGGGCATGGCTGATATCCATTTATATTGCGATTATTGCTGCGAGAGGGAAATCCTACGATAACCTGATAAAACATGCAATGCCCGTAATCCTCATCACTCTTGCTTATTTCTTTTATATGCTGCTCACAGTATCCCGTCCTTTCAGGATGCTTGATTTCATGCCTGTGGACGGGAACGGTCTAAATCCCCTCCTTCAGGACCCGGGCATGTTCTTCCACCCGCCCACGCTTTTCTGGGGCTATGCTGGCGTGCTTATCCCCTTTGCGTTAATGGTCGCAGGCATATATCTTTCTGATGATACATGGACATACCGCGCGCGCCGCTGGGCGCTGTGGGCATGGCTAGGGCTGGCTCTTGGCAACATGTTCGGGAGCTACTGGGCTTATACGGTGCTTAACTGGGGTGGGTTCTGGGGCTGGGACCCGGTTGAGAACGCCTCGTTCCTGCCCTGGCTAACCATGACCGCTTTCTACCACAGCACCATGATAACTGAACGTAAAGGCGGCATGAAGTTCTGGAATATTCTTCTCATCCTGTTCACCTGGGAACTCACGGTGTACGGCACACTGCTCACGCGAAGCGGGATAATCGCTTCTGTCCATACCTTCGGGCAATCCGTGACCGCACCATATTACATCAACTACATGGTCGTGGTACTTGCTGCCACGCTCATGCTTGTGGCATGGAAATATAATTCGATACGGAGCAGGAAGGTCTTCGAGTCTTTCGTATCACGGGAAGCAAGTTTCCTCTATAATAACTGGATATTCATGGCCGCGACCGCTTCTGTGCTCTGGGGGACGACATATCCATTGCTCTCAGAGGCATTCCGCGGATACAAGGTCATGGTAGGCCCGAGTTTCTATAACCAGATAAATGTCCCGCTTGGGATAGCGCTTCTATTCCTTATGGCGATATGTCCGCTTATTGCATGGAGGAAAGCCTCGGTTTCCCATCTTAAACGCAACTTCACAAAACCTTTAATGGCAGCAGTAGTTGCAATGGTTATAGCCTTTGCGGTAGGTATCCGTGATTTTTATGCTCTCTTTGTTGCAGTTGCCGGCACTGTACTTGTAGTATCTACCCACCTTCTGGATACATCAAGAATAGTGAATAAGCAGAAAAAACTGGAGGATGCGGGAACTTTAAAGAATATTTCCAGAGCGTTCATGAATAACCGCCGCACCTTCGGCGGTTACATGTGCCATATTGCAATCCTCATGATAATTGTAGCTGCCGCTGGCGCAGTGGTGTACGAGCAGGCACAGACCTACAACATGAGAGTTGGCGGTACATACAGCGTGGGAGATTATGACTTCAAACTTACAAAGATAGACCAGTTTGCCCAAAACAACCGAGATGTTCAGGCGGCATATTTTGATGTTTATAAGAATGGGGAGAAGGTTCTGGCAAAAGCAGAAGCGCGCATGTATCATTATGTGAAGCAGGAAAGCACCAATGTCAAACCCATGGCTTACACCGTGGGTATAGATGACCTCTATTTCTCAGCCCAGGCCATAACCGCCGACGGCGCTACTGTCAAAATCAAGGTGATGCCCATGATGTTCCTCATGTGGATAGGGGGATTCTACGTGCTCATCCTGGGAATCCTGATATGCATTTCAACTGTTGTTCCAATAAGGCAAAGAACAATATCTGATGATATAAATATAAATCAAAACGTACAAAAAACAATTACCGCGGAGAGTGTATATGAAACATAAAATAGTTGCAATTTGGTTTTTCCTACTTGTGTTTACAGTGCCAGTACTCGCTGTCACCGAGGAAGAAATCACTGCAAACCTGAACTGCCCTGACCAGGGCGGATGTACAATGATTGCGATTGATTGCACGTGCCCGAGTGCCCTTGAGTTAAAAGATAAAGTCAGGGCAATGCTTGACCAGGGTCTTTCTGAGAAAAAGATATATGACAACCTTGTGGCGGAGTATGGAAAAGGCGTTCTTGCCACTCCGCCAAAAGAAGGATTTGACTGGATAGTATGGCTTGCTCTGCCTGCTGGAATCATCGTGGGAGGAGTTGTTGTCTATAAGATTAGCAGGAAAAGAATGGATGAGAACGAGGAATTTGATTACGAATATGAAAAATTTTTACAGGAGAGAGAAAAACATGAATAAATTATTTCTAATTTTTATAATCCTTGTCATTTTCGGCAGCGCCGCATCCGCCGCGCAAATCAATGGAAGTGTTGTATCTTTCGGGAAAAAGCTTGCCGACCAAAAAGTTACACTGAGCAGCGTAAACGCCACGCAGAGCGCTGAAACCGGTGTAGTTTATAACTTCATTCCGCTTTCGGATACAGTGACGGATAAAGATGGAGGGTATATCTTTAACGACCTCAATAACGGCATGTATCGAATCAATGTAACCTACAACGGAATCACATACGGGGAGAATATCGGTCTACAGGGCAACGCTATTGTGGATTTTAATCTCTCGGAAAAGATCGAGGGATATGTAGTGAAGGCGAATAAGACACTTGAAGGAATATCGGTGAGCCTCATGGATGCAACCGGGATTGAGGTAATGAGCACTGTTACCAACAAAAGCGGGAAATATTCGTTTAATATAGTCAATGCCGGGAAGAGTTATTTAATAGCGCTAAATTATACCGACGTACCTTATACTAAACAGGTCAATGCGTCAGAAAACTCCGGTATCATGGTTTACGATTCCACGAAAGATGGGGATGCCCTCAGTGTAAGAATTGACCATATTGTCCTTTCCACGGCACCGAACGGGATAAAAGTGGATGAATATGTTGAATTCATAAATACGGGGGATAAAGTTTTTTTCAGTAAAGACCGGGCATTTGTGGGCATTTCGACGCCGGAGGGTATAACAAGGTTCCAGACCGATGCAATGGAGTGCTGCCTGCAAAGGGAAAAGGATTCAGCCTGGATAGACCCCATGAAACCAATTTTGCCGGGTGAAACCTACACTGCACAGATATCATACGTTTTTAATCCTGAATCTTCAAAGAACCTGTTTTACAAAGGTATGATCTACAATACCTCATTCATCACGATACTATCTGACAAAAAGAACGGTTTCGGGATTGAAAGCAACTATGCGAAAAAAGATATAGTCCCGAGTGAAGGGAAAGAGTTCGAAGTCTTAAGTTTCATGAACGTACCGAAGAATCAGATACTGGATATCCGGATAACAGGTTATGTTCCGTCAAAGACAGGAAGTGGGGAAGAGTACGGTTATCTCATCCCTGTAGTGGCGGTAGTATTGATAGGAGCGGTTGCGTACCCGCTGCTCAAAAACAAAATTGGCAAAAAGCGGGGAAGGCGCCTTGTTAAAACAGCACCTGCTGCGGATGTTTCGATCGATGAGCCGCAGGGAGCAGTTGATGTTGTCTCGCAGCCCAATATTGTTACAGAAAATGCCGCAGGGAAAGACATAAGTGAAATGTCATTTGACGAACTGCTGGCTGAAAAGAACGCTGCGTTTGAATCAATTCTTGTTCTTGAAAATAAATTCAAGGCAGGAGAAATCCCGGAAAAAGAGTACAAAGAGCTTAAGAAAGAACACAAAGAAAATGCAACGCTTGTCATAAAACAGTTAAAAGAAACTGCGTTAAACCTTGATCTCAACCAGCCTGTGCCGGAACTTGAAAAAATGATAGCGCATATAGGTGATATAGATATTCTGGAAGAGCTCTTGGAGCGGGAAAAAGAAGGAGAAAGCAGGAATGAACTGAAGGAGATTATTGAACAGAGGATAGATGATATCGAACGCAATGAGTAAATATGCATGAGAGCGCGGGGCAACCCGCATCTCTGTTTAAAACGTCTCCCGAAAATGAGGGAAAAATGTACATGGCGCTTATGCTGTTTGTTCTTCTAATATCAGGAATTAATACAGTCCATGCGAATGATGATATGACTTCTGACCTCATTTGCCCCTGCGAATGCGCCATGGTTATCTCAACATGCGATTGCGTCACTGCAATACAGGTTAAAAAAGAGATCACCCAGATGAAGGAAAATGGCTTTTCAGACGAACAGGTATTTTCAGCGCTTCAGGCAGAATACGGCAGGGAAATACTGGCACATCCTGAAAAAACCAATTCAATATCATTATGGGCAGGAGGTATATCATTAGCGATTTTATTTGCGTTCCTTGCTTACATTTTTACCAAAAAACCGAAAATGGAAATTATGCCTGATATAAAAAAGTACGAACAGCGGTTTGAAGAAGAATACCAGGACTTTATCTCTGCGAAGGAGGAAAAGTGAAAAACGTATTGAAAATATCCATTCATGTTTTCATAGCAGTCTTTTATTTAATAAGTACCGCTGCTGCCCAAACCGGTGAGAATAATCCAATTAATGGGCACAATCCGGCCAATCAGAGCTATAATATAAAGGTCGCTCTCGACCATATTTTCATTTCAAAGAAAAACAATTCCCTTGAGATTTCCGAGATCGTTGTATTCAGGAATGAGGGAAGAGAGATATACTACAGCAAGGATAACCATACATTCTTTGCCATATCAACCCCGCCGGATATAAAAAACCTGAAAACCGAGGCAATGGAGTGCTGCCTTGTGCAGGAAGAAGGAACGGTGCTTATGGATCCCATGCAGGCTGTCAAGCCGGGTGATAACTTCCAGATGCAGATATCGTACACACTTCTTCCCCAAAGTTCAGAGTATGTATTCAATAAAAGCGCCATATACAATACCTCTTCCCTTTCGATATTCGTTGATAAAAAAGGAGGAATGGGTCCCGGAGGAACGCATGAGACTTTAACTCTTGGAGGAAATGAATATAACATTATTTCTTTTAAAGATATTAAGGCAGGAGAAACTGTCCGCATTCCGATTAAAATGATAGATGAGCCGGACTACTTTTATGCAGGAATCGGTATAATGCTTTTCTTTTTACTCGGCATGGTTTACCATTTCAGGGGGAAAATCCTGAGGAAAAGAAAGGAATACACCATGGAAGAGCTTGAGCTTGAGAAAAGAAAGATTTTCCAGGCAATTCACGGATTTGAAAAACATGCGGGACCCGAAAAATCTGAAGAATTCAGGAAATTGATGGAAGAATATAGGCTGAAAGCAATCCGGATTTTTATTAAAATTGATAACTTAAAAAATAAAGGTTAGTCCGAAGCGCTACGAAGGGAGGAAACAGGCGTAAATAGAACGTAATCAGGAGTAATAAGAGTGTCAAGATCAAAAAAACATAAAGTAAGGAAAGAAAAAAAAGAAAAAAAGCCGCCATACATGAGCATTTTGTTCATTATCATCGTTATTGCGATTTTCGGCGCTGCACTGTATTTGATCATAAGCAAATCAGCATCCTTGGAACCTGTGAACAAAGATGGCATTAAAATGACCATCACCATGGCAGGCTTTGAACCCAATTTAATCAGGGCGAAAGCAGGGCAGCCAGTCACAATAAACCTGATCAACCCTGATAATTCACACCACACTGACGGCGGCGGTGTTCACAACTTCATGCTTACAGCAGGGTTGAGCAACGTGAATATCACAGTTCAGCCCGAAAGCCAGGACGTCTTTACATTCACTCCTACACAGCCAGGAGAATATCACTGGTACTGCGACTCATGCTGCGGAGGCAAAGAGAATCCCAGCATGCATGGAACACTTATAGTTGCTTGAAGGAATCATGGCGATCGACCCGCAAACTTTAACACTTCCGCTTGTAATTACAGCAGGTTTAATTGATGGTTTCAACCCATGTGCTTTTGCAGTTCTTCTGCTTTTTATAACCTTTACCATGGGCATGCTCCAGATGCAGGCAAATTACAGATACGGGTTAATGAAGGTGGGTTCGATATATATAAGCGGTATCTTCATAACCTATGTGTTAATAGGCATCGGTTTCCTGAGCGCCATATCCTTTTTTTCCACAACGCATGCTGTGGGTAAGGCAGCCGGATTTATTTCCATGATACTTGGCGTTATTATTATGAAGGATTTTTTCATGCCTGGCAGTTCCCTCCTGGCAATACCCGGGAACATGCACGCATCAATAAACAACTGGATAAAGCGCGCCACAGTGCCTGGCGTCTTCGGAGCCGGTGTCCTTGTCGGTCTTTGCACAGTGCCGTGCAGCGGAGGCATTTATCTAGCGGTCATAGGTTTGTTGTCGCTACAATCAACGCTGGTTCAGGGCATATTGTACCTGCTGCTTTACAACCTGATGCTTATCGTGCCTCTTGTTGCAGTTCTTCTAGCCTCATCAAACAGGAAAGTGGTAGATAAAATGGTTGCATGGCAATCGAGGAATAAAACACAGGTGAGACTGTTAATGGGCTCATTCATGGTAGCGATGGGATTTGTGATACTGTTGATAATATGATACGGAGAATGTATGAAATCTAAATTTATTCTTGGTGCAATTGCGATAGCGGCAATCTTGATAATAGCATACATTCTGTCCAGCGGCGCACAAACATTAAACAAAACGCATGGCGAAAAACCAGCTTGGGACACTAACAAACCAGCGAAACCTGAACTTCCGGAATTCGCCCTGAAAACCGGGCGTGTAATGGAGGCTTACATTTTTGCGGTGCAGAACCAGGACAAAGTCATGTACCTCGCCTGCTACTGCGGATGTGCGGGCATGCAGCATTCTGACAAACTCCTTTCGCATAGGAGCCTGAAAGATTGCTATATCAAGCCAGATGGCAGCTATGAGCCGCATGCATCGGAATGCAAGCTTTGCAACGACATAACACTTGAGGCAAGGGACCTGTTGATGACGGGATATTCGCTGAAAGATGTCAGGGAAAAAATTGATGATGAGTATTCAGGAAGAGGTATTGGAACAAATACATCACTTCCTCCATAAGATACTTACTTTACATTAAACGTAAAGTACATATATTGTAAAAACATAAAAAGGAGAAATGAAAAATATGCAAATAGACCCAATTTGTGGAATGCAGGTGGATGAAAATACAGCGCAGTATAAATCAGAATATAATGGAAAAACCTACTATTTCTGTGCGCCAGGATGTAAAAAAGCATTTGATTCTGAACCTGAAAAATACCTTAAAAGCGGACCTGTGGGCATGGGCGAGAAAAAACCCTGGTGGAAGTTCTGGTAACTATACAAGAATTAAAGGTGCATTAATGGAAAGCGATACAAATAACCCAAATATAAATGAAGGGGTTTTCAGAAAGCACAAGCATACATTAATGATGGTGCTCTGTTGCTTAATCCCGCTTGTGCTCCTCGGGATTTTATGGATTGCAGGAGTTTCGCAGAACATACTTTCTTTTGGGATAATCTTGCTCTGCCCGGTAATGCATCTTTTGATGATGAAAAATATGAAACATGGTACGCAGAACCCTGAAAGTCAGATTGATGAGAACAAGAAAGAGGAACTTACATGAGATTATCTGGACTAATAATTACCTTATCTGTATTGATGGCAGTTGCCATCAGCGGATGCCTGTCAGGAGGCGATAAGCCTCCGGCTGATTTGTTGGAGCCGAGGGAGAATTCGGAAGCCGATATTAAAATATCAGTCACTTATTTGCCTGATATTACCGATGCCACTGCTTTTGAAATTAAAGTCACTGCCCATAAGGACTATGACGATGATTTTAAGAATAACTCTTACCTGCGTGATTCCAGCGGCAAAACATATGAAGCTCTTTCTTATGAGGGCGAAGGCGGGCATCATGCAAGCGGTATACTTCGATTTCCTAAAATCGAAAGCAAGAGATTTGAACTTGTGATCAAGGACGTTGCAGGGGTAAATGAGAGAGTCTTTAAGTGGTAGGTGTATGCCAGGTATCAAAAGCTTTTTAAAAAATCCATATGCTTTCGGAGCAAGTATAGGGATACTTGTAATACTATTCAATATCTCGATTGCTTCATTAGCAGAAGGTTCGCTTGAGAAAGGATACCAGGTATTTCTAACAAACGGGATATTTGTCTACCTCATTCCCTTAGCAGTCGGTATTCAGATGGGGCTTTTCAGATACCACAGGAATATTACTACGGGAAACATAGCGGGCTCAGAAAAAATGGGCATGGCAGGTTCTGCCACTTCGTCGCTGACGATGGTTGCATGCTGCCTGCACCATGTGAGTGACCTGCTGCCTACAGTTGGTTTCATCCTCGCAGCATCCTCATTCCTTATCAGGTATAAAGATGCCATCATCATTATCGGATTACTGGCAAACATGGCAGGAAGCGCCTATATTGCGAGGGCAATCCTGAAAGACAGGGCAATTATTGCAGAAGCGGGAAAATCCACAGCCTGACAGGAGATTTATGAAAAAAGTTTATATCGTAATCATTGTGGCTGCTTTGCTGGCTGTATCTTTTCTATACCTGTCAGACTCCAGAAAAAGCCTCTTCACAGAGAGGCTTGGCGACATGACGTTGACAAGATACGAGACTGGTGAGGTTGCTGCACAGCAGATATCGAACATGTACGGGCTAAAAGACATACCACTGGCGAAAGGGTACTCGGCAGTTTACAGCGGCAGGAACGGCACCATGCGCATCTGGGTCGCCGAGGCTCCTGACCACAATGCTGCAAACGACGCCTTCAATGCCATGAACTCCATGCTCGGAGGTTCTACAGGGCATGAAGCGCACGAGTTCTCGGGTGATGTGGGTCAGACAGAGTCACATAAAGACCATGAAAATACGGATATGATGAATAACACGTTCTCCAAACCATCAAAAGTGGATATAATGGAGCTTGTGAAGCCTGAAGTGTATATGATGCAGTCAAATAACCTGTATAATTATTATTTCCTTAAAATGGATTACAGGATGGGGCGCGTGTACTGGATATCTTTTGACTATCCGGATGAAGGCTACAGGAAGGCAATGATACGGCAGGCAATACTGAATATATAGGTGAGCTATGAGAAAATATAAATCCGAAATATACCTTGCGATATTCATAATCGCTGTAATAGCTGTTACCGCGTTCCTGTATCAAGAAACGCAGGATAATAACAGCGCAGGCATGTTTCCTGAAAAGCTGGGCGATATGAGCCTTGCTCTCTACAGGGAAGGCGATGCAGCCATGACAGATGTAAAAGGACTGCATGGCAATAATCCAGAAGTAAAGATCGAGAATGCCTATATAGCAAACTACAGGAGTATGCCTGCAAGCAAAGCCAAATTCTGGGTATCAGAGTCTAAAACAAAAGAAGAAGCTGCATCCCTTCTTGAGACTATGAACAGCAGAGTGGGAAAAACAGGGATGTTCAGCGATTCCACACCTTTGAATATAGAAGGTATTACGGTTTATTTTGTGAGTGGAAAACCGGAACTGGGTCTATATCATTACTTCTACGCCAAAGATAAAAGGGTGTTCTGGATACAGATAGATAACCCGGATGAAGCCTACAGGCTCAATTTCGTGAGAGAAGCCATCAAACGGATTTAGCAAAATGAAACTGAGAAAAAATGGCTTTTATCTGATTGCATTTTCAGTCATAATAATTATTGCTTCGGCATTGCTGTTATATCAGGGTGAGAAGACGCTTTTCCCGGAGAAACTCGGCGACATGGAACTTAAACTTCACAGGGAAGGGGACGTTGCCATTAGTGAGATTAAAAACTCACACTCGATAAAGGATAATGTCCTCCCGGATGAAGCCCATGTAGCGCGCTACAGGAACAGTGCGGGCAACAAGGCGACAGTATCTGTAACAGTAGCAGACACGGAAAAGAGGGCAGTCGAAAAAGTAGAGAACATGACCAGAGGAATGGGCGGAATGTTCAGCATTCCGGAAATCTTAGAAATAAATGGCTTGAAAATCTACTATACTGAGGGCGGCGGCGAGCATCACTACTATTACTCGAAAAACAATCTTGTGGTCTGGGTAGCTTTAAGCAGCCCGGAAAGGACATACCGCTCAATGGTCATTGATGAAGCAGTAAAAAGCATAGGTGGATGATTATGAGACAATTTTTTAGCGACCTTATTGCGCTTGGATTTATTGCGCTCATGGTTTTAGCTCTGCTTTCAGGGGTATCAGTGCTTCTTGGCTATGAAAAACCTGAAAATATCGAAGGTGGAGGACATCATGCATTTACAGATTATGCTTACGGCAAATGGGGAGCGACACTTCTTAGCATCGGGCTTTTTTCCTTCTTCGTGTTCAGCTTCCTTACCCCGCTGAAGAAGCAGAACTGGAGGACCCTGGGGATATACGAGGCGTTCATAATAGCGCTGTTCTCTGAGATGTACGGCTTCCCGCTTACGATATATGTTCTCTCTTCGCTTTTCGGACTGAATCTCTCTTTCGGACATGCAGAAGGACACCTGCTTGGAGTTCTCTTCTCAAAAGCAGGTGTAATGAGCATGGAAGCTGCCTGGGCATTTGTGATGGTGACAAGCAGCGCGGTTATATTCCTGGGACTATTCCTGATGTCAAAAGGCTGGAGCAGGATACATGCTTCTAACGGCGAACTGGTGACCGGCGGCATATACAGGCATGTCAGGCATCCCCAGTATCTCGGTCTTATAATTCTAACCGTGGGACTGCTCATCCAATGGCCTACTATAATCACACTTGCAATGTGGCCTGTTCTTGTTTTAATGTATTACAGGCTTGCGAAAAGAGAAGAAAGGGAAGCGACAGAGGCTTTTGGGGAGAGATATGAGGAGTATAAAAGAAATACGCCGATGTTTTTCCCGTCGATTAGACCTCTCTTTCAAACCTGAATCTTCTCAGCTTTCCTCCCGCAAACTGCCCCGCGATGTCGGAGAGCATAAGCAGCGGTATAACCTTCCAGCCGAAACCTGAGAGTATTCTCAATAGAAATATGAAAGGAACAGGGATATGCACAGCCATCATCCACTGTTTTGAGAACCTGGCGGATTTGCTCCTCAAATAACCGAAGGGCAAATTGAAAAGGAAAACGATAAGCATTAATTCGTTAACGGACATTGTTTTCAATTATTCATTTTAAATCTCTTTATTTAACTCATTTGTGCTTTAAAAAAGATAAAACTCATAAAATTTTATTTGTAAAGCAAAAATCATATAAAGAACCACTTATAAATAAAAAATCATGCCAATCGATCCTGTGTGCTGGATGCACGTTGAGAGAACCTCCGAATACACTGCCGAATACAACGGGCAGAAGTACTACTTTTGCTCGCTCAAGTGCAAAAAGGAATTCGAAAAAACCCCTCAAAAGTATCTGGGCGTGAAAAGCCAGATGAAGATGCCGGAATGAGAAAATATGAACAAGTGTCGTCAGTCTTTTTAGGCAAAACATTCTGATTTTTTTTATGATATGTCCTGCATCTTTTCCCCGCTAACCATGCACGGCGCAGTTTCATCGTTAACATTGCAGCATTTCCTTAGAACCACGACTGTCGCTAGTCCACCTGAAAAACTGGCAATGCTTGACCTGCCGCATTTATGGAAGGGTCGTTCTTTTGGAGTGAGGAAACGTAACCCGAATTTTTTCTTCAGCATTCGCTCTGTGAGATATGAGTAGACCTTTCCTGTCATATCTGTTGGTAAACTGTGAAAAACATAGATTACATAACCGTCCTTGTTTATCACGCGCAGGAACTCTGTCACCGCCTTCTTTGTCTCCTTCAAAGTTTCCAGCGCCCACGTGCAGGTAACTACATCAAATGAATTATCAGGGTATGGAAGAGCTGAAATATCCTGAATCTCAAAGCTCACTCCTTTGACTTTAATTTTCTCTCTTGCTATTTTCAGCATCCCTTTTGAGATATCGATACCAATAACTTCTGAAGGGTTAGAGTTCTTAAGTATAGCTTTAATTGTTTCTCCTGTCCCGGTGCCGGCATCAAGCACTCTTGCTCCATCTTTTATATTTTTATGTAATAACCCCTCAAAATACTTCCAAACTCCTTTTCCCATAGTATTTTTCCAGATGGAAACATAAGAATCGTATTGGCCTGCTATCGAATCATACGTCTCCCGAACATCCCGGGGTCTGGTTTTAAGAAGTCCGAGATATGCTAAAATTTCGATGCCTGCTTTGCTTTTCATTTTACCCCATAATTGTTCATAGCTTACCTCTCCCTTCACGACATCGAAAATTTGTTCATAGAATTCAGGGTGATGTTTCAGCAGTTCATATCCTAATTTCGGGAAGGTGTAAAAGACCATGCCGATTTTTTGCGCATACTGAAATTCGGAGTATATTTCCTGGGCTATTCGCTCCTGATAAATTGCAGTTGTTGTATTCTCCGTCAATATACCTTGAGCCGCCTCTGCCGCAATCTGCCCGCTGCGTATCGCATAATAGATTCCTTCGCCAAGGAAAGGATCAACAAGAGCGGCTGCATCGCCGGTCAGCATAGTTCGAATGCTTGTGATTTTAGACTCACCATCGAAAAAAGGAACGGTATATCCAAACTTACGTTCGCTCTCAATGCCATCCAGCAAATACTGGTCTGATAGAAATTGTGAGTAGTAAGATTTGGGATTTTTTATCATTTCCTTCAATCCACCCACTCCGAGCGAGAGGTGGTCAGCCTTGGGGAAAATCCAGCCGTAACCGTATGGGACTGAGCCAAAATCGAACAGAATTTCATCACATACCTTGTTGAATGCTTTCTCTTTGACCTTAACCTCACCCTCAATAAGTACGGCAATCTTTTTTTTGGGTTTGAGTCCGAGTGACCGTGCGACTATACCGTTAACCCCATCAGCGCCAATAAGAAGCTTGGAAGAATACATATCTTTTTCAGTCATTACAATCACACAGTCCTTTCCCTCTTCCACATGAGTGATTTTCTCCTGCTCGTGTATTTCTGCTCCGGCAGCTCTTGCCTTCTCCACGAGGAAGTTATCGAAGACGTCCCTCATGACCATATATACTATGGGTTGGTCGGATACTGCCCTGATATCTCCAGTTCCCTTGAATGTAAAGTTCACTTTAAATATGGTTCTCTCGACTACTTTTTTGAAATCCGGGTCAAGAATCTTCTCTATTTTGGCAGTAAGTCCTCCACCGCAGGGCTTGTATCTTGGATGCTTTTGCTTGTCGAGTGCCAGTACTTTGAAACCTTTTTTGCTTAGCTCATAGGCAGCGGTTGCTCCAGCCGGGCCCATGCCTGCCACTATGACGTCGTATTTCATTTATTTCTTAAAAAAGTGCTTCTTTCATTAATTAGGTTTTGGTTTAAAATTGATAAACAACATGTTTCATGAAATATACAGAGAAATCAATGAAAAATTGAAAATTTATGAAAATGGAAAACCATTGAACGATTTAAAGAAAGAATAAGCTATTATTTTTTGCAAATTTTAACCAAAAGCCAATTAAGGAATTAAAATAATTCACTTAAAGGAGGTGAATTTGTGAAGATTAGAAAAGTTAAGAAAATAGCAAGAGGAACATGCAAATGTCATTCTTCGTGCGCTTAGATGGTATGACAAAATGACCTTATTAATTTTTTAAACAATAATCTTATAAAGAATTCATACGTATCAAATTATGGTGGTATTATCATGGCTATAGACCCAGTATGTAAAATGGATGTCGAGGAAGGAGGCGCGCAGCACAGGCTGGAATATCAGGGAAAAACCTACTATTTCTGCAGCGCAGCCTGCAGGAATGCCTTTGAGAAGAGCCCGGGGAAATACTTGAAGGAGAAGCCGTGGTGGAAGTTCTGGTAATTTTGACATGATTAAACACCTCGTTCTTATCTTAATCTTACTGACCCCATCCTCCGCTGCCGCTCTGGATAACGAGACCATATTCAACGAAAGCGATGTGGGATTTTCAAAGCTCTACGTGGATGGGTTCGGCGTGAATTCCAACGGTTTTACGCTTATCCTGAGGACATACGAAAGGCTTCAAGGCACACGTTTTAAACCGTTTCTTGTCGATGTCGAATACTCGCTGACAACGCAGGGGAAGGTCATATATTCTAAAAGAGTCGAGCAGATTACGTTGCCCGATGAAACCGAGGGCATAAGCAAGCTAACACATTTTCCGCGCGTTGCTCTTGAAGAAGGAAAAAATTACACAGGCATGGCGAGGGTTTACCTTTACAGGCAGGGTGTTCCTGAGTACTACCTGACCGCAAGTTCGAGTTTCACTGCCAGGAACGATGCAGAGATAACAGAGGTCTTCGGGGACGGCATAGGCGCCAGCGCTACCATTAAAAGCAAATCCATGGTGCCCCTGAATGCAAAAATTATTTTCACACTTAAACAGGGTGAGAAGATTATAGAGACTAAGGAAGCTACAGCGCCCGTTATTATGTCAAACGAAAAGGAAAAAACCGTGAACATTCTCTGGACCAACAGTTTAAACGAAGGAACGTACATGGTTTCAGCAATTTTAGGGGGGGGAGATATTATTGATAAGCATGATAAGACCTTCACCGTTGAGAAAAGAACGCTCGTCCCGGCAAATGCAACCCGGCAGGCAGCTAAAACCGCTCCGGGTTTAACTTCTTTTTTAGCAGTTATGGCAATTCTTGTTCAGGCATTAAGGAGGAAAAATGCCGCATGAGGTTCACTCAGTGCTTTTTTATTCAAAAAAAGATATATTCAAAAACAGGAAGATTTTCATATTCATAACGCTGGCTATAATTTTTGCAACTGCCAATATCATTTTTGTTAACGGACTCATGGAGGGAATGGTTTCCAATGATGTTGACAACACAGTCGAGTCCTCCATAGGTCACTTGAATATTTATCCGAAAGAGGATGAAAGGTTTATTGACGGTCTCGGGATAAAGGAGCAGAGGCTGAAGGAGATGAAAGAAGTGGAGGCATATTCTCCGAGGCTTTCAGCGAGCGGGGTCCTGTCCAATAAAGAATTATCCTTTCCTGTGGTGATTCTGGGTTTAGACCCCGAGAAAGAAGGCAGGGTGACAAGACTTCTTGAGAAGCTGGAAAGCGGCGCAGCTATAAATTCCAACGATAATGCAATACTTGTCTCTTCACGGCTTGCCGAGGACTTAAAATTAAGCGCCGGAGATGAAGCAACCCTCGTCTTTGAAACAGGAAATACAAGGGAGTATAAAGTAAAAGGAATAGTTCGCACCGGGAACCTGGATTTCGACAGCACCACCATTATCATGCCCCTGAGTGAGGCAAACAGGCAGCTTGGCATTGATAATAAAGCTTCAGTTATTCTAATCAAGCTTCAGGATAAGGAAGCTGCGGATGCGTACAAGCCCTTGCTGATGCAGGAACTGGAGGTAAGCAACGTAAAAACGTGGAAGGAGGAGATTGAGTTTCTGCTTCGATTTTCAGAAGCATGGAGAAGTTTTGCCAAGGTAATATCCGCAGTGGGTTTAATTGCGGCGGCGGTTTCGGTCGGGATTATAATCTATATAAACGTAATCCATAAAACCAGGCAGATCGGAATAATGAAAGCCCTGGGAGCAAAAGACTCCTTTGTTTTTAAAATATTCATAATGGAGGCTGCGCTTTTTGGTGTTATAGGCGTTAGCATAGGGGATGTTCTCGGATACCTTGCTATAAAATACACGGAAGCATATCCTTTTTACGATGCCGTCATGCAGGCATGGATAAGCGCGAGGTTCGATTATTATCTTCTTTACAACGCAACCCTTGTTTCTTTTGCCGTAACCATACTTTCAGGAGTGTACCCTGCAATAAAAGCAAGCAGGGTGGACATTATCAAGGCAATATGGGGAGAGTAAATGTCTGTGGTAGTTTTTTATGCGATGAAGGATGTCAAGAAAAACAGGAGGGCATTTATTTTTATTACAATAGCTATTGCTCTCTCGACAGCGAATATCATCATCTTAAACGGCATGGTGTACGGGATGACCGACGATTTAGTTGAGAGAACAATAGAAACTTCGGTAGCTCACATCATCATATACCCAAATGAGAAGGACAAGTACATAGAAGGGCTGGGCATAAAGGAGCAGAAACTCGAAAGCATGGAAGAAGTAATTGCGTATTCCCCAAGGCTCTCTTCTGGCGGCACTTTATCTTACAGGGAAAAATCCAAAACTATAAAATTATTGGCTTTAGAACCCTCAAAAGAAAACAGGGTCACAACGCTTTTGGGCAAAATCGATTCAGGTGAAACCCTTGAAGCCAACGACAGGAGCGGTATTCTGATTTCGTATCGCATAGCTCTGGATTTGAAGGCAAAAATCGGGGAAGATGCTACTCTTGTATTTGAAAACGGCAATGCTAAAGTTTACAGGATAAAAGGCATACTGCGCACAGGCACTGCAATGGATATGAATACGGTTGTGATAACTTTTGATGAAGCGGCGGAGCAGCTTGCTCTGAACAATAAAGCCTCGACCATTCTTGTCAAGCTTTCCGACATATCACTTTCAGGGCAATATAAAAATAAAATAACCCGAGAGCTTGGAGTGCAGAAAGTAAAGGAATGGAAGCAGGAGGTCGAATCAATCCTCAGCACAGCCGAGACATTCGGGAGGATAAGCTCTGTTATAAATGCCGTCGGTCTTTTTGCATCAGCAGTAAGTGTGGGCGTGATACTGTACATAAACATCCTGCATAAGAGAAGGCAGATAGGAGTAATGAAAGCCATCGGAATGAGGGATTCCCAGATACTGTCTGTGTATATTTTCGAGGCTGTGCTTATTGGAATAATAGGCATTATCATTGGAAATGCGCTTGGGTATGCAGGCACTAAATATCTGGAAGCCCATCCGTTTACCGACCCGATTACAGGCGACATGGCGCCGAGATTTTACACATATCTGCTTTACGATGCTTCACTGGTTGCAATGCTGACCGTGCTCATTGCTTCCTTGTATCCAGCGCTTATAGCAGGCAGGATGAACATAATAAAAGCAATCTGGGGGACTTAATGAAGATAATAGAAACAAGGGAACTGAAAAAAATATACCGCCTGGGAAATATAGAGGTAAATGCGCTTAACGGCGTAGATGTTTCAGTAGAAAGCGGCGAATTCGTTGCTATCATGGGACCCTCTGGCTCCGGCAAGTCGACTTTTCTCAATATGGTAGGCATGCTCGATACCCCGACTTCGGGAGAAATACATATAAATGGCTATGATGTGACAAAAATTAACAGCAACGTGAGAGCTGAGTACAGGCTGAAGCATATAGGTTTTGTGTTCCAGTTCTTCAACTTATTCATGGAGCTGACTGCCCTCGAAAATGTGATGTTTCCCATGATGCTATCGAGTCATCCTTTTTATGAAGAGAGGGCAGAAGAACTGCTTGAGATGGTCGGGCTGAAAGCGAGGATAAAACACCTGCCCTCCGAGCTTTCAGGAGGAGAGCAGCAGCGTGTGACCATTGCGAGAGCGCTGGCAAATAAGCCAAAGCTGCTGCTTACAGACGAACCAACGGCGAACCTTGATACCAAAACCACAAAAGAGATAATGGAACTATTTTTAAGGCTCAATAAAGAGCAGCGCCAGACCATAATCATGGTTACGCATAACCCTGAACTGGGTGCAATGGCGGACAGGATAATTCATTTCAGGGACGGTGTGGTTGTGGAGGAATAGAGTAGCAAAAATTTACAAATTTAAAGCAAAACCTAATTAACCATCTTTACATATAATGTAAACATATACGGATGTGAAAAAATGGATTGTTGCGGTTCAAAAAAAGATGATGCAATAGAAGATAAGAAAAACGATGAGACAACGACAAAAAATGCAAAGCAGGAAAATACACACGAAGAACATTCTCACGGCGGATGCTGCGGCGGAAGCCCGTGGACAATGGTTGTTATGGTGATTTTAATGGCAGTCATCCTGTATCTTACTTACAAGAGGTAGCATGAAACGAAAAACACTGTTCATAACCGGGGCTGTCCTGTTATTCGGGGCAGTGCTTGCGGTAGCGGCAGTAGCGCAAAACACCGACAGCCAAAGTGCTGCTGCTAATCATGAATGCACTCCTGAAATGATGGAGAACATGGCATCAAATAATGCTTCAGAAATGGCAAAGAATTGCACTCCTGAAATGATGGATTCAGGAAACTGTGATGTGGCTGGCGCAGCAATGGCAGGATGCAGTTCGATGATGGCTGATGCTGGTAATGTTACTGATGCAGAAAATGTTACTGAAAATCATATGGCTGACCCGAACCATTGCAGCAACGCGGATTCAGGTATGGGTTCGATGATGGGGACTGGAAAGCAAAAAACCATGGCGTAATACTTAATGGCAGCAGTACTCTGGATTGCCCTCGGACTTCTGGTTATAGCGTCAGCGCTTCCAAAATCCCATAATTCAAGAACCGTGTTTGGGGGTTTCGGATGGATATTCCTCTCTATCTACTGGTTTTTGCAGCCGCCATCATATATCGGGATACAGGATTATTTTAATGCTTTTTTAGTTATTGTCGCTGCAATAATATCCCTATTCATAGCATATATCACGTTTCAGGCAAGAGATAAGAAAGGAGATGGCTACGAGGCGATTAATTCATTATCCAGGGCGGCGTCGGTAGGCGGTTTGATTTATTTCTTATTTGCAGATGTCGATTTTTTAAATGCCGGGATAATATCGCTGGTTACAAACCAGACCATATGGGTTGTTGAAAAACTCGGATTCCCTGTAGCACAGGTAGCATGGAACCAGCTTGCAGTTAATGGTCTGCCTATTGAAATAATACTTGCCTGTACAGCCATAGAGAGCATAGCATTATTTATCGGTCTGATTTCGTCCGCGACAAAGGCGCCTCTGTCACTAAAATTCAGGGCATTTATGATTTCAGTGCCTGTTATTTATGCCCTGAATCTTCTGAGAACATCCCTGACTGCTTCCGCTTATGGTCTTGCATGGTTTGGTACGCCTGAAGAGAGTTTCCAGATAACAGAGCACATTCTTGCAAAAATAGGTTCAATGGTTGCTTTGTTAGCGATTTCGTATGCGATTCTTAAGATGCTGCCTGAGGTTTCTGATATGATAGACGGCACGGTGAAGCTTTTGAGAACAGAATTTCGAAAGCTTGCGGGGATGTAAAATTGAAAATAAAAGTGAATTATGATTTTTCCCAGCAGGAACTGGTTGGCGGAACAGATATCTTTGAAATTGCAGATGGAATTAAACTTGGAGAATTGTTGCGGATAATAGATGCCAGGATTATTGAAGCAGGAAAAAAGAAGGATATAGATACGGCTTATAAGACCACGCTGGCAAATGACCGGTTGAATGGATGTGTGGTCTTTATTAATGGTTCGGCGCCTGAAAATATGCTGGAGCAATTGCTGCATGATGGAGATAATATTGAATTTGTTTATGGGTTCTGCGGAGGATAATAATGAGCGGATTGATTGATTTCATAAACCGGAATTTTATTGATGGCATCATCAACGATACGAGTTATAACCATTTTGACATGGTCACATATGTCATTATCCTATTCGCGGGTGTCTTTGCTATTCTGAAACTATTGAATAAATTGCGAATCAAAGTTGATGAGGAGTTTGTCATCGCTACGATTCCTTATATTTTCATGGGTTCTGTATTCAGGGTAATCGAGGATGCAGGTCTCCTTAAGCCGCCAGTTAAATATTTTTTCATCACACCGCTTATTTACTTCGTAATCTTTGCAATATGTTTTGGGTCTCTTCTCATCACAAGATACCTTGGGAAACTCAATAAGATAAGAAACTACATTCGTGTATATGCAACTGCCGGGATCGTTTTATCGCTGGCAGGAGTTGCTATCATCGTTTATTATAACCCCTCAAACTGGAATTTCGATATTCTTGTTTACAGTCTTGTGCCTGCCATAGCATTGACAGAAATCGTCAAAAGAGTATCACCTGCTATCGGCATGACCTATCTTCGAAGCAGGATGTATTCGTTCGTGATATTTTCATTTTTGCTCGATTCATTTACAACATATATAGGCGTGGATCTACTGGGCTACACCAACAAACATCCTTTCAGTTCGTTCCTTAGTTCTATTTTTGGAACTGGAGCTATACTTATTCCTTTGTCTCTAATATTAACCCTGGTGATAATCCTGTTGCTTGAAAAAGATTCCACGAAGGATGCGGATAAGGGCGAGAAGTATATGCTGACATTGACGCTAATCGTTCTTGGTTTCTCCATGGGTGCAAGGAATCTGGTGGCGATGGCATTTGGAGTTTAATGTTTGCGCATTATCGGCTGCCCGAGTACCCAGAGATTAAACACAAAAAAGATGAAAACAAAATTTTCTCTCAACAAAAATGACTTTTTAGCAAAACTTATTTATAATATAACGTATGAACATACATTCATATGTTAAATGGAGATTTGACCACTGCAAAAAAGTATTTCTTCAGCGCATTAAGCGACGAAAACAGACTTTCAATACTTCACGCATTAAAAGAAAACGGCAGCATGTGTGTGAGCGATATCTGTATGGTAACAGGGAAAGACCAGAGCCTCATATCACACCACATGTCATGTCTAAGAAACTGTGGACTTGTCAACACCGAGAAAAATGGAAAGTTTGTGGTTTATTCGATAAAGAACGAACTTATTTCAGAGATTCTGGATCTCTCGGACAGGCATGTTAAGGAAATGCTTGAAGGCATACTTTCCTGCGAGGTTGTTAGTAGCAAGAAGAGGAGTTAAAAAATGGTAGCTTTAATCGAAATACGGGATTTGAACATCAATATAAGCGGTAAACGTATCCTTAAGAACATAAATCTGGACATAAATGAAGGCGATAGCATCGGTATAATTGGAAAAAGCGGGGCGGGGAAAAGTACACTTCTGCATTTGCTCCGCGGCTTTGAGGAATTTGAGGATATTACCGGAGAGGTAATTTTCAACATTTCCTCCTGTCCCGAATGCGGTAAAGTCAATCCTCCGAGCAGTGCTGGCAGCGAATGCCCAAAATGCAGCATAAAGACCGAGCTCCAAGAGGTGAATTATCTTAACTCAAAGGGCATGCACAGGAAAATCATGGACAGAACTGCTATCATGATGCAGCGGACTTTTGGATTATACGGCGATGATACAGTCCTTGAAAATATAATGCGCAGTTTTGAATATTCGGACATCCCCAAGGAAAAACGTCCCTATATTGCCGCAGAACTGATAGAAAAGGTGAAGCTCAGCCATAGGATGACTTACACCGGAAAAGAACTCAGCGGGGGAGAGAAACAGCGCGTAGTCCTTGCACGCCAGCTTGCGAAATACCCGATGCTTTTGCTTGCGGATGAACCGACCGGAACACTTGACCCAAGAACTGCAAAGCTTGTGCATGAGAGCATATTACAAGCAAAGCAGGAGCACAAAATGACCCTGCTGGTTACTTCACATATGCCGGGTGTTTTACATGATCTGACAAACAAAGCGGTTCTCATGGACAAAGGAGAAATTATTGAGATAGGAGATCCAAATAAGATTATTGAAAAGTTTTGTGCAATGACAGGCGCAGTATGTGAGGAGAAAGTGGAGGTTGGCGAGCCTATTATCATTATTACGGATGTGAAGAAGAAATATTACTCCTATTATAAAGGCATGATTCCTGCCGTGAATGGCGTGAGCTTCGAAGTCAACGAAGGAGAAATTTTCGGTATAATAGGCATAAGCGGAGCAGGTAAAACAACACTCTCTAAAATCATAGCAGGCATTATGGAGAGAGACAGCGGAAAAGTGGATGTAAGAATCGGGGATATGTGGGTTGATATGACCGAAAAAGGAACAGATTTCAGGGGACGTGCAAAACCGCATATTGGTTACTTGCATCAGGAATATTCCCTTTATCCTCACAGGAATGTATTATCTAACCTGACCGATTCGATAGGTCTGAAACTTGAGCCTGAACTTTCAAGAACAAAACCGATAGCCGCATTGAAAGCAGTGGGCTTTGATGAAAATACATCAAGCGAGATTCTGGAGAAGACATCGTATGAGCTCAGTGTTGGAGAACGTCAGCGGGTGACAATGGCGCAGGTTCTCATAAGAGAGCCGAGGATAATTATTTTCGACGAACCAACTGGAACGATGGACCCGATCACAAAGAATGAGGTTGCAAACTCAATCCTGACAGCAAGAAAAGAGACCGGGACGACATTTGTTATAGTTTCTCACGACTTGGAGTTTGTCAGGAATGTTTGCGACCGCGCTGCACACATGAAGCTTGGCAAAATAACCGCAATGGGTAATGCAGGTTCAGTGCTTGAGGAAATTAAAATCGAAGAAAAAGCAGACAGGGAAAAGACTCCGCAAGACAGAAATAACGACCTGGAAAGATATCTTAAAAGAGCACAGCAGTGCGCAGAGCTAGGTGTTTTGTACGATGTTGATTTTTATGTATCAAAGGCAAAGGAGACTGCTGCTAAACTCAATAAGGATATTAACGGCGAGCTTGGAAAGCTCAAGCCAGCATATGAAAAAGGAATCTCTGAAATGCTTAAAGAAGCGGAGAGATATGCTTCAGAAGGACAAATCTATGGAATGCATGTGTATATAGAAAATACAATAAATTATGCAGCTAAAGCAGGTATCGATATTTCAGGAGAGCTTCCGAAATTTATGCCTGCATACGAGAAAGGCCTAGAGGAAGCTCTGCGGGAAGCAGAGAGGCATGAAGCTAAAGGTTTCCTTGGAATGTCATATCAATACATTCATAGAGCAGGCAACTATGCCGAAAAGCTTGGAAAAAACATAGACGAAATATTAAAATCGCTGCCGTGGTATGAGAGATGGACGCTTACAGATATACACATGAAATTGAGGTGAAAAATGTGCATGGTCGGAGATGTGCCTGAATTCAATATGGAAAACATAGAAATGGACTTGAAAGAATATATTTGCCTGGATTGCGAAAATAAATTCAAAGGATTTGGAAAAAGCGTAATCTGCCCTGCCTGTAAATCCAGCAACATTGAAATAGTGAGTGCAGAAAAATGAAGAGTTGCTGCTGTGAAATTAGTGATGCTGCATATTATCAGGGAGAAACAAAGTCAGGCGAAAAATGGACTCCAGCCTTTATCGAATACATTGATAAAGAGAAATGCAGCGGCTGCGGGATGTGCGTGAAGGTCTGCTCTCGTGGAGTTTACGAGATTCGGGAATTAAATGGAAGAAAGATTTCAGTAGCTGTAAACGCTGGTAACTGCGTGGGGGATGGGAGCTGCCATATGGTTTGCAAACCGAATGCGATGGTATGTGTACCAAGGATAATAAAATAATTGGCATTTGGAGTTTAGTGTTTATGCATTATCGGCTGCCCGAGTACCCAGAGATTGAACACGAAAAAGATGAGAACAAAGACCAGTACAGGGAGATATGCTGAATCATTTCCGCGGAAAATCCGTCTTGAAATATTTTTGCCGATTGAAATCGAGAATCCCAATCCAAAAAGCATAAGCAGCCACTGGATTAAAAGAATGTTGTTACTGCCAAGAAGTGGGGCAGGCATATATCCTGACGTCCTGAATAAATTCCATCCAAAACCAAAAGGGTCTGAAAGTACAGGAATGATCCCGGTCCCTTCTTCCAGTAAATGGCGGAGGTTATGGGATAAATGCATCAGCAACCCCAGAGGAATTATGGAGTAAGCATAGCCGGTGAAGACGTCTTTAAACGATGTTTTTCGATTGAGCAATTTTGAAACAGCGATGACTATTGAATAAATCAGAATAGGGATTACCGCCGAAGTAATGAATAAAACGAATCGAATCATATCGTAACCGGCGCCGGTATAGATCATTAAATCCCGTGTAAAAACAGCCCACGGCCGTATCATGATTAATGTCTGGAATATGGTCACTCCAAGGAGCATCAATATGAATAGTGATTCATCCATCCGGGTCTTTGTCAAATTCAAAAAATCTCCTGCAAAGGAACGAAGATTAATGGAGATGTTGTTCCGGTGGCAGGTCTTTACGCATTCTGTACAAAGAATACAATTAGTGTTTTTCTCCATGTTTCCCGGATACTCGAACACCGGACAGGGATATCCTTTTTCGTTGCCTGATATACAGTATTTTTCCGTGCAGGCTTTGCAGATTTCTTTATCTTTTGCTCTTAATTCAACAGGCGCAAACATTGAATATAAACCTATTAATCCGGTAATTGGGCAGGCGTACCTGCAAAAGGAACGGCGCTCGAAAATTATTGATATTATTACGACGAGACCGAGTAAAGCAACAATAAAATACGCTGTCAAAAGCGGGCTGTTCACAAGATTGAACTGGAAATCAGCCCATGTGATTATAAGAAATAGCATCGCTGCCAGGGAAAGATTTCTGAATCTTGCGGGGAATTTCCTGTTTAAACTGAATGTGTCATTAACCTTTTTATAAAAAGCACGGCGCTGTACCCAGTCCCCGATGGCTCCAAAAGGACACATGAAACACCAGAACCTTCCTGCAAGTGCAAGGCTTACTATGAGAAGCGACCACCAGATAACCCAGATTGAAATGGTTGCAAGGCTCTTATTGCTGTTCTGGATTCCGAAAAAGCCTGCAAATACCACCAGAAATAAAAGCAGGACTGGCGGCAGTTGAAAAAGAAACTGGGTTTTTCGGTTTTTGAAAATGGATCTTATTGATTCATTCTCGAGCATGTCGTATCTATCTGGTTTATCTTCACTTTTCATTTCTCATTTTTCCTCTTAAGAAACTCACAAGTACCATGGAAAAGATAACAGAGCCAATCACTAAACCCAGAAACACCAGGTTTGGTTTCGTGAAAGAAGCTGTTAAATCGTCATTTACTTTCACATTCCTGCCAAATTCCCAGTTTTTGCCGTTGTATTTTCCATGTGAAAAATATATGTCTCCGCCGTCAGTCCCCGTCTTTTCTGCCTGCCATACAGTGTAGATATTGTCTTTCGAGATCTCTATCTGTGGATCGTAATGTTTGCCGCTGATATCGTTTACTTTAATGTTTTTGCTGAACTCAAAGCTGCCATTCCTCCTCATGCCTTTTGAGAAATAGATGTTTGACGTGCCATCCCTTTCATCTTCCCAGACAGCAAAAATTTCTCCCCCTCTAACCGCTATATCAGGATGCATCTGACTGCTATTCCCAATATCGTCATTTACCCTGATGTCACCATCAAATCTCCAGCTGTTATTCTCTAATCTGCCTGAAGTAAAGTATATATCAAAATCACTGTTCCTGTCGTCATACCATGCAATATACGCACTTCCATTCTCAAATGCCATCGAAGGAGTATACTGGGAAGCGTTTATAGAATCATCATTTACCCTCACATTTTTGCTGAATTGCCAAAGCCCGTTTTCTTTTATTCCATGTGAAAAATAAATATCATAATTTCCATTTCTGGCATCCAGCCATGCAATACACACATTTTTTTCATCATCGACTGCAAGTGAGGGAGCATAATGCCAGTTACCTGAAGGGTCATCGTTGGCTCGAATTGGCTTCTCGAACCTGTAAACACCATTAGCAGGATATCCTTCTGTGAAACCAATATCCCAGTTTTTCTTATTCATCATCGCTATGTATACAGTTCCATTCATAACCGAAATAGATGGCAGAACCTGACTTCCCGTCTCTGCTACAACTGGCAAATCTTTTTTGAATGTTATATTGTTTTTTTCGGATGTTGAAAAATAGAGTTCTTCAAACCCGAATCTGTCATCCTCCCATGCCACATAGAGGTTATTGTTATCAACCGTTATCGAGGGAGAGCCGTGTCCTGTAGTTCCCTTGATTTCGTTAATCCTGATATTTTTGTCAAAAATCCAGCCATTCTGGAAGCTTCCTTTTGAAATATATATATCCCCGGATTTGTGAGGTAAATTATTCATTATCCGTGTATAATTTCCGTTTCTCTCATCTGCCCAGACGATGTATATTGTGCCATTATCAGCAGCTAAAGACGGGAACCACTGGAGAGAATTGTTCTGTTTCCCCGCACTTCCTTGAAAATTAAAGTTCAAAGCTATAATGGCTATTATAAGAACCAGGAACATACGTTTTTGTTTCATACGTTTTTAAATTATTTATATCACCAATCAGTTTAAGGGTTTTCGCTTTACAAAATTAAATAGTTCTTGCCGAAGATATTTTTCACTGGTCATACCTTATAGCATCCACAGGTCTCATCTTAGCTGCATGCCGGGCGGGAATTATTCCTGATAATATGCCTATTACAACCGAAAATCCAAGGGCAAATAGGATGGTATCTGCTGTAATTGTCGCTCTCATATCTCCTCCAAAGCCCAGCGCCTGAATGCCAAGATACGGGATAAGCAGGGAAATAGCCGCTCCAAATAAAACGCCTATGATTCCTCCCACCAGCCCGAATATTCCAGACTCGATTAGGAAAAGTTTCATGATTTCGTGCTCACCCGCACCTATTGCTTTTAAGAGCCCTATCTGTTTTGTGCGTTCCATGACCGACATGAACATGGTATTGGCTATGCCTATTGCTCCCACAAGGAGTGAGACCGCAGCGATTGCACTTAAGAACAGTGATAAAGTCTGTGTCACGCTGCTCATCTGTTCACGAATAAGGGCAGATGCTATAACTGTAAAATCTTTTGTTCGCGGATTTACCTGCCTTGAACTCATTAATTTCTGCTCGATATCCGCTTTAAGGTATTCAACGAGAGAAGCGTCCGAGGCTTTAATGACTATAGATGTGAACTGGTTATTTGCTACTTTTTCCGTTATGACTTCCCTTGCCATTTCGGCAGGCATATAAATCCCTGTGTCACTGCTGCCCCCAAATCCTCCGGACTGTTTGAGAATACCCACAACCCTGAAGTTCTTGCCTCCTATGGTAATGGGACGGTTAAGAGTTATGGGTTGAAGGAAAGTACCACGGGCGAGATTGTATCCGACTACAATTGAATTAGAATCCCCTGCCTGAAGATATCTTCCATCATCTATTCCTGTATTATCAATCAGTCTCCAGATTGAAGTATCTACGCCAGTTACAGAAACTACTGTTTTTTCATTATCGTACTTGAGGTCAGCTTTGCCTGAAACGAGCCCGTTTACATACATGACACCTGACACCTGTTTAATCACCTTGATGTCTTTATCCGTGAGATTAATCGAAGAACTCGTACTCACAGACCTGTCGGTATGCATTTCGCTGTGCACACCTGTTGCCCTGAAATATCCCGGGATGACGGTTATTATATCAGCACCGAAGCTGCCAAGCCTCTGCTGCACATTTTCCTGCATTCCCTGACCTATGGAGATAATAGCCACAACCGAGGCGACACCTATGATTACTCCTACGATTGTAAGCCAGCTTCTCATTTTGCTTTTCTTTACATGAGAAAGAGAGAGCAGGAAGATATCCAGAAGCCTCATTTCCTTCTCTGCCTCTGGAATTTCAGCCTCTGGTATGTTTCAGAAATGCTCTTTCGCTGCCAGAAGCCAATAATGCCGAGCAGTACGATTCCAAGGTATGGAGCAAAGCTAAGCGCCAGTTTGGAATAATTTGTTTCTCCGCTATGCATCGCTTCATGCTGGTCTTTAGTATCCTTGGATGTCGTGCCTGCCATCCCGCTTGAAAGTTTTACGGGAAGCTTCTTGTCTATCGATCGCCGCACACCGGCAGCATCGGTATACAGTATTTTTATTGTCATATCGGAACTTCCTTTCTGGGCTATCTGGAAATTTGCGGAGGTATAATCTCCGGAATTCAGATTACCTATCACCTGCGTACTGCTCCCCGATACGCTGAAACTGTTTTGAGGAGGTATTGCCACGCTTACCGCTTTAGCCGGATTGACACCGACGTTTGATACACTGAGGAGAAAACTGTTTCCGGATTCCTGGTAGCTTAACTCAAAGTCCGTAATCCCTGCAACACCCACACCCATTGAATCGCTGGCAGAGTAGTTCATTCCTGAAATCCGCAAAGGTATATTATAAACGCCGGTCTGCGCCTGCGCATCAACCAGGAGCGTAAATCTTATTTCAGCCTCATCCCCGGGACTTAAGCTCCCAAGTGAAAACCTTGTGCCTGAGCCTACTATTGAAAATACATTTGTTACGTGTTCCATTGCAGTGTCAACATCAACATACAGGTTTCTGGCAGTACCTGTCCCTTCATTCCTGAATTTCAATTCAATTTCATTCGAGGAACCGGGTGCTACGCTCCCTATGGAAGAGTTTGAGAGTGTTATTACCGGGGTACCCGAAACAACCAGTATCCTGTCCTCCTGCATCGTTGTTGTAGGCAGGCTGCCGCTTGAATCAACTTTACCCTTTGAGGTAATATGAACATGAAAATCGTATTCTCCTTCCACCGCGCTTTTATCTATATGGACTTTGAACTTTGCCGTGCGCATATCATTCCAGTCTTCCAGATTTCCGATTTCAACAGCATCGTCGAGAACATGTACTGCTTTTTCAGTGGCATTGTTTGCCGGAATAAGTTTCACGACAGTATCACTTAACCATGTTCCATAACCTGTATTTTTAATAGGCACCCATACAAAGACCGTATCACCGGGATAGACGGGTTCATGCTCTGTCACAAGGTAAGTTATTGCCGCTGATGCGCTCTGTAAAAACAGCAGCGAAATCAGCAAAACAAAGATATATTTTCGTATTATATTATTCATATATATTCATTCCAATCTGATTATGATGCAAGTGTTCCATCTATCATTCTCACAATTTTGTTCGCCCTTCCCGCAATTTTTTCATCATGAGTGATCATGACTACCGTGACGCCCTGCGCATTTAGCTGTGTAAATATGTCCAGTACCTCTTTTCCTGCTTCTGTATCGAGATTACCGGTTGGCTCATCAGCCAAGAGCAGCAGGGGATTTGTTGAGAGTGCTCTGGCAATCGCCACTCTCTGGCTCTGGCCGCCTGAAAGCTGCGAAGGGTAATGGTAGGCACGGTCGGAAAGACCCACAAGCTGAAGCAGTTCTTCTGACCTGTCCCATATATCTGCCTCGCTAAACTCATGTATTCTCATGGGCAGCTGGACATTTTCAAGAGCTGTTAACGTCGGATAGAGATTATGGGACTGGAAGACAAAACCTATTTTCTTGCCTCTTATCCTTGAGAGTTCCAATTCGGTGAGGGTAGCAATATCCTGCCCTTCAAGGAACACCCTGCCTCTTGTTGGGATATCAAGACAGCCTATCATGTTCATCGCTGTTGATTTACCGCTGCCGCTTGGCCCCATGAGCGCCAGGAATTCACCGGGCTTTACTTTTAAGCTCATGCCCTTAAGAGCCGGGACTTCTACTTCCCCCATCTTATAGATCTTCCATACCTCATCGAGTTCAATAATGTTGTTCAAAGATGCCTCGTGCTATATTCGCTCATGCTTTTGAGTACTTTACACCAAATGTAAATCAATTACTTTACAAGCAGTGTAAATTAAATAGTTTGCGCTTTACAAAATTAAAGAGCTTTTATTGCCCTGTACAGGGATAGCGTACCAAAAACCGTCGAATATCTGCCTGTCTCTTCGACCTGGTCAAAACCAGCTTTCCGGAACATCTCAGGCAGCAAACCCCTTATGTTATCTCCAGCTTCCTCAAGATGCCGGAATACCAGTGATATCAAATACATCAGTGCATTATGAGGTTTCCCGAAATCAGCGACATGCAATTCTCCCCCGGGCTTAAGGACCCTGAATATCTCTTTGAATGTGCGAGCCTTGTCCTCCCGGGTCAGATGATGAAAAACCAGGCTTGAAACTACGCGGTCAAAAGAGTCGTCAGGATATGGCAATTCAAATGACATCCCGGTGTCAAGAGCAATTTCGAGACCTGCCTTTGCGACTTTTGCCCTTGCTATCCCAAGAATTTTTGTATCCCCATCAAGCCCGGTCACTTCGGCGCCGGGATAAGTTTTCTTTATGAGAATGGTCAGGGTGGCAGTACCACACCCGAGGTCGAGAACCCGATAACCGTTTTTGATATTTGCCTGTTCAACCAGACTTCGCTTAAAAGTGGATTCGCGCATCAAGAGCATCACAGGGTCGTATAGAGGGGTAAGCCATTCAAAACTGAGTGCAGGGATGTATTTCTTGTAATTCATATTTGTTTGAATTCTGTTCTCCCATTAGACCTTGGAGAGTAGTCTATTATATTTCTTTTCAAACTCGCCCTGGCATGTAGTGCAGCAAAAGAAATAGTCCCTCTCATCTATTTTTTTTCTTACGGCTTCACCCGCCACTTTCCTGTCGCAATAAGCACAGGTTAAGGTTATACCGGTAGATGCAAGCGGGATGGTTGAGTCCTTCCAGAATGCATTTTTTACTGATAAGATGCGGATGTTGTTCACATCTGTGAGATTTATCCTGTCCTGTATCGCAAGAATGCGCTTCATATCCCCTGCTACCCTTGATACTATGGCTGTGTCAGAATCAGAGGTTAAATAAAGCTCCTTAACCTCTTCAAGCCCCCGGAGCTCTTCAGTTATCCTGCTGACAGCGCCTGGCTTTGCATTTACAAGGAGTATCGCTTCGGTTATACCCAGCTTACTGTTATCGATATCTATGGTGAATTTACTGATGACCCCGAGTTCAAGCATTCTGTCCACACGGCTTTTGACTGTAGGCACACTTGTAAGACAGCGCTTTGCAATTTCCTGGAATGACTCCCTGCTGTTGCTCTGCAGATGGGTCAATATCTTAACATCGAGATTGTCCAATTGTATCATATTGATTACTTTACACCCTATGTAAATTTAAGTACTTAACGGTTTAAAATGTTTTAACTTGCCAAAATGAGGTCGAAGTTTTCCTTCACGTTAAGATAGTAATCCCGGAAAATAAAAAAGTTACTGCCGGAATATCGCAACAGCAATATTTTAGCCATCCTCCGCCAATATAACAACATCCACCATTTTCATGTCCACAGATAAAATCATAATCAAAGGCGCCCGCGTCCACAACCTCAAAAACATCGACCTTGAGCTTCCAAGAAACAAGCTCATCGTGATAACAGGACTTTCAGGTTCAGGAAAATCCTCCCTTGCATTCGACACGCTTTATGCAGAAGGACAGCGGCGGTATGTCGAGTCATTATCAGCATACGCCCGGCAATTCCTGGGGCAGATGGACAAACCCGATGTAGAGTACATAGAAGGTCTCTCGCCTGCCATCTCAATCGAACAGAAATCCACGAGCAAGAACCCCCGCTCAACGGTCGGAACGGTCACAGAAATCTACGACTACCTGCGCCTGCTGTATGCAAGGATAGGCAGGCAGCATTGTCCAAACTGCGGCAGCGAAATAACCTCGCAGACCGTGGAGCAGATAGTGGAGAGGCTGATGGGGCTTCCCGAAAGTACGAAAATACATGTGCTTGCCCCGCTTGCCAGGCAGAGGAAAGGGGAATACAAGCAGATTTTTGAAGAACTCACAGGCAAAGGTTTCAGCAGGGTCCGTATTGACGGCAAGATATACGAGTTATCCGGGGAAATCAATCTTAACAAGCAGCAGAAACACGACATTGATGTTATTGTGGACAGGCTGGTGATAAAACCGGGAATAGAAGAGCGGCTTGCAGATTCGGTTGCTACTGCCCTGAAAGAAGGAACCGGGATTATGGTAGTGGATGTGCTTGACGGCAAGGAGCTTCTTTTCAGCGAGCATGCCGCATGTACTAAGTGCGGGATAAGCTTTGAACCGCTTGAGCCAAACATGTTCTCTTTCAACAGCCCGAGAGGCGCATGCCCGGCCTGCCAGGGGCTCGGCAGCACGATGGAATTTGACCCTGACCTGATAATACCTGATAAAAGCAAATCACTAAGTCAGGGGGCTATCGAGCCGTGGGGATATGAGCACGGGTATTACCACCAGATGCTCGCTTCCGTGGCCAAGCATTACGGTTTCTCGCTTGATACACCGTTTTCGGAATTTAAACCTGAAGATGTGCGCGTAATACTGCACGGTGGAACTGAAGAAATCCATTTCAGGTATGTTCCCCGCGAACGCGAGGGGCTGTGGGAACACACGAGCACTTTTCAAGGAGTGATACCGAACCTGGCAAGAAAGTACAGGGAATCCCAATCCGAAGAAGCGCGCGAGAAAATCCAGCAATATATGAGCATCAAGCCGTGCACCGTCTGCAATGGCGAGCGGCTCAAACCTTCAAGCCTTGCGGTCACAGTCGGAGGTAAATCCATTATTGCAGCAACCCGGTTTTCTGTTAAAAAAGTGCTTGATTTTCTGGAAAGCCTCACTTTTTCCGAAAAAGAGGCGATTATTTCAAAGCCTATTATGAAAGAACTCAGGGCAAGGCTCGGGTTCCTGATGGATGTCGGGCTTGATTACCTCACGCTTGACAGGGCTGCGGGCACGCTTTCGGGAGGAGAAGGCCAGAGAATCCGCCTTGCCACGCAAATCGGCTCAAGCCTTGTGGGCGTGCTTTACATCCTCGATGAACCCAGTATCGGCCTTCACCAGCGGGATAACGGCAGGCTGATACACATGCTGACACAGCTCCGGGACCTTGGAAACACGGTGATAGTCGTGGAACATGATGAAGAAATGATACGCAGCGCGGATTTTATCGTTGATATGGGACCCGGCGCGGGTGTTCACGGCGGCGAAGTGGTTGTAACAGGGACACTCGATGATGTCATTAATTGCGAAAATTGCCTTACAGGCGAGTATCTCAGCCATAAGAAAATGATAGCTATCCCGCGCAGGCGAAGAAAGCCAGAGGGTAAAATAACCATTGTCGGGGCAAGCGAGAATAACCTGAAACAGATAGATGTCAATATACCGCTCGGAGTGATGACCTGTATTACCGGCGTTTCTGGTTCGGGAAAGAGCACTCTTGTCAATGATATTCTTTACAGGGCTCTTGCCCGGAGGTTCTATCACGCAAGAGAAAAGCCAGGCAAGCACAGGGGCATAATCGGGCTTGAGAACATCGATAAAATAATTATAATAGACCAGTCTCCGATAGGAAGGACGCCGCGCTCAAATCCTGCAACGTACACCGGCTTGTTTACTCCAATAAGGGATATTTTTGCTCAGCTCCCGTCCGCAAAAGCACGGGGCTACCTGCCGGGACGCTTCAGTTTCAATGTCAAGGGAGGGCGGTGCGAAGCATGCAAAGGGGACGGGATTATAACAATCGAGATGCACTTCCTGCCTGATGTTTACGTGCCGTGTGAGGTCTGCCACGGAAAAAGGTTCAATAGCGAGACCCTTGAAATAACCTATAAAGGCAAGAATATCGCACAGGTGCTGGACATGACAGTCGAGGAAACGCTTACCTTTTTTGAAAATATCCCGAAAATAAAACGACAGCTTCAGACGCTTTTTGATGTCGGGCTGGGGTATATCAGGCTCGGCCAGCCTGCCACGACCCTTTCAGGAGGTGAGGCGCAGCGCATCAAGCTTTCATCGGAACTCAGTAAAAGGAGTACGGGCAGGACTCTTTATATCCTTGACGAACCCACGACGGGGCTTCATTTTGCGGATATCCAGAAATTGCTCGATATGCTTTCCCTTCTCGTGGATGCAGGGAACAGCGTGGTGGTTATAGAACATAATCTTGATGTGATAAAAGTGGCTGACCACATAATAGACCTTGGTCCCGAAGGGGGAGATAACGGCGGGCGAATCGTTGCCGAGGGGACGCCTGAAAAGGTCGCAAAGACCGGGGGGTCTTATACCGGTCATTACCTCAAAAAGGTTCTTAACGTTTAACCGATGCTGCTAAATCGTTTTGATTTCAAACCCTTCAAACATTTTCCTCATTAAAGTGTCCTGGCATGTGCCAAAACCCGGTGTCGCAATCTTAAGCCCGTTAAGGTCATCTATTGACATGATATCCGAATCCGCTTTCACTACAAGCGATGAACCGCCGGAATTAACGCCGTTGACGATATGTATCCTCCCATTATCATTTATCCTGTACCGTAAAAGAACGGTGCTGCCGAGGGTTGCCACATCAACCTCGCGATGCTTTAACGCATCTGTTATTGCCCTGCCGCTGCGATAAGGAACGAACTGGACATTTTTCCCCGGAGTAAGTCCCACTTTATCGAAATAACCTTCCTTCTGGGCTATGTACATGGACAGATAATGTATATTTCCTTCAATATATCCGAACCTGAGGCTCCCGTTAACAGCCTGCGGCGTCCAGTCAGGGTCTTCGTCTAATCTTTTTTTGACCTCGTTGTAATATTTATCAATAAAGAGGCTCGAAAGAAATTCGTCCGTGTCTTTATACCCGAGAGATTCTATTGTATTTTTGAAAGTCCCCGCTTTAGCCTGTATGTCAATGGCTTTTTTAACCTGGCTTACGTCAGGGTATTCGATGTAAACCGTATTATCAATAGCTGAAGAAACCTCATTTTTATCAAGCCCTGAAAATTCCTGTCCATATTTCAGTACCTTTTCACGGTTTGAGGGATTGTTGATAAATCTTGCGCCCTTTACCTCAGCCCATACAAGCGCTCTTATCATGTCTTCATCCTTCAGGTCATCGGAGATTGCCAGGACGCACGAGGGATGGTTCTCCCAGATGTCTTTGGAATTAACAAGATACCTGCCGTAACCCTCATTTACCGCTTTTGCCGGATATGGTTCCCATGAAATAAAACCTGCAATCGTCCCGTTTGCAAGATTTGCCGACATCTCATCGGCTGTCATGGAAACAACGGTTATTGACTTTGGGGTATGGGATTTTTCGTAAACCACAAAGCCTGCCGAGAATACTATCAACCCGATTATGATTATGTAAATATAACTTTTCATTTTCCCGCCTTCTTTAACCTGAAACTGAAAGTGCTGCCTTTTTCAATCTCGCTTTCCACATGTATTTCACTTCCGTGCGCCCGGATAATCCCGCCGGCTATTGAAAGACCAAGCCCCAGGCCGCCAAATTTTCTTCTTGACGTGCTGTCGGCCTGATAGAATTTGTCAAATATCTTTTCAAGTTTCTCTTTTTCTATCCCTATGCCTGTATCTTTCATTCTGACCTCAATACTGTCCGCATCATCTTTTGCGGACAAAACGATGCTTCCGCCATCCGGGGTGAATTTCAGGGCGTTTTCAAGGAGATTATTCATAACAATAATAAGCTTTTCCCTATCCGCAAGAACCGGCGATATATTATCGGGGATGTCCGCTGTTATTGATATGTTCTTTTTCAAGGAAAGAAGTTTGTTATTTTCAATGGTGGTATGCACTACCTCGCTGATATCCACACGCTCTAGTTGGAGTTCCATCTTTCCTGTTTCAATCTTTGAGAGGTCAAGGATATCGTTAATCAACCGTGTCAGCCTGTCTATATTCCTTATTATTATCCCGAACATTTCTTTTTGGACTTGCGGATCATTTTTGGCTTCGGATTCGAGAAACTCGGCTGAAATCCTGATAGACGAAAGAGGCGTTTTCAGCTCATGAGAGACAAGAGAGATAATATCCGATTTCAGTTCATCCAGTTTTTTTAAATCTTCATTAGCTGCAATAAGTTCTTTATTTTTTTGTTCCAGGTCTTTATTTGCAATATCGATTTTAGCTTCAAGTTTTTTCCTGATTTCCAACAATTCGAGGGCTGTATCATCGAATATTTTTGTCAGTTTTCCAATCTCATTGCTTGAAGAAACCGGTATGGGTTTGAAATTCCCGGAAAGCAAGCCGGTTGCCCCTTCTTCAAGGGATTTTATGGGCCCGGTGATTCTTCGGGAAATAATAATCGCCGCGAGAATAACGGCGATAACTGCAAAAGTCGAGATGCTTACCATCCGGCGTTCAAGGTTGAAAACCCCGGCATATGCCTCATCAATATTTTTTTCAACCACCAATCCCCATCTGTATAATGGCAGCCAGTAATAAGAACCGAGAACTTTTTCGCCTTTATAATTCACATATTCATTAATACCATTCTTTTCGTAAGTTACTTCTTTTACTGCGAAATTATTGTTTATATTTTTGTGCAAAATCCGGGACCGGTTATTATGAAAAATGATGTCCCCGTCTTTATTGACAATAAATATTTCACCTGATTTCCCGATATCAATATCTTCCAGTATCCTGTACAGGTTCTCCATGCTCACTCTTGCAGCCAATATTCCTGCGATAGTCCCATTTTTCGTAACCGGGTTGGTCAATATTATCTCAGGGAATCCGTTACTTTCGGAAAGAGTAACATCCGAAATATACAGTTTCCCCTTCGAAGCCTCCGTGAAATAAGGCACATTAGCGGCATTTCCTGTGCGATTAAGAGTCGAGAATATAATATTTCCATCAAGGTCAAGCAAAAAGAATTCCTCATAAACCCCCTGATATTCACTTTCATAAGTAGCAAGGTAATCCTTTAATTCGTCTTTTTCCGTATTAATTTCCATTGACCTGGATATCACGCGGATGTCATCCTTTCTCACGTCCATCCAGTTATCTATCGCATTACCGCTATTTTCAGTTGCCCCGAGCAGGTTTGTCATTACCGTATCGCGTATGGCTTCCCTGCTGTAATCGTATGACATGTAAACGACTGCAGACAGGGGTACCACTGCTATAATAAGGAAAAAAATGATAAGTTCAGTCCTTATTCTCACAAATCCCCACTTTCGAATCACATATTTCTTGAACGCCGGAGCACACTTTTTATCCGGGCTTTCAGTTCATGGAGATTGAAAGGTTTGGCTACATAATCATCGGCGCCGATTTCAAGACCTTTCACCCGGTCTGTGACTAAATCCCTGGCTGTGAGCATGATTATCGGGATATTCTTTGTGAGAGCATTATTTTTTAACCGGGAGCATACCTCATAACCATCCATTCCCGGAAGCATGAGGTCAAGGAGTATTATATCAGGAATCTGGTTCTTCACTATGTTCAGCGCCTCCTGTCCATTTAAGGCTTCAACTACAATGTAATTTTCAACTTCAAGAGACTTCTTTAAAGGAAGGAGTGTGTCCATTTCATCATCAACTATCAGCACTTTTGGCCTTGTTTCTGATAAACTCCCGATTCTTTTTTTAACATCTTCCTCGGATATCCCGAGTTTTTTTGAAATCTCCAGGTTCGATGTCGTTCCATCATGCTTCAATAATTCAATGATTTTATCATCAATGGGATCTTTATTCATGTTTTTTACCGCCATTCATCATATTTTTTAAATCATTATTGAATTTAAGGAGGTATTTTGTGAGGTCATTATCGTTGTTTAACCTGAAAACCCTTATCTGTTTGCCCAGGGGCGTCTCTTTTATGATTTTCAAGTCCAGAAGAGGCTCGATAACCCTTGATACTGTCGAATGCGAGAGACCAGTTTCCGCGGCAATCCCTGACAGGTAAGTATCATTGTCCTTATTATTGAGCAAATATTCAAGAACAATTAATTGAGCTGTATTACCAAAGATTCTATCAAGAAAACTATCAGGCATAGGCATAATTATCACTTCAATGTTATATAACATTATCTTTTTTTTTGAACGCCTGGATTTAAAGACTGAAGCTTGACCGGCTTTGGGACATAATTCCTCGTTATCCTCCAACTTTAAGAGGAATTCCCTCCAGATACTTTAGATAACACCGCCTTTTAAGGTTATAATCACACACTCTGGCAAAAGCTTCCTGTTTTCTCCT
>JBAQMZ010000005.1:0-60752 GCA_049303315.1 Candidatus Methanoperedens sp.
TCTCCTAAAACTTTCACTCGCTCATACTCTTCTCTAAATGCAAAATCTATGAATGATGCCATACAAACTAAATATAGTTATTATGTATTAAATATTTCGATTCTATCTGGTTTTTCGAAATTCTCTAAAGATGAAATAATTCCAAAATGTAAAATTATATATGCTAAACTCTCACCTGATCCCCAAGTCCTCGATATGCCTATCTTTGAGAAGTATGGTTTATTGCGTGTAGATTTTGAGGGTAAAGCTACAATATCCAATAGGCATATTGATCGGCATCAAGCTTCTTTTATGATAACCAAAGATTTGACGGGAAAGTATGGAAAATGGAAAGACTTTGATAAATGGACTAAAGGTATCGAACCAGGATTATCTTTTATCAATGAACCCGAAATCGCAATTAGTTCGACATATTTTGAATTTGAATTTTTCAGAAAAGCTTCTGAGTTTGCATTGGAATTTGATATTCCTTTTAAAGATGCAATACATTTAGTTTATGCGACTCAAGAAAAAGTGGATATTATTGTAGCCAGTTGTGAGCATTTTCGTAATGCAGCACAAAAAATAGAGAAGAAATTCGGAATAGAAGTGTATCCACCTGAACAAATTTTAAGTCAATTACCCACACCCTAAAAGGGTTATATACAAACAATGGATATCCAAATTTGAAATTTAAAATGAGGGAAACTATATGAAGCCACCGCAAATCGTTCACACGTATATAGAAGAAGACCTTGAAACTTTTGAAATTAATGGCGAGAAATTTGTTCGGGATTATGAGCTTGAGAATACAATAAAAAGAAATGGATTACTTCCATATCCTGGAAAGTGGTATGAAATGCCGCCATCTTATCAGCTTAAGCTTTACGAAGTTGATATGCGGGGAGCTTTCAAATATGAAGTGGAGGTTCTGCATAAATTCTCATGGAAATCTTTAGAAAAGGATTACGGGATTCCTAAAAAGTATATAGATGCTTGGAGAGAAGGATAAAAAATAATGAACACATAAACCTATATTATCCCATCAATTAATACATATATCGAAATATGACACAGGAAGATAAGAAGAAAAAAATCAAAGAACTAGAAGAAGCAGGCATTCCAGTATATAAACCTAAACATCTGGACAGAGAAATTAGGCACAAGCAAGTGCCTGAGACGATATAAAGATTAAAAAAGCATTGTCGAAAACCATGAATGCCTGAGAACAAGTAATGAACCACATAAAAACAACCCTAAAACTCTTTGCAATTCTGATGGTACTTGTCGGTGTTATCTACCCCGTCACAATAACCGCATTGGCACAGTTATTTTTCCCAAAAGAAGCAGGGGGAAGCCTCCTATACGATTCTGGCGGCAATCTCACAGGTTCAGCCCTTATCGGGCAGCCTTTTTCAGACACAAAATACTTCTGGTCGCGTCCTTCAGACACTTCAGGTTATCCATACAATCCCCTGGCTTCCGGAGGCTCAAATCTCGGACCAACGAATAAAGATTTGATAGACCAAATTTCCAATAGAACAGAGCTACTGAAGTCATCCGGTATCCAGGCTCCGGTACCTTCAGACCTTGTAGAGGCTTCAGCAAGCGGTTTAGACCCGCACATCAGTATGCAATCTGCTTTAGTACAAGTACCCCGTGTTGCTAAAGCACGTAATCTCAGCGAAGAAACATTAAATAAACTGGTGCTTGAACACGTTGAGAACAGGCAGTTAGGATTTTTAGGGGAGCAACGTATTAATGTCTTAAAATTAAATCTTGCTCTGGACAGTATGAAGTAGATTTCAATGATAGATACAGAAGACAAAAGACCGGAACCAGAATCTCTTCTGGAAATTGCCAAGCAGGAAGAAACAGCCAAGAAACGCGGGAAATTGACCATCTATTTTGGCGCTGCACCTGGAGTCGGGAAAACTTATTCCATGCTCTCTGATGCGAGAATGCGTAAAAAGGAAGGAATAGATGTTGTTGTCGGTTACGCTGAAACACACGGCAGGGCAGAGACCGAAACACTCCTTGAAGGCCTGGAAACTATTCCCCTCGTTGTTACTGAATATAAAGGCATGCAGCTTGCGGAGATGGATTTAGATGGTGTTCTGGCTCGCAGGCCAAAGGTTGTACTTGTTGATGAATTAGCCCATACAAATGCCCCCAATTCCCGCCATGCCAAGCGCTATCAGGATGCAGAGGAGCTTTTGAACGCGGGAATTGATGTATATTCAACCCTGAACGTGCAGCATCTGGAAAGTTTAAATGACATCGTCTTCCGGATAACAGGAGTTCGTGTCAGTGAAACCATCCCGGACACTTTTTTCCAGTTAGCTGATGAGATCAAACTTGTAGACCTTCCTTTTGAGGAGCTGCTCAAAAGATTGAAAGAAGGAAAGGTTTACGCAAAAGATATGGCAGAAAATGCTGTCAAGCGTTTCTTTAAGCCGGGGAATTTACTTGCACTTCGTGAAATGTCACTGCGGCTTGTAGCAGGCAGCGTAGATGAAAAAATGCTCCAGTACATGAGGGTGCATGCAATTGCCGGGCCCTGGTCTGCTACAGAGCGTGTCCTGGTAGGAGTATTGGCCAGTCCTTATGCTGAGCAACTGGTTCGCTCAGCCTTTCGCATAGCCTCTGAAATGAACGCAGAATGGATAGCGCTCTATGTGGAAACTTCCAAACATGCGCAAGTTTCAGATAAAGAACAGGAATGGCTTAAAAATGCCCTGGATCTTGCTGAAAAGCTGGGTGCACGCGTCGTCTGGGTCAAAGGGGATGATGTGGCTGAAGAGATAGCCCGCTATGCACAGAGCCATAATGTGACAAAGATCGTAATGGGCAAACCAAGGCGTTTTGGATTGTTTCCAACTCTTGCCCGGAAGATCCTGGTACGCACAAGAGATATCGATGTTTTCCTTTTTGCAGGCAAGAGCGAACAACCTGTACCTGAAAAAAAAATAGGTATAATCAGCCCGCTAAATTATGTCATAAGCGCAGTTGCTGTTATTCTTGGTTCTTTATTCGGTTTTCTTTTAAGAGATATTCTTGGTCAGATCAACTTACTATTCTTAATGCTCCTGCCTGTTGTGATTATCGCCATTTTCCTGGGGCGCGGCCCATCTATCTTTGCAGCAGTCTTAAGCGTTCTCATTTTTGATTTTTTGTTTATTGAACCGTATTTTACCTTTGCTGTTTCAGATGTAAGATATTTTTTATCTTATATCTTATTCATTGCGTTTGCCTTTGTAATTAGCAATCTTGCATCCAATCTTCAATACAAGGTGCATCAGCTTCAACAAAGCGAGTCCAGGAATACAACATTTTATGAATTAAGCAAGGACCTGGTCACTGCCCAGAGCATTGATCAGGTTTTACACCTGATGATTCGTCATACAAGGCAAATTTTCCCATGCGACATGGCTATTTTTCTTCCTGAAAATGGACAAATTTCGGTCAGGGCTTCTACCGACAGGTTCCAGATAAACCCGAAAGAACTTGGTATAGCAACCTGGGTCTGGCTCAATGGCGAACCTGCAGGTATGGGTACGGATACGCTCCCCGAAGCATGGGCGTACTATCTTCCCATGAAAACGGCAGATACCGTAAAGGGTGTTGTGGGATTTCATTTTGACAGTCCTGAGCAGATTCTTACCCCTGAAAATAAGGTTGTACTTGATACCATCGCTCGCCTCGGGGCTCTGGCGATTGAAAGGATTGGCGGGAAGGAATGATATGGCAGTCTTTTTCAAGGCGACAGGCGAAAGGTTGGAATTGAATTAACATCGACTTTCCACGCATAAATCTATTAAATCAAAATAGAAAAACATAATAGCAAGGGTGTTATTACGTTTATTAAAAAAGGATGATTGAAATATGGGATTAAAAGAATGGATAATTCCCCAGGATAAACACTTTTTTAATATGCTTGAGAACGAGTCACAAAATGTGCTTGATGGGTCGAATGCCTTCCTCGATATGCTTAAAAATTATGATAACATAAAAGAAAAGCAGCAAAAAATAAAAGATATTGAACATCAGGGTGACGATTTTGTCCATGAGATTTTTGAAGAGCTTAATAAGACTTTCATAACTCCAATCGACCATGAGGATATATCAGCCCTTGCTTCTGCGTTTGACGATGTTTTAGATTATATTGACGGCACCGCAACGCGTTTTGTTTTATACGAAATCAAAAAACCGGAAGATAACATGATAAAATTAGCCGAGGTGCTTGTGAAACAGGCTACAGAGTTGAACACGGCTCTATCCGGTCTACGCAACCTTAAGAATCCCAAAGAAATAGAAACAAGATGTATCGAGGTCAACCGGCTTGAAAATGTTGCAGATGATATTTATAAAACATCAGTGGCGCAGCTTTTCAAACGAACCGATGCAATAGAGATAATGAAACTGAAAGAAGTATATGAGCGCCTCGAGTTTGCAACCGATAAGTGTGAGGACGCTGCAAACGTTATCAGCGATATTGTTGTAAAGAACAGCTAAAAGGTGGTATTTTGCAAGAATTCATAATCTTTACTATAATATTAGCTTTGTTTTTTGATTTCATCAATGGGTTCCATGATTCTGCCAATGCGATTTCAACAGTCGTAGCTACCAAGGTATTGACCCCAATAAGAGCAGTCGGCATGGCTGCTGTGGGAAACCTCATCGGACCACTTTTCTTTTCTACGGCAATAGCAGCAACTATTGGAAAAGGAATATTGAATATAGAACTGGCGCCGAATAATGATATTCTTGTTATGATGATATTTTCCGCACTGGTCGGGGCTATTATATGGGACCTGATTACATGGTATTTCGGACTTCCGACATCAAGCAGCCATGCGTTAGTGGGCGGCCTTGTAGGCGCGGGATTGGCTGCAATTGGAAGCACGTCTGTTAACCCTGCAGGGGTTGAAAAAGTAGTTGCGTTTATGGTTATCTCACCTATTATCGGAATGCTCGCTGCATTTATTCTAACGGTTTTTGTTATCAGGGCATTTTATCGCGTTTCGCCTTCAAAGATTAACAAATATTTCAAACGCCTTCAGTTATTCTCAGCTTTTTTTTACTCGGTCACACACGGCACCAATGACGCACAAAAAACAATGGGTATAATCACAGTACTTCTGGTAGCGGACGGTTCTCTTAAAACTTTCCACGTCCCTTTATTGGTTATCCTTGCAGCCCATATATCCATATCGCTCGGCACTTTTCTGGGCGGCTGGAGGATAGTAAAAACCATGGCGCAAAGAATCACAAAACTAAGACCCTACCAGGGTTTTTGCGCAGAGACCTCAGGGGGCATTGTTCTTGCATCGATGGCTGCCCTTGGGATACCTGTAAGCACCACGCATGTGATATCCTCCTCGATAATGGGCGTGGGAGCCACGGATAAGCTCTCTGCTGTGAGATGGGGCATCGCGCGGAAGATTGTGGGGGCATGGATTCTTACAATCCCTGCGGCTGCGCTTATTTCCGCATCCACTTATTTAATAATGAAAACCTTTTTTTGATTTAGTGGGTGTAAAATCTTTTGGTGTTGTTAAATCAAAAAACAAAATCGCCACCGAGTAGTCTATGAACGCGGTTCATAAATGAACATGAAAAAGCCTAAACAATGGTGACGTAGAACACGGATTTACGCGGATGGTACGGATTGACACAGATAAAAAATCCGTGGGCATCCGTCGAAAAAACTTTAAGAAAGTTTTATCAAAGAAGGGCATGCAAAGCATGCCCTATACCGTGTAAACTGAGGTTTCAGTTTATCCGTGTCATCTGTGTTCTGCTTTGTGGTTTTTACACTTTTTCATATCAGACACGGAGGTCACAGAGTTATTATTTCTCTGTGTTCTCTACGCCTCCGAGGCTAATATTTTTCGTCAAAAACCCAAACTATTTTATAATCCCGCAAAATCCAAAAGCTCATGCTTCGCCCCATCCGGAAGTCAGTAGCTGCTCGATACTGGTTTGGTGCATAAACAGTCAGTTTTTGCCTGTATTCTTCATTTACCCCTACCTCTCCCACAAACCCTTTTCCTTGAGCGTCTCGATCACGTCCCTTTTTCTCTCAAACTCCATCATCCGAAGCTCCCTGCGCTTTATCTTGCCGCTGATGGTTTTGGGAAGCTCCCTGACAAATTCAACAGCCCTCGGATACTTATAAGGGGCTGTTATCTTCTTGACATGCTGCTGGATATCCCTGGCAAGTTCCTCCGAAGGTTCGTATCCCTCCTTCAATACCACAAAAACCTTGACGATTTCCCCTCTCAAAAGGTCGGGGCTTGGCACCATCGCGCACTCAAGGACAGCCTTATGCGAATTAACCGCGCTCTCGACTTCGAACGGACCTATCCTGTATCCCGAACTTTTGCAGATGTCGTCAGCCCGTGAATCAAACCAGATGTACCCCGCTTCGTCCATCATCGCAATGTCGCCGGTGAGGTACCACTCACCCACAAAACATTCTGCGGTTTTCTGGGGCTTATTATAATATCCTTTGAACAGCATGGGGTGGTTTTTGACAACGGCTATTACTCCCTTCCCGCCTACCTTCACTCTTTCCCCGGTTTCAGGGTTGACGATTGCTCCCTCAACCCCGGGCGTGAACTTGCCCATAGAACCGGGTTTTATCTCCATTCCAGGCAGGGTGCACGCCACAGCACAGGTTTCAGTCTGCCCGTAGCCTTCCCTGACGCTTATCCCGAATTTCTCATCGAAGAACCTGACAATCCCCGGCGTACATGGCTCACCTGCTGTCAAAATGACCTTCAAATCCGCAAGTTCGTATTTTTTGTTCGCATCATCGAGCGTCGCCATTGCCCGCAGTTCAGTAGGTGTCATGCATGCCCTGTTTATCCTCCATTTATCGAGCAACTCATACCATTTTTCAGGGTTAAACCTTCCCGTGTAATGGAAATTCGTTGCGCCCGCGTTCAATATAGCCCCGAAGGACGCCCAGTACCATTTAGCCCATCCGGGTTCTGTGGTTGCCCAGCAGAGCTCATCCGGCTGTGTGTTCCACCAGTAATACCTGTTGAGCCTCTCGAAACAGTACATCAATGAATGGGTGTGGACGACTCCTTTGGGCGCGCCGGTAGTGCCCGAGGTGTAGGTGATGGCTAATGTATCATCTTTCTTGATTTCTTCAAGTTCTAATTTTCTTGATACATGAGCGGATTCCTCGCGCAGGTTCCTCCATCCCTTTCTCTCCCCCAGAAAGAAAAGATTGTGAATCGGGATTTTGTCTCTTATTGCATCTACCTCATCTGCGACTTCCGAATCACCGGTAATAAGGGCTTTTACCCCTGCATCCAGAATCCTGTATTCTATATCAGCCCTCCTTAGCATTATTGTGCCGGGAACGACAACACCGCCGACTGCCCAGATGCCTGTGCTTGCAGCATAAACATCTATTCCCCGTGGAAGTATCACCAGAACCCGGTCGCCTTTGCGGATGCCGGATTCTCTCAGGATATTCCCAAGTCTCATTGCATTATCCCACACTTCCCAGTATGCCGCTTTTTCGACCTTCCCGTCCGGATGCTCGGTGATTGCCATCAACTTTGTTCTATCCATTGCCCACTTTCTGATAGTTTCAACAAAATTGTAATCTTCCGGGATATCCCATGTGAACTTCGCTCTCTCCTTTTCGTAATCGAATGCTGTAATTTCTTTTCCCATTTCACTTCCTCCTCATTTAGAGTCAACAGCGAGCCTGTTTATATTCAAAGTAAGGTCGTAACCCCAATATTAAGAACACTTCTCGTGTAATAAAGTTTTACGATATATATGATTAGAAGATATTTCGCAAGGTTTGTTTTGCAGGCTGATATCTTGAAAGATTATTATGGTATGAAAACAGCCGCTGCGATAGCTGTTGTCCATAATCCGTTCTTATCTCCGGTAGCCGATTGGGTGATGTTTGTGGTTTTTATGATCAATCCGCTTGTCTTGAACAATTGTTTTCTTTCATCCCATGCAGTTTCAGGGTCGAATTCAAGTCCCATCTTATTAGCCAGCATCGTTGCGGCAAGGTCTTCAGCATAATCTCCGGCTACCTCGTCTGTCTGCCCGAATGAGTGGTGCTCTGAAAGATACCCGTAATTGCTTTTGCCAGATGGGATTGCTGCGCCTATCGAGGCTGCAATCAACCTGTGCGGCTCGTTGGTTGAATTCCTGGCAAGCACGATGAAAGTAATTTCGCCGGGTTCCAGCATACCAAGTCCTTTCTCCTTCGTGATTAGCTTGCACCCCGGCGGGATTATGCTGGAAACATTTACAAGATTGCAGTATTGTATTCCTGCATTTCTCAATGCCAGCTCGAAGGATTGCAGGTACTCCTTATGCTTGCCCACGCCCTTTGTCAAAAAGAAATTCTTTGGAATCATCCTATGAATAGTTTAAAAGGATTGGTTTATTAATGTTTTGGCTCCTCATCAATCCTTAAACCTGACCTCCTTTGTACTTCTTGTATTCATCACATCCTCTTTTTCGAGCCATCCGCGTCTTGCCACATCCACCCCGAATTCCATCAACCCGAGATGCCCCGTGTTATGGGCGTCAGTGCCAATCGCAATCTTCACCCCTCTATTTTTTGCTTTTCTCGTATTAACATCGCTAAGGTCAAGCCTGTTAGGGTAGGCGTTTATCTCAAGAACCGTGCCCGTATTGGCTGCTGCGTCAAGCATGGCATCGATATCCACATCATACGCCTCCCGCTCGCCTATGATTCTTCCCGTGGGATGGGCTATTATATCCACGTTCTCGTTCTCCATCGCGGTTATCAACCTGCCTGTAATCTCCCTTCTTGCCTGCTTCTGCCCCGTATGCAGCGCTGCAACAACAACATCGCACTGCTTCAGGATACTGTCAGGGAAATCAAGGCTCGCGTCGGCTTTTATATCCACCTCGATACCTGTAAAGACATGAAAATCCGAAAGCGTGTCATTCAATTTATGGATTTCCTCTATCTGGGAAAGCATCCTTTCCTCGCTAAGACCGTGCGCCACGCCCAGCGCTTTTGAGTGGTCGGTTATTGCAATATATTCATATCCCAGCTTTTGCGCGGCTTTTGCCATCTCCACAAGCGTATTTGACCCTTCGCTCCAGTCAGTATGGACATGGAAATCGCCTTTTATGTCTTTATAATCAACAAGCTTCGGGAGTTTTCCTGAGATTGCTGCTTCTATCTCGCCCGCATCCTCCCGTATCTCAGGGGGAATCGGCAAAAGCCCGAGTTTTTGATAGACCTTATCATCACTTTCGCAATAGACCTTTTTGCCTGTGGAAATTTCCTCAAGGTCGTACTCTGAAAGTTTAAATCCCTTCTGCCTTGCCAGGTCCCGCAGCTTGATATTGTGCTCTTTTGAACCGGTGAAGTACTGCAAAGACGTGCCAAAAGATTTGCTCTCCATGATTCGAAGGTCCACCTGTATTGCTTCTTTGGTCACAATGGTGGCTTTTGTCGAACCTTTTCCAATTACATCTTTAACTAACGGCAGATGCACAAATGCTTCGATTGCTGCCGGAGCATCTTTTGAGGTTGCCAGGATGTCAATATCGCCTACGGTCTCCTTTCTCCTGCGCAGGCTGCCCGCAGGCTCGATTTTTTCTATGAAGCCGGACTTTTTCAGCGCCTCCACTATTTCTTTGACGAGAGGGAGGGCTATGCCGAGGGGAATCCTGGTGCTTCGCTGCCTGTATCTCTCAATGGCTTTTAAGATATTCTCTTCTTTTGTCTCCCCGAAATGTGCAAGTCTCCTCAGCCTGTGTTCCTTTGCCGCACGCTCAAGCTCTTCAACACTTTTTATTCCAAGTTCCTTGTTCAGGTATTGCAGTGTTTTCGGACCTACACCCGGGATTTGCAGCAGTTCATGAAGCTCCTCTGGCACCTGTTTTTTTAATTCCTCATAATACTGAAGATGCCCGGTTGCTAAATATTCCCCGATTTTCATGGCGATGGATTCTCCCACGCCCGGAATATCTTTTAACCTTTTCTCATGGGCAATTTTTTCTATATCCTCAGTCGTGCCTTCAATGGCACGCGCAGCTTTCGCATAAGCCCTTATCTTGAAAGTATTTTCCCCTTTTATTTCCAGGAGCTCGCTTATATTGTATAAAACCCCGGCCACCTCGGCATTTCTCATCAGATTTTAATTGGGGCGGGAAACTAAAAGGCTTTTCTGTTGTTAAACCATTTCTGCGTCATGATAGAGCTTCATGGCCATAATGTGCCCGTCGTGCGCGTTTATGTCTATTAATTCCCTCTTGCCTTTTATCTCCCATACAGGAATATGCAAAAGGTCCATTTTGAAGTTTATTTCATCGGTGCCGGGAGCAAAAATCTTGTTTTCAAATACGATTGTATCGCCTATCATTTCATTCAGCCTGACTTCTTTTGTATGTTCCCTGATGATGGAGTTTAAGGCTTTGGTCGCCGCGTCCTTTTGCTGGATGAGCGGTTGGCTTATCTCATAATTCTGGGTAGGCATGAAGGTGTTATCCTGGATTTCCTTGTATTTATTAAAAAAATTCTCCCCTGTGAGGGCATGGATATAACCTGCGCCTTCGCCTGTGAGGTCTACCATTTTTGATTTATACTTCTTCTGGATATTAAAAGAATAATTATAATACCATACCGGAATGAACTTTAATGTCTGGCTTTTTGCGGTTCCTATTTTTGCTTCGGCTATGGATAATGCATCGGATTTCCCGATATTAACTGGGATTGAACGCAGCAATACCTTGATTGTCCTTTCATATTCCTTTTTAACAGGTTCCTGGACCTGTGCGGCTGCGGTATCGATTTTCTCCCTGGCGGGCTTTTTTTCCTCATATCCGCCAAGCGCGCCTGCAAGAACTGCCCTGCCTATCTGGGATTCAAGCTCGCTCCTGTCCCAGAGCATAAGCCCTTCGTCAAGGGCGAGCAAGCGGGTTTTTTCATCAAAGGATTCGGAAATCATTACGCCCTTGCCGTGATAGCTTTGCGCAATATTTGAAAAATACCTGATATTGTTGAAATTGGGGTTATTTTCAAATTTTATTAATAAGTGGTCAGAATCCTTTTCAGCAAGCAGGTCACATATATCAGAGGAACTTGTACTGTAACCGTAATATGTGAAAATATTTTTCACAATGCCAATCACTGCCTGCTTGTTCATGGACATTATACTTCTTGCCTGACTGAAATACTTTATCTTTCCGATAATATATTCCTGATTATTGATGGGGTTTCTCGAATTCGGTATATTTATAACGCATTGTAATTATTATACTTCAATTAAGATGACAGATATAATGTTCATAATCTCAAGAATTGAAAACATGATGTATGAGGTAACCTTTGACCCACTCAAGCGCAAAGGGAAAATAATAGTAAATATTTCCATCGTTAATGAACCGGATTTTAAAAAGGTTCTTGGATTCATCAGGCAGGCAATACATAGCGGACTTTCAGTAAGCCCTTATATAAAAATAATACGCGCGGGAGAAAAATTCGGGAATCTCACCATCGAAAAGGGGAAGGTGGGGTTGGCCACGGCCTGCAGTATCACGATAGACGGCGTCCTGCTCAAGGCAGGCATACCTGTTAAACCCAAATTCGGCGGGGTCGTGGAAATACATGACGGCTCGCCCTTAAGATTCACTGAAATTCTGAGCTATGACAGCACGACAATCGACCCTCTTGATGTATTGATGTCGCAGGAACTCACCTCGGTGGCTGAAATGATAAATACCGGTTCAGGCAAGATACTGGCGAATCTGAGGGAAGCTCCCATGGCGTCAAGGGATAAGATAGAACAGGTGCTTGATTCACTTGTCGAAGCCGGATTTTCCTGTATCCTGGAAGTAGGTGAACCTAATAATGATATACTCGGAGTCCAGGTCGGAAAAGACAAAGTGGGGATAGTGGTTATCGGCGGCACGAACCCTATGGCTCTTATCCAGGAGCATGGGATTTATATAGACACGCAGGAGATGTCAAGACTTCTTGATATCGAAGAAATGGTTCACATAGACGAATTGAAACCGGATATTTAGGCCCCCAAAAAATTAAAAAAACACCTGCATAAACTATTTAACGACAAATTGCCATGTATTTAACGGGGTGAGATAAATGACCATTAGAAAGATTAAAAAAATCAAACATGGAATCTGCAAATGTCATTCGTCCTGCGCATAAATAAAGGATCGATTTTTAATAATTTTTGTTATATAATGGGTATGCGAATCGCCAGGTAGCCGGGTCATTATCCCCTGCGTCATCAAAATAACCATAAATATCGACCCGTGTGACCGTTTTACCCATATTTTGATTCAGCTCATTTTTTAAAGTTTCAGGCGTTATCAACTCATTTGTCTGGGGTTCAAAAAAGTACCATGAGGTAATCCCGCCAAATGTCGATTTGAATGAAACAAGCGCATGCCCGGTGCCGTCAGAGAAGGTTACCGCTGCAAAATATGCTTTGTAGCCGGCTTTTTCCGAGGCAGCTATCATATCTACAGTGTACTGTCCGCAAACATATTCTTGCGGCGTATATACTCTTATGTTCAGGTTATAATTCCGGAACCAGTCCACATATTCCCGGTAATTTACTTCCACGGCAACGGAACGATTATCAATATTTGCATGTTTTTCTTCAGGTTTTGGAATAATCTCCGTGGATTTAATAATGGTGGGTGTCGGGGAAGGAGCCTGGACAGTTTTGACTGCAAAAGGCGTTGGGGTGGGGGAAAAAGAAGGAGCTGGTATCGGTTCATTTAAAGCCTTATTCTCGCCTATACATCCGGAAAATAATACAAAAAGAAAGATTAATATTATGTGGTATCTGCCCAAATCTCAATCACCGGTTTTTTTCATACATAGGGGTGGACTCTTTTTTCTATTTAATGTATAAGCGAAGGAAGATATTTAAATGTGGCGACGTAAAATCCCGCGATGAGGAAAAAATTCAGAATATGACATCCAGTAATACATGCAGTGCATTAGCTATTATTATTCCAACAAGAAAAAGGATGATATAAGCAGAAAAAAACACAGTTCCGGATGGGAATGATTTGAAAAGAACATAATATAAAACGAGCATTATAATGCTAATATACAAAATCCTTACCACAGCCCCATACACTATATTGTGAGAACTCTGTCTGTGGGTAAATGTCCATTTGTATGGTAAAAATAAGATTTTTAACCTCCCCAATCTTTTTATTGCCGTACTTTCAGTATCCAGGTCGGGTGTTAAAAAATCGGTGCCGATATAAAAACCGATGCCCAGAGCCAGCAATTGTTTTGGATTAACAGATTCATGCCAGGCTAAAGCGGCAATTGCAGCAAAAATCGCATAATTGAATATCCTGTGTGCGTTATAACCGGGCATTATCTGGATTCTAATTCACGGGCTGCATCCTTTGCAAAATATGTAAGAATCATATCCGCGCCCGCGCGCTTTATTGAAACCAATGATTCCTGCACCGCGCTTTTCTCATCAAGCCAGCCATTGTTTGCTGCCGCTTTTATCATCGAATATTCACCGCTGACATGATACGCTGCTGTAGGCATCCTGAATTTCTTTTTTATGCGGTAAATGATATCAAGGTAAGGAAGCGCGGGTTTGACCATTATGATGTCTGCCCCCTCTTTAATATCAAGCTCCACTTCGCGCAGGGCTTCATCCGTATTTGCAGGGTCCATCTGGTATGAAGCGCGGTCGCCAAATGCGTAGCCTGAACCCGCTGCTTCCCTAAAAGGCCCGTAGAATGAAGAGCAGTATTTTGCAGCATACGACATTATGGGGATATCCGCAAAATCATTATCATCAAGAGCGCCGCGTATCTCTCCGACCATGCCGTCCATCATACCCGAAGGCGCAACCATATCGGCGCCTGCACGTGCATGGCTTACTGCGGTCTTGCCAAGAATTTTAAGGGTCGGGTCATTGAGAATCTGCTGCGTCTTGCTCACCATGCCGCAGTGGCCGTGCGAGGTATATTCGCAAAGGCAAAGGTCGGTAATGACAATCAGATTCCCGCCGACCTTGCTTTTTATGGCGTGTATTGCCTTCTGGATGACATCATTGTCGCCGTACGCATGGGAACCTGTTTCATCCTTCTTCTCCGGTATCCCGAACAGTATTATCGCAGGGATTCCAAGTTCAGAAATGCCTGCCGCTTCATCGGCTATCGTCGAAAGAGGCTGGCGGAAATAACCGGGCATGGAATTAATTTCCATCGGTTTTGTTATCGTCTCATCGACAAAGACAGGGCAAATCAGGTCTTTAACATCCAGCTTTGTTTCGCTTATAAGTGGTCGGAATTTTGATGTACGCAATCTCCTCATGCGCATGGTGGGGAACATATAGGTTTTTATTGGATGGAAAGTACTTAATGATTACCAATAGTCCGGTGTAGTCTGTGTAGTCCGAAATCTTTATAACTCAATAAAGAATTGATTGTGCCTTGAGGAGCAAGATTATGGAATCAAAATATAAGACATTAATCCCCTTAATTATCATATTCTTCATTGTCGGGGTAGCGGTAGGATATGTGGCTCATAAACCCAAGACGATAGAAATCGAGAAACCTGTAGAAAAAATAGTTTACCAGAACAACACTGTGTATGTAACTGTTACACCCACTCCTACCCCGATTGCGACCGCAATCGCAACTGCAATTGCGACTCCTGCAATAAGTGATTTCACCGTCAGGAATTATAATCCTTCAACTGATATTCCGGCTAAAACAATAGAACTTACAAGCAACGGCGCTAAGCCGAGTAGTGTATCCTTACATCCCGGAGATGCTCTTTTAATCAAAATTACCGGTTATTCTTCAGAGTCGCCTCTAACTCTTATCCTGAACTACACATATAGGCGAAACCTTGGAACCAGTGGAGCAGTGATTGTTATTTTTAATACGAAAGGAAGTTACAATTTAAAAGCTGAAGTTCCCTCAGGTGATCCAAATATATTACCAAAATCTTACGCAGAGGGAACAATAAGCGTGTATTAGATTTTAATAAAATAAATGCACACTTCTTTTTTTATTTAATTTTTATTTTTTTGAACACAATCTCATCTCTTTTTCTGTTCTACCATCAATTTTAGACTGTCCTGGATTTCCTGTCCTGACTGGCTGGTTGTTTTCCCGGTTACGCTGCTTAAAGCTTCTTGCCAATTTTGAGTTTGTTTTAAATTCATTAAAAACTTTCCCATGGCTCCTTCGCCATAGTTTTCATTGATATACCACACAGTAAAAGTTCCCTGGCCGCGGCAAAGAAAATTAAGTGTTTCTTCATTAATATACCCATCGCACTTCTGCGCAAGATCTTCCAAACTCAAAAGTTTCGGGTTGCCTGTTTCGATACCATCAATCAACAGGTCTGAGTGATAAATCTGGTCAAGAGGATCAAACTTTGGTCCTGCTTTAAAGGTATATTCCAGATAGTGCGCCATGCCCTCGTTCAAAAATCCTGGGAGATATCGCATCTTGTCCTGTCCAAAAAATTGATAAGCGGCTGCATGAACCCCCTCGTGGATAATCACTCCTCCTGTTTTACCAGGTATATTTTCTCCAAACGGTTTATAAAGATAAATTTTGCCGTTTGGAGCCGAACCATCCCCGACTGCCACGTTCTCTTTCCCGCCTGGAAAATCCGCTATCTTAACATACTCATCGACAGATACAGCCAGATACACCGGAATATCTTTTGGTTCAAATCCAAGATATTTTTTATATAAATTTAAACCGCCCTGTTCCAGTATTGCCAACACTTTATTTGCATTTGTTTCGTCGCCAGGATGATAGTAAACGACAAAGCTTGAGCCCGTTTTTTTCATTTCAAAACCATCAACATTTGCCGCAGACGCGGGATATTCATGAGAATAATCAATCTGGGAACTCGGCGGTGGTTGGGCGATATTTGTTTGTTCTGGCAGACCCTTTATTTCGTCGTTGGATGTCACCGGCTTAGTTGTATCTGGAACTATAGTTGAACCCTTTTCTTGCTGAATACAGCCGCTTGACAGTACAATGCCCAGGGTTAATACCACTAAAATGTAATATATCATCTTCATATTTTATAGATAGTTAAAGGATTATTAAAAACTTTCTAATATGCAACTGATTGCTGTTATGGATTGGAAAGACGGCAGTTCCAGCGCATGGGTTAACGAATATGATGAAAAAATTATGTAAAAGCCGCAAATTTTTATGAGATAACTTAAATTAACTCGCGCATCATATAACTCCCAATGAAACAGGAAATGTCAAGCGTGGACGTTGCAGCGCTTATCAAGGAACTGCATCCACGCCTTCTGGATGCCAAGATTGCAAAAATATACCAGCATTCAGCCGATGAAATCAGGATAGGGCTTCACATTTTCAAGGAAGGGAGAACAAACCTTGTTATCGAAGCCGGAAAGCGGCTGCATCTTACAAAAAATCCTGAAACCGCCCCCAAGTTTCCGCAGTCTTTCCCGATGCTGCTGCGCAAACATCTGACCGGAGGCAGGATAACCGACATTTCGCAGTATGATTTTGACCGGATAATCGAGATGCATATCCAGCGCGGCGAGGATAAGACGATTCTTCTTATCGAACTTTTCTCAAGAGGTAATATTGTGCTCCTGGATGCTGAAAAAAAGATAATCCTGCCGCTAAAATCCATCAGTTTCAGGGACAGGAAAGTCAGGGGCGGTGAACCTTATGAGCTTCCTGCGCCGCAGCTTTCCCCTGTTACAGCCACGGCGGATGAGCTAAAGGAAATGTTCTCGCATTCAGATTCGGATATTGTCAGGACGCTTGCGACAAGGATGAACATGGGAGGACAGTATGCTGAGGAACTCTGCCAACGCGGCGGTATTGATAAGAACACGCCTGCAAAGCAATTTAGCGATGCTGCGGCGGTGCAAAAAGCTCTCTTGGAGGTTTTCATGCCGCTTCGTACCGACCTGAAACCCCACATTGTTTTAAAAGACAAAAAACCAATTGATGTGCTGCCTTTTGAGTTATCGCAATACGGGAAAAACGAAAAGAAATATTTTAGCACTTTTAATGATGCGCTTGATGAATATTTCAGCCCGGAAATTGAGGAAAAAGACGAATCAAAAGTAGAAAAAAAGGATGAGGAAAAAGCAGGAAAACCCGGGTTGTATGAGTACCGCATGCAAAAACAGACGCTTGCGCTTGAAAAGTTCAAGGATGATGAAGGAAAACTGGTGCGCAAAGGCGAATTGGTATATGCGCATTACCAGATGTGCGACGGAATTCTGAAAACGATAAGGGATGCCAGGGATAAGGGGTATTCGTGGGACGAGATAAAGGGCAAATTAAAGATTTCGGATAAGCCCGAAGCAAGGGCGATAAAATCAATTGATACCGGCAGGGGGATAATCACTGTAACACTTGATAATGAAGATGTGGACCTGGATATCAGGCTTTCAGTGCCCCAGAATTCCCAGGTCTATTACGATAAATCAAAAAAACTAGCCTCGAAAATCAAAGGCGCGCTTACTGCTATTGAAGGGACAAAGAAACTATCAGAAAGGGAAGAGGTGCCAGAGGCAAGGAAAAAACCTGAAAAACCAAAACAAAAGTGGTACGAGCAGTTCAGGTGGTTCATTTCCTCTGACGGTTTCCTTGTTATCGGAGGAAGGGACGCCCAGAGTAACGAGGATATCGTGAAGAAATACCTTGAGAAAAGGGATATTTTCTTCCATGCCCATGTGTCGGGTTCTCCTGCGGTTGTAGTTAAAACTGAGGGAAAAGAAGTTCCTGAAACCACGCTAACCGAGGCTGCGCAGTTCACGGTCTCTTACTCCGGCATCTGGAAATCAGGACAGGCGAGCGGGGACTGTTATTGGGTTCTGCCGGAGCAGGTTTCAAAGACCCCTGAATCGGGTGAGTATGTGGCAAAGGGGGCTTTCGTGATACGCGGAAAACGTAATTATTACAAAGACGTTATGCTCGGGACGGCGCTGGGTCTTGTCCTCAATGAGGAGAAAAGACTGATCGGGGGACCTTTGAGCGCAGTAAAAAGCAGGGCGCAGTTCGTTATGGAGATAGAACCGGGAGAGTTTGAGCAGAATGACCTGTCAAAGAAGATTTACAGGATGCTGAATGAAAAATTCAAGGACATGAAACTTATCAAGATGATTGCGTCGCCCGATAAGATTGCGATGTTCCTGCCTGCGGGCGGGTCGAGGGTGAAGGAATGAGGATTAATCGGTGTTAGCGCAGTCGGTTTAGTATTTTTTGCAGTCAGACGAGGGCAATTTCAACTTCGGGGCTTAATATTACAGGTATTTTTCCGCAAATGTGGAACTTATATCACTTCAAAAATATTAAACTCCCGGCGCCGATATGTTCCCGAAGCAACCTCAGCGTCCAAGAAACATGCGCCTTTATCGGTTTGCGAAGGGCTGCAACCCTGCTTTTAACGGACAGGTGATGAAGGACACGGCGCGGTTGGGCAGGCGGGCGGCAAAGTAAGTTGAAAGAAGCAGTGCCCCGATTCATGAAAGTTAATCCTTCCAATCCTCTCCCGTCATCAACTTCCACGCATTTTTATAGGCTATCTTCTCAGCGACATCCTCTCTTACTCCTTGAAGAATAATGGTTCTATAAGTATTCATGACCCTATCGTATTCACCAAATCTTCCTGAATTTACATCAGACCCAAGAACAAACCTGTCAGGGAAATCCTCAATTAATTTTTTCCATTCGGGATTAAGGGAAGCGCCAGAAGGCGTGACATCATACATAATTCCCTCCACATACCCTGTCTGATATCTTGAGCCGGGTTTTGATGCAAGGAAGTCAAAATAAAGATTTGGATATTTATTCAAAAACTCACGAACTGCATCAGGCCGGCTGAATTTTGCCCAGGTTACGGGGTTCCTGTTCCTTCCTGCATGAGCCCAGATAACCTTTACTTCTGGATATTTTACGAGCATCCTTTCCAGTTCAGGGAGAAGTTCATCCTCAGCTTCGTGATGAAGTACAAAAGGAATGCCTGTATCACTTGAAGCCAAAAAGACAACCTGCATGGCTTTGGAGTCTACAGGCATATGCACATCACGGTTATTTGTGTTCGACGGGTAATGTCGTGCCTCAAACTCGCCCATTGCAAAATATCTCCCTGACCGAACATCATTCCCCAGTTTTTCAAGAAAGCCATTATCGCTGCCGTGCCATTTTTGACCGTCGCCGTGAACTGTTGTCGGAACGAATCTGTCAGGATATAATTTGTTAAGCCTTATTGACTCTTCACTTCCTTGGTTTTCATTTGGTCCAAGCCATGTTAATGCCACGCCGTTTCTATCCATGTTATGGATCAGTTTATCAATGTCCATATCCCCTCCATAATGAAACTCTGCATCAATTATAGGAAGGGTGCCATTTTTAAGCATTCCGCGTATCCTTTCCTCAAATATCTTTATCTGTACATTTTCTCCGGTCAAAAGCCGGGACTCGTTAACGACGGCTGGAGTTGGGACTGGAGATGGGACTGAAGGTGGAGTGGTAATCGCAGGACTAATAGGAGGTGTGACGTTTTCAGTTCGAGGAGAGGGTGGTGTACTTACGCATCCTGAGATTAGACTGACAAACAAGGTCAACAATAAAAACATTACATAATTTCTCTGCATCTCATGCCCCTTCTGTATCCTGCATCATATTTACTTAAAATTATGATTTAATTGTATTTATAATCTGACAATAGGAATTTAATCCTGTCTTTTTGGCTATCCTTGTGAAAGTGATGCGATTATCCTCGCGCCCCGACCGGAAGCGACATGTTTTCATATTCTCAATATTTCCGGTAGATCTTTCTCCTGTGACCTGCTTCTATCACCAGGATGAGCAAACGCTGATTTTCTATGTAAAGGATAGCTCGATATTCACCAACACGGTGAGTATATAGAGGATTCTTTTGTGCCCCTTTGATCTTTTTTACATGAGGAGAAGGATCATCTTTGATGCTGTTGATTGACCGAATTATGCCCTGTGCAATTTCCAGAGGTAACTTTTTGAGATCCTTTCTTGCTTTTGAAGTATATTCGACCTTATAGCTCATTTCAGGTCAAATTCTTTCATGATATCTTCTTCGGAATGTAGGCGTCCGTGTTTTATGTCTTCAAGAGCTTCTTCTATACCTTTTATCGCCTCATCGCTGAGCGGTTCTTCATCTATTGCCAGATTCGTCAATCTTTCTATAACGGAACTATACGATTCGCGGGAATGATATTTTAGAGAGGTAAGTTTATCCTTTACCTTTGTGTCTAAACATATCGTTGTGGTAGCTGTCATATATGATACTATAGGTACCTATATGTAATATACTCTTCGGTAATTGGCCTTCATAATATTGCTGCTCCGGGAACATATCGGGGCTCTGAGAATTCATCAAGCCCTTACACTCCATAATTACCCGAACTTCACCACAGGACATGACCACGTGCATTTCCCGCATCGGGTGCAGTTCTCGCTGATTTGCGCCCTGCCGTTAACGCTTATCGCCCGCGCCGCGCACTTGCCAACGCACACCCCGCATCCCGTACACGAAAGCGCGCGCCGGATGGTTTTTTCGGCAAGCCCGATTAACTGCCTCGCCTCGTCCTCGCTGCCGCCTCTTGCCACTACCGCGCCGCTGGCATAAACATGGACATTATTTTCCCCCCGCTGGGCAAGGATTACGCCGTCAATCGAATTTGTGTCCCCGAGCATCCCCAGAAAGCCAGTCTCTTCAATCAGGGAAAGATTCAAAGGCGTTCCAAAACTGCCTTCGGCTGTTATCCCGCTGGCTTTGCAGGGGCGGTATCCCACGGTCATAGTAAAATTTACGGGTTTTTTCTCGCTTATGGGAACAAGGTTTATACCCTTTTTCTCTGCAATCATCCTTATCGACTTTGGAAGAACCTGCCAGCGCCAGAAGCCGTATGTTACCCATTCCTGCGGCAATCCATTCCGTGCGGCGTATTCCCTGAGATATTTTTCAAGCTTTTCGCTCAATTCAGGATGAATTTCCGAAAGCCGCGAGAAATCAGCCATGCTCGCCGAGGGGCAAAGCCAGCACCCAATTCTATCGAATCCCTGCTCGTAAAGAGGATTGTATTTTGCATTTTTCCAGAATAGATACAACCAGACATGAAGCGCCGTCCAGTTCTGGATTGGCGTTGCTGCTATCTGGTTTCCTACAGAGGGATTCTTCCAGATGTGCTCGCTGTTAGCGCGAATCTCACTCTCGTACTTCCGCTGTCCGACAAAAGTCAGGCACTCGTTCTCGTAATTGTTCTCGATGATCTGCGTTATCGCCCCGAGCTTGCAGACCTTGCAGCACCATCTTGCTTCCACTGTGGGCGGCCCGAAATTATCGATGGACTGCCAGAACGAATCGCCTGACGAGTGTATCTTCAAAGGTAATTTAAGCTCCTCTGCTGTCTGTTTTACATTATCTACGGTTTCTTTGAACTCAAGTCCCGTATCAGCAAAAAGAATATCGAATTCCGGCACGGCATCACGCACAAGAAGCAGCGTGGTAAGGCTGTCTTTCCCGCCAGAATATGAAACTGTGACAGGTCTTCCTGTTGTTTCAGCTACGTTTTTTATGAAACTGTGGGCCTTTTCTTCCATCTTTTTCAATATGTGCATGTTGGCCGCAACAGCATCATCCCAGGTACTTTTTTGCTCCGGGCGCGAGCGCTCCGCAGGCTGCGGTTTCCCGTTCCAGCGCGTTTTCACAGCCATGCCCTTCTCATGTGTGAGCATCCTCTCGGTGCTCATACGCGCCCTGCCTGTTGCGATTACCTCTTTCTCAGGCGTCAGTATAATGACCTCGTCGTCCTCAACAATACCGGCGCTGGCATCGTTCACCCCGGGCGCGAGAACCGACGCGCCTTTTATGATAAAATTAACAGCGCCTTTATCCACGATTATCCATTTCCTGCCTTCGGCAAACAGCCTTGCCCCTTCAAGCCTCGGGATGAACACCCATCCCATCTTTTCAAGCTCAAAGCGAAGCGAACCCATCACTGCGCCGTCGAATACCACCTCGTCCATCCTGTCCTCATAGGGCGCCTTGTTGAGCACCACGAGCCTGCCCTCGGGGATGAGTTTCAAGCCGAACTGCTTCTCTGTCGTTTTGTTAATGAGGTCAATGTCGTACTGGAAAGCAGGCCTGATGTCGCCCGGCGGTGTTATGTCGATTTTCTTGGCAGCGGCTCCGCAGGCGCAGGTTTTCCCGAGCACGGGGAGGTTGCAGGAAAGACACCAGTATAACAGGAGTTCGCCGAGATAATAGGGCATGGTTCTTCTGTTGGTGGAGGGGGTATTTATATGGTGGTGCTGGTGAGTGTGATATTATTTCGCAGGCTCACCGCAAAGGCGCGAAGGGCGCAAAGCTGTGGGGATAAAGGCAACTGTGGATAACCCAGTAATGTTTATATGTTCATACACATATTATATAAACAATTATGTCTACAAAAACTGTTTACAGTATAAGAATACCTGCGGAATTACGCAAGATGATGCAGGAGATGGCAGAGATAAACTGGCAGGAAGAGATACGGTGCTTGCTGGAAGAACATGTTAAAAATAAACGTAAAGAGAGATTGCTTGCAAAGGCAAAAACACTAAGGAAAGATATGAAGATCGAAACAAGTGCCGCCGGTTTGATAAGAGAGGATAGGGATGCCAGGGCAAGAGCGCAATAAAGTAATACTGGATTCCGGTGTTATTGCGGCGATATTCTTCAAGGAAGACGCTTCAGAAAGGGCTGAGAGGGCGGCAGAGTCTCATAGCCTGATTACTCTTGATCTTGCATACGTTGAAGTGGGGAACGTTGCATGGAAAAGGGTTGCGATTTTCAAGGAGTCAAAGGAACTCATGCTGAAGGCACTGAAGAATAGTTCGGATTTTATTACTGGCGCGTGTGATGTTATCGCTTCAAAGGAATTACTGGATGATGCTTTTAAAATCGCTGTTTCTGAGAAGATTACTATTTATGATTCGCTTTTCGTGGCTGCTTCGGAGAGGGAAAAGGTGCCTCTGTTGACAACAGATGGGAAATTGCATGACAAACTGAATAAGAAGAGGAATGTAAAGCTGATTTGAATAAGAAATATCGTTAGAAGAAGTGAAAAACTATCCCCCTCCCACCTTCTTCTTCAACTCCGCCAGCGCATTCAGCGCCTCCAAGGGCGTCATGGCATCCACATTGAGCTTTTTAAGTTCCTCGACTACAGGCGATTCCTTTTGACTTTCCGAATCAAAAAGCATTAGCTGTGTATATTTTGCGCTGTCCTTCCCCCTGCCGCCGATAGCGCTCCCGTTCTCCACTTCCTTCAATATCTCCTTGGCTCTCTGCGTCACCTTCAGGGGCATGCCTGCAAGCCTTGCCACATGGATGCCGTAGCTCTTATCGGTCGCGCCCGGGATTATCTTGCGGAGGAACACGAGGTCGTTGCCTTCTTCTTTCACCGCGACATGATAATTCTTCACGCGCCGCAGGCTTCCGGTTAAAGCTGTGAGCTGGTGGTAATGCGTGGCAAACAGCGACCGCACACCCACGCGGTCTTTGTTGTGGATGAATTCAACAACGGCTTTTGCGATGCTGTAGCCATCATAGGTGCTTGTTCCCCTGCCGATTTCATCAAGGAGAACGAGGCTTTTCGGGGTTGCATTGTTCAGGATGTTGGCAAGCTCCACCATCTCTATCATGAACGTGCTCTGCCCGCTTGCAAGGTCGTCAAATGCCCCGACGCGCGTGAATATCCTGTCAACAAGCCCGACTGATGCGTATGATGCGGGCACGAAACTCCCAATCTGCGCCATTATCACTATCAGCGCGGTCTGTCTCATGTATGTCGATTTTCCTGCCATGTTTGGACCAGTCAGGAGCAGGAACTGGTTCTCCTGGCAGTCCATGTGTGTATCGTTGGGGACAAACCCGCCCGGAATGGCATATTCAACAACAGGGTGCCTCCCGTCGCGGATAAGGATATTGCAGCTTTCATTCACCTCCGGGCGCACATACTTGTTGTTAACAGCCATTTCGGCAAGGTTTACTATCACGTCCAGTTCAGCTATCGCCTGCGCTGTAGCCTGCAGCTCTTTTGACCGTCCGGCAATTTGGGAATTTATCTCCGTGAACAGCTCAAACTCAAGCGCCATTCGTTTTTCATCAGCAGAAAGTATCATTACTTCCTTTTCCTTAAGTTCAGGCGTATAGAAACGTTCACCGTTTGCGGTTGTTTGTTTTCTTATATAATCAGCGGGCACCTGCGAAAGGTTTGTTTTCGTTATCTCGATGTAATACCCGAACACGGAATTGTACCCGATTTTCAGGGATTTTATACCCGTGCGGTCGCGCTCCTTCTGCTGCATCTCCGCAATCCAGTCCTTCCCGTGCAACGACATTTTCTTAAGCTCGTCCAGCTTTTCATTATACCCCTCTTTAATCATCCCGCCTTCGCGAACGCTTACAGGAGGGGCGTCCACAAGCGCCCGCCCAAGGAGTGCGACAATATCGGTATAATCACCAAGTTTCATTATTATATCTGCCAGAAGTCCTGATGTGATTTCGCTTTCTTTAAGGGATTTTATCATTTCAGGAAGCTTTTCAAGAGATACCTTGAGCGCTATGAGGTCCCTGGCATTTGAGTTTCCGTAAACGATACGCCCGATGAGGCGCTCGATATCCCTGATACCCAAAAGCGCCGAGCGCAAATCGTACCGCATCAATGTCTTTTTAATAATCTCATCCACCGCGTCAAGCCGCTCGTTTATTTTATTTACAGAAATCAGAGGCTGCAAAAGCCATTTCCGAAGCATCCGCCCGCCCATGGGGGTTTTTGTCCGGTCTATGACAGATAAAAGTGAACCTGCTCCCTCGCCGCGAATGCTCTGGATTATCTCAAGATTCCGCAGCGTTATTGAATCCAGCACCATGAACTCGTTCTCGGAATATGTCCTCATCGCCTGTATGTGATTCAAGTCTCTCATCTGGGTTTTTTGTGCATATTCAAGAGCAGCGCCGGATGCCGAGACGGCAAAGGTGAGTTTCTCGCATCCCATGCCTTCAAGCGTTACGGCGCCGAAATGTTCCAGAAGGCGGTTTCGTGCATTCTTTGGTAAAAAAGCGTCAGCATCGAATTTATTGATTATGATGCCTATGTATTTTAACCGCTGCGTGAGTTTTTTATTTTCAAAAAGTTGAGTGGGAAGTATGCATTCGGCGGGTTTCATCCGCGCTGCTTCGCTTATTGTTTTGTCATAATTCTGATTGTCTGTAAACTGGGTCGTCAGGAATTCCCCTGTACTCACATCCAGGAACGATAGACCGAATTCCATTCCTTCCCCGGAAACAGACATCAGGTAATTATTGGACTGGTCGGAAATCAGGGATGAATCGATAACAGTTCCGGGCGTGATGACCCTGACGACTCCTCTTTTAACGATGCCTTTTGCGTTTTTCGGGTCTTCAAGCTGCTCGCATATCGCGACTTTATACCCTTTTTTTATAAGCCTGGGAAGGTATGAATCCACAGCGTGATACGGAATACCGGCAAGAGGCATGTCCTCGCCCTCTTTATCCCTTCCCCTCGACGTAAGTGTTATTTCCAGTTCCTTTGCGATTATTTTCGCATCATCCCCGAAGGATTCGTAGAAGTCGCCCATCCTGAAGAAAATGAGCGCATCCTTGTGCTTTTCCTTGGCTTCATAATACTGGCGCATCGCAGGTGTCATCTTGTCCATTCAGCTTGTCTCCGGATGAGATATTCATTTATTCCTATTTTTGTTTTTGCATGCATTTGTTGGTGGTGTTAACTTAATGTAAATTTGCAGCGGCATGTTTTATGGGTTTGGGCGCACACCGCACAAAGTCGCAATTGTGTTATTCTCCACTTTGCGTTCTTCTCGCTCTTTGGGTGATTTATCTAATCATCTGCGGTTTTTTTATTCATATCCACAAAAGATAAAACCAGGCCAATAACCACAAGCACTGCGCCCACAAGTAGAACCTTCCACTCAAGCTGAAAAAGCATAAACACGCAAAATACAATGCCGAATAGCGGCAGTACCGGGAACTTTCCTATCGCCAGAGGAACTTTAAAAGACCGTCTCAATTGCGGTTCCTTGTATCTTAGCATTATCAGGGCAGCATTTATCACAAAAAAGGTCACAAACAGCGTGAAGTTATCCACATTAGCCACAAATGCGATATCGCCTGCAAAAACGAAAAGCATTGACAGCAGCATCGCAGCGAATATGGCAATCCATGGCGTTCTTCTCGTAAAATGCACACTTCCGAGGATACCCGGAAGAGTGAACGAATCCGCCATGCCATAGATTATTCTTGAAGCGCCGAGCAGCATCATAAGAACAGTATTTGCAGTTGCAAAAAGAGCTATCATGGCTAATAGAATGAATGCATTGCTTCCGAACGCGCTGAATGCGAGGTCTGCAAAGGGCGCATCCGATGCCGCAAGTTTTTCCCATCCAGTTACACTGACTGCGGAGATTGCTACTGAAATGTACAGGACAATACTGATTAAGATCGCCAGCATCAATCCTTTCGGAATTGTTTTTTCAGGGTTTTTAGTCTCTTCCGAGAGTTTTACAATACTTTCAAACCCGGTATATGCGAAAAATACAAGCGCAGAAGCCTGGAAAACTCCTGTCAAGCCCTGCGGCATCTCAAAATAATCCACTTTCCCAAGATAGGGAAGCCCTATAAAAATTATCAAAATAAGACCTGCGCTTTCTATGAGGGTGGATATTATCGCAAACCATACAGACTCTTTTAAGCCCCAGAAAAGCAGGATGGAGAGGGCGATTATTAGAAGGAGGGCGGAAGTTATGATGGGCACTCCGGAAAGCGCTTTGAAATAACCCCCGAAACCCAGGGCTACAGTTGATGCGCCGATTACGGCGCTCAGGATAATCAACCAGCCGATAATAAATGCAAGTCTTCTCCCAAAAGCATTTGAAGTATATTCATACTCGGCGCTCGCTCTTGGGAACATGGAAGAGAGTTCCGCATAGCTCAATCCTGTAAAAACTGCAATAAGCGAGGCAAGCGCAAACGAGAGCCAGACGGAGTTCCCCGCAAGAGCCGTCGCTTTTCCGATGAGTGCATATATCCCGGCCCCGAGGATTATTCCTACACCCGACAGGGTTACCTCGATGATGCCCAATTCACGTTTCAACGCCACCTTCTCGTTCATTCTGTATCTGTATAATGCTTCAAATAGGTATAAATTTGGGTATAATTACGGAAAACAGTTTTAAGTATCGGTGTTATTTTAGAATATGAGGAACCTGATTTCCTATCCTATCCAAAAAATCTTATTTTTTGGTTCCTCAAACTATTCGATTAAAAGATATTGTGGTTAATAAATCCTTCGATTTTGTTCGGCTTTCATTTAAAAAAGATATAAAAGGAATTATGGGGTTTTGGCCGGGGGAGTATATATGGAATCCCTGGATTCATATTTGGATGGACATTTCGTTAACATCCTGAATGCTTCAAACACATTATTGTTGAATTGCCCTGTCACTACTGCCTGGATATCTGTGGCTTCAGGCGGGAGATTGGGTTTATCGCCTTTATAAACAACATCCAGCGTGGCAATGCCGTCTGTCATTTTAAAAGTGAGGGTCCGGTTAAGCGCGTCCCAATTGTCTGTACCTGGAACCATGCTCCCATTGACGATAATAACCTTTCCCGTCAGGTTGCCATGCGCTGCAACTGCTTCGCTCACCTCGTACTGGTTCGATGCCTGTACTGTCGTGAAAGCAACATATCCTAATAAGACGACAATAATGGAAACTCCCAATATTAACCGCTTTTTCTTATTCATTTGTATCCTTACGAACTAAATTGGCTTGATTGAACTTAAATGTTTCCCGTAGCATTATTAATCCTAATAGTATTAAAGAGATAGCATGGAATTATTACTGATTATATTTATCGCATTCATCATTGCAGTCCTGTTCTCGATGCTCGGTCTTGGCGGGGCGATTATCTATACTCCGTTTTTTTTCTGGCTTGGCGTTCCCATCCTTACCGCAATCCCCATGGCGCTTTTGTTGAATGTGATTACAACTGCTTCTGCCTCGATGACTTATTTAAAACAGCAGCTTGTGAACAAAAGCCTTGCCATGCCCATGATATTCACTTCCGTTTTTGGCGCGCTCGCAGGTTCCAACCTTTCTCATAAAATAGATACGAAGCTAATAATCGTATTGCTTTCGATTATTCTTTTTATCGCGAGCATGAGGATACTTTTTTTCAGCAGTATCGGCGTCTCGGTCAGCGTAAGCGAAAAGAAAAAGATATTGATAGGTGCGATAACCGCCTTTTTTATCGGGGCTGTTTCTTCACTTGTGGGCATCGGAGGAGGTACTTTCATGGTGCCGCTCCTCCTGGTTTTGGGCATTGAAACACGAAATGCCGTTGCAACCTCGGCATTCATTATCACGTTCATGTCCTTATCGGGTTTTCTTGGATACCTGGGTTTTAGTTCCGAACTTGATATCCACTTGTTGGCCTACACGGGCGCAGCCGCGTTTGTGGGCGCGCAGGTAGGCTCGAAAATAATATTCAAGCATATATCTTCAAACGCAATTAACCGTGTGTTTGCGATTATTCTGCTGTTCGTTGTCGGAAAACTCATTTACGGTCTATTGTGAATTTTTCAAAAACCCGTTTGAACCGGTGGTATATGTCATTGCCTGGTTTTAGACATCATCTCTTTCTCTATCATCTTCGGGTAGGTCATCTCGATTATTGTCTTGAGATTTTCAACATCTTCCCTGTTATACCTTATGAGCAGCTCCAGCGCTTCATCATCCCCACGTTCGTACATGTTCCATAATCTTACTGCGTCAAAACCCGATATCCCCTCTGTTTCCTCGCTCCTCTTTATTCCAAGTTTACACTCAATTTTTTTAAGACCTCCGCTAAAGCCCAATTTCTTCAATGGGTAAAGCAGGTCTGTGTGAAGGTGATTGAAAAAACCGGGGAACTCATGATTAATAAAAGGCAGGTCAAATCTCGCTCCATTGAAAGTAACAAGCTGTTTATATTTTGCAAGTTCCTTCTGTGCATCTTTAAGATTTATGCCCCGTATGTACGTTTTTGTTTCATTTCCGTCATATATCCCGATTATTGTTATGCTGTCGCCATGTGATGAAAGACCTGTAGTTTCAATATCCACGAAAGCCGTTTTTTCACTGAAGAACCTGTAGGCCCTCCACTGGTGACAGGGCAATAGCCGATGAGCGAAAAAAATGTGATTTCCTGAAGATAACTGCTCAATTGATTCCTCAACGCCTGAAAATAATACCCTCTGCCTGGTTTTCAGTGCTTTTATCGCGCTGTGGTTTTGAAGAAAGTCTTCCCAATTTTTTATACCGCATTCCCATATCCTCCGTTCTGTTGAAGAACCAATGCCGGGTATATGAATATAGGTGTTTTTCAGCATAATATCTAATTAAAATCCATTATTGAGTATTCCATGCTGGAAAGGTCAACAACCGTAGCCTTAGCAGGCATGGGCTGGAGGTTCATCTTTTTCTGGAATTCGGTCTGGCTCTGCCAGGTGCCGCTATTAATAGTCAGCACCTCTTTGTAACGGGAAACTCCTACTGTGTGGACATGCCCGCAATGCAATATATCCGGTATCGTATCTATCACGAAATGGTCTTTCAGTTCTGGCGCAATTGATACCCTGCCCCCGTATATCGGGGAAAGATGCCGCAGTTTTAACATCTCGCTCATGGGTTTTGAAGGGTCGCCATAAGAAAACCCCGGGATGCTCGCAATTATATCGTCCATTGACCTGCCGTGATAAATCAGTACCTTGACCCCGATATCCACCATTGCAGGGTTCCCTACGAATGTAATATCATTTCGAAACAATTTAGTGATTCTCTCTGGAAAGCGCGGCTGCGGTTCTGCCTGCCTTACTGCATCATGGTTTCCCGGCGAGACTATAATCCTGATGTGTCCCGGCACGGCGTTCAGATATTCCGCCGCTTTTTCATATTGTTCATAAATATCAGAAATCGCAAGCTCCTTATCCTGGTTCGGGAACACGCCGATGCCGTCAACAACGTCCCCCGCTATCACAAGATAATTAATATCGTCTCCGAGCCATTCCACAAACTTAAGCCACGAACTTTCAAGAAAAGTCTTGCTTCCCACATGGATATCCGAAATGAATACCGCCTTTCCTTCGGGTTTTTTCCGGTTCAATGTATTTCCCTGCGTATTGGGAATGTCGGGGAACATTATTCTATTTGCAAACACCAGGCTGCCGTCAGAAGAAAGCGTACCTGTGACCCCGATTACCTCATCCAGAATTATTCTCTTTGCGAGCTCAAACAGCTCTTTATCTTTTTCTTTATGAATTAAAACAGGTATGGTTCCCGTGGTATCCTCAACCTCGATTAATTTATGCCCGTTGGCGCTAGTCCTGATATCCAGTACCATCCCGATAATAGAAAGCGGCTCTCTTGTATCCAGGTTCCTTTTCTTGATGCTTTCAATGGGTCTTGCGCTTATTCTTTTACGTAGCATATCCCCGAGTGAACTGAAGCGGTCCCTGAAATAATGCACGAACTCCGTATATTCCCCTATGCAAGTGGACTGGTTTGTTATGTCTTTCAATATGGTAACCGGGTTTCCATTAAGTTTAACTTTAGATGGAATTGCATCCGGCTTTTGCAGTATGGTTTTAATCTTTCCCGGCGGGACATCGGTTTCAGGACTGATTTTTTGAACCTGATGCTTTATGTGTTCTATCCCCACGACCATTACGGAACTGTCTATTGATTTTAAAACATCATGTATTAACTCCGGAGAACTTGTTTTCATTAAATCAAGTGCCAGGGGGTCAATCTGGAATCCTGATTCGGCAAACATTTGGACGATTTCGCCAGTCTCCATGTCCTGAACTTATGTCTCTATATTCAGATAAGATTTTTCCTTCGATGCTTTTATTTACCTTCACCCTAATTAATAATCGGTGGAAGTATGGCATTGGAACAAGCAGAACAATTTGTGAAAGTCATCAATGAACCTTTAAAATCGAAGAACCCGCTGGTTATTGTCGGATTTCCGGGCATAGGGCTTGTAGGGAATATATCCTGCCAGCACATTATCGAAGAACTCAAAATGAAATACATGGGCTCAATCGATTCAAGGTATTTCCCGCCTCTTGCTGTTCTTTTTAACGGTCTTGTCTATATGCCTGTGCGCATCTATGAGGCCAAGGAAAAGGAGGTTGTCGTAGTAATATCCGATATACCGATACATCCGACTGCGTCATACGATATAAGCAAAATATTGACGGATTGGATGCAATCGATTCATAGCAAGAATATTGTTTCGATTGCAGGCATAGCGACAACCACGGGAGAGCGGCGCGTTTTCGGGGGCGCGACAAATCCCGAGTTGCTGGAAAAGATAAAAAATAAAACAGAAATATTCCAGGTAGGGACTATTTCCGGTATTTCAGGCAGTATAATGACCGAGTGTTATTTGCGCGGCATGCCTGGTGTGAGCCTGCTGGGTGAGACACCGGGACCAAATCCAGACCCGAGAGCTGCTGTCGAAGTGCTAAAGGTTATCAATAAAATCTTTGAGCTGGATATTGATACTGAAAAATTATTAAGCCAGGCCGAGCAGATAGAGCTTGAACTTTCTAAACTTGCGGAACAGGTCAAAACCACTGAAACACCATCGATTCCCAAGAAAGAGTTTCCGATGTACGGGTGATTTTATGCGTCATATCGTATTGAGCGGGATTTCGCAGCACATCTTAACGGAACTTGAGCATGATAAGGTCAAAACCATCGAGATACGAAGCCCGCATAATTTTCTCTCAATACTTGAAACCGATGTCGGAGATGTGATATTCCTTACGCCGACAAGCCTCGAGGATGTGAGACCCGGAACGACCGGTGTTATCGCAAAAATCCGCGAAAAACAGATATCAATGCAAAGGGTGGTTCAAAGGACAGAGGTATTCTATGAAGAAGCCGAGGTCCAGCTTGCCCGCCTCCAGCTTGAAATAAAAGGACATGCAAGGGTGCGGCGCGCGGAGTGCTGCGCGCTCGGGGAAGCCACGGTTGTGGATGCTGATGAAGTGCTGTTTTTTGAAGGGCGATGAGATTTTTTATAATAATGCGAAATCAATTTTCTAATTTTTAACCTAATATATTTGCGTGGCATCCCCTTCTGCTATAAGTTCAGTCACTTCGTCTATGAACTCCAGCATGTACTTTTCAAGCTGCTTCATCCGCCGTTCCCGCGTATCGCTGTCAGCAGGATATTTCTCAATGAGCTCCGAGAATTCCTCGTATATTTCATTTGTCTTATTAATCATCGCTTCTTTTGTTTCACCCATTTCAGCCATATGGACTATATAGCGGCGCAGACGGATGCACCCCCTGTTTTTCCCGAAACTTTTATCAAAGAACAGCGGAATCCTCCACAACCCATGCTCGACTGCGCCGCTTTTGGTTGAAGGGAAAAGCCTGACAATTTCAGGGTCGATAGATAGCATTATAATAATTCAAGCCTGTATGTTTTAAAACTCTTCTGCGATATCGAGTTCATGTTCGAAGCGCCATGGGATACATTTGGGTCTTCTCCTGTCCCTTTCCCTTATCTTGTCCTGGAGTGCCTTGTAAGCTACATGATACTCTGCATCCCGCGCAGGGTCGCGTTTTGCTTCTTCTTTCAGTTCAGATGTTATATCTTCCAGTTGCCTTATGGACATGTATTTGTAGCGGTCGGCGCTTGAATTAATGACAATTCCTCCCATATTGCTTTTGCCCGGGGTCGGTTTTGTAATTTATACTCTTTTAATAGGGTTATATAAGGTTATGGTGGATGATTTGTGGAAATCCTTTTAACTCTACAAATTCATTTCAACATGATGTTTGATAGAGATGAATTTGAGCGCTGGATGGCGCAGGCATCTGATACTTTAAATTCCGCACGACAGGATTATTCTATAAAAAGCTATAACTGGTGCTGCTTTAAGGCTCAGCAGGCTGCTGAGTATGCTGTCAAGGCACTCTTGAAGGGGCTTGGGATTTCGGCTTATGGACATTCTATTGTAAAGTTGTTCAAGGATTTAGAAACTTATGGTCTGGACATACAAAACCTGACATCCTGCGCCAGAACTCTGGACAGGCACTATGTGCCGGCGCGTTATCCAGATGCTTTTACCGAGGGCAGCCCTTTTGAGTTTTATGATGATAAGACAGCATATGAAGCCCTTGGCTGTGGTGAGAAGATTTGTGATTTTTGCATCACGATGGGGAAGAAATATGAATAAAGTGCATGATATTTTGATGGAATATTCAAAGGTTGTATCTTCAAAGCTTGGTAAATTCACAGGCGTGCTTTACGGCTCAATGGCGAGGGGGGATTTTAATGTGTGGAGTGATATTGATTTTCTCGTTATTTCTGATAAACTCCCAGAGCATCCACTAAAAAGGCTTGAGTTCCTCTACTCGCTGACAGATACGCCAATTGAGGTTAAGGGATACACTAGAAACGAGTTTCTTAAAATGATTGAAAAGAGAAATCCTCTGGCGCTGGATGCGCTTGTGGAAGGGAAGGTCATTGTGAATGACGGCTTCTGGGTGGTTGCATTGGATAAGTTTGAGGAGGTTAAAAAGAGGTACGAGCTTGTGAGGGAGCCGAAGCGGTGGGTGTCGATGAGGATGAAGAGGGGGTTTTTGGAAGAGCGGGGGAAATTACAAATTACTAATTGATAATGATACATTTAAACTTAAGAAAATTTTTGATGAAGGTATAGTTTTAATAAAATGTTACGGTGTTAATATATATAGTAAAAATCCGTATAAATCATCAAACATATCTAAAAATATGACCTTCACAATCAAAATCAGAGAACCCGCAGAAAAAAAGCTCCGAAAATACAACAAGGAGATTCAGAGACGTTTCGCCATCAAAATCCGAAAATTACAGGAGCATCCTGACCTGCACGGCAAACCATTAAGGGGAGTTCTTCATGGAACCTGGGAGTTATATTTCGAGAATAAATTTAGAATACTATATACAATTGATTATACAGAACAAACAGTCACGATTGAAGCAATAAAACATAAAGATGAGTTCTAAATCCCAAGTTCTTTAGCTAACTCTTCAAAATCCCCAACTTTAGTACCTTTTTTCTTGCCTTCTTCAAGCTGCTCCATTATATCAACATCAGATAGAACATCTATAGTGTCCTTCATTGATTCGTATTCATCAGTTGAAATTGTAATCCAGCCTGCTTGATGTTTTCCAGTCATTGCTGCACTAGCCATTTGATATCAATCATTATAGGTTTGTTATCTATTTAAAACTTAAGATGGGCTTTACTTTCACCCGCTCCCTCCCACCATCGCCCTCCTCACCATCACATGCGGCGCCCCGTCGCTCACAGGCACAAGCTGCCTGTTCACAGGAAAATTATAAGTTGTTTGGATTCAATGAATTTTGGTATAAAAAGGTCGTATATGGAAAAAACCAAGCAGTCCAGCGAGGAAGAAATTGACGAGAAGGAATGGCTGCGTTTAGCAAATGCCAATCCGGCTTTTGATTTCCTGAAGGAACCTGAAGAATACATATACACATCTGAGGATGGAAGACCATTACGTTACGAGGTAAAGTAGTCCTCGTCAGCTTTCCCGTTTTGGGATTCTGCGGAAGCGCCGCAAATTAATCGCTACTGATTTATAAAATCTATTTGCTTTAAGCGCCAGCGCATTAAATCTGCGTTCATCAGCGTTTATCTGCGGTTAGTTTTTCTTGAGTTTATAAAATTACTCTTTGCGAACTTTGCGTTCTTTGCGGTGACTTCTACTCTCGCACGTTGCTAACAGCATGAACCTCACCCGCTCCCTCCCACCATCGCCTTCCTCACCATCACATGCGGCGCCCCGTCGCTCACAGGCACAAGCTGTCCAGCCTTCCCGCACCTTCCCGAATTCATCTCGCGATCATTCCCCACAGCAGCAACGCTATTTAAAATCTCAAGCGTATGCCCCGACAGCGAGACATCACGAAGCGGCGTCTTGAGTTCCCCGTTCTCCACCATGAATCCGCGCTCGGCATTGAACTGGAACACTCCTTCGCCAGGATTCACCTGGCCGCCGCGCGAGCCTTTCAAATAGATGCCATCCTTTAATTCAGCAAGCATCTCCTCGAACTTCATCCCATCAGGAGCTATGAACGTATTGCTCATCCTGATAACCGGGCGGGCATATCCCTGGGCGCGGGAATTCCTGCTTTCGCCGCCAAGTTTTCCGGCGCTCTCCCGTGAATGAATGAATGATTTCAGCACACCATTCTCTATCAGTGTTGTCCTCTTTGATTCCGCGCCTTCGTCATCGAACGGATAGTAACCGTATTCGTGAAGAGAAGGGTCGTCATACACCGTAATAAGAGGTGACGCTATTTGCTCGCCTATCTTTCCTGCAAGTATGGAATTCCCTTCAAGAACATGGTCAGCCTCGACTGCATGCCCCACTGCTTCATGAATGAACACGCCTGCAAGCTCCTGGTCAAGTATCACCGGATATGTCCCGGCCTTTGGCGTTTTTGCAGACAATAATTCAACCGCGGTATCTGCGGCTTTCCGCGCCAGCTCAAATGCATTGTGTTTTTTGAAAAACTCAAAACCCATGACGCCAAACCTGCTTTCCCGTCCTATCTGGTATATGCCTTCTGTTTGGGCTACGGCGCTTACCGCAAAACCCACGCGGTTTAACGAATATTCGCAATCAAGACCTTCCGAACTTGAATATTTGACCGTGATTATAGACTCAGAATAGATGGCATTTGTACTTTTAATGCCTGCAATCCGGGCGCTTTTTTCAATCTCCGAAAGCAATTTTACTTTATCCTCGATTGGAATATCCTCCGGGTTCTCTTTGACCTCCGGAAGATTCTGCAAATTCGGTTTTTCTATCGGGGCAAGATTAATAGGGCTTCTTGGGCTTTTGATTTTAGCGGCCCTGGCAAGCCTTCTTGCAGAACCCAGCGCAGCATCCAGGTTTTCTGATGCGCCGTCCTGCGACACGAATCCCCAGGAGCCCGAATCCAGAACTCTTACCGCAGCGCCGCTTGAAAAATTATTTGAAATCTCCCGTATCTCGCCGTTATCCAGGACGATAGCTGTGCTGGCGCTCTTTATGACACGGGTATCATAAAAATCCATGTAATTCTCACACTGCTGTAACAGGTTTGGGTTCAGGCAGAGGTATACTGAATTTTGTCCTTGAAGCAATTTTTTTAAGCGTAGAGATAAGACCTTCTTTCTCTCTCCCTACAAGGCTGTATTCAATCACCTCTTCGATATTTGACACCGGGATTATTTTGATAATATCCTTGTATTCGTCCTCAATGAGAACATCTCCAAGGTTTGATTTCGGAATTATTACGGTCTTTATCCCTGCAAGCGCCGCGGCTTCTATTTTGTAGGTTACACCACCAACGGGCAGCACATCGCCCCGCACCGAGAGAGAACCGGTCATGGCAACGCTCTGGTCGACCGGGATTCCCTGTATTGCAGAGAGAACTGCAGTAGCTATGGATATGCTGGCTGAATCGCCTTCTACGCCTTCATAAGTTCCAACGAACTGGATATGGACATCCATCTTCGAAATATCCTTGCCTGTTGTCTTTTTAATCAGCGCCGATACGTTCTGGACTGCTTCTTTTGCAATGTTCTTAAGCATGCCTGTGGCAATGATATGGCCTTCTGCCGTGGATTGCGTGGGTGTGACCTCGGCTATTATCGGAAGAACAATACCCGAATCGTCGCCCATCACTGCAAGACCGTTAACCCTGCCTATCTGTGCGCCCTCTTTCACGAACAGCTTGTAATCCTTCCTGCGCTCAAGATACTGGTGCGCAAGCTGCTGCTCGACCGAGCGCGCGATGCTCTTTGCCTTCAATACATGCTGGGCGGTCGTGAGCGGCGCATTTTCACCATGCGCTATATCGCCTGCGACCCTGACAAGACCTCCAAGGTCACGAAGTTTAAGCGTCAAATGCCCCTTTCGTCCGGCACGCCGCCTCGCTTCGCGGATTATCTCTTCCACGGCGCTTCTGTCAAAATGCGGGATTTTACCGTCTCTCACCACTTCCTGGGCTACGAACCTGACAAGTTTCTGCCTGTTTTCTGCGGTATCTTCGATAGTATCGCTCATATAAACTTCATATCCGTATCCTTTGATACGCGAGCGCAATGCGGGATGCATGCCTCTTATCGCGTCAAGGTTTCCGGCTGCGACCATGATGAAATCACACGGAACCGGGTCGGTTTTTACCATTGCCCCGCTTGAACGTTCCGACTGGCCAGTGATTGCGAATTCCTTTTCCTGAAGGGCGGTAAGAAGATTCTGCTGCGACTCTATCCTTAACGTATTTATCTCGTCGATGAACAGCACTCCCTTATGGGCTTTATGTATAGCCCCGCTCTCAACCCTGTCATGGGCAGGGGTTTCAAGTCCTCCCGACTGGAAAGGGTCATGGCGGACATCGCCAAGAAGAGCACCGGCATGTGCCCCTGTGGCATCGATATAAGACGCAACTTCCTTGCCAGTATTTGAAACAAGAAGTTTCGGGATCAATAGTGTTTCCTTTGGCATGAACTGGCGCATCATCATTGCGATTAAAACCGCTGCTATGATTCCGAGAAGATACTCTCTAATAAAAAATGAATAACCGACAATGCCAAGCACCAGGAGCATTATGAACATGTTCCGTGCCGTGGTTCTCTTCTGGGCTTCAAGCTTGTGAGCGTCGGTAATCTCCTTGCCTTTACCCGCCGGAACAATTCGAATCTTCGGGTTATTCGGGTCGTCTGGGTTGTTGTACACAAGCACATCCTGCAATTCTTCTTTCGGAAGTAATTCAGCCATCGCTTTTGCCAGCATTGATTTGCCAGTGCCCGGCGTCCCAAGCATCATCACATGCCTTCGCTGGTTCGCTGCTTTCCTGACCACTTCCACAGCATGTTCCTGGCCAATAACCTGTTCAATTAACTTCTTGGGAACCTCGATATCTTTTGTGGATGTTATCTCCAGACCGCCAAGAATATCCTGATTCTTTAATTCGTTTTCAGTATTTTCCATATGTTACCAACTGATATAATGAATAATATGTTATTCAGGCTTAATATTATCGCACATTCAGGGGACTGATATTAATAAAAATAGCCACTTATATCTTTTTCGCTGCTATATCCGCAAAGTCTATACGATTTAACTCATATTAAGCATTCATATAAGCATCATTAATTGGAAGGAATTTCATGAATACATCAATCCAGATAGGGAAAATAATGGGAATCCCGATTAAATTGCATATTACGTTTCTCTTGATACTGCCTGTCTTTGCATACTTCTTTGATGTGAATCCTGCGCCATTCGGCTTTAATGACATGCCCTCGACAATAACCCGTTATGCTCTTTCTTTATCTGCCGCAATTTTACTTTTTATTTGTGTGCTATTGCATGAGCTGGGGCATTCAGCCGTAGCTAAAAAGCACGGCTCCAATATCCAGAGCATAACCCTGTTCCTTTTCGGGGGCGTTTCAGCCATGGAAGAAATCCCGAGAAACCCCAAAGTTGAGTTTAAAATGGCTCTTGCCGGACCAGGTGTCAGCTTTTTGATAGGCATATTGCTTGGAATAACCTATATACTTACCAAACCTGCCGATCTATCTTACACTGCTTATTTGTTTCTGGATATAAGTAAAAATCCTTACCTGCGCCTTGTCTGGCTGATAGGGTATATTAACATAATTCTCGGTATCTTCAATCTCCTCCCTGCATTTCCAATGGACGGCGGCAGGGTGCTGCGAGCATGGCTTGCAGGCAGGATGTCTTATATCAAAGCCACGCGGACAGCCGCCGGTATTGGCAAGATGTTTGCAATCTTTATGGGTATTTTCGGATTATTGGCGGGAGGTATATGGTTCATCCTCATCGCTTTCTTTATATACATCGGGGCTTCGGAAGAAGAAAAATCGACCGAGGTCACGGTTGTACTGGAAGGCGTCAAAATCAAGGATATAATGTCAGGAAATGTCACTTCTGTGACTTCAGGAATGTCCGTGGAAGAGCTTGTGGATTTTATGTTCAGGTACAAACACATGGGATATCCGGTAGTGGATGATACCGAAGTGAAAGGGATAGTAACTTTTTCCGATGTTCAGAAAGTCCCGAAGGATGAAAGGAAAAACGTCAGGGTTTCAGAAATAATGACAAAAGACGTAATAACACTCAGGGAAGATGATGATGCCGTGAGCGCAATAAAACTCATGACCGTGAACAATATCGGACGGATAGTTATTACAAAAGAAAAACAAATGGTTGGCATTGTGTCAAGGACAGATATTTTAAGGTCTGTGCAATTACTGGAATAACATGAATAACGGTTCTTACGCTGTCAGTTTCAATTTCAATTATTTAAATCCTGCCACATCTGCCGGCAGGGTTACTATTGTCGGGACGGCTCATGTTTCCGAAAAGAGCATTTCCGAGGTCAATCAAATAATCGAGCGGGAAAAACCCGACATTGTAGCTGTTGAGCTTGACAGGGGAAGGTACCAGGCATTAAAAGGTGAAGAAGAAATCCGTGAAATTAATATCAAAGACCTTTTAAGCGGCGGGAAGTTCAACTACTTTTTGCTGCAATGGCTGCTTGCTTTTGTCCAGAAAAAAATAGGCGCTGATATGGGTGTCAAGCCCGGAGCTGAAATGCTCGCAGCTATTGAAACCGCTGAAAAATCCGGTGCGCGCGTGGCACTTATTGACAGGGATATCCAGATTACACTCGGACGCTTCTGGAGTAAAATGTCCTTTTTTGAGAAATTGAAACTTTTCGGTTCCCTTATAGGCGCAACGTTCGGTATTGGAACAAAAGAAATCGATATCGATACGGTTACTAACGAGGATGTCGTGACCCAGCTTGTCTCCGAATTACGAAAAGTGGCGCCGAGTGCTGCATCGATTCTAATAGACGAAAGGGATGCTTACATGGCAAAAAATCTTCTCGATTTGTCAAGAGAGGGCAATGTGGTTGCCGTGGTGGGCGCAGGTCACAGGGAAGGAATCAAGAAATATCTTGACGCTCCCGAGTCATTGCCGCCAGTCCAGGAACTGGCAACGCTCCCCAAAAAAGGTTTTAGCTGGTTTAAGGCTGCGACAATCGCTATCATAGCAATGATTGTGGGAATGCTTACCCTTCTGGTTTTAGGCGGATACCCCATTGAGAAGCTTCTCACAGCAATGCTATACCTTTTTGTGGCACAGGGAATACTTGCTGCCTTCGGGGTCATTATTGCAAGAGGACATCCCCTGTCTGCACTGACCGCATTCGGTCTTGCCTGGTTCGGTTTCCTTCATCCCCTTTTAGCCATCGGATGGCTTGCAGGTCTTGTGGAATTTCATTATCGCCCGCCGACGACAGAGGATTTCAGGACGATAAGTAAAGCTGAAACCATTAAAGAATTAATGCAGAACAAGTTATTCCGCATAATACTTGTTGCAGGTCTTGCCAATCTTGGAAGCATGGTTGGGACTTTCGTTGCGATTCCAATCATGGTTCATTATCTTGGTATTACAAACCCTCTTGATATTCTTATACCCGCGCTGGAAAAAGGATTTAATGCATTGAAAGCACTGATTTAAAACCTTCTGTTTTAGTTAATTTAATAACCTAACAGATTCAAAGGGGCAGAAATTCTAAGAAACAAAATAGAGGACAGTACATGACACAATATAAAATCCCCGTAATCCCAGGCGATGGAATCGGTCCTGAAATAATCAAGGAAGGACGAAAGGTTCTTGATGCCGCAGGTGAAAGATTCGGTTTCGATATCGAATGGCTTGAATATCCCCATGGCGCAGACCATTATCTCAAAACAGGCGAACTCATCTCTGAAGACACTCTAAAAGAGCTTTCGCAATACAGGGCAATTTATTTCGGGGCTATTGGCGATGAGAGGATTAAACCCGGCATACTTGAAAAAGGTATTCTCCTCACGATTCGTTTTTATCTTGATGAATATGTGAACCTGCGCCCTGTGAAATTGCTTGAAGGCGTATGGACGCCTCTTAAGGATAAAACACCAAAAGATATTGATTTCGTGGTCGTCCGGGAAAATACCGAGGATTTCTATATCGGAATAGGCGGACGGGCAAAAAAGGGAAAGAGCAAGAAAACGCTTGAAGTGGCGCGAAACCTGTACAACATAAAATTCGGGCTTGATATCAATTCTGACAGCGAGGAAATCGGCTACCAGCTCGGTCTCATCAGCAAGGAGGGAACACGAAGGGTTATCAGGTACGCATTTGAGCTTGCAAAGGACAGGAAAAAGCATCTCTCTTCGGTGGACAAAGCGAATGTGCTCTCCGATATTTACGGGTTCTGGCGCGAGGAATTCACTTCCATTGCTGCCGAATATCCCGATGTGAAGACAGATTTCAATTTCGTGGATGCCATTACGATGTGGTTCGTGAAGAATCCGGAATGGTTCGACACGGTTGTGGCGCCGAATATGTTCGGCGACATCATAACAGACCTCGGAGCGATGATTCAGGGGGGCCTTGGTCTTGCCCCGGGCGGGAACATAAACCCCGAAGGTACGAGCATGTTCGAACCGATACACGGAAGCGCGCCAAAGTACAAAGGGCAGAACAAGGTGAATCCCATTGCCACGATATGGGCAGGGTCGCTTTTGCTTTCCCAGATTGGCGAGAAAGAGGCTGCGGATGCAATCGTCAAAGCCATTGAACAGAATATAGTCAACGGTGAAGTCAAAACTTATGACATGGGCGGCGGAAATACCACATCCGATGTCGGGAACGATATCACAAGATTAATTCAGGAAATTTAAAAAAACAAACCGCAGATAAACGCCGATGAACGCAGATGAAAGATGTTGAGCTAATCGAAACAAGCTTAGATAATGTCTTTATTTTAGAACTGGAAGGTTCAAAAAGACTTATCACCCGAAACCTTACACCTGGAATACAGGTCTATGGCGAGAAGCTCATAACTATCGCAAATGTGGAATACCGCTTCTGGGACCCTTTTCGCAGCAAGCTTGCAGCCATAATATTGAAAGGGTCGTCAGTTTCCATAAAAAAGGACGGGGCAGTTCTTTATCTTGGCGCAGCCAACGGCACTACAGCAAGCCATGTTTCAGATATTGCTTCGGAAGGGGTTGTTTTTGCGGTGGAGTTCTCACCGCGCGCGATGCACGACCTTATCCGCGTGAGCATCCCCAGGATGAACCTTATCCCTATACTTTCGGACGCGATGCGCCCTGATTCATACAAGAATATGGTCACACAGGTCGATTTCATTTACCAGGACGTGGCGCAGCGCGAACAGGCAATGATTACCCTGAGAAACGCAAAGCTGTTCCTTAAAACGGACGGGATTCTGGTGTTGATGATAAAGTCAAGAAGCATTGATTCCACTGGAGAACCAGCCAGCGTAATCGATAATGAAGTGAAGAAGCTGGGAGGGGTTTTCAAGGTCATGGAGCTTATAGAGTTGGAGCCTTTCCACAGCGACCATGTGGCTGTTGTGGCGCAAAGGGTCTAAAATCCGATTCTACAATGGAAAAACACCTTCACACTCGTTAGTTATTTATACTCAGCTTATAATGATTAAGCTGGACTGATATCTAAAATGATTATAGTCAGTGAAGAAGAAGACGATAGCGACTCTAGTCCGTTACTTTTTTTAAGGCAACCAGTGAATGACAGCGTACTTAATATCAACCATGACTACCGGTATTTGCGGATGGGATATTATGTATCTGCACATGCTGAAACCTATGGAGTAGAAGTCACACCGGATTGTACAGAAATAATGGATGCATACAGGAACCCGCTTTTAATCGAGAAGGCAAAAAAGCACGGCCTCATGACCAGCGGTTACAGGCTTGTAACATCACCGGACAGCGAGCTAGCCGCGCCGGTCATGCTATTTGCCGTAAATCCTTTCACCAACAACTCGATGAAAGTGATTAAGTCAAATTCAAGACTGCCCGGAATGATTAACAAAATGAGCTACGATGCACGGTTCCCTGTCTCACTTCACCCCCTGACGGGCGAAGTGCATGAGATAATCCAGATGTTCGGGGAATCAACCAGCGAAGAGACTGCGGAGTTCACAAGAAAATTCTATGAGATATTTAATATCCCGATATGTAAATTAATAGTCCAGATAGATGATTGCGGCGTTATACTGGACCATTGTGAACCAGCGTTGAAAAATGAAGTGAAATGGGATATAGTTCATGATAAAGTGCATGAAATGAAACAGAGAATGTAATATTCCATGAAAATAGCCTGTTTTGTTGAAGCATATAATTTCAGGGACGGCTCCGAACATAGAGCTCTTTTGAAATTCAAATCCACAGCAGAATCCATGGGTCATTCATTTGAATTCATCTTCAAGGATGATATTTCAAAAATCCAGGATTACGATGCGCTGTTTATAAGAGCAACGACCGACCCCGGCAACTCGGCATACATAGCCTCAAGACTCGCCGAACAATCGGGGATAAAGGTTATCGACGACCCGCATTCGATAAGAACATGCTCGAACAAGGCAATACTCCACGACCTGTTCCTGAAAAATAATATACCATCGCCAAAATCCATCTTATTTTACGGAGATTATGCGACCGGAACTCTTGATACGATATTCAAGACCCTGGGATTCCCTGTTATCATCAAAACACCATATACCCGTTTTTCATCCCATGTGGAGAAGGCGAATAATGAAATTGAATTTATCGAACTCACAAAACATTTGCTCAGGAAAGCAAAGGTTCTTGTGCTTCAGGAATACATCCGGTCTGATTTTGATTGGCGCGTGGGGGTACTCCACAACGAAGTGCTATACCTGTGCAAATACTGCATCCCGGAAGGGGGATGGAAGGTGAAGTCGAAGATAAACGGAAGGAACGTATGGGGAGATACAATCGCTTTACCGCGGGAATCTATTGCCCCGGAATTAAAGGATATCTGTATCTCACTTTCAAAATGTGTTGGCAATGGGCTATATGGTCTTGATGTTAAAGAAACAGACAGCGGGTATAAGGTTATCGAGATAAATGATAACCCCAGTATCTATGATGGATACGAGGATTCCGTGGACACGGACATTTACGAAAAAATAATCAATGCGCTGGTATCATAATTTCCTGGAAAGATGCAGCGCATCATCCCCGTTCTTATAATAATTGTAGAGTTTTTTATCAACAATAAAACCTTTCGAAGCATACAGATTCTGGGCGGGTTTGTTATTAACCCCTACTTCAAGTGTTACTTTATTAACTCCTTTTTCTTTTAACAATTCCATGGCTTTATCCATAAGCAAGCTCGCTATACCCTGCTGCCTGTGCGCGGGATGCACGTTTAACGAATATATCCTTGCATTGTGGATATTTTCCCGCAAAAGAACGATAATTGACCCGATGATGCCCCCGTCCCCGGCAACCAGTACAACTGACCTGGCTTTAAGTAAAAGATACTTTAATTGTTTCCAGTGAAATTTTTCTTCCTTGAAACATATCTCCTCAAGTTCAAAAAGGGCATCCAGATCCTCTTTTTTCGCAATGCGAATTACAGGTTTCAAGGAACGGTCACGCGCGCCCTTACGCATTCCTGCACCTGTTTTACAACCTCGGGATAATCGCCAAAGATGAAACCCAGGTCCACAGTGCCGACCACATCAACGACACCGATGGCAGCTATGCCATATCCTTCCTCATTCCTGACGGGTGCGACTATCACGGGAATGCCCGCATATTTGCCGCTTGTCGGGATGGTGCGTATGGTTTTGTTCTCTTTTAATACCGCTTCAAGCACAGGACCGCTATAATTATTATCAAGGATTTTTCCTTTTTCAATCCTGACGCCTTTTTTATTCAGGCTCCTCATGGTCACAGGCAGTCCGAGAAGTTCATGTATCGCCAGCGCAAAAGGCGCAATATCTTCGGAGTTTGAATCCGCTGAAATTTCAATTTTCTTATAATTCATATTTCCCACCCGGTTTAAATTTCATATTAGATTATCTTGCAACAAGTACAGTGCATTCCGCATTTCGCACCACGTTCTCGGCAACGCTTCCCAGAAGGACTCTTTTTAACCCTTTCCTGCCTTCAGACCCCATCACGATGGTATGAACCTTGAGGCTTTTTGAAACATTCAAAATAGTTTCTGCAGGGCTTCCGAGCTTCAGGATTTTCTGCACATCCACACCCATTTTTTTCCCGTCGGCAACTACTTCGTCAAGAACTTTTTCACCATATTTTATCAACTCGTCCCGTTCGGATGTGGAAGGAACATTCACAACAAAAAGCGCCGCCATCCTGATATTATATGATTTCGTGATTTTTAGTGCCGCAATTTCAGCTTTTTTAGCAGACTCAGACCCATCGGTCGCAAGAAGAACTTCAACTTTTGCCATATGTGAATTTTGTGCTTTAAACATCTTAAAGCTTACAGTCAGGATTGCTTTCCGACTCTGGAGGTTCAGGTAAAGAAATCACTTGATAATAATTATTCTAACTTTTCAACCTGTATTTCTTTCATCTGTATTACAGGACTCATCACAATCAGGTTTTCAGAGCACCGGGATTTATATTTGGTGCCGTTGGAATTAAGCACGTTCAAAAGGATTTTTTCTATTGCATTTATAGCACGCACATCCGTATTCCCATGATAGATGTACAATGTATTCTCATTCACGTCGATTCTTTCCACAATCCCCATGAATTCATACACCGATTTCATGGTCGGGATAAGTATTTCCAGCGGTATATCCCGTATCGGGATCTTATGAATTGCCTCTATAGGCGCCGTGAGATAACTTGGGGCCTCCTTTCCTATCAACAATTCATTGTAATAATTTTTTGGGATGGTTACCATGTTATAATTGGTCTGTTTATAGAGATTAACAATGCATTTCCAGAATTCCTGCTTTTTCAAAATTTCACACGCTATATCGTCCATATCCCCAAAATAATTAACAAGAGATTGCCTGGCAAGATTTGTATTCACCTGTTTCTTGAAACTAATCGTGATTTTGTTGGACATCTTTTTCAAGGATACGATTTCCTGCTTTTTATGCGTGATTAAATAAGAAGATATCATTCCACCGAGAAATTCCATCTTGTATATACTATTCCCGGACAGGGTGACCTTCACATGCGAGGGATGAACGTTATCATCGTAATCATCTATTTTTATATTGGTCTGCCAGCTCACACCTGAGGTCATATCATCAAGATACCGCTCAAGGTCGGAGAGCATCACTATCTTTGCGGGGTCTATAATGCTGTTGAGATGTTCGGTATCTATCAGCCTGCCGCGGGCCTGTTTTATCAGCCAGTAAACGATTGTTTCGGTGAAGTTGTAGTCTGTTTTTAACCCGTCTATAAGTTTATTTACAGCCTCTGGGTCTTTTGTCATTATATCTATAAGGTCTATTATTTCACGCATCGCAGCGCTGAAATTCCCATTATGTTTTCGGACAAGCGGCTCCAGTTTTTGGAGATGTCCTGATTCTAATGATATGTTTTTTCTTATAGACATAAAAACGTCCTTTTAGCGCGCAAAACGTTCTATGGTTCACCTGAATATAAACGAAGTTGTGAAAATTGTGTGAATAGTGAACATGAAGTAATGAAAACAACATTAAATCAGGTATCACACTTATTCACAACAGCAGTTTTATCATTGAGAAACGAATTAGTATAATGAAGATTAAAAAATGGTTTCTAAAAATATTACAGTCCTGAGTTTTTTACTTCCTATTGCCATGACTTTAGGCACAAGTCTTGCCATATTTTTTTATGAATATTACTCGTTGACAATGCTTATCCTGTATGCAGCCGGAGGATTGCTGCTCTGTGTATATGTATTGGTATTAAGGGCTGACCGGCACAGGTCTGTAAGGTAAATTCTAATTTAAACAATAATTATGATTTTAAGGATGTTTTCAGACGCCGGCAACAAGTTTTAATTTGGAGCCGCAATACGGGCATATGAGCCAGCTCGGCTCGATGTTTTTCTTACAGAATGAACATGTTTTGGCAACTTCCACTTTCTTTATCAATTGGCTGCCGCAATATGAACAATTATTCCATTTGGGGTCTATAAGGTTCTGGCATTTATCACAGAGCTTATATGTCGAAGCCCATTTCTGGCTCTTTAACTCAATCCCGCATTTGGTACAGAACCTGTAAGAAACGACTACGCGTTCCCCGCATGAAGTGCACATGGGCACATCGTGCATCAGCGTCGGATTGAGTTTCTTTTTAAGGTTCTCAAGGCACACACCGGCTTCACGCTTTACCATTTCCTCAGGGTCTTTCTCTGCCTGCATCTCGATAATCCTGACAAGACTCTTGGTAAAATCAGGCATTTCCATATCCATTTTTGCAAAATCCACCTTATCCTGGTTTATCGAAGAAGAAATGTATTTCAGGGTCATGAAGCGTGTGGCAACTATTTTACTTTCAAGCTTTTCAAGCATGTGCCGCCGTTCTTCTTCGGATAATATCTTGCCGCTCATACTATTCCGTTATCTCCTCAATCGATATGGATAATAATATTGCGAATACAAAAAACAGAATCAAGGTCACTGATAATAAAGCCTCAAAAACAGGATAGAACCCTTCAAAAATAATAGTTCCGATAGACCCGACCGCCCTTGTAATACCCAGCAGTATGAAAAGATTGGCCATGATAATGAAATTCTTCCACATCAGGTCCATCGTCTTTAAGCCTTTCAGTTCTCTTGAAATCCCGACAAGTAAATGAAAGGAAAGAACACTGCAGACCATTACTATCATGGAGGCAACAGAATTCAGGACAACAAAGAATTCTTCATTCATCTGAATCCTCCTTGCTGAACACGCTCCACGGCTCATTACGCATCGCATTTATAATCTTCCGAAGCCCGAAAAGAAGTATTACGAATACAATAACCTCTATAACGGGATCAAGAACCCTTACAATCGCATAATAAGTATTCAGGGCATCCGCTGATATGGCAATTTCATGCTCGGCTCTTTGCACTGCCAGCACATCCAGCAAAATACCAAAAGCCATTATGACATTCCAGAACACGAACAAAACCATGGAAATTGAAAGGTATTTCCAGGTCTCGGAACCTTTTTCCGCTCTCTGCCACAATCCTGCTGCCAGATAAGTCGCACCGCACATACCAAGAAGGAAGGAAATTAACCTTACGATTGTCCCGCTGATGTCAATCCCGTTACTTATGCCGTAGGCAGCCCGGGCGACATTCAAGTCAGCCAATAATAATAAAAAAACGCCAACTGTGGTTATTGTTCGTTTATTCATGATATCAAGAACCTTAATCGTTTTTATTCTGAAATTAAACTTAATGTTAATTAATCAGGATATAAACCAATTTGTGAAAAACGTGTGATATAGAACAATGATAATTAACAGTAATAGTCAACAGGAGTGACAAAATATATAAAAATAAAATCTAACGGCTTTAATTTAGCCGTGAAGATTACGTCTTAACGGATTTATACCAATCGCAGACCATGCATGTAGCATGTTTCTGGGCAAACGATCCCTGGACTTTGCCCCCGCAGAATGTTCCTGCAACCATCCAGCAGTCTCTTCCATGATGCGGATACGCCGGGCATACGCCCATTTCTTTAACTTTTATTCCGCCAACTTCTCTTCCACATTTCTTAAGTTCCCAACAGTTTTTTGGTGCCATAGGTACTGCGTTGTTTTCACACGTTTATTAAGTTACATGTGAAAGAGGTGTGTAATCATCATGGCAAACGCCAAGATTCCCGTGATGTGAAAACTATAATATGATTACAACTAATTGTGCATCTATGTTCACAATAAAAAATCATCTTGAAATCATGAATAATCACCTGGTAATAGGGGGAGCGGACACCACAGAGCTTGCAAAGCGATATGGTACACCGCTATATGTTACCAATGAGTCACGTGTTGTCGATAATTTCTCTGCTTACAGGAAAGCCTTCCCCGATGCCGATATATACTATGCGGCTAAAGCCAACGGAAGTTTTGCTATCCTGCGGATGCTTGCAAGGGAAGGGGCCGGCGCTGATGTTTTCAGTTACGGCGAGCTTTATATGGCGCTGCTTGCCGGTATCCCGCGTGAGAAAATCCTTTTCAACGGCAATTCAAAAACAGACTTTGAGCTTCAAAAAGCCGTGGAGCTTGGTGTAAAGGTATCAGTGGATTCGGGGGATGAACTGCATACCATATCAGAGATGGCGCAAAAGGCAGGGAAAGAAGTGGAAATCGCATTCCGCGTGAACCCCGACGTTTCCCCGAAGACGCATCCTAAAATATCCACAGGACTCAGGACTTCCAAGTTCGGGATACCTTCGGAGGATGTTGTAAGCGTTTATCGCGAAGCTTCGAAGCTTCCCGGAATCTCACCCACCGGGATACACTGCCACATCGGCTCGCAGATACTGGATACGGCGCCTTTTCGCGAAGCGGCGCAGAAAATGATGGACCTGGTGGAAAAAGTGACAGCGCTCGGAATAGAGCTCAAATTTGTAGATATGGGCTCGGGTCTTGGGATTCCATATAAGAAAGACGAGGCGCAAACGCCAAAACCGCAAGACCACGCGGATGCGATTCTTCCTGTATTTGAGGAGAGAACAAAAGCTATTGGAATTTCACCAAAGCTCGTTCTTGAGCCGGGGCGTTATATTGTCGGCGATACCACAATCCTCCTGACCCGTGTTAATACAGTGAAGAGAGCTGCGAAGAATTTTGTGGGTGTGGATGCCGGTTTTAATCTTTTGATCAGACCCACGATGTATGACTCATACCACTACGCAGTGGCGGCAAACAAGGCAGCTTCGCCTCCTGAGGAAACATACACAATCGTGGGACCGATATGTGAAACAGGCGACATTCTTGCCCATGACAGGAAACTTCCGGTTATAGAGAAGGGCGACCTGATTGCCTTGCTGGATGCCGGAGCTTACGGGTTCAGCATGAGCAGCCAGTATAACGGAAGACCAAGATGCGCAGAAATACTGGTGAAGGACGGGGAAGCTGATGTTATCCGAAGCGCCGAGGATGTCGGGGATTTGCTGGCTAAGCAGAGGCTGCCGGCGAGGTTGATGTAGATAAAAGAAAAAAACCAGTCTTTCCTAAGATTTCTATCATCAACCCAGAATTTCAGCCATTTCTGCGGCGGTTAACTTTTGTCTCATTGCCTGGTCTTCCCAGAGCTTCCGGAAATAATAGAAGTACTCATATAATTCATAAATATCTTTTGAATATATTATCCTGTTACTTTTTATGATATCGATCTGGATATAAAGAGGCAGCTCTTCAAAAAATCTGACATCGTATTTTTTTGAAAATACATCCAGTTTCCTGTATATTTCATTCAATAAACTCTTCTTGTCTTTACATGAAGGTGAAACTATGCAAATATCAATATCGCTTTGCGGCGTATCTTCGCCTTTTGCGGCTGACCCGTAAAGCAGGATAGCAAGAATATCTTCTCGCAAAGACAGGAAATAAAAGTCTTTCCTTAGAGGTTCGATTTCAACCATGCCTTAATCACCATGAATGCCTACTTTTTCCCTGAAACTGTCTATATCTATCCATCTGCTATAAAATCATTTACACAAGCGCCGCTGCCTTTGCATCTATTTCATACGCTGTAAATCTAGTGCCGATAATCTCTTTATGCTTGAATTTTTCAATTATATTCTCGATTTTTTCCATGGTGGAATAATCTACTATGGACTCACCGCAATGCGCACACACTTTTGCCGGCAGGTTATCGATGACCAGCAGCTTGCCCTCTACCCATACTTCTTCCCGGATTTTATCCTTTTTTAATTGTCCTCCACAAACAGGGCATTGTTTAGTCATTTGCATTTCTTGTGAGCTTCCCATAGATTCTCATCTGGATAATAGGCTGTAATTATAAATAACTGATTGTTAAAGAAACCTTATCGGCGAAGCTCCCAACTTCTCGTCAAACACCCTCTCCGCAGCAATGTCCATCTCCACTATGAAAATCTCAACAACCATGAATGCCTCCGCCTTTTTCCTGAAACAGCCCATAACCATCCCCCTGCTACTGCCCGCTGCGCCATGAAGATGAACCTTTGGAGCGCCGTTCTCATGGAAAATGTTGCCTGCGCCAACAATCTCGCGCGCATCGTCGAATGCCGACCAGACCGTGGTTGGAGGCACTACTTTTTCTTTTGGACCTGTCACGAGTTCTGCGCCCGCCATTGCCCCGAGCATAACAAAAAAAGCTGAGTTTATGTTTTCTTTCAAAGCTAATTTGCATATCTCTGCAATTACATCTTCGCCGTGGTCAATCCTGACTGCAAATATCCGCCCTATTGAACCTTTCCGATAATCCATGAACAGTATATATCGAACATGATTTTAAAAGTTATGATTGGTTTATTACTGTCATTCAACCGTTACCTTTTTGAATCTTCAGCATATTAACGGTAGGAGATAACATATGTCAAAAAAATTATGGATATCAGCAGTGCTTATTATAACAGTCCTTATTTCAGGCTGTATTTTCGATAAAGAGAAAGTAGACCAAAATTCGACCTCGGGGCATATTCCGCAAACCGGTTTACCGGTTGGATTCACGTATATGGGAATCCACGAAACCCCTGTGGATATCGGCGGAACCTTGATAAATGCAACAGAAGGAGTTTACAGGTATAATAATGTCCAGGATGTTTATATCCAGGTAATCAAGAATGACAATCCTGAAAACCTGATTGCCATCTACAAGCAGCGATATAGCAAGGTCAAATACGATCCTTTTAAGGAGATTTCCTTGAACGGTCATAAGGCAACGCAGGTGACAGACTATACTACAATAAATGGAAACAATACGCCAAATTATTCTATAATATGGGCGACAGAAAAAACAATGATCCTTGTCTCTTCACCGACTTCCGATACCAGTACACTGATCGCCATAGCCACTGCGACCGGCTATTAGAGCAAATTCATCATCTTGTGCGTTTGCGGTATCGCACGCACATCTTTTAATTTTTCCCCTGCAAAGTCCATAAGCTCAATCAGTCTTGACGAGGAAACCCTCGTATTTGAAGTTACAGGCTGGAGCACAAAGGGAATATTCCTGTCGATTGATGCAACACCATCTACCGCGAAAGATAATGATTGCCTTGTGGTCTCAGGGAGGATTATCACCTTTACAAAAGTCTTTGAGGTTTCGTTAAATATCGAGATTGTCTCAAGCTCGTTTTTTAATAATTCAGCATAATGGTCTGTAGAATCGTGTTCAGGCAGCTTAATGTCGCATGATGCTATCGCAACAATGTCTTTCAGTTCCCGGGCTTTTTCCGGAAACCCTGCATTTGTTTCAAGATAAATCGGATATTCGATATCGAGCGTCCTGATAAAATCCGAATGGATAAGAGGTTCCCCCCCGGTCAGGCTTACATGCCTGGTTGAAGGTGACCATAATTTCCGGATTAATCCGGCGACTTCGTCCCTGCCGAGGGGGTTTTTGACTGAATAGAAATCCCCGCTTCCAGGGGTTTTCTCAATCCTGGAGGTGCCGGAGATATTCCGGGTTTGCGGCGTATCGCAGTATCCACAGTGAAGCTGGCACCCCTCAAACCTGACAAATACCTGCCGTACGCCTACATACGGCCCTTCGCCCTGTATTGAATTGAAAATCTCATTTATGTATGCAGGCATTTAAAATTGTTATTTGACAAAATCAATTCCGTATTTTGCAGTGTGTATATTTCCTGCCGTACTTTTGCCCATTATCTGCGGTGACTTTACGCCTGTGACAACTATCATTGTCCTTATGACATTCTCAAGCTCCGGCTCTACAGCAGCGCCCCATATCAACCTCGCCTTGGGATCGACACGGGTATAAAGTTCATTCACCACGCTTTCGGCTTCGGCTATTGTCATATCTGGGCCGCCTACGACATTGACAAGAGCGCCTGTTGCACCCGATACATCCACATCAAGAAGCGGGCTTCGAAGTGCCTTCTGGACAGATTCTATAGCTTTATTCTCTCCTTCCGCTTCCCCTAAACCTATCATCGCCACACCGCTCTTTTGCATAATTACCCTTACATCTGCAAAATCAAGGTTAACAAGTCCCGGCTTTGTTATTAATTCTGTAATACCTTTGACAGACCGCATCAATATCTCATCGCAGACTTTAAATGCGGTTTGTAGGGGAAGGTGGGGAACCACTTCAAGCAATTTATCATTGGGTACAACGATTACCGTATCAACGATATCGCGAAGCCTCTCAAGTCCCGCTTCTGCATTTTCCATGCGCACCGCTCCTTCAACCGAGAAGGGAAGCGTGACCACTGCTATTGAGAGAGCGCCTGCATCCCGCGCAATCTCAGCCACCACTGGAGCCGAACCCGTGCCTGTTCCACCGCCAAGACCGCAGGTGATAAAAACCATATCGGCATTTCCTATTGCTTTCTCTATTGCAGCCTTTGACTCCTGGGCCGCATCCATGCCTATCTGGGGAAGGCTTCCGGCGCCGAGCCCTCTTGTCCTGCTTCTCCCGATAAGGATTTTCCTTTTAACCTTAACATTCAACAGATGTTGGGCGTCTGTATTGATCGCATACAGTTCCGCTCCCTCAATTCCCTCATCGGACATTCTCTGGATTGTGTTAGAGCCCGAGCCTCCGCATCCTAATACCACAATATTCGTCTTTAATTCCTGCAAAATTTCCGCAAGTTCCTGGTCTGTATCCCCGACAACAGGTAATGGTGATTCTCCTGCTCTTGAAATTGCCTCTTTTATTATAGATTCCATGCTTTTTCTCCTTCAATCGTTTAACTTACCCAATTTAATGGCTCTTTTGTTTATTTCATATACCATCTCTGGATTTATAGTTTTTCCATCAATAATTACAGATTCGCCCTGTGCCAATCTTCCAAAGATAGGTCCTTCACATATTCCATAGGATTCTGCAAGTCTGGGGCTGAATTTTTTTTCTGTTATTTGCAAAGTCCCTTTGTCCAGTTTGACATCATAATGTTTCTTAAGTATTTCCACGCATTCCCCTGTCAATTCTTCTGCTGCCAATCTTGCACAGTGGTCATTTAATCCGATAAGGACATGGGCGAACCTGCCGTCTTCATATTCTATATATGCAATGTTATGGCTTGAGAGGAATTCCTTCAACCTGTTCCTGTCAAGTTTTTCAGCTTCTGATAAAAGAGCCGGGTTTATCCGCGCAATTTTCACCTTCGGGCATATGCAGCCCTGGCATGATGAAACTTCACATTTTATGCCGCTTGTTATCACCGGCTTGCCCGAAGGACAAATTTCCTTTACTCTTTTCCGAAGCTGCTGGCAGAACTCCCATGGTATGCCGTCCATATCTTTTATATCGCTTTCTTTTAACACCTCAAACCCGATACCTTCTACTAATTTGCGCAATTTTTCACGCTGCCCGCTTTTCATCGATTTCCTGTCAAAATAAGCAAAATCAGCCTTTGATTTCATAAACGCCTGGCGTATCATGTCCCCATCCATTTCATCGAGTGCGTGGGACGGGAATATATGCCCGAATGCGATATCTGATGACAGGATGAGCGCAGTCTGTCTCGGGGCGTAATGAGTTCCCCCGAAACCCACAGCAACCGGCGAGTCGTCTTCTTTTAACATGAGTATTGCATTTGCAACCATCCTGCCTGCGATTTCATCTGTCCACCGGGATTCGCCGCTTCCTATTTCAATGAAGACTGAAGGCACGTCGATATCACTGGGCCCATGGTGGGTGCATTCAAGAGTAATTTCATATTCCTCGTTTTCAGCCAGTATTTTGAGGGAGCGGAGTAAAGAGCGCACAGCCTGCGGCGCTGCAACTGAAAGTTCCTTCGGGCTTCCCCCGAAAACTGCCTCATTGACATTTCCTGTTGAATGGACTGTAAGTATAGCCCGCCCGTCTTTGCTCCTGTGTTTTGATGCAAAGATTATAAGAGATGCCGGAAAACCCCATGCATTTAATTTTTTATCAATCCCATCCTGGTGAATGAGGGATTCGCTTATTTCAACAATCCTGAAATCCTTGTACTCAAGGGCTGTACAATCAGAATCGGTTATGGTCTGCCATTTCCTGCTATTCAGGAGATTATTTTTAATATTCTGGCTTGCCCTGTCCAGAGTTGAGCAAATTATTGTGACTTTTATTTCACCTTTCAAAACATTGCCTTCTGATACCGCCCCTGATTTAAAAAAATTTAATCAAAATCGCTACCAGTTATCAGCTTTTTATCAACGATAGCGTAATCTTTTGCAGCTCTTACGGCTTCAAACGGTATCAATACGAAACCACTCTGTGTTTTATATTTTGATGTTTCGACCATTGGTGTTGGTTTGACAACCAAATATACCAAAGCTCCACTCTGGGTATCTATAACCACGTTGCTGGCAAATCCTAATTCCGACCCGTCAGTAAGCATTACCCTCTTATTAGCTAAATTTTTCGCAAGTATTTTTGCCATAGTAATCTCCTATCTTTTTTTATCTATAACCTATATAAGACTTCTGTTCCTGTTTTGTCCCGCCTTTGAATTGTTCCTGCAGCTTCTCATAATATTCCATCATATCTTCGGCAAGCGCCGGTCTTACTTTCTTCTGGGCATCAAGGAAATGTTTCATTTCAACCTTCTCGGTATCGAAATTCTCCCTGAGCGCCAGCATCACCGCTTCCCTGCACAATGATTCTATATCAGACCCTACATAATTTTCCGTAAGGTCTGCCAGTTCTTCTATATTCACGTCGTCCAAGACAGGGATATTTTTCATGTGAATCCTGAATATCCCTATCCTTCCTTCCCTTGATGGCGGTCCTACGAAAACCAGCCTGTCAAACCTGCCTGAACGGATAAGAGCCGGATCGATTATCTCAGGTCTGTTTGTTGCTGCAATCACCACAACGCTCTTTAAAACTTCAATCCCGTCAAGCTCTGTGAGCAACTGGTTGATCACGCGTTCCGAGGTCCTGGAACCGAATTCCGTGCCCCGTATAGGGGCTATTGCATCAAGTTCATCAAGGAATATTATAGACGGGGCTACCTGCCGCGCCTTCTTGAAAACCTCGCGTATCGCTTTTTCCGATTCCCCTACCCATTTGGACAGCAACTGCGGCCCCCGGACGCTTATGAAATTAGCAGAACTCTCGGTCGCAACGGCTTTTGCAAGGAGTGTTTTCCCGGTCCCGGGCGGACCGTAAAGAAGTATTCCCCTCGGAGGACGGATGCTCATCTTTTCAAATTTCGACTGATGGTTAAGAGGCCATTCAACAGCTTCTTTTATTTCCTGCTTTGCCTCATCAAGCCCGCCCACGTCATCCCATTTAACCTTTGGGATCTCTATCATCACTTCCCTCATTGCCGAGGGTTCAACTTCCTTGAGCGCATCTTCAAAATCATTCGCCGTGACCTGCATGCTTTCAAGCACCTCATTCGGAACGGCTTCATCCTGTTTGATTCTGGGAAGATATCTGCGAAGCGCTTTCATTGCCGCTTCTTTTGCGAGGGCTGATATGTCCGCCCCTACAAAACCATGTGTCCTGTCTGAGATATATTCTATCCTTACATCATCCGAAAGCGGCATGCCCCGCGTATGTATCTGGAATATCTCTATTCTCTCATGCCTGTCCGGCACTCCTATCTCTATCTCGCGGTCAAACCTGCCTGGGCGCCGCAGCGCCGGGTCAATGGCATCAATCCTGTTTGTGGCGCCTATTACCACTACCTGTCCCCTCTCCTCAAGCCCATCCATCATGGTAAGAAGCTGCGCCACAACGCGCCTTTCCACTTCTCCTGTCACTTCTTCCCTTTTGGGGGCAATGGAGTCCAGTTCGTCTATGAATATAATTGACGGCGCTTCTTTATTTGCCTGCTCGAATATTTCACGAAGCCTTTGTTCGCTTTCACCGTAATACTTGCTCATAATCTCAGGACCCGCGATAGAGAAGAAATTCGCCCCTGATTCGTTCGCCACCGCCCTTGCGATAAGCGTTTTACCAGTCCCTGGGGGACCGTACATCAAAACACCCTTTGGCGGTTCTATTCCCAGCCGTTCAAATACTTCAGGGTGTTTCATGGGAAGTTCAATCATCTCACGCAAGCGCTGGATTTCGTCAGTTAAGCCGCCAATATCTTCATAGGTTATTCCTGTCCCCGTGACCTCCAGCACCACCGGTTTTTCCCTGAGTTTTATTTCAGTATTATCGGTAATCAGTATAACGCCGTCAGGCTCCGCTTCTGTCACGATAAGAGGTATCGCCTGCCCGGTTACCACCTTTCCCAGGAAAGGATGCGCCATTGTACTCATTACAGGTATTATATCCCCTTTAGTGATGGGGCGCTTCATTATCTGGCGCTTGACCATCTCGTCGGCTTCACCTTTGAACTGGATGGATGTGCCCTCTGAGGGTGCAAGAACTACCATCTCAGCCGGTTTGACCTCGGCTTTCTTTATTTTAATGGAGTCACCGATGCCGACTCCCGCATTTTGCCTGATAAACCCGTCAATCCGGATAATATTCTGTTCCCAATCATTCCGGTCGGCGCGCCAGACTTTTGCAGACGTTCTTTTTTTCCCTTCGATTTCTATAATATCTCCGGGCACAAGCTGTAATACCATTAATGTATGCGGGTCAAGACGCGCTATTCCTCTTCCTGCATCGTTCGGGTATGCCTTTGCAACTGTGAGCTGGTTGTTATGCTTTTCGTCCATTGTTATATCCCCTCAGATATTTTGATTTTCCTTCAATTAGTGCATTTAAATATATTCCTGGCTACTTAATTGTATCACATGGATAAAACTGTTTGCAGGATAACAGAGAATCGGCAGACAGATTGGAATTGTAACACCCCCCAACCTGCCGACTATACCACCTAATATTTAGATAATAAATGTGGTATAAATTATAAACGGTGCAAAAAATTACAATGGCATTATAACTACCAGAATTTCCACCAGGGTTTTTCCCCGCCCATGCCCACCGGTCCGCTCTTTAAGTATTTTTCAGGCTCAGATTCAAACGCTTTCTTGCATCCGGGGGCGCAGAAATAATAAGTCCTGCCCTTATATTCGGTCTTATACTGTGCGGTTTTCTCATCAACCTGCATTCCACAAATCGGGTCTATCTGCATTTTATCTTCTCCTTAATTTATTACTTGAATTGCCGTGGTTTCAAAATGGACATATCAATTTATGTACTTTACGGTTTATGTAAAGTGATTGCTACATTACTGCTATAGCGTCTTATACAATCATGGGCTGCTCTGGTTCTCGGCAATATTTGCGCAAACTAATTAAATAAGGAGATACAAAAAAGAAAATGGATAGAGAAGTGAACGATGTCTATAAATGAATTGATGTTGGTAGTATTCCTAATCAACCTGCCATTTGGTTATTTGAGGAGCAATGCAGCCAGGTTCTCAAGGCAATGGATGATGGCAGTGCATATCCCGGTGCCGTTTGTGTTCTTATTAAGGATATTTTCTGGTTTAGGCCTGGCTGCTATACCATTGCTTGTGCTATCAGACATTGCCGGGCAAATTGCAGGCGGAAAGCTCAGGAAGCGCATGTGAAAAGGCAAAGAGTAAAGTAAAAAAATCTGAACATTTAGTTAAGCGCCGAGGTAGGGATTTGAACCCTAGCTTACCAGAAGGTAAAACAGGTCTCGAGCCTGCCGCGTTAGTCCGCTCTGCCACCTCGGCACGGGTGTGTTTTTAATATAGTTTGTAGGCTATTAACCTTTGTAATACTTCATCAGGTGATTCATGAGACTTGACTCTTATCTTGTCGAGATTGGCAATCTTGGTTCCCGCGGGCGTGCAAAACGCGCCGTTGTTGAAGGGCATGTAAAGGTCAATGGCAGGATTATCACCAAGCCTTCGTTTGATGTTGCATATTCCGATAGCATTGAAGTAACAGAGGGGCTTGACAAGCCCGCAGGCTACTGGAAACTAAAAGAGATACAGGAGAAGACCAATCTTATTAAGAAAGGGGACACGGTACTGGATATAGGCTCAAGCGCGGGAGGTTTTATCATGTTAGCTTCAGAGATTGCTTCCAGTGTTCATGGCATTGAGTTCAGCCGTGAGTTCCGCTCTTCACTTGGAAAACTCGCACATGAACGTCCAAATATAACCGTGGAATTCGGCGATGTATTTACAATCCCTGTTGATAAAGAGAAATTTGATGTATTTGATGTTTTACTTCTGGACATCACCGCAAGCCCTTTATCTTCTATAAAAGCTCTTGAGAATGTGCTGCCTGCATTAAAAAGCGGCGGAAGGCTCTTACTGGTACTTAAATTGCCAAAAGACAGGGATAGGGAACCGATACTCAAGAAGCTCTCTTCCCTGGGATTGGAAATTATCGAAGTACTTGAACCGGAAAAAAAAGAGGCATACATCATTGCAAGGAAGTTATAATGGAGCAATTTGATTTTGACCTGGAACGCATTTTTAAAATCATTAAAGATAAAAAATGCAAAAATATCGGTCTTCAGTTTCCTGAGGGTTTGAAAAGGCAGGCAATTAAAATCGCAAAGGAGATTGAAGAAAAAACCGGGGCGAGTGCTATTATTTCAGGTAACCCTTGCTTCGGGGCATGCGATATCGATACCATCCTTGCAGGAGCGGTCGATTTGCTTTTCCACTTCGGGCATTCAAAAATGGGCAAATACGATAACGTGGTTTTCATTGAAACACGTTCAAATATCGATGTCCTGCCTGCCGTTAAAATCGCGATTCCCCTGTTAAAAACAAAGAAAATCGGTCTTGTAACTACGGTGCAGCATATTCATAAATTAGATGAAGTCTCAAAATTCCTGAGGGACAATGGAAAGGAACCGGTTATCGGGAAAGGAGATTTGAGAGTTAGTTATCCGGGGCAGGTTCTGGGATGCAATTTCACGGCTGCGCGCATTGATTGTGAGGAGTACCTTTACATTGGCAGCGGGTTTTTCCACCCCCTCGGAGTTGCTATTGCAACGGGAAAAAGAGTGATAGCGGCAGACCCGTATTTGAACCAGGCGCAAGAGGTTTCTCCTGAAAAGTTCCTTCGCAAACGAAGCGGATATATCGCAAAGGCAATGGATGCAAAAGTCTTCGGGATAATCGTTTCAACAAAAAGCGGCCAGAACAGGATGGCGCTTGCGCAACGGCTTCTGGAAATTGCAGGCAAACGCGGTATTTCAATGCAAATCATAATGATGGATCTTGTAACTCCTGAACAATTACTGGGATTCAAAGCCGATGCTTATGTGAATACGGCATGCCCGAGAATCACCATTGACGATTCGGAGAGATTTCATGTGCCAGTGCTGACGCCGGCGGAGTTTGAGATTGTGCTCGGGGAGAGAAAATGGGAGGAACATGAAATGGACGAGATACTGGAAGCAACCGGCTAGTGTCCTGTCAAGGCTAAATTGTCAAATGATATCGAGATAATTATAGTTTTCCGCAAAACATAAAAAAAACTTGATACCCAACTTTGACAGTTAAATAAAATAAGTGCCCTTAGCATGTTTGTTGATTTTCCATGAAACAAACAAAACTAAGGACAGATGAAATTATCCCGAATGATAATATATGCTTTCCCATAGG
>JBAQMZ010000006.1:0-40213 GCA_049303315.1 Candidatus Methanoperedens sp.
TCTCCTAAAACTTTCACTCGCTCATACTCTTCTCTAAATGCAAAATCTATGAATGATGCCATACAAACTAAATATAGTTATTATGTATTAAATATTTCGATTCTATCTGGTTTTTCGAAATTCTCTTAACTTTTCACTACAAAAGCCAGGACCAGCACAATAATAACCACAAATTGCGGCACTATATACCATTTTACCATTTTTTGGATTCCTGCCACGCGGTTGTTCAGTTCATTCAAATCTTCCGTGAGCTTCCTTACCGAGTCTTCTGATTGCGTTGAAGGAACGGAGATCACTGGTTGAGATACGGCTTGAACTTGCGGCTGCACGGTTTTCACGCTTTGCGTCGTTTTGATGTTGTTGAGCGTATATGTTTTCTTTGGTTTGACAATTACTGGCCTAACTTTCTCTATAGGCTTAAAATTGGGATCTCTTCCTTTGCCTAATGTATGGAATATTTGATCCTCAGTTACATCTAATATTGACATGGTGTACCCTCGTAATATATAATATGGTTATAACTCTTATATAATTCTTATTGTGTAAAACGTGGCACAATGTCCCTTGATTGCTAATTATTGAGGATGATTATTTTCCCCAGAAAGGATTTCCCCTGCGCTTTATCTCCATAAATGCCATGAGCGTTTCCTTATCCTCGATTTTCATAGCCAGAAAAAGCTCCTGTTCAGCTATTTTCGCATGTTTTTCGGGCACATCTATGTAAAGCGTATCCCCCTCTTTTATCTGCCGCCCGACTGTGGGTCCATCGATAGCCACAGCAACCTCCTTGCCCGCGCCAGCCTCGCCTATATTCTCGCTATTTTCCTGGATTCCTTTTATTGTCCCCACAATCACGCCGTTGTCCTTCATCACGTCAAGGTTTGTCTTTATCACACCACCAAGCACTCTCACGCCCACTACCGCAGGCTTGCTCTGCCTGAATGTGCAATCGGGCAATATCATGAATCTTCCTGGTTTGATAATGGTCTCATAACGTTTTTTCTCCAAGAGCTGTTTTTGTTCGACCACCCATTTCTTGTAATCCTCGATAAGCCGGTAGATGACATTATTGACGAACAGCTTGATGTCAGAACCCGTGAGTTCCTCTCTGGCATCAGGCAGGACATCCACTTCAAAACCCAGGATTGCCAAGAATAGCGGGTCTTTTATTGTTTTTATTTCTGCAACATCACGTTTTGAAATATCGCCGATATCAGCTTTACGTATCGGTATGTTTTCTTTTTTCAGTTCGTTCACAAGAGCTTCAAGAGAACCTATCGTGTCGGCCTTGATAAGAACCCCGTTTGATTCGGTTTCTATCCTCACCGCATCTATCTCGGATTTTATCGCAGCAGCCACTTCCTCGATATTGCCGTCAACGACGCGTACCTGCGAGCCGGCAAGCGCTCCTTCAAGCGATGGCGCCGCGATTTTAACACCCGATGCTGCGACCACTTTCTTCACCTGCTTGAATTTCTCTTCTGCGCGTATCTCGGAAAGCGGGCGCGGTTTCAAAAGGGCGCGGATTTTCGTGGCGATTGGGGTTCCCCTGCTTCCCACGACTATGGTATCGCCCACGTTTAGCTCGCCGTCATATAATATCACATCAAGCGTAGTGCCAAGACCCACTTCTTCCTTTACTTCAAGGACGGTTCCAATGCCCGGACCGACTGCCCTGTATTCAAGGTCTTTTTCAAGGAATTTTTGCGCCAGCCCCATTAATATCATGAGAAGGTCGGGTATGCCTTCCCCGGTCTTTGCGCTTAGAGGTACTACTCCAATGTTGCGCTGGAAATCCCGTACCCTGTCGTACCTGTCAGAGCTGAAACCCATTTCGTAGAGTTTGCCAATTATTACATATATTTTTTCATCAAGCGCGACCTTTGTATGCTCCGGCTGTTTGGGATATGAAACTATGAATGGCTGCCCGGATTGCGGATTCCAGCCTGTAACTTTGTCTATCTTTGTTGCCGCGACAACAAACGGCGTCTTGAATCTTTTGAGTATTTCGACTGCTTCTATTGTCTGTGGCTGGAATCCTTCATTAATATCAACAACCAGTATAGCAAGGTCGGCAAGCGCGCCGCCTCTTGCCCGAAGCGTGGTAAATGCCCTGTGCCCCGGAGTATCGATAAAGAGCAGCCCCGGGACTTTTGTATCTCCCTTAAAAACCGGTCCGCATACGCGTTTAATAACCTCAAGAGGCACTTCTGTCGCGCCTATATGCTGCGTTATGAGACCCGCTTCCCGCTCAGCAATGGTAGTACCTCTTATCCTGTCGAGCAGTGAAGTTTTGCCGTGGTCGACATGTCCCATCACACACACGATAGGAGTGCGCAGATTATTTACCATACCCTATAGATTGTACTGAGTTATTATACACTTTTTGTTAGTTTTACTATTCAATGGTTTCAGGATGGTCTTGAATTAAGTGAGACTGCCGGCCTCCACAACATCGTACTCAATCGGCTTATAATCCTGAACCAGCAATCGTAATGTTATATTAGTATTATTTATAAAATGTCTCTTTTCATTTGTAAACCCGGTATTGCTGCCCTCTCCTTCAAGAATAAACGATTTTTCTTCAAGAATCGTGTTATCATTTATTATTTGTGCTTTTATGGAGAGCGGGGTATTCCGCTGGTTATATATCTGAACTTTCAGTGAACCTAGCTCTAATTTCCCATTGCCCCAGTCAACTGGTTTCAGCATCCGCGCCGAGACAAAGATTGTATTAGGCGGCAATTCTTTGGGTATAGTTGATGTTACCTTTGGCGTCGTTATTTCTATTGTGGGAACAGGAGTAGCGTTGGACATATTCGTGCCGGATATATTCGTGCTTACCGGCTCTTTTTTTTCCGGCGATTGCACACATCCGCTAATAATCAATATCGCAATTCCCAGAATTACAAACCCAATTTTTGCGCTCAATTGTCTCACCTGCAAAACAATAGAAATTTACTTTTGAAAATATACCCTTAATTTTCGTATATCCAGGCTTCATCAACTCTGGAATATCCAGCTATTTCGGAATCCTTGAAATGGATGCTTATTTCCCTTTTCGCCGAATCCGGTGAGTCGCTAGCATGGACGATATTGCGCCCGGTATCAAGAGCAAGATCGCCCCTGATAGAACCCGTGGCAGCATTTACAGGGTTTGTAGCCCCGTTTATTGCCCGCATTACTGCGACCGCGTTCTTGCCCTCAACCACCATTGAAACAGACGGTCCTGATGTAATAAAACTGATCAGCGAATTAAAAAAAGGTTTTTGGGCATGTTCAGCATAATGTTTTTTTGCGATGTCCGTTGAAATCGTATTCATGCGCATGGCCACTATTTTAAGCCCGCGCCGCTCTATCCGGCGAATAACCTCCCCGACCAGCCCCCGCTGTACGCCGTCGGGTTTAACCATCACGTAAGTACGCTCCACGGTTCCCACCTTTTATGCTGTTTTCCCTCTCGCTTTACGGCCCGCCTCTGTCCATCTGACCTTTCGTGGAATCCTGCCAAGGTTTAAATTCCCCTGGCATTTGGATGAACAAAAATAGAAGACAGTCCCATCCTTTTTGGCATAAAGTTTGCCGGTGCCGGGCTCGATAGCGCCGCCGCAGAAAGAACATTTCTTTTTTTCCATGGTTTCACCTTGACATTAATTTCTTCGCTTCCCTTGAAGTCTCAAGCAAAATCAGGATATCGCCGCGCTTCACCGGTCCGACAACATTGCGGGTAATAATCCTGCCTTTATCCCTGCCGTCCAATACCCGGCACTGTATCTGCATGGCTTCACCATGCATGCCGGTCTTACCGACGACTTCAATTATTTCGGCGGGATATCCCGCGTCTTCGTCTGCCATGCTCTCACTTCTTCAATGCCTGGACTTTCTGCGCCACTTCATCAACCAGCTCTTTGCCTTTTCCCGGTTCAACTATCGCCGCTGCCCCGCTGCCCACGCTCAATCCGGCGGCTGCGCCAAGTTCTACCTGTTTTTTGACATAGATATATGGTGTGTTCTTTTCCTCGCAAAGTGCAGGTAAATGCATCACAATTTCAGGCGGATTCACGTCTTCGCCGATTATTACAAGTTTTGCAATTCCACGCTCGATTGCTTTTGTGGCTTCATTTGTTCCTTTCTTAATCTTTCCCGTATCCCGTGCCATTTCCAGAGCTTCTAATGCTTTATTGGATAACTCGGCGGGAACTTCAAATTTGATATATGTTTGTGCCATTTTAATTACTTCCTTCAGGATTTAATCCTTCATCATTCATCCGATTAAAAGTATCGGCTTCTCTACAGCGCCATGGGGTATATATTTTGCGCTAATTAATCTCCTCGTTAAATACTCTGGAAATATCGGTTGATACTATCCTGACATAGGTATAATTTCCGCTTGTTGTCAGGTTGTATAGTTCGAAACCGTTTTTGGTGCTATTGGTTTTTAACCCGTTGAGCTTTTCCAGAGTGCTTGAGTTCACATCCATGTATGCAGTTGTCCTTTCATAACTTCCATTGATTGAACGGATACCAATATAAAATTGTTTTGCAAAGGTCACGTTTGAACTTATCGTTTGATACTGCGCGGTCTCAACTTTACTGAGCAGTCCATTATATAAGTCCAGCGAAGTATTTGTTTTATTCAGACCGTACATGATTTCCAAAACCTGACTTGCGGTTTCTTCATGCGGGGCATAAATAACAGGGTTTCCCATTATGTTTATTGCGCCTGTATCCTGTCTTTTGAGTATATTATTTGAGTTGGGAATCACGATATATTCAAAATCATTCCTATCAGGGTACATAGTACTTAGCAGAAGGAAGTTTGGTACTCCTTGCTGGATACTCGGCAGGGTTGCAAAATACATTTTTGTAGTATTCGATTTGTAAATCCTGTTGTCCAGGTCATTTATCAATGAGCCCATATCCCCGGAGTATTGTAAAACCGCCTGTTTCATCTGAGGCGTCATGCCGTCAATATCCACAAAATCCGCTGTGGTTGCCCCGTAAGGTGTCATGTTGAGACCATCTGCAATTGAATAGAAAGACTGGTCAATAGTCCAGTAGTCAGGATTATATTTATCCTGCTGTGATTGCTGAGCTGTTGTCTGCGATGCCGAGTCGCTTCTCGGGCTTGTTATGACATAAGCCACGGGCACGATTATCATGATCAAAATCATAAATGCGGCGAGTAATTTGTATGCATCCTGCTGCTTCATGCTCCCACCTAATGCTTTTCTCATATTAAAGCATCACGTAACTTTTATATACAATGTACTCGTTTATACATTAATGTACAAAATTGTACAGTGATACTTATGAAAGAATATATCCTGAAACTCATACAGAACCAGAGCCTGACAACAGAAGAAGCGGGCCTTGCAATAACCAAAATATTCAGCGAGGCGACCGACGCGCAGATAGCGGCGTTTTTGACAGCCCTGAAGATGAAAGGTGAAACCCCGGCAGAGATAGCGGGGCTGGCGCTTGGCATGAAGAAAGCCGCCAATATTATTTCCCCGAAAGTCGCCGGAACCCTTATCGATACATGCGGAACCGGCGGAGATTCCACAGGCACAATCAACGTAAGTACCGGGGCAGCCATAGTGACCGCAGCATGCGGTGTTTTTGTCGCAAAGCATGGCAACTATTCAATCACTTCAAAATCAGGAAGCGCCGATGTGCTCAAAGAGCTCGGCGTAAAGATAGACTCATCACCCCAGGATGTGCAAAAGACCATAGAAAAAGTGGGTATAGGTTTCATGCTCGCGCCCGTATTCCATCCCTCCATGAAACGGGTGGCGCAGATAAGGCGTGACCTTGGTTTCAGGACTGTGTTCAATATCCTCGGGCCGCTTACGAACCCTGCGAATGCAAAGGCGCAGTTGATTGGCGTTTTTGACGGCTCACTGTGCGAGCCAATGGCAAACGTCCTTAACATACTCGGGACCGAAAGGGCGCTCGTAGTCCACGGCAGCGGCATGGATGAGATATCAAATACAGGCGAAACCCGGGTAGCAGAATTGAATGGGGGCAGGATAACAAAATATACCCTGACGCCCGAAAAGCTTGGCATTAAGCGCGCCCAGGCCAGTGAAATCGCAGGCGGAACACCTGAGGAAAATGCAAGGGATATCGTGGAAGTGCTAAAAGGGAAAAAGGGTCCAAAACGGGATATCATAATAATAAATGCAGGCGCAGCCCTGCTTGTCAGCGGGAAGGCTGTAACAATCGAATCCGGCATTGCATTGGCGAACCGGGCTATTGACACGGGCGTTGCCCTTGATAAATTAAAAGACTTTGTGAACGCGGCAGGCGACCCCGAAAAGCTTGCGCGGTTTTTGTAAGGGGAAATAATGAAAGTAAAAATATGCGGCATAAAAGCGGACCGCGACCTTAACATGGCAATAAACGCAGGGGCTGACGCTGTGGGATTCATAACCGAAGTACCTGTGGATTCACCCAGGAAAATCAGTATTTCCGAGGCATCAAGGCTGATTTCAAAAGTGCCTGTTTTTGTGACTTCGGTGCTTGTAATAATGCCGGAAACAGCCGAACAGGCAATCAATATGATAAAAACGGCAAGACCAGGCGCTGTGCAGGTACATAATGCAATGGCGCTTTCGGAACTTAAGCAAATAAAGGAAACAGGGGTAAAGCTCATTAAAACAATCCCCGTATCGCAGAATTCGGAGCCAGGAACTCTGATAAAACAGATTAGTGATCTTTCAGGAATCGCGGATGCCGTTCTTCTCGATACCGCTATCGATGGGAAAACCGGCGGAACAGGAGCGCAGCATGACTGGGAGATAAGTTCAGAAGTGGTTCTCCATGCAGGCATGCCCGTAATACTGGCAGGCGGCTTGAACCCTGAAAATGTCAGAGCGGCTGTGCGCACCGTGCGCCCGTATGCGGTCGATACGGCCTCGGGCGTGGAAACTGATGGGAAAAAAGACGAAAAGAAAGTGATGGCTTTTATCAATAATGCGAGGATGCATGGAATTTGATATAAGTGAACCGGATTTTATAAGCCTTGCAGAGGAAAAGCCAGTCATTATCCAGCTTATGGCGAAGGTACAAACCGGATGTTCCCCTCTTGACCTTTATGCGGCGATGGATAAAAAATGCGCATACCTTCTTGAATCAGTGGAGAAGGAAAAAAAGCATGCCAGATTCTCTTTCGTTGGGGCTTTACCCGACGCGGTAATTACAATCAAGAATCGGTTACTAACGCTTGATTACACGCACAGGACAAACCTGATTAAGCTAATCGAGGCCTCGCTTTTGGAAGTTTGCGACTCAGGAAAGGGGAGGGAAAGGAAGCTTAAAGCCGGATTTGATACGATGGATGCCATAAGGGCGACTTTTGCAGCTTCAAATGTTAAATTTATAGGCAAGAGTTTTGACAGGCAGACATTTCTTGGCGGTGCTATCGGCTTTTGTGCTTATGATATGGTGTATGACTGCTGGCTGGATATCCCCTCAAAGAAAAGCACTACCCCTGATGCGCAGTTTGCGCTCACCACAAAAACCGTGGTTTTTGACCACCTGACCGATGAGACGTATATAGTGGTTACACCGTTCGTCATGAAGGGAGATAATCCTGAGGCTGTATATCAAAGTGCAAAAGCGGATGCCGAAGAGCTTGCAATAATGATAAACAATGCAAAAGCGCATGTTTCAAAGAAAAACAAGCCCGCGCAAATAACATGCAATATGGAAAAAGAGGAATACGAAGATGCTGTGAGGAAAGCAAAAAAACACATAATCGACGGCGACATCTTCCAGGTTGTTCTGTCACGCAGATACGAGGTAACCACAGACCAGACGCCGCTTGAACTCTACACAGTACTCCGCAGTGTTAATCCAAGCCCGTACATGTATCTTTTTGAGTTTAACGGCATTAGTATCATAGGCGCAAGCCCCGAGACTTTGCTTTCAGTCCATAAACGGAAGGTTATAATCAATCCGATAGCCGGCTCATGCCCGCGCGGGAATACTAAAGCCGAGGATGAAGCATACGCAAAGGAGATGCTGGAAAGCGAAAAAGAGCGGGCTGAGCATGTGATGCTCGTTGACCTCGGGCGCAACGATGTACGGATGGTCTCAAAAGGCGGCTCTGTGAAAGTGGATGATTTCATGTCTGTCCTGAAATACTCTCATATCCAGCATATCGAGAGTACCGTTTCCGGCGAGCTGCGCGACGAATGCGACCAGTTCGACGCCACTCGCGCCATATTCCCGGCTGGTACGCTGTCTGGCGCGCCCAAGATTCGGGCAATGGAGATAATACACGACCTTGAGAAAGATGCAAGAGGAATTTACGGAGGGGGTGTGGGATATTACTCCTGGAACGGGGATGCGGATTTTGCCATAGTGATTAGAACGATAATCAAAAACGACAGAACAGCAATCGTGCAGGCCGGCGCGGGGATTGTGGCTGATTCTGACCCCGAATACGAGTATAACGAGACTGAGCGCAAGATGGCGGCGATGATAAAGGCGATTGGTGGCGAATAAAAATGGAACCGCAGATGAACGCAGATAAACGCAGATGTTCCTTTTTAATTTATGCAGAAAATGAATCAATTCAATCACCGCAGAGGACACAAAGAACGCAAAGTGATGCCGCAATCTCTTCCGAATTGCATGAAAAGGTACAACTGTTTAGAACACGGATGATACGGATTGGACGGATTTTCACGGATTTATTTTCATATCCGCGCACATCTGTGTCATCTGTGCAATTCGTGTTCTATCACAATTATTCTGGCATTCAAATCAAAGCAATCGGAGGAATATGAAAGTCTTATTCGTCAACAACAAGGACTCGTTTGTCTGGAACCTTGTGGATTACGTATCAATATTCGAGCCTGATACTGTGGTTGTCCCGAATACAATTTCGCTTGATGAAGTGAAAAAAATTAATCCTGATGCCATAGTGATATCACCCGGTCCGGGACATCCTGCAAACCCGAAGGATATTGGAACATGCCTTGAAATTATCAGGGAATCGAGTGTTCCCCTGCTCGGCGTTTGCCTCGGTCATCAGGCGATAGCAGTTGCTTTCGGCGGCGAGGTGAGCCATTCGCCATCAGGTCCTTTGCATGGAAAAACATCGCAGATATACCACACCTGCGACGGCATTTATCAGGGCCTGCCCAACCCTGTGGTGGGAGGGCGCTATCATTCGCTTGCCATAACGAGGCTGCCGCAAGAGCTTGAGATTACGGCTAAGACGAAAGATGGCATAATTATGGGAGTGAAGCACAGGAAAAGACCTATCTTTGGCTTGCAGTTCCATCCCGAGTCAGTGCTGACGCCGCAGGGGTTGAGGATTGTTGAGAATTTTCTGGGGATGGCAACAGACAAAAAATGACTCTTTAATTCCAGATCAAATCCTTTCTCTTTCCAATTATTACATTTCCTTTATTGTCATTAACATATACTGCGATACGGATTGTATCACCTTTTTCAACAGGTTGATTTAATCCCACTAGCAATTCGCAGGTTCCTTCATTGTCAAGAGGAGCTGAAGTCCATTCGCTAATCATTCTTTTATTATTGAATAATCCCACACTTATTCCCGGGAGGTGCATATCATTTCCTTTAGGTTCTTTGATTTTATTGACATATACACTTTCAATGGAAATATTTCCTATTAGTTCCCCACTATTAGATTCATTAAAATATGCTTTTTCGTACGGGCCGCCTTTTGTTATCTCAACTTTAACTTTTGCCGACTCAACTTCTCTTTGCCCAATTAAATAAATTGATAACAATATTAATAGTATGAATATAAATATGCATTTTATAGATATTCTCATGGTTTTAATATATTACAGTCTATTCACCGGCAGATGTACTGTTGGTTGTTGTCTGGTTTAGTAAATATGATATATTCATTGAACTGCCTGTAAGGTCAACATTCATATTATAGCCAACAGACCTGACCCATGTAACATTTATATTAATATGGGAATGACAGCCCAGGCAGGCTTCGTTCCCTCCTTTTAATATTTCGGTTTGGTTTGAAGCATTATAATAGCTCCCATGCGCTTCCTGGGAACCAAGAAGTTCCCGCTGTTTACCTGTGGTGGAATTTTTAACTATTTCATTATGGCAGAAGATGCATTCTACAGTAACCGCCGCATGTGCCTGGGGATTCGTGGTTATATTCAGTTTTTTTGTTCCGGTTATTCCAAGCTTTTTTCCTGCGCTTCCCATAAATGGCAATTGTCCGGTTCTGTGACAAACTTTGCATTGTAAGAGGTCGGTACTGGTGTGGGGCGGGGATTCGCCAGTTGCCCCATTCCATGTAAGTTCCTGGTATATATCCTCATGGCAGTTTCTGCAATTTACATTAGTACCATTATAGAATGTATGCTGACCTGATAATAACGATAATGTATTTGGTAAAGCAAATATCCCTATGGCTAATACCGATAATGCCAGTAATACGATTCTGTTATTCATGATCCAACGCATCTCTCATTTAACTGTATCACTCATTCCTTCTCCTGAATAGATCCATACCGCCCGCTGTTCCTCGAACCTTCCCTCGGTATTGTCAATCCAGCCGCCTACATTGCTCCGTTTGTCTATGTTTATGGCTGCATTGCATCCCATGTACATTGACCCATCCTCTATCTCTACCTGCACATTCAAGCTTTCAAGAGCTTTGATGAGTTTCCCATTGCTCGAATTTGTAGTTACATTCCATTCTTGTGCAGGCTTGAACCACCAGTGCAGGTAGCCTTTTGATTGCGTGATGGTTTGATTTGCCTTAGTTTCAAGGTTCACAGTAGTACCTGTATCGGTAACTCGAATGGTTAGCAAAGCGTTATTATCCGGAAAGAACTTTATGAAGGTCCCGCTACCTTCGGTGGATTCAATATTTTTCACTTCATAAACACTCCCTTCTCCAGCCTCGCTGGTTATATTGATATATACCCTGTCTATGGGGAAGCTGACGCTCTTGTTAGATGTGGCTGTGAATGATAAAATCTCATCATATTTTAGAATAAGTTCTTCGCTATTATCTGTATACTCTGAGTTCGTAACATAATGAGTTGTATTCAAAAAAGTATTCTGGTAATTGTAATTACCTCTATATGACAGCGGTTGAGAATATGTGACAGTCCAGTCCCATGCCTGCATGGCACTGCCATTATTGTTTATGGCAACAGCACTTATATTCCATGTACCCGTGCCTGCACTGGTATTGGTATAAAATGATTCGGTTACACTGGTCTGGCTGGATACTTCTGTGCCGTTGATATACCAGGTAACATTCACGGCCTGGTTTGCGGTTATGTTGAATACTCTTGTTGCCCCGGCACTATCGCTTACAGGCGATACTGGAGCAAAACCGATTATAGACGGCATTTGTTTTGCAGCAAGTACAATAAAACCCTGTTCGTTGTTTCCCGGATAATCATCGGGAGGACTACTACTTGTTATCCTGACCACAAGGTTATGGCTACCGGCTGCATTAAGAATGCCGGTTAAGGAAATTACTGCAGAACCGCCTGCCGGAACATCTATGCTCTTTGAATCCTGTATCGTTTCATTCTCAAGCAAAACAACATTGGCATTAGAACCCACTTCACCATATTGCTCGGTAACTGTGGCAAACACTCCGAATGTCTGCCCTACCCCTACCCGGGCAGGGGTGTTTATATTGGAGAGAGAAATGTCCGGCGCTACTGACCTGACAGCAAGGGATTCATACACGTTATTCGTTTCATCATACTCAGCGGGAATTGAGTTCTTTATTTTTACACTGAGATTTTGCAAACCTCTTGACATAAATGCTGTCGATAATGTTGCATTGGTCGTGCCTCCTGCAGTCAGGTTAACTTTTACAGTATCAAGCAAGGTCTCTCCGATATGTAAAGATACATCCGCCCCTGCGCCAGTATCACCATTGATTTCGCGGATGGAAACATTTACTGGCAGTGTATCGCCTACCAGTACATTTTTTTCTGCACTGGCTAAGAATACAAGTAAATCAGGTCTAAGGAGAACTATTGTTGAAGTCTCCAGCCAGCCCTGGCTTGTTTGAATCCGAATGTCAAGGCGTTCCTGTCTATCAAGATCATTGAATTGAAGCGCTATAACGCCATTAACAGCCGGAGTACTGCCATAATTCCTTGTGAATTTGATTGTACCGTTGGTATAATATGCCTTTATTTGAATCTTCTTTGCGTCGGTAACACCCGATGGCATATAAATACTAAGGTCGGTCACTACCGGCCCTTTGAGGGCTTCCGCGCCCGGGACAGATTGGGGGTGCAGATTGTGGTTTCCATTTGAGTATATGTTTAGCTTACCATTTTCTAACTTTGCACTGTATTCATCAGTTCTATCGTCATCGATTTTTGTTTGGTTTCCATTTGAAGCTGCAAAACTAACTGAAACCAGCAGACCTGTCAAGCAAAGCGCCAAAACTATTTTGAATGTGAATTTCATTGCTTTACCTCCAGCATAATACTTGCAATAGAGCTCCACTCACCATTGTCCGGATAATACCGACCCGGTTTTGTCCTTGGACCGCCTGCCATGGCTTTAACCTCAACTGTGTATAAACCCGGTGATATATCTGGATTTGATGTATCTATTGTTGCCCGAATCTGCTCCAGCCTGGTGGGACCCCAGCGTCCGCCCGATGGATCCATCTGTATCCAGTCCACTACGATTCCGCTGGAATTGGATATCCGGTATTTGGCATTCTCAATAATGTTATAATTGTCCCATGCTTTAGCCGTCAGGAGAGTTGTCGTGGAAATCGTCTTATTGACTACAGGTGATGTTAAATTAAGGTTTGAAACCGATGGTGGAGAAACACTCGGTTGTAGATAGCATGCGGGGAAATCATAGCACGGCTGATATACTTGGAAATGCGGATTGTTGTCATAAGCGTGACAATTATTATCCCCACAGTTGCCGGCTGTAGTGGTATAATGCAAATAACCAGGCCCGCGGAACGGTCCGGTACGGGTATTCTGGATCCTGTGGCAGTCATTACAATCAGCATAAAGACCATTGATCATGTCCCATCCGGGATTGGATACAACCCCGGTGGCATTCAATTTGGCGCTGCTGTTGTGATATACCGATACCCTGGCACCGCCAGGTCTTCGTGAATCGTTTGCCGCATGGCATCCCGCACAGTCCAATGAGGCATGCAGGAACTCCGAAACTATAATCGTCTTGGCATCGATATTTTGAATTACCGCAGTATTATTCTTGGCAGGACCGTGGCAATCAGAACAATAATATGTATTCAGGGAGCTTACGTTATATGAGTGGGAACCTGTAACGCCGTTCGGATACCCGAAGTGGCATGTCCAGCAATCGCTGTTGTTGAGCGTGTTTACAGGCGTATTGTTCAGGTTGAGGTGTGCACCCATTCTCGTTCCTGTGACGTTAAGATTAGATGCGCTTCCTCCTTCGGCGTGACAGGTGAGGCAGAACTCACTGGCTCCCGGGTTCAATGATGAATTATGCAGGGTGAATCCAGATGTCACTACTCCGCTGTCTACATGGCACTCCCAGCATTTGCTGCTCGATGTTGAGACATTGAAACTGCCATGAATATCCGGTTTTGTGGCTGTGGCGTTGGTGGCGTTTGACCATTTCTGCCTGTTTGAATTATTGAGATGGCAGTATACACAGTCCTCTGAATTGCCAGAACTGTTGTACATGAGTTTTCCTGCGGTCTTGTTCGCGCCGTAATGAGAGACATTACCTGAAGTGTAGTTGGTTAAAATCGTTGTCGGGCTTGTCTCATTGTCTGAATAGGAAACAAGGCTGTTGTTATGGCAGTTCTCGCATCGTGCATAGGTCGAGTTGGTGAGTACCTGGGCATCTACGTGCTGGTGCTCGGTCACGTTCTTTGCCTGGTATTTCCCGGATATGTTTCCTGAGGCAAGGTGACATGCGGTGCAGTTGTATGGCTGCTTGTAATTTGATGGATGACCTGACGGTTTCGTTCCATCGCCGTGGCACGCCCAGCATGCAGCATCTATGGGGTCGGTCATTCCAGTCGTATCGGCTCCATTATTGAGTTTTGCATGCATCCCTGATTTCAAGGATGTCCAGTTCATGTAGGGCGATGTGTCTGAACCTGCTGTCCCGTGACAGCCTGAGGAGACGCAGTCCGGACCACCGCCGCCTTCGCTAGCACTGTGGGAGAAATTAAGTGTGGTTTCTGTATATGCTAATAACGCACTTCCGTGGCATTCCTTGCATTTACTGTCATTCGAACCTGCCGCCACATCACCTGAGTGATTATAGAAAGATGTTCCATCGTTTGCTGTTCCTGGAACAGTGCCTGTCTTGTTCAATAACTCAGGCGGCACAGGGGTTAAGACACTGCCCTTATAATTCGATGTGCTGTCGTTATAGTGACAGGATGAGCACCATCTGGATTTTGTAAGGTCTGAAGATTTATATTGATTCGAGCCTTTTATATTTGTTATGTTCCCAAGCAGGGTGGTTGAGGGAGAGCCGGTAGCAGTTTGACCCTTATGAACATTATTCTGATGGCAATAATAGCACGCAGTTTTCATTGAAGCATTATCCCAGTAGTTGCCCCATTTCTTCCCTGAATATGGGTCTGCGGAGTGATTCAATGGGGGTACTATTGTTGCTTTATTAGTGGAAGTATTAACCAGATTATAAACATGGCATGTGGTGCAGTTTGCTGGCATATTATTGTTGCTAAACCGATTATAACTTCCATTGGATAGCGGATACATCATACCGTGCATCGGGGCTTTATACATTGGATTTTTACTGGTGTTTGGGTCCTGATGACAGTTCCAGCAGTTCATGCCTGTTATGGCCTGAGCACCGGTTCCATTATGCGTGGCTTGTATCCCGCCGATCGAATGGCATTGCCTGCATTTGGAATTAGAAAGGGTATCTATCACCAAAGTATTATCATGAATATATCCATTGCCGTGGCAATCATAACAATACTGTACCTGATTATCTGTATGATTAAAGATGGACTTATTGACTACGGGATTCAACATTGCATTTGTAAATGCAGTACTTGAATTCTGGTGGCAATAGTAACAATTTGAATCTACGTTTATTCGTAAATCCGCTGACCTGTCTTTGCCATAATGATAGAAGCTCAGGTTCCCGCCATTTTGCCTTATTCCATCACCTGTAAAGCTTCCGGTGTCAGTATCGTTATTGTACACGATCATCTCGCTGACATTTTCATGGCAATTGATGCATGACCCAATATTGGAACTGGAATTCCCTGCCTTTATGCCGCTTGCACCATAGTAATGTTTACTTACAGTTACAAGAAGACCCCAATCTAAAGACTGCTGATAATATGTACCGGATGAAAGATGGCATTCATCGCACCGTTTGGGTGTCTTCTGCCTGTCTCCATGCCCCGATGTGACATTGCCATCGCTGTCGTGGCATGCCCAGCATGCACCGTTGGTTGTGCTGTTCACCGAGTTTATGCCGAAGTGAATGCTCAGGTTGAACGCTGTGAAATTGATGCCGCTCGGGGCACCGCCGCTCAAGCCGGTTACGAGATTATGGCACTGGATGCAGTTGGGACCGCCAGCTACGCCTTCGTTGAGGCTGTGGGAATAGTTAAGCGAGGCTTCCGCAGCTGTTATATTCTGGGCATGGCAGGATTCGCAGTTCTTGTCCTTGATCCCGCTGCCGAGATACGTGCTGTGGTCTTCCCAGGTGCTCTTGAGTGTGTTATTTACGGTGATCAGGGGCGGATTCGGGCTCCACAGGTTCCCTTTATATTTTGTATTGCCGGCGTTTAAGTGGCAGTCTATGCACCACGTGGTTGTTGTGATTGCACCGTTCCTGGTGTTGTTGGAATCGGAGGGGGAGAGAATATCACTTATCCTGCCCAACGCGGTGGAATTATGAATGGTATCGTTGTGGCAGTAGTAACATGAACCTTGCTCGTTGTTCCAGTACGGCGTGGTGTTCCAGATACTGCCGTTGTTGAGAGCGGATGAGTGTTTCAGGGTAGCAGGGATGATGGGCGCATTTGAGAAATTGGATGAGAGAACAGCCTGGTGGCAGTTGGTACAGTTGACAGCACTTGTTTTGTTGGCTGCACTATTAATCTTCCACGTATTATCGGGCTGGAGATACTGCACCGGGTGGATGCTCCTGTTTGTTTCCAAGTGGCATTCTTTACATTCAACCGAATTATTATGCCTTGTTTGGCTCGTGTGACAATAATTACACAGGGTAGTATTGACAGCAGGCTTTGTGAGATTGGAATCGTGTATTCTTCCACCGTTGTGGCAATTATCATTTACGCATCCTGGATTTGTTGCAAGTCCGGTGTGGTTGGAGATTGTCCTGTTGGCATTATCTATGAACGGGAATACGGATGAACCGTTATGGCAGTTATAGCAATACTGTGTGGTATTCTGCTGTGCCACCATATCGGCTCTCTTCCTGCCATAGTGGCTTGTGGAGTTGTTGCCTCCATTCGTTCCTCCATAAACATTTCCAGTGCCGCTGTCCGGGTCGTAAGCAGTTATCATCATCACGGTCTTGTTGTGGCAGTCATAACATGTATCGGCATTCAGGGTTGCGATCTTATTGCCGTTCCAGTAGTGCTGGGTCACATTTAACAGTGTAGTATTAGGAGTATAATTGAAGTTCTGACCCGCCCCCTGAATGTGGCAGTCCGTACAATTATATGGATTAGTATACCTGTTCACAACAGAATGATTGCTGCTTTCCAGGGGTTGTGTGCCATTGGCGGTATGACATGCCCAGCATTTCTTGTTCTCTACATCAACGGTCGCAGATGCCAGTGAATTCAGGTTCTTATGTATCGCATCGGTCGAGTTCATGGCGCTGAAGTTCACAAGTTTACCTGTGGCTATGCCGCCTATATCGTGGCATGACTTGCAATCCGGTCCAAAACTGCCATTACCAAGCGGTGCATCGTGGAACGTTAGGCTCGCTGTGACAATATAGCTGCCATGACAGTATTTGCATTTGTCGCTGGTTGTATAATCGCTATGATTTGTTCTCGTGCCTGCTGTTCCGTTCTTATTACTGATATTGGCAGGACTGCTTTGCTTTATGCCCCATTTTACCATATTAGTGGTGTTGCGGTGGCAGTAAACGCAATCCGTGGAGTTGTTTGTGGCGCTCATGAGTTTGCCGCCGGTCTTGTTTGCGCCGTAGTGGGAGACCGAGGCGTTGATGGGGTTGCCGCCGGCTGAAAGACCCATGTCTAAATCATAGCCATTGTAAACGCTGTTGTTATGGCAATATGAACAAGAGGTATAATTATAGGAAGATGTATTCAAATCCGTGAGAGAAGAGCCTGATGGTATATGATCTGTGACATTATCTGCATTGAACTGCAAACTTCCTGTGATGTGGCAGTCCCGGCAGGTCCTTGGGTTCTTGTAAAAAGAATTATTATGACCTGTTGGCTGGTCGCTCTCGTTCGCCCATGTGCCGTTCTTCGTACCGTGGCATGCCCAGCATGGCCTGTTGATTGCGTTCTGTGCGGAAGATGATGCATTCCTGTTAAGATTTGCGTGGATACCTGTGCCAACAGTTGTAAAGTTGACATTGTTCACGCTTCCACCCATATCGTGGCACTCAGTACAATTAACCCCGCCTGCCGAGCCAATGCCCAGATTGTGGCTGAAGTTGAGAGAGGTCGCAGAAGCGCCAAGATTGTTATTATGACAGCTCTTGCATGCGGTATCGTTATAGTTTGAAAGCTGACCTGTATGGTTATAGAATTTTGTTGTCCCGTCACCGGCAGTCGCTGGCACAAGTGCGCTCAGGTTTAATATCTCAGGAGGCTGGGGGATGAATTGGTCTCCATTATAGTCGAGTGCATTCTTATAATGGCAGTTGGCGCACCATGTGCTGTTGGTGAGGCTCTGGTTTAAAATATTTGAGCCCTTCACATTGTTTATTTTGCCAAGCGCCGAGGAAGTATGAAGTGACTCATCTGTGCCGTGGCAGTAATTGCATGCGCTGTACTGGCTCTTGTTGTCCCAGTAACCTGTCTGATTCCACAGGGCACCGCTATATGGATTGATGCTGTGGTTCAGTGGCACTGGAATTATGGGCGGGTCTCTGCCTGTGTAGTTGCCTGCTTTGGGCTTCTTCTCAAGGGCAGCGAAGAAGGTGGCGTTCTGGTGACAGTTGGTGCAGTTGCCTCTGGCAGGATTTGGATTATTATGATTTAAGTCCACATACGTGGTGTTCTGCGCGAACACCTGTATATCATGCACGTCATCGCTGTGACACAGGGTGCAGTTCACGCCGCCTGATGTGATATTGCTCGAATTATGCTCGGTGTAGCTTGTGTGGCAGGTTTTGCATTGGGTATCTTCGGTATTGGTATTCTTTATAAACCGCTGCGACTCATCGGGTTTGGTTATGTTGTGCATCGGACCATGACAGATGATGCAGGGCACAGTGGAGTTGGGAGTGTGGAAACTTGCGTTGAAAATGGTGCCGTTAGCGTAAGAATAAAGGCTGAGAGCGTACTGAATATTTGTACTGTTAAGCGTGGACTTGTTTGAGATGTCAGATCTGCTCACGTGGCAGCCGCCTGTGGCATTGTAACAGGAGGCAACAAGTTGATTACTTGTAGTTGCTGGGCTTTGGCCGTGGGTAATATAATCGCCATGACATGATGAATTGGCACACCCATTCGCAACATTTCTGTGAACATCTGCTGTGGAGTTCCAGAATATCGCAGTGTAGCTACCGCCAGAATTATTGTCAAAGGACTGATGGCAATGGGTACAAGCACTTTGATTGGTACTAAAAGCCGTATGAGGAGTGGTATGCTCACCACGGGTCGTTACTTGGTCCCACCCGTTCATATATGGGGAGTTTTTGATGGTTACACCAGTCGTGCTTGGGGTCCCACCATAATGGGTCGTTCCATCGCCACAACCACCGTTAGCAAACCCGCATCCCCACCAGTTATAGATAAAACTATAGTTTGCACCTATACTGCTGTTACTGCCGATTTCCGCCCTAATAGTCCAGCGTCCATAATAGTTCTTTTGATTAAGATCGGCGCTGAAGTTAGCCAAACCTTTTAGATCTGTACTCTGATTTACTTTTCTGGCTTGGGTCAATTCTGTTCCATTGGGCCAAAATAATTTGAATGTTACATTACTTCCACCGATCGGGAAACCGTTATTGTCTATATACAGCGCAGTGGCATTGATGGTAGTCAATATGCCGGTCCAGGAGTTCATAGCATCGGTACGCTGTGGATAACCAAACCCTGACCCAACTTTTGCGCTGGTATTATCAGGGTCGTCCAGTACTACAAACCTGTTTGTGGCAACCAGTATTTTTCCCGATACCGGAGATACCGGAGGCGTGGGCGTAAGCATGATATTAACATTGCCCACCGCAGCGCCGCTTACTGTTCGTGTGGTGGAGTTATCGCTGTAGCCCGTCTTGCTGGCTGTTATAAGATAAGTGCCGTTGCTCAGCGTGAAGTTATAGTAGCCTGTTGCATTCGTAGTAGTGGTCAGGCTGGTGTTCGTGGTAACAGTGGCGCCGATTATCGCCTGCCCGTTTGAGGCATTGGTAACGTAGCCTGATAACAGGTAGGTAGGCACAGGCGTTAGTGAGATATTGGCATTTGTAACATTTGCACCGCTAACTGTAACATTTGTAGAATTGGTAGCATATCCTATGAGGCTTGCGTTTATTATATACGTGCCGTTGGAGAGACCTGTGAAGTTATAACCGCCGCTGGCATTCGTGGTAGTGGTCAGGCTTGTATTGGTCTGGACTGTAGCGCCGCTGAGAGTCGCGCCGTTGGTATTGTTGGTTACATAGCCTGAGATGTTGTAAGTGGCTGCGCCGGCTCCAAGAGGAGTTGCAATGGTTACATTAATTGAACTATCTTGATTAGCCGCTGTGCCATATGACCAAAAACCCGGTCGACTAGAAGCTGTTGCATTCATCCACACCCTTACTGCTGATTTGTTACCTGCCGGAATAATACCCCATTTATTGTTAAATGATATTGGAAATGAAGTTTGTGTAGCCGTTGTGGTTGTTGCTGCGGTTGAATTAAATAAACCGACAAAGTTATTTGCAGTCCCGTTCGGGTTATAATATCCTATTTCATACCATCCATTCACTGCGGCGCCTGCAGTTGCGGAATACATAGAAATTGAACCATTGAGACCGGTAATATTTACATCAGTTGAAAAAGCCGTATTATTTATAATACGTGCATAATCCCATTGTCCTGTTGTAGCAGTTGCTATTCTTAGTCTTGAGCTGACTCCAGCTCCGGCAGATGTAGTATTAATTAATCCTACCATCATCGGAGCGTCACCAGTAGCAATGCATGTAAAATTAGTACTATATGCACCACCACCGCTGTTTAGGGATGTACCAACATTACACGTCAAATAATATCGATACGGTGTGTCAGCTTCTGCCGTCTGCACCATAGCAAACATAACGCCGGTTATAACTAGAACCAGAATCACAGCTCGCCCCGTAATTGTGATTTTATTTCTATTTATTACGCGATTATCGTCTCTCTTAGACATCAACTTCCTATCCTATCCATTTTGTGCAATTATGCCAGTCGGCTGGGATTACACACTCAAATCATTTTTAATGAGACACAACCCGGTTCTCAAATGTTTTTACTAAAGCAAATTACAACACTCTGACGTTTTTCTTGCACCAAGTGCACAACCATTTTTACCCCAAATCAAATAGTTCTGTGACTTATTAGTTGGTTATTAGAAAATAGACTTTCCTATCTTAAATATCTTTCGTATTTAAAATCTGGCTATTTCACTGCAACAATCTTCACAATGTCCCCGTTTTTCAACTCATGCTTCTCCCCCAGCCTCATCTTTGTACGCGCATCCACAGCATAGAGGAATCCCTTCCCGATATCGGTGTGAACCATAAAAGCCAGGTCTTTCGATGTGCTTCCTTTCTTCAGGAGAAATGCATCTGGAAGAATCCTTCCCATCTTATCAGTGAACCTATTCTCATCCTCAACTGGATAAACCACGACAAGGTCAAGGAGCTTAAACACAGTTTCATTAATGCATTTCTGGATGCCTGTGCCTCCATTTTTCTTCATCAGGAGGCGAATTTTCTGGAGTCCCTCTTTCTGGGCATCAGTCAGGTTTGGCGATTCGACAAAGTCAGCATCACCCGGTATGTATTTTACCGCCCCGGCTTTATCAGCCATACGAAGCGCCACTTCTGCCGCAGCGCTGACAGGTATCGCGCCGACCTTCACAAGCCGCTCAATATTCTCCTGTGATGCAGCATCTATTTTATTTGCCGCGATTATCAGGGGTTTACTTTCAGCCCTTAACATATCCGAAAGCCCGATAATCTGTTCATCAGTCCATATCTGGGGTTTATCGCGCGGGAGTTTCAGTCTGGTCAGCACGGTTTTCACATGACCGTCAGTGATGCCAGCACCCTCAAGCTGCCCTGCGATTGTCTCCTCCAATTTCAACCCTTCAGCCTGCACTTTCCGGGAGAGCCGTTCCCAGTTGCGCTTTAAAATCCCGAACATCCACATCGTAATCTCATGTTCGAGGAATTCTATGTCGCCCAATGGGTCATGTGAACCCACAGGCACAGGGTTTCCTTCAATGTCCGTTCCGCCCGAGGCATCTATGACATGAATAATTGCCTTTGCCTGCCTCAGGTTGTCAAGAAATTCATTGCCAAGCCCGCGCCCCTTGTGGGCATCCGGGACAAGTCCCGCGACATCTATCATTTCTATCGGTACAAAACGCACACCATCCCTGCAATTCCCGCAATCGAGTTTTAATTCCCTGCACGGGCAGATTGCCCTCACATACGCCACGCCGTGGTTGGCGTCGATGGTGGTAAAAGGATAATTTGCAATCTCAACATTTGCAAGGGTCGCTGCTTTGAAAAATGTTGATTTCCCTGAATTCGGTTTTCCTGCAAGAGCTATTGAAACAGCCATGCTCTTAATACATTTCTTCTGGACTTAACTTTTATCTCAGGCGCCACAGTGGAATCCGGATTATACATCTGATTAAAATATTTCTTTTATCTTGCAGGCCGTCTTCTCAAGCTCATTGATAATAGGTCCAATATTCGCATCTTTTGTTGTCAACACAGAAATCAGCGCTTTTTGACCGGCGGTTGTAGTGATAAGTTTTCCCCCCTCATAATCAACGATTATGCAGTTTGGACTTACTTTCTCAAGCTTGTTTGTTACCTTTTCCGCGGCCCTCAGCATGGTTGCCGACATGAGAGTTAACGCCTCCATATCGTTATTCGCCGGTTCGCCGATAAGGAATCCATCCCGCCCTGCCAGCGCCAGCATTGTTACTCCCTCTACCTGTTTCAAATCCAGCAGGATGCTATTGTATATTTTGGACATCTTTCCCCAATTCATATTTTGCTTCCCTGAATAACAATAAACGTCTGGTATATTAATTTTATCGGAACTAATGTCAAGAATAGTAGTATAAAAAATAAAAAAGTAAATGATACAATAAAAAATAATCAAACCTTTATTTTGACTTCTTCGATTAAGAAAGGAGGATAGAATATACCATTTTCCGTGATTATGCCGGTCACATTCTCCATCGGAGTAGCATCAAAAGCAGGATTATACACATCCACATCAAGGGGCGCTATCTGCCGGTCCCCGAAAAACCTTAATTCTTGCGGTTTCCTGATTTCTATCTCGACCTCATCTTCAAGCCTCTCAAAGTCAAATGTCGGGACAGGCGCAGCCACATAGAACGGTATCCCATGCTCTTTTGCAATAATCGAATGGGTATAAGTCCCGATTTTATTGAACACGGCATCCTGGGTTATCCTGTCGGCTCCCACAATGACCTTGTCCACCATGCCTTTCCTCATCACATGACCAGACATGCTGTCCGTGATTAGTGTCACAGGAATCTTATCTTCCATGAGTTCCCATGCAGTCAGCCTGCTTCCCTGGTTTAACGGGCGCGTCTCGCACGCTATCACCTTTATGTCCTTTCCATCGGCGCGGGCTGAGCGGATAACCCCGAGCGCCGTTCCCCAATCCACGCAGGCAAGCCTTCCGGCATTGCAATGCGTAAGCACCGTATCCCCATCCTCAAGCAAAGACGCCCCATATTCACCAAGCTGCATATTCTTCTTTACGTCCTCATCCGCGATTGCTTTTGCCTCGTCAAGAGCGAACATCCTTGCTTCCTTAATATTCCTGGCATCTTCCACAGCCTTGACGACCCTTTTTGCCCCCCATGACAGGTTTACAGCCGTGGGTCTTGTGGCAATAAGGGTTTTACCTGCATTTTCGATATTTTTAATTAAAGCGTCAAGAGAAGAGGCATTACTTTTAAATGCAGAAAGAGCTACGCCAAAACCTCCGGCTGCGCCAAGGGCGGGAGCGCCCCGTACCCTCAGGGAGATTATGGCTTCGCATAAAGAATCTATTGTACTGCATTCGATTATCCTGTATTCCGCTGGCAAAAGGGTCTGGTCGATCATGATAATATTGTTCTTTTCATAATCCCAGTCAATGGTTCTCATTTGCTGGCTATATCATGCCATACATATTTAAATACTGCAGTTTATGTAAAAAGCATGATTGTGATAAAGATTGGCGGGAGCCTGATTCACAGGGGACGGGAGCTTGTCAGGGAGATAATTGAATATTCAAATTCCGAAGATGAGACAATCCTGATAGTACCCGGCGGCTCTATCTTTGCAGATACCGTGCGGAGAATAAGCGCCACGGAGGAAGCCGCTCACTGGATGGCTGTTCTTGCGATGGAGCAATATGGCTATTACCTGGGCAATGGGAATGACGTGAAACTCATTGACAACCTTAATATCCATGGAAAGGGCGCATATATTCTTATTCCTTACAATCTCCTGAAAACGAAAGATGAACTCCCCCATTCGTGGGATGTGACCTCGGACACGATTGCCGCATGGGTTGCGCAAAAGCTTGGGGCCAGATTCATAAAAGCTACTGATGTGGATGGAATATATCTGGACGGGGTGCTGAAAAAGCAACTTGAAGCGTCGGAACTCGTGGGAAAAGAGACATGTGTGGATGCCTATCTTCCGCATTTTCTCATGGAAAATAAAATGGATTGCGAGATAATAAATGGCAATTGTCCCGGAAGATTGAAAACCGCGCTTAAAAGTAATGTAATAGGGACTCTCATTAAAGGATAAATTTAATAGGCTTCGATTCTCTATGTGTGCCCCACAGGAGAATTTTATGAACAGAAGAGAAAAATCACAAAAATGTATTTCATGCGGAGTAAATCTTATTGAGCGCGGTTATGTGCGTTTTCCCTGCCCGCAGTGCGGAGCAGAGCTTGGAAGATGCGCGGCATGCAGGCATCAGAGCAATAATTATAAGTGCCCTGGCTGCGGCTTTGAAGGACCGTGAAGAAAATGGGAGAAGTAGCTGCCAAAATAAGAATCATGCCTTCAGGCATGGATGTTGATTTAAATAAACTTAAAGAAGCTCTGGCAAAGGCTATTCCGAAAGGTGCGAAGTTGCACGGATTCTCGGAAGTGCCTGTTGCATTCGGCCTGAAAGCCCTTATGGTTGTGGTAAAGGTGGGCGATATCGAGGGCGGGACAGAGAAGGTTGAAGAGGCTTTCAGCAAAGTGAGCGGCGTAGAAAGCGTCTCCGTGGAAGAACTGGGCAGGTTGTAGGAAATTTTTAATATAAAGGAGATTTGAATGTTAGCCGCAGATGAACGCGGATAAACGCAGATGCGTGTATCTGGGGTTTAATGTTCTTTAAGGGCCTGTAGATCAGGGGTAGATCGTTGCGTTCGCAACGCAAAGGCCGCGGGTTCGAATCCCGCCGGGTCCATTTTCGTTTATACCTCAAACGGGATGCGCTCTATTTTCCCGCCTTTTAAATTCTTGAACTCCACCCCACCTTTTACTCCGCTAATCTCAATCCCGTTAAACTCGCCGCTGCCGCATAAAATATCCTGTTCGGGATGCGTCCCTGGGATAATGCTGCAGCTTATTCGCGTCCTGTCACCGGCGGAAACAACAATCTTAAGGCGTTTTGATGCAGGATGCTTTTTTGGGAGAACAATAAACGGTGAACCCACTTCACGAATCATGTAGAGCACGCATTTTAGACCGTTGATAATCGTTTTATCAGTCCCGAAACCCGATGCCACAAGCAGGTCATCCGGAGATAGCGCCAGGATTATCTCCTCAGTTTCAGTTTCAAGGAAAAATTGCCCTTTCTCTCCTGCCTTGACTATGCCCAGCGTCCCTTCTTTCCCACGCAGGAGCAGCATTTCGTTTTCATTTAACGGGGTCATTCTTCTTTATACTGCTTGCTCACATTGCTTGAATGACATGAAGGACACTCTACTTTTGTCTTTACGCTCACGCACCTGAATTCATTATTGCAATCACCGCACTTGTACCATATTGCATCAAGCGCCTGTATCTCTATATTAAAGGCATCTCCTACGCTGCACATATATTTTCACCTCCGCAAGATTGTGGTTGTACACGTTTAATCCTGTAATCATATTAAGTTTTCTTATTTATAATTATGCAAGACTTTTGTTAATATATATTTCATATACGGCTGCTTCAACAGTTTTACCAGCCCAGAACTTCAGGATATTACCTTTATTTATTACCGCTGTAAGGGGCAATTTCTTTTCTTCGGCCTCTTCGTGGAAGATTATCTGGTAAAGCGCGCCTTCCTGCCTGTCCTCCACGACCTCAAAGAACTCAATCCTGCCGCCATATTTTTTTTCGATTGCATGGACATTGGGTTCGTTGGCTTCACATATCTTGCATCTGTCCTCGCGCATCCTGTCGCGCCTGATGTTGAGAAAAACCGGACACTTGGCTTCGTTTATCCTGTTAACGAGCTGCTCTACGGATTTGTATTTCTCATCAACGTACTGCCCTATAAAATCCTTAAAATCAGACCTTACCTGTTCAACAGTCATTGAGTTCTTTTTCGCCAGCGCTTCGATGAATTTCTGCCTGAAAGTTTCTTTGTGACTCAATAGAAGTTCTGTTAGATCCAAAGTTCCTCTTTTATTTCTTGCATTGCTCTTTGAATTATTCTTATTTCATCATCTGTTAGCCCGTACAGCGACATGCTTCCTAGTGATATAATTGAACTACCTCTTTATATTTAGGCGAATACCGCCCTGGAGCCGTTGGTCCATGCCCTCCGACTTCAAAACTCACAAAAAAGATTTTATCCGCCCCTGCATTAAACGCGCCCTGCGCTGCTGCTTTTACATCTGCATCAGGATTATCCAACTCTACCTCAGTAACCCATATCGGTTTTTTAATATTATATTTTTCTAAAAGCGACTTAAATGCCTTTACATTAAGAGTGGATGTATCTCCCATTCTTATGTAATGGATATTGGCGATGTCAAAATAATTGACACCGCCTGCTTTAAATACGTTCTCCCAAAAAGATAAAAATTCATTTTGTGCGCCGGCAGCTCCGCCTTGAACTACCTTGCAATCCGGGCAAGCCTGTTTTATAGTTTCATAACTTTCTTTGAGAACCTCAAGATAATCGCTCTCATTGCCAATAAAAAATGTCAGTGTTGTAGATTTCATTTCAGGTTCGTTTAAAACTTCCCAATATTTAATCGGGATTTTCAGATTCGGCATATCGTTAATTCCATCCCCGTCGTATCTCTCTACAAGGTCGGATAAGAATTTTTTATAAGCTTGCACGTTGCCTGGTTTGCACCTGTATGGAGGTATTCCGCCACGTCCTGATGTGTCTTCAGGATAGAACTGGTCTCTGTCACTCACTTTACACTTTGTGTCCTCTTTGTCCCAATTTGCGAACGGCCAGAGCGTTGCAAGTATCGTTACGTTATTTTCCTGCGCCGCCCCGACAAAGGCATCCGTATCATGAAAATCATATTTTCCCGGAGTTTGCTCAATGGCTCCCCAGCTAAAAGGTCCCGGATGTGGTCTTGCCCAGCCTGCTCCAATCATATTTATTGTCGTAATCTCTTCAGGATTGGCTACCAGAAACCCAAAACGGTTTACCTCTATAGATAACGGTATGCTGACTTCCTTGGTTTGTGGTTTTTCGGGGGTTACTTTCTCTTTGGACTCTGGAGATCCGGGCTGGGGACTTTCCTGAACCGGCGTTGTTTTGCCTGGCGGTGTAGAAGATGGCGAAATACAACCGGTTATAAATACAATACTAATTAATAGAACCGCCAATCGTAAATAATTCAGCTTCACATCCAAACAAAATAATTACTCTTCTATAAAAAGATTTCTTGCAGGAAAAAATGAAAGAACAGTACAAACACTGAAAATAAAAAATAGTTAAAAGTAGGGGGATATCCCTACTTCTTTACAGCCTTTGGAGCTTCTTTCGGCGCCGCAGCTTTTGGCTCTTCTTTCTTCGGTTCCACCGGCTTTGGCGGTATGGTCTGCGTCCTGAACAGGTCGCTGATTGATTCCTTTGGAGCACCTGGCGCTGGCTGCTTGACATCAGTGGAGAGACCCATAAGATGTGCGGTCAGGACCACGAGGTCATCCACGCTCATATCCAGTTTGAGGTCATCCCTGCCATCAAGGAGGTTGCGCCTGCAGAACGGGCATGTGCTTATCAATGCCTCTGCGCCTGTTTCCTTTGCATCGGTGACACGCGCTTTTGCAACGCCCAGCGCAAGGTCGGGAATGCCTGCTTTCACGCCTCCGCCTGCGCCGCAGCACCGCTGTTCCTTGCGGTTTCGTTTCATTTCCACAAGTTTGATGCCCGGCATGCTCTTTATGACCTTCCTGGGCTCCTCAAACACGCCAACATGCCTTCCAAGGTGGCACGGGTCATGATAAGTGACTGTTTTGTTGAGACTCTTTTCCCACTTTATCTTTCCAGCCTCAACCTGCTCGGCAAGGAACTGCGACATGTGGATGGCTTCAAATGGCAATGGTTTTCCATATGCGCGAGGCCAGTCAATTTTTGCTGCCCTGAAACATCCTGCACATGCAAATATAACTCTCTTGGCGCCCTTTGCCTTCAACGCTTCGACGTTGTGGATGGCGGCCTTCTTCGGGGTATCATTTATATGCTGCTGTCCTGTCCTTATAAGAGCCGAACTGCAGCACCATTCATCCTCTCCGAGGACCATGAACGGCACATTCAGTTTGTTCAATATCCTTGCTGTGCTGACACCCAGCACCTGCTGGTTGTATCCTGCGGTACAGCCTATGAAATACGCTATATCCGATTTATCCGCTATCTTGATATCCGGCGTCATCCATGCAAGTCGGTCTTTTTGCTGCTTCATGTACGGGTTGTGCCCTTCTTCTATGAGCTTGGGGAAAAGGCTCTGTTTCCCGTATGGACCTGTTCCATGTTTGACAAGGTTCGCACGTGTGGATTCCCAGAGTTCAATGGTATTAATACCCGCCGGACAAACAGTCCCGCACATCCCGCATGTTGTGCAGTTATAAAGGTCATCGGTGAACTTCTTTATTTCCTCAGGAGGGATTTTATCGGGTCCGAAAATTCTCGCTTTAAGACCAAAGCTCCGGTTCATGAAGTCGCGCCATCGCAGAATCTTATCCCTTGGCTCTATGTCCTGGTTCTTATCTCTTGCATCATATGTCGGGCAGTACTTGACGCATTCGCCGCATCTCGTACAAGCATCGAATTCCATTAACTGCGAAGCTGTGAAATTAACTGTGTTTATTGAAGGTTTCTCTTTAGCCATTTTACTCGCCTCCGTGGTTCACAAGAATTGTGAGGGGCGCGGTTATCATGTGGAAGTATTTACTGAACGGAAGGTATGCCACGCAGAACAGCAGTGTGAAGATTTCGTGAAACTTTACAGTGATGTTATCAAATAGTCCCATTGGATATGCCGAGACTAATTCCCTGCTTACCTGATAGACGTCTGTGCGCAGGTACTGGGCATAAAATCCTGTAACAACCACAATTAATAAACCAATAATAAGTATCCAGTCAATATCAGCGTTTCGCGCCTGGACATCTTTGCCAGTTGAGAAGAGTCTTCTTGCCATTGCAATAACTATGCCCAGAACAAGCATAATTCCGAATATGTTGTTTGGCAGTTCAAGGGATTTCCATACTCCCACAAAATAAGTATAGTCTTGATTGAACAGGAACGGACCGGCAAACTCAGCAGCCGCCGCAACAATTGTCAAAATCAAGAGCCCAATCCATCCCCAGAATATCATAATGTGCATGAACCATTCAAGCTTCCTGCGCCTGTATGTCCTGCGCTGGAAAAGAACGTCCAGGATTAATATTCCAAGGGCAGCCCCAATGCCTTTCTCAAATACTTTGCCGAATATTAATTTGAGGACGCCCCATGCGCCGATGGGTTTTGTTGCGCCTTCGGGGATTCCACGTCCCCATTTGTCCAGTTGTATGTACATTCCTACAAGGAACAGGATTACGGAAATAATCGCCGTAATAACCATTATTCTCCAATCGATGAAGAGTGTATCAAATACCGTTTTACCGAGTATTGTAAGACCTTCTGACATTTTTATCCTCCTAATCTGCCTGTGACGGCTTTCGTCCCCCTAAGAATCAATGTCATATTAAGCTTTCGATATGAGTATCTAGAAAAGCGTTTTAAAAGCCACTCCCAATAATTTAATAAGCTGCTTCTTATCCCCGCTTTGAATGAGTTTCTGCAATAGTACGGAAGGATGGTCCATGTCGCCATATCCTGTGATAATTTCCCTTATGTCCGGTTTGTTGAGGAAAGAAATAAATTCATTAAGGTTTTCATCGCTTAATTTCCCGAGGCTTTTATGAATCCTCATACCGATGGAAAGTTCCCTTCCTACCCTGTCCCGCCATCGTTTTTCATACTCATCCAGAACTGCCTCTTTTCGCGATGCTTTTGCCGCTACCTCGCCTGCAATCTTTGCGCATACCGCGCCCATGTAAATCCCTCCGCCCGACGTAGGCTTAACCTGCCCTGCCGCATCTCCGACAAGCATCACGCCATTTCCAGTCGTTTTCCCGGGCGGGCCGAGCGGTATTCCCCCCAGCACATGCTCGGTGCGCGACCCACGGTATCTTGAGGCTACAACCGGGTGTTTTAACAAATCCCCAAGGTAATGAAGAGGCGGGTTAGCGCCAGGATTTTTGGCAAGACCGATGCGCGCCAACCCGTTAAATGGCACTGCCCATGCAAAAAATCCCGGAGCGATATCGTTCCCTGTGAATATCTCCACAAATTCAGGGTCTTTTGCTGCATAAGGGGCTTCGAACTGGATTCCTGATAAAAATTTTTCACACCGCCCCAATCCTGCTGCCCTGCCAACGCTGCTTTGTATCCCGTCTGCCGCGATAGCAACAGATGCATGAATTTCCTTTCGCTCACCATCCGCTATCACAGAAATTTTCCCCCTATCCATGCCAATAAAGCGTGTTTTCAAAAGCATGTCAGCCCCTTCATCCAGTGAACGCTCAACAAGCGCCCTGTCAAAGATTTTCCTGTCTATAACATATGCTTTTACATTTTTTCCCTGCACAACAAGCTCTTCCCCGTTCGGCGCATACACAAAGGCCCCCCTCATCCTATTCAGAACGAAACTTCCCTCTCCTATTTCGCATTCGCTGAGGGCTGCCGTGCTTATTAGACCCGTGCACTGGACTGGTGAGCCGATGCTGGCGTGTTCCTCAATCAGAAGGGTGCTTGCACCGTTCTTTGCTGCATATTTTGCGGCTATTGCGCCTGCCGGGCCACCGCCGATAACAACGACATCGTAGTTCATATTCACAACAATTCTTTTATCCTTCCAAGCACAAGAACCGCATCCGCCCGCTTCACATCCACTTCATGCGCCTTAAAAAACTCAAGCAGTTTTTCCTTCTCCGAATCCCCGATGACCCCGTTTTTCACACATTTGTGGATAATATTCCAATAATTCCTCTCGGGATAGAATATTTTCCGGGTAATCTCCACAATGGCAGAAGCCTGCTCTTTTGTAAAAACACCCATTTCCCGCCCAAGCTCAACGGTCATCCTGACATTGACAAGCGGTACCGAAAGCGGTTCCAGCGTTTCACCATCGAAGGTCACCGCAACCTCATCATCAGATTCCAGGTTCCCATTTTTGTACATCTCGTATATCTTCCCCACGCCTATCATCCCATAAGGCTCAAGTTCAGACGCACGAAGCGCCCCCATGCTTGCCCCACCGACAACGGTTATGCCGCTTTTTAGCACCTCGATTATTTCACGGTGCGCTACCGCCGCGCTGTCAAAGAAAACCCCGTCTATTATCCCGATTATTTCTGGCGGCGACTTCATAAGCCTCCTGATATCATGGCGCTTCACGGGCGGGCGGTAGTCAGCATCCAGTATCTTTCTTGCCTCGTCGTGGCTTATGCTCGTGCCTGTGTACACCACAGGCTTCATAAAGCGAAACCTCGCTTTATGCGGTATAGGGTATGCTTCGCATACCCTTCTTCTGAAAAAACTTTCCTAAAGATTTTCATCGCGCCACTCTCTTCTTCTTTTTCTTGATACGCTCCCCCTTTCTCTCGCGGTCAAGCGTATAGAGTTCAAACATGGGAATAATTGCCCTGACAACCGGAATTTCCACGCCCCTTGAAAGATTTACGATAATAGCGCCATCTGCAATTCCATCAAGGCTATCAAGCACTGTCTTTATGTTGGCGGCAGGGGTATCGCTTGAAACATCCTTCAATTCATCCATCCGCACCTGCTCCAGCTCCTCATACCAGTAGCAGTTCATCTTTCTCATGTGTTCATAACCGAATGTCCGCACCACCTGTTCCCTGTCCGTATCCTCGCGCGCCCCGTGTATCTGCACCACGCGGCTCTGCGCAGCCTCGGTTAGCGCCCGTGTTACCGCTATCTCAGGCGAGAGATGCGACCCTGCTCCCATGACCAGCAAAGCGGGGTCTTTCAGGACAGTATCATCAAGCGCGGTAACGACTGTGGGAATATCCACATCCGAGTCGAGCAGCCAGACCTTGACCTTGATTCCTGCTTCTTCCATTTTCCGCTTCAATTCGTAATTCAGCCCATCGCTCTCAGAAAGCATGATTTCCCTGCCCGGATTGCGCGTGAATTCCGCAATGCTGAGCGCATCCCTTTCGATTACTTCAAGCAAGCCGTGAAGCACCGCCTCCTCAATCGTATTTCCGGAGGCAAGCCCGTTGGTGTTGCTTCTGAAAAGCTGGTTCCCGTTCATGGGGTTATATGGATGGAACACCGCATTCTCCGGGACAAACACCTCAACATCGTTCATTATGTCGTGCCCCATGACCCATTCGAGGCTTGTGCGCTCATTAAATTCCTGGGGCAGGAGAAGGGCATCGGGATATAATACCGGATAACTCCCGCTTAGCGATTCGTATATATCTACCGCTCTTTCAGCGTTGAGCGGAACGCCGCTCAGGTTGATGCTGACCTCGGGCTGCTCCGCAAGGCAGCGCTCAAAACTTTCCATGATGGCTGAGATTCTGGCATTGGTCTCGGTTGCGCCTTTTCCTGAATAAATGGATATCGCTCCCGCCGCGGCGCTCGGTCTTATGGCTGAGAAAACAGGAATCCCAACGCGGTCAAGGTCTGTTATGTTCGCAATGCGCGTCACCCCGATTTTAGGAAGGAGCTTTGTGGTATTGGCAAGCGTTGTTTCCGGGTCGAATACACGCTGCGTGCCTTCGAGGTATTTGATGTTGGGGTCAATTATTATTTTGCTCATTGTTTTTGGCAATCTTATTGGATATGGTTATATATCTTGCTATGGCGCTACGGGATAAAATATAATCCCATTGGGAACTATCTTGATATAAAAAGCTGAAAAGAGGTATATTTTATGACACTTGACTCACGAATTTCCGAACTTGCAAACGCAGCAAAACCCACCGTCGCCATCATCGGTCTTGGCGGTGCGGGATGTAATATCGTTTCATGGATAGCGCAAAAAGAGATAGTAGGAAGTAAAATAATTGCAGCTGATACTGATGCAACGCATTTGATGGGTGTAAAAGCCGATGTGAAAATACTCCTTGGTGAGCAAACCTACCAGGGGAAGGGCTGCGGCGGTTTTGCTGAACGAGGCACTGAAGCCGCAAGAGAGAGTATGGCGGAAATAAAACAGGAACTTAAAGATTCAAACCTTATATTCATCATAGCAGGCATGGGCGGCGGCTCTGGCACAGGCGCAGCGCCGGTTGTGGCAGAAGCAACCCGTGAAGCAGGCATACTTACCATCGGGGTTGTGACGCTGCCTTTCGGTTATGAGGTCATAAGACGCAAAAAAGGTATTTCCGGGATAAAGGCTCTCTCCGCCCAATGCGATTCGCTCGTGGTTATCGACAACTCAAGGCTCAGAACCATCGCCGGAAGCCTTCCGCTCCGTGAGGGTTTTGCAGTTGCAAATGAGTTCGTCGGCAATTTTATCAGGAACATAACAGAAACAATCACCAAGGCGAGCCTTGTGAACCTTGATTATTCAGACCTGCGAAGCGTTGTGGAACGCGGCGGCATATCTGCAATCGGCATAGGTGAGGCTGAAGGCGAGAACCGCATAGAGAAGGCAATGGAACAGGCGCTTTCCACGCCGCTCCTTGATGTCACTGACATTTCGGGAACATACGGGGTGCTGATACATATCTCAGGCGGCGAGGATATGACACTCGGGGAAGTCACACAGGCTGGCGAAATCATACTACAGAAAGCCCCGAACACAGGGCGCATCGTCTGGGGCGCGAATGTGGACGAATCCCTTGCCGGCCGGGTCAAGGTTACGGCTGTACTGACGTGTGTCATGGATCCGAATAAATTAACGTAGGTATGGAACTTGAACTGACCGAAAGGATTGATAACCTCTGCGATTATACCTATAATTTCACATGGCAGGGCACCAGGATTCGCCCGGAAAACCTAATCCCGTCCCAAAAAAGAACAAATTACACCTATAAAGACCTCGTAAATGAATTAAGAAATGGCCTCGATGTGCATATCACAGGCAATGCCGGGAAAAGGCTTGCTTACAGCATGGGCGTTGATCTTACGCATTTCGGGGGTACAGGGGCGCCTGAAAATGCCGGGAAAGTGTATGTCGAGGGCGATGTTTCTTCCGAGATGGGAATGGGTATGGTTTCGGGGGAAATATATGTGAAAGGCACCGTGGAAGAACCTGTCGGGAATGTGGTTGAGGTTATGTCTGTTGAGCCTGGTTATAGAAAGTTTCGCTCAATAACCGATATTATCTGCAACGGTTTGGGAAAAGATGTTCTTGTTAAAAATAACTTCGATGAGGGAGAAAAGCATTTGCTGCTGGATGATGGAGTGCTTCGCGGTACAATAGCGGCGCGGTGTAATTGTGATGCCCTTTTCACTGTGGACGGGGATGTTTACAACGGCACAGGGCTGCTGATGCAGAAAGGCGTGGTTCATGCCAGGGGAGACGCAGGTATGAACACGGGCGCGCATCTTGACGGGGGAACCGTTATCGTCGAGGGCACCACAGGCGAATTTGCAGGAGCGTACATGAAAAAAGGAGTGCTGATTTTGAAGGATGTGAAGGGCTTCGTGGGAGCGAATATGAAGGACGGGGCGATTTTTACTAAGAGGAAGGTAAAGACTGCCCCGCCTGTGGAGGAGCTTGTGATAGCGCAGGAGGATGCGAAGCTGTTGATGAAATATCTTGACATAGGGCATGTTGAGGCTATGGGCTATCACAAGTACGGGCTCGTGAGGGAGAGGCTGGTGCGGATGAGGGATGGAAGCGTGGTGGTGAGGAAGGTGGGGGAATGAGGGAAGTACGTTTAATGGTGATATATGAAAATACTTGCCTTTAGTGACTGGAGAGTTCAACCACTTGAAATGATAACAGATATCGTGACAGCTCATAAACCTGATATGATACTGTACGCAGGGGACGACCTCGATAGGGTTGTTGGAATCAACGGTTCTTTAGTCTTGAAAACCTCAAATCATTTTATTGAGTTAAGCTATCCAAATTTGGAGCCAGTATTAAACACGCAAAAAGAGCTTTTTCGAGCACTTTTTAAAGAACAATTTGAACAATTTTTACAAGATAAAAGAGAGTTTAATCGACACTGTCAAATAGAATGTAAGTTTGATAGAAAAAGCATTTTATCAAAAATAAACGTTCCCTTTTATTACGTTAATGGAAACGACGATAGTATATTAAATGTGGAAAATAGATACTATTCACGAATCCAACGCATAACTTTTTCTGAATCTCGCTTTAATGGGAACATTAGAAAAAAAACAATTGACGATTGGAACAGTAATAGAGGGATATACATCCCAATAAATCCCTCTTTTGGAAATTTTAAAGTTCGAAATAAAAACGAAAAAATAACAATTTTTGGTTGTGAATATAAATCAGGTGATATCAAAGATAATTCAGGAGAATATGCCGATATATATCTATCTCATCTGCCACCATTAGGCACATTAGACCTATCAACTAGATGGGGACTGCGCCATATAGGTTCAAGAAAACTTTTGGATGTAATAAATAAATATCATCCGAAATTAGTTATCTGTGGTCATTCCCATATGTGGGGAGGGCAATATGGAAAGATTGGAGAGACAATCATAATTAATGTTAGTTCACATGATAATAGATTCTCTCCGCCCGGAAATTATGCTTTAATTGATACTAAAAATTGGTCTGTAGAAATGAAAAGTATCGAACAGAAAACTATACCTTTTGTACGTGGGTTAACTACTCTCAAAAGCAATCTTAATAAAAAAAGATGGGATAAAACCTGTGAGATTAGCTCGGAGGAATTCTATGAAATGTACACACCTCTAAGAGACTGGTCACGGCATAGACCCCAAAGTCCTGAAGAATGTTCTAAGATGCTGAAGGATATAGAAAAGTTTGGTGTAGACACAAAAAAAGTCAAAGAAAGAATTGACAGCTTAACAAATGAAAAACCAAAGATAAATGGAAAAATAACTATAAATCCATCCAAGAATGCTTTTATAGACGTAGAAACTGGTCTTGCTAACGGTCAAGAGCCAGGGAAACTCTGGCTTATTGGATTATGGTATAATAATAATTTTAGACATTTCATATTTCCCAAAGAAAAAAAAGAATTTATAGATTATATCAAACAAAATCAAATAAAATCTCTAGTTTCTTGGACTGGATATGATAGAAAAGTCTTGCAACCAATATTGAAAAAAGCAAGAATTACTGTCAGATTTATTGATGCATGTCAAAGAACATCTAATTGTGTTGTTTGGCATACTTATCGATTGCATGAATTATATGATGCTCTTTTCCCAGATGAAAAAAATGAGGAGAATCTTATTCCTGGGCACCTCGCCGGATTATATGCAGACCATTTAATTATCCCCAATAAATCTTGTCCGTATTGCCCTCCAAAAGATGAAATTATAGACCAAATAAAAAATAGAAATCGAGTAGATATACTTCAAATGATTGAAATATGTATAAAACTAAGTAATGATTAGATGAAATGATTTTAGGCTGAATCAAAATGTATAAATCGAGCTAACCATGCGCAACTACAAAGATTACAAACAAATCCTCAATAAATTCAAGCAATTACTCCTCGAAAGCTTCGGCGCCAACCTCCTCTCCCTCGTCCTCTTCGGTTCCGTAGCCAGAGGCACTGCAAAAACAGAAAGCGACATCGACCTCCTCATAATTCTGAAAGATGCCCCCGATTCTTATTACAGGCGCCTCGAACCTGTAATAGATATCGAGCTAAAACTGCGCGAGGAAGCCTTTGAAACTACCGACGCTGTGCCGATTTTCAGCAGCATCGTCTTATCAAAAGAAGAAGCTATGGAAAACCGCAATATCTTTCTGGATATGATAGATGGCTCCATAATCCTTTATGATAAAAACAACTTTTTTAAAAACAGGCTTAAAGAACTGAAGAAAAGGCTCTTGCAGCTCGGCTCGGAAAAAGTTGTGCTTGAAGATAAAACATGGTACTGGAACCTGAAACCTGACAGCGCCATGGGCGAGGTCATTGAACTATGACCACAAACAGGGAAATGGGTGAGAGACTGTTAAACGAGGCACAGTGGATATTTGAAAAAGACCTGAAAAGTGCAATTGAAGATGAAAATCATAATATCTCGGTCAGGCGGGCGCAGGAGGTTGTAGAACTTTCTCTCAAAGGATGCCTGAGAATACTTGGCATAGATTATCCAAAAGTTCACGATGCAGGTTTTGTCTTTGTAAAAGAGGCAGGGAAAAAACTTCGGTTTGATAAAAACACCCTCACTGAGATTGAAAGAATTTCCAGGTGGCTTTCAGAAGCAAGAGCCCCATCATTCTATGGCGAGAGAGACTTTACATCAGAGGATGCAAAGAAAGCTTTCGACGATGCTGGTTTCGTTCTCAAAGAAATAAAGGCTGCAATCGAAAAGACCGATTGAGCTCTTCACCACATACCTTTGCGTAAATTATATATATCGTCATAACCATGTCAGTCTGTCACATACTAACACGAATCTATTATAAGGTGATTAAATTGTCAGAAATCGGTAAAAAAATACGACTTGAACGGATTATGGACAGGGAAAGCAGGAACATGGTAATCATTCCTATGGACCACGGGATATCCATGGGACCTATAAGAGGCATAGTCAATCTTGCAGACATGGTGAACAAAGTGGCTGACGGCGGCGCCAACGCCGTACTTTTGCAAAAAGGAATGGCAAAGCACGGCCACCGCGGATACGGGCGCGATATCGGACTTATCATCCACATGAGCGCATCTACATCGCTCGGGCCCGACCCCAACGATAAAGTGCAGGTCTGCACTGTGGAAGAAGCCATAAAAATGGGAGCCGACGCCGTGAGCGTTCATATTAACATCGGGTCTGAAACAGAAGCAGCACAGCTTCAAAAACTGGGTTCGGTAGCGGAACAATGCGACAACTGGGGAATGCCGCTTATTGCTATGATGTACCCGCGCGGCAAGGATATCAAGAACTCAAACGACACCGAACTTGTAGCGCATGTGGCGCGCGTTGGCGCCGAATTAGGCGCAGACATCATAAAAACAAATTTCACAGGTGATATCGATACATTCAGGACCGTGGTTGAAGGCTGCCCCGTCCCTGTTGTGATGGCGGGAGGCCCCAAGGCAAACACGGACGAGGAATTTCTCGCCATGGTGCGCGCCGCGGTTGATGCCGGGGGAAGAGGCGTTGCGATTGGCAGGAATGTATTCCAGCATGACAATCCCACTGCAATGACGCACGCACTGACGCTTGTGGTCCATAAAGGCGCAAGTGTTGAAGATGCCATGGAGGCTCTGCGGTGAAAAAGGAAAAAACCGTCTGGATTAAAGCTGACGGAGGTACATGGGAAGCTAACAAACCGCTTATCACCACAGGGCTTGAATCGGGAGCAGACGCCGTACTTTTGAAGGAAGAGGACGTGGAGAGGGTAAGAGAACTGGGAAATATCAAAACCGCCGCGCCGACAGAGGATTCCGATATCGTGATTGTAGGGATAGACAGTGAAGGCGACGGGACAGGCAAACTGCCATCCGATTTTGCAGATTCCGAGGATATCGCCGAGGCGCAGCATCTTACAAGAGAGGGTAAAACCGTTGCAGGGTATGTTGTCATCAAGAACAAGAAATACGAGCAGTTCGCGGTCGAGCTTGGGAAATCTTGCGATTACCTGATTGTGATAGGTACGGATTGGAAGGTCATTCCGCTTGAGAACCTGATTGCAGGCCTCCAGAAGATTGATGTGGAGATAATTGCCGGCGTCCGGAATGCAGAGGAAGCAAAACTTGCGCTTGAGACGCTTGAGCACGGCTCGGACGGCGTCCTGCTTGATACCGATAATCTCTCCGAGATAAAGAAGGTCATATCTGTCAGGGACAGGTCTGGAATGGAGAAAATACCCCTCGTGAAAGCCACTGTGACAAAGGTAAAACAGGTCGGCATGGGCGATAGGGTTTGCGTAGATACTGCATCTCTCATGGTTCCCGGTGAAGGGATGCTTATAGGCTCACAGAGCAACGGGCTTTTCCTTGTACATTCGGAATCCGAGGAGAGCCCGTACGTAGCCGCGCGCCCGTTCAGGGTGAATGCAGGCGCGGTTCATGCCTATATCAGAGTTGGCGAGAAGACGCGCTACCTCTCAGAGCTTGCCTCGGGCGATGAAGTACTGATAATTGATTCGGAAGGCGAGACGCGGCCTGCTGTTGTGGGTCGGGTCAAGATAGAGCGCCGCCCCCTGATGCTCGTGGAAGCCGATGTCGAAGGAACGAAGATAAAGACCCTGCTCCAGAATGCAGAGACGATAAAGCTTGTCGGCGCCGATGGGAAGCCCGTGCCTGTGACCGCGCTCAAGGAGGGCGATGAGGTGCTTGTGTATTTTGAGGCGGCGGCGAGGCATTTCGGGATTAAGATTGAGGAGACGATTATTGAGAAGTGATTTTCCGGCGCAGGTGTCGTCGCTCGCGTGCAGGAAATTCATGGGTAGATTATAGGTTGTCTGGGGTTAAAAAAGGTTGTTGAGCCGGGTGAAAGTGACAGTTAGTTGTATCAGAGACTATCTACCATCTCAAGCCATTCGTCTCTTGTTATTTTTGCGTCGTTTATTATCTTGCGGATCATACCTTTTCCGATATCCTCACCGGGATGCACGGTGATTATTGTAGTTCTCCCGTCCTGATGCCGCATGAACAGATGGCTGCCTTTCTGTCTTATCCGCTCGAAACCTATCTTCTCAAGTGCCTTTATAACTTTCTTAACAGGCAGAGGCTTTATTGAATCCATTCAAACTGCGACCTCGACTTTCTGGATGCCTACGAAATTTAAAGGGACTTCCTGAACGAGGTCTGATTCTACCTCTAAATAAAGCTGTATCGCTTCCTTTATCCTTTCTCTTAATTTATCAAGGGTTTTTGCCTGAGTATGGCATCCTTCGAGTTCGGGCACGGATGCTACGTATATACCATCCTCGTCCTGCTCTATGACTATGGTGAATTCTTTTTTCATGATGCTGTCTCATAATAGTATGTTGAACTTGTGTATGAATTTATCGATGAGATGAGGCTTATGTTTCGTTTTGTGTGCCTATACTAACCCCGCTTCCCCACCATCTATAAACTCACAGCCCCCTCACCCGCGCGCCGGTGGGGCGTGTGGCG
>JBAQMZ010000007.1:0-36905 GCA_049303315.1 Candidatus Methanoperedens sp.
CTACCCGTGAAGAAGCTGAAAAGAATATGTATGAAGCTATTGAAATGCATATACAGGGTTTACTGGAGGATAATTTATCCATTCCAGAATCAAAGTCATTTGCAGAGTATGTGGCTGTTGCTGAAAAATCAAGTATAGAGCAAACGGCTTAATGACAAACTATTAAGCTGCTTACTCCAAAACATCCGTTTCTCTTTTGGATTTTTGCGCTTGAATTAAAACACTGAAATCGTGTAAACCGACAGCATGCTAAACTTTCGAGCATCCGCGCTGATGCCCCAGCGCTTCGGCCCTGGTAGATGACTTCTTCCCATTAATCTTAAGCACATTGATATACTTTTTAACCATAACCCCACAAAACCAAACCGTTATGGAAATAATCAAAACCAACTCCATCAATTTCAGGTATTTCAAAAAGAACCTGCAGAGCATCGCAGTCCTTCTGCCCCTCCTTCCGGGCGCTGATATTTCAAAAGAGCCTCGCGACGGCATAATGATTTACAGCTTTTCCTCACCACAGGCACAGTCTATTTTTCACGAAGTCAAACACTCAAAAACCAACTCGATATTCATAGCAGGCGGACCCCATCCATCGGCGCGCCCCGAAGAGACGCTTCAGTATTTTGATTACGTGGTCGTGGGCGAAGGCGAAGAAACTTTGCCCGAATTGATACGCGTTCTGCAAAACGGGGGAGATATTTCCTCTGTCAAAGGTATTGCGTTTAAGAAAAACGACAGGTTTGTTTTCACGGGAAAAAGAGACGACATTGACCTTGACAGGTACCCGGCTTTTGACCCGGATATTATGCACAGCACTATCGAGATAACACGGGGCTGCCCGTTTAACTGCGCTTACTGCTCAACCCCGCAATTATTCGGTCACAGGATGAGACACCGAAGCATTGATGCAATAACAAAATATGCGCAATTCCTCGGGGATGTCAGGTTCACATCCCCAAATGCTTTTGCCTATGGTTCGGACGGGAGACATCCCCGGCCCGATAAAATAGAGGCGCTCCTTAAGGCATTACCCTATAAAAGGGCATTTTTTGGCACATTCCCGTCAGAAGTGAGACCTGAATTTATCAGTGACAGGCTTCTTGAACTTGTATCTGAGTATTGCGCCAATAACACGTTAAACATGGGCGGGCAGTCAGGAAGCCAGAGGATGCTTGACATGATTAACAGGGGGCACACAGTCGAGGATATCATTTCAGGGGCGGAAAAATGTCTCAGTCACGGCTTTGTGCCAGTCGTGGATTTCATTTTCGGCATTCCCCATGAAACCGAAGATGACCAGCATGAAACCATCAAACTCATCAAGTGGCTCACAGGAAAAGGAGCGAAAGTACATTCCCATTATTTCATGCCGCTTCCAGGGACGCCATTTGAAAAACTGGCGCCTGCCCCGTTATCAGGAGAGGTTGACAGGATAATGGGCGAGCTTGCGCTTCACGGGAAAGTGACAGGCGTATGGTCTGAGGATAATTTCAGGCGCAGGTAGATAACTGGCAGGGATTGAAGGAATTGCTCGGTGGTTGGAAAATCATGTAACCTTCTCCGAGCGTCAACGACCCTGCAATAGAATTGCAGAGCATCACGTTAATGCTCGAGGGTAATGGATTCGGTCAGTTTGATTTGTTTCTGATGCATCTCTTCAGGCGCAGGTATGCCATGTAAAGGGAATAACGTAATCTACAGATCTGCTAACAGAATTCATATATTTTATATTCTGATGTTGCTAATTTAGGATAACTTTATCGGGCTTTGCGAAGTGTGAAGCATTTGGCAATTACAGTGAAACTGCAAAGTCCATGTTAGCCCAAGATGTTGGCTAACCAAAAAATATATTATGTCACATTCTCGTATCTTCAAATACTATGAACAAGCTTCCTTTTTCTCCTGCAATATATTCATGCCAAGGATGTGTGACTTTTTTGCCTTCAACGCTGCAAAATAAATCATGTGTGTAGCTTCTCTCCATTTCCACTCTTTTCCCCAGCTCGTTTGTGCCTTTTTCATCCTCATACTTTACCATCCATCCGTTTCCCCTTAGTTGGGTATGAAATTCAACAAATGGCACTGGCTCATTTGAATGATTATGTATTCCTCCATGTTTATTAGGTCCTAAATACCATAGATTTATCCTATATTTATCGACATAAATTTGTGGTACCGTTTTATACATATTGGTATTATACTCAAACCATTCAATCTCCATCTTCGAAATTTTTTCATGATATTTTTTGTTATCACCTTGATCTCTACAAACAAATAATAAACATCCATTCTCACCTGATCTTAACAAACCACCGTTCTCAAGCAATTTTGATTTTCCCACGCTCAAAAATGATTCTCTTAAAGGAATTTGAATGGAAATGTTGCCTCTCAATATACAGATGATAAACTCTCCACCATTGAGTTTATATTCTACATTTGGTGGCATATATAAAATAGTCATCTCATAGCCTGATGTTTTAAGAGAAGGGTGAGATCTCAGAATACTGTCTGTCATTATACTTTCCTCCATTCAATGTTTGGTACGTTTCCAATTTCAGGGTACAAGAATTCTCTCTCCATTTTTATGCTCCAAACTAGATGCCATAATGCAGAGAGCAAACCCACCACACAAAGTACAATAAGGATTATATTTACTTTATCAAGCAAATTAAAGCCAACTTGCGATTGTAAAATCATACTGAAAATTGATGAGGCGACGCTAAATGTCCAAATTGCTACCATCTCTCCACATGTGTAACAATGATACTTTGAATCTGCTGAGGCGGCGCATTCCTCCCAGAATCTGAATTCAGGGTTACTAACATACTTTCTAAAAGACTTTTTTTCAAAATGGTCTTTAATATAAGGACAGAGGTTATTTATAACCCTTATATTGCTAGCGATCAAAAAATCAAAAATGATAGCCACCAGAGGTACAGTCCAGAAAAAATAAGGCCAAAGCGATGATATATTGCTGGTATTTCCACCTGCATAGAATCTTTCCACCAAAACAAATATTATTGCCCCGATAGAAAGAACCTTAAGATAGACCAAACGTGTATGTTCTATGATACGATGATCAATTTCATTTCGGAGCGATTTAAAATACTCGATAAGCAAGTGGAGTTCATTCTCAACCATATTTTTCATCCTCAGCTAAAAATTTGGCTAACTCTCTCCTATCCGAACTCGATTCGTATATACCTCTTTTTTGCATAGACACCGATTCCTTTATCATCAAATACATCTCGCATTATGCTATAAAAAGGGCTTTTTATTCTGCTTAAACCTTTATTACTTTTCACATGTATAAGATTTCTCATTCTATTGAGTGTAAGCCTTGATAGTTTTTGGTTATATTCTCTTGATGAGCGCCTATTTTTAGCACTTGAAAAAGTTCTTCTGGCTTCCCATCGCCTTATGAGAGCACGAGAACGCCTATCGCTTTCAGTCACCTATACCCCGTACTTGAAGGATACAGGACTTGATAGTGTTATTCCACCTATAGCCCCTCAATAAACTAAAGCTTGATATCCTCGTTTTCGACAAGTAACCTGAAATCTTCAAGGCTCAAGCGTCCGTCCTTCTTGAATTTCTCTTTCGCCTGCTCCCGTTTTCCCATATTTTTATGCTCGTCCTTGGTTAACTGGACATCCTTCATCTGTTCAAGGTAAACTCCAAGTTCATCCCTGAGTTTGGGGATTTCAGCCTTGAGCGCGCCTATTTTCTTCCGAAGCGGAGCAATGCCTTTAAATTTCTCAGACAACTGGGAATGATAAGAATCCGCCTCTTTACGCAGCACGTCTATCTCTTTATAGAGCGCAATCATCTCCTCATGATATTTCTGGGATTCCTGCGCAAGCGCCTGGATTTGGGCATGGAGGGAATCCATGTCCGTATATATCACTTTTCCTTTGCTATATTCCTCTGTTATCTCGGAATGTATCACGTTAGCCTTTTTAGTAGCTTCATACCTCTGGCCTAACTCGATAAGCCGGTTAAAAATATTGATTTCAAGTTCAAGAGGGATGTCAGCGGTCAAAAACGTATTTAATTCCTCGGCGTATGCTTTCTCAAGCGTTTCAATCCTTCCCCGCGCAGTTAAATTCAGCTCATCGCGTGTTTTCTTCAGCCCGCCTATTTTTTCACCGAATTCCTTTCCTTTCATTCTTAGCTGGTCGCGCTGCGATTTTAACACTGCAATCCTGGCATTGGCTTCATCACGTTTTTTCCGTAATTCGCTTGCTTTGGCAGATTGTTCTTTCACCTTTGCATTCAAACCGTCGCGCTTGACCTTTAGCTCCTCGCCTCCCTGATTATGGAGAGAGATGTCTTTGAATATGGTTTTTAATTCCCTTTCTTTTTGCTCGAGCTGCTGCCTCAGGTGATTGATTTTTTCCTTTAATTCCCTCTCCGGAAGCTTCGGGAATACTTTTGGTGAATCAATGCTTTCATTATTGGTTTTCTGTTCAATAACAGGTTCTTCCTGTTGTTTGGCAGGCACAGGGACATCAACAGCAGGTGTATCAACGGCAGGCGCATCCGCAACAGCCCGGGGATTTTGTGTATTTTCCGGTTCGGTCAACTTAAATCCCCCCTTTTTGTTTTTCCCAGTAAGAAACTGCATTATTATGGCTTTCAATCCGGCGTTTTAACCAGTTGTGGCGCCCTTCGATTTCATTTATTTGCTTATCGGCATCCCTTGCGCCTGTATCCTGCTTCGGTTTATTCTGGAGGGATATCAATTCCTTATGGGATGAGTTTGCCTCATTTAAGATATCAACAACGCCTTTCCCTGTAACAATTAATCCGGCTTTACGGGCTTGCGATTCGAAATCATAAAGGAGTTTTTTGATTTCCACTATTAGCTTTTCCTCATCCTCGATATTTTTTGAATTTTGAAGTCTTTTCTCAAATTCATCTATTTTACCTGAGATACGCGTGATGTCATGGATGTTAGGCGCTTTTGCCGAGCGCATTTTTTCAATGACTTTACCGAATAATTCTTCCCTCAGTTTTTTTGCCTGGTGGAAAAACAGATAATATTTTTCATTAAGGACAGTGATTCTTGCTTCTGTTGCCCCTATCTCTTTTTTTATTGCCAAGGATTGCTGTTTGGCGGCATCCAGCTTGCCATCAAGTTCTGAAAATTCGGAATTAAATATCTTAAGAAATCCATTATGCTTGTCAATAACCTGTTCGATTAACCTGTTGCTCTCAATTATTTCTATCATATTTGTATCATCTGCGCATGAGGGATCCCCTCGATAAATATAACCGTATCCGGGTCGATGCACCCGCAAGCCACTGCGCATGCTATTGATTTTTCACCAGCGATATTGGCCATTGTCGCGCCTGACAGGGCATCTTTCACTTCTTCCTCGCAAACTTCATCGCCTTTATAGAAACACTCGTCCAGTTTAAGAACAAGAATGCCGTCCTTGAATTTCTTCCCGATAATATTCCTATCGCAGACGGCTACTATTTTTTGTCCTTCGGTATCATATTTTTTCATATACATGTTCAAACTACCCTGAACCGTTCATTACTTGCTTCAATAATCTCTCCGGCGCTCTTTAATTTTTGTATCATATCTTCAACTGTTTCTTTTTTAATTCCAGATTCTTCTGCCCTGGATATAATATCTTCTAAAGGCGCAGGACCTTTATATTCATCCTGTAGTTCCTTGATTATTTCCCGGAGGACCTTAATCCTGTCGCGCTGGCTCTTTCCCATCCCCACATTGATAATATCAGCATCAAGCTTTCCTGTCTCAGGGTCAGTCATGACCTGCTTGAGGCTTGCCATCACTATCCGGATGACGCGGGCTGTATCATCAGTAGTTATAACATCGCTCAGGCGTACGCGGGCGCTCGCCTCTGCCAGCCGGATAAGCGCTTCAAGCTGGCGCGCAGTCACAGGTACTGGAGAATTGGGGTCTTCGCCCTGTTTTCGCAGGCCAAGGTAAAAGTCAATAAGCTGCTTTCTGGCATCATCCTGGATTATGGGAAAGATGTTCCTCTTGGTATAAGCGATATACTTGCGGAGCATATCCGCCTCTATTACCGGCTGGATTACCTCCATTGCAGTGTTTATTTCTTCCTGGCTTATCCCAGAATTAACGATATTGGTTCTTCTTACTGAAAGTTCGCCTGCGTAATGCGCTTTCAGGATGTGTTGAGCTATCGCGGTGTCCCGGTTGACTGAAGGTTCGTCTGTAAGGATGAAAATCAGGTCAAAACGCGATAAAAGAGCAGGCGGCATATTTATCTGCTTTGCAATTGGCTCGTACCTGTCAAACCTGCCAAATTTCGGGTTTGCAGCCCCGAGAAGCGCGCAGCGTGATTTCAAAGTCGCCATGATTCCTGCTTTTGCTATGCTTATTGTCTGCTGTTCCATCGCTTCGTGCATTGAACTCCTGTCGTCGGCTTCCATTTTATCAAGTTCGTCCACGCAGGCAAGACCCATATCCGCAAGCACAAGGGCGCCGGCTTCAAGCGTCCATCTTCCATCCCCGAACTCGTCCTTGACAGCAGTTGCTGTGAGACCTGCCGATGTTGAACTTTTGCCGCTTGTGTATATGCCGCGGGGAGCAAGCCGCACGGCATAGCGCAGCAACTGGGATTTCGCGACTCCGGGGTCGCCAACCAGAAGAATATGGATATCGCCGCGTATTCTTGAGCCGTCGGGGAGTACTTTAGGAATACCGGAAAAAAGCTGCAATGCCATGGCTTCCTTGACCTCATCGTAGCCATAAATCGAAGGCGCAACCGAATAGATTATCTGGTTGTAGATTTTCGGGTCTTTCCCGAGTGTCATGATTTCTTCGATGTCCTCTTTTGAAATCTCGATGTCCTCAAACTCCTTGTCTTCTATCTCTATCGACACGCCGCCAAGCACAAGGTCAAAGAACGTGCTTTTTCCCTGCTGTGTGCTTCTCTGGAATGAGCGCAGGATTCCTGACATAACAACACGGTCGCCGGGCGATACAATCCCGGCAAGGTCATCATCCACATCCACATCAAGGGTTTGCGGCTGTTCGCCTCCACGCAGGTCGTCAGGCGATTCCTGTATCCGCAGCTTCTGCGCATCGATAAATTCGGATTCTTCATGAATGAGTTTAAAAGGGCCTTTACGCCCGCAGCTATCGTTCTGGCACTCAAAAGGTTCTACGAATTTTCCTTCCGCCTGCGGCATTAAAGTTACGTCCCCGCACCGCTGGCATTTGAAAGCCGCTTTCACGATCTTGGGTCTGACCTCTGTCGCTTTCCTGATAAGACCCGATACAGCTATCAGTTTGTTGATGTTGGCGCTTCGGAGTTCTCTTATCTGTATGCGTTCCGGGAGCTTGATAATCCTGATATGGGTATTAACGAAATCAACATCAGCGGGAAGGTCAGTTGCCGAAAGCGCCTCGTTTGCATGGCTCAATACCTGTTCGGGATGTTCAATCAGCTCGCGCGCAAGTTCCATATCGAATTTTTCAATATCGGGAAACTGGATGCCAAGACTTCTTTTTTCAGGGTATTCATTAGCTAATTTAAGTATTTCTTCCCAGTAATAGCGCTTGAAGAAATCTTCCCAGACCTGAAGTGATGATTGTACCATTCTGAATCTATCATAAAGCCCGAAGGGTATTTCAATGTTTCGAGCCAGATTATACTTGAGGTTATATGTGTTATCGGTTAAGAGTAATATTGTGATAGAACACGGATTGCATGGATTACACAGATGCGCGCGGATGCTATAGTCAAGTTCATAAATAACCGTTAAAAAAAAGAAAATCTGACAGGATTAACAGGATGAACTGGATTTTGTAATATTTTATCCTGTCAATCCTGTTATCCCGTCCGAAAAAATTGCTTAAATGATATGCATAAAATTATGTAGATTTAAGAACCATGCTATAGAACACGGATTGCACGGATTACACTGATGCGCGCGGATACGAAAATAAATCCGTGAAAATCCGTCTAAAAAACTTTAAGAAAGTTTTATCAAAAGAGGGGCATGCAAAAGCATGCCCTATACCGTGTAAACTGAGGTTTCAGTTTATCCGTGTCATCTGTGTTCTATTTAAACTGAATTGAGGTTAGATTATGTCAATCAAGATAAATTTCAATGGCGTAAACCATCTTGCAATGGCAACCGGAGATATGGATGAGACAATACGTTTCTGGAGGGATTTGCTTGGCATGAGGCTTGTGGCCGGGCTCGGGCAGCCGGGTTACAGGCATTACTTTTTTGAGATATCGCCGAGTGACCTGATAGCTTTTTTTGAGTGGGAAGGGGTAGAACCCATGATAAAAAAGGAACACGGGAGACCAGTTAGCGGCAGGTTCGGTTTTGACCATGTTTCTTTTGGCGTCGAGGAGGAGGAAGACCTCTGGAACCTGAAAGCAAAGCTTGAAGTCGCAGGATTTCCGGTATCGGAAGTGATAGACCACGGTTTTATCCATTCCATTTACGCCTATGACCCGAATAATATCCCTATCGAGTTCAGCCATAACGTGAGCGGGATCGATATCAGGAAGGAACCGAGAATGGGGGACATCAGGCCCACAAAAGCCGCGCTTGAAGGGCCGGAGCCTATGGATAAATGGCCGGAAGTCAAACGCGTTACGCCGCCTGGGGAGAGGATTGTCTATCGTGGTGTGGGAAGCGAGCTTTTCCAGGGGTATAAAAAGTGATGAAAATAGGGTTCAGGCATCGGAAAAAATTGAGACGTTATAATTCGTGATGGTAATCAGGCCAATGTGCAACACAATTAATTAAAAGCAAGCAGCTGAAGGCCAATTATATTCCTGAAAACGTCTTTCATTTTTTATTTTATCTTAATCGTTATACTCCACAGCTCTTCAGCTAACTAAAATTATATGCATCTTTTTTTTCAGGCGCGTGTATGTTATCTAAGAAGAATAGCAGAGTGTCAGGACAAATTAAAAAAGATTATTCTTCTGGGGTTTCTTCTTCTGGAGTTTCCAGTGAAGCCAAATATTCCTCATATGTTTCATTTGGTCTTCTTGTAAATACAATCGTTGTATCTTTATGTTCTTTCTTTCCAGAACCAGAACTTCTTGAAATCCATCCACTTTTCTGTTTCTTCTTTTCTCCGCTTAATTTCTGGTGTTTTGAAGATGTTTGGTTTTTGTCGCTCATAATTTTCTTTCTATAACATGTTTGGTTTGTGAAACTATAAAGGAATATCGGATATTACGAAACCGTTACAATATGTGTTGGTAAATTGAAATGACCTTAAAAAATGAATGTTTTTGTGGGGCAGGCGCACATTCGCTTTTGCGTGCTCCCTTTAGGGCGGGGGGCGCAAACCTCTCTATTCGATAGACTCCTTGCTCTTGGTTAGGGCAAGGGGCGGTCTGTGGAAGGCAACGGTTCCATAATTTAAGTAAATTTATAGATAATTTGGTAGTCTCCAAAATAACTATATTGAAGTTGATAACTCTCAATATTTGAAGGGACTTCGAATGCGACACTACCCTTTAATGAACCACCATCAAGTATATCAACCGAATCTAATTTATCATCTAACAGATAACTCCCACCAGAGGCTTTATATTTAATATTGTTAGCTACAAGGTCAAAGGAATATGGACTTACTTGGAACTCTTTATACCCATGATTTTCTATGTTCATTGTAATTACTAAGAATACATAACCTTTTTTTGGTTCTGTAACTTGTCCTAACAAATTAACTTTTTTAGCAGAATAACTTATAATTATATTTTGAGACTGTGGTTGTATCGAAGTCGGCTGGCTTGGTTGTGGAGCTAACGGTTTTCCATATCCATCTATTTTGTTATATGCCTTTTGAGCTAAATCTTTTAATTTTGGATAATCTGGGCTAGCACCCCAGGAATTAATAATAACTAATACATTATTTTTAACGAACGTAATCTCGTAGAGTTCAAATTCTTGACCATTATATGAAGTGCTTCCCTTGAAGGCTTTACTATGTTCTCCAATAGATGGATTAGTTAAAGGTTCATAATTTGTATTGGTAAGATTTAGAGCCCCCAGAATATTATCTTCAGGGTAAACCGACAAATATTGGTCTAAATAATTAACTTTATCGTTTTCAGAAGATGTAAAGTATATGTAATAACCACCACTCCAGCCGTATTCCAATGCTTCAGAGCTAATATTGTTCACATTTCTCTCCCTTGCTCCTCGATAGTCCAACTCTCATTTAAAGGCAAATCTTTTAGGCTTAACAAGAAATTCGAAGAATCCTCATTTTGAACTTCTGTAGGATTAATAGAAGTTGGTGCGCTTGGTTGTGATTCTATACATCCTAATGCCATAACCGATACCAAAACCATTAAAATTATTCCAATAAGTTTTAATTTCACATCAACCACTATTAACTTTTGATAAAAGTAATGCTTTATAAATGTTCCCGAAAAAAATAGAGGGGAGGATTTTAGAGCTCTATTATCCCCTCTTGCTTGCTTTTATTACCCTCTGGGCGCGCGCCTGGAAGTGGGGGCGCTCACGTCTTGGCGCATATAAATAATTGACCGTAAGTGTTGGTAGGTGGATTTTTGAGGAGAATATAAGAGTTAACTTTAAAAAATTTTCATTTATTATTTAAGATTATAAATATTACGTTCTTTTCTAAAAGCATTAATTCTTGATTTTTCTTCAAGTTCCTCTTTTATTAATTTTAACTCGATTTCATGCTTTTCTTTTTTCATTTTTTGATCGAGTTCTTCATTTTTTCTCTTTTTATTGAAACCATATCCGAAAAGAAAAAAACTGAATAAAAGTATTAATATAGTGTATAAATTTATACCAACGTTTTTAATTAATGAAATATCTACTATAAAAACAATTAGACCAAGCAACATTAAGATACTGTCTGTGCTCTGATAATCTTTTATTTCTAGTTTCATAAATCATAAATTCAATAATACACACCCGTTTAAGTCACTCAGACAGTAATAAATATTTCTAAAGGAATATTGGGGTAAAATTCTCTTAATTTTATAAGTATTGTTATTATAAATATTCAGTATTCTGTAATATTAAAATCGCTATCGGTAGTTTATGAACTAAAGGTTTAATATAGATTGCACGTATTAAATTTCTATCATAGTTAGACTTAATATAGATTAGAAAGAGTATGAAAAATATAGAAACTGAATCCGCTATTTATGTGTTTTTTTTTCAACATGATGAATTTGTAAGTCATATCAATGCTAATTTTTCTGGATATCAACTTGATGCTAAATTATGCGTTCCAGCGATAATCGACCTAAAACCCCCTCATAAAATATTTCTAGATTTGGAATGTATTGTAAATTATTGTAGACCACAAATACTTTCTAGACATCTAAGCATTAGCGAGAAAGATGATATGGTAATAGATTCTCTGATAGCCAATATTAATCATGAATCTCTTCATAAAGTCATATTTGAAATTCCAGAAATAAGTTATCAATTACAAAAAAATTTGTATATATTAAAAAAAATCGATTATCAACGAATGGAATATATTCTATCTTTGATGGAACGGGATTTATAATTTTAGATTATTAATCTATCGGTTTATTATTTTCATTAGGCGAGCTGGGCTGTCTTTCTCAAACATGCATATTATTTAAAAATTATACACAACTTTTAAAAATTCAGGTCAAAACCCATGGTTTCGAAATATAGAAAAATATTTGTGTGATAGATGATGATAAAAGATAAATCTTTAATAATTAGGAGGTGAGGACATGATCCAAATTGTGAAATTGAATGAAGAACAATGGGCACAAATAAAGCCTGAAGTAATCATAAGTATCTACGGTACTGAGAAAACTATCTTCAAGAGCATTGAGGAGATAATAACTGCCGATAAAGTAGTAACATTAAACGGTAGACCTATGTGGAAAGAAGATAGTGCAAAAAATTCTATTGCTGAAAGGATAGAACTATATCATATAATTTTTGAATTGCCTGATGGTAAATTTGCTGTATCGTCACAAACTTTTAATAGAAATATTTGGAGAAATAAAAAATTAAACATTGATAATGACCAAATAAGATATTATGATAAATCAACTCATAAAAAATAAAACCTTGAATTACCCACTAAAGAGGATGAGAGATCAACTTTTAATCTGGAAGTGGAAAAATGAGTAATATTGAGAAAAAAAATGATGAGATAGAATCTAAATTAAACGACGCTGTTAAAAAAAGCATAATAAATACTTATGAGGAAGCAAAATTTTTTTTTAAACATGAATATGAGATTCAAGGATATTTGAGATGCCAATTGCATCATTGTTTTAAAGTAGATGAACAATTGAATGATTTGACAGATTTAATTATTCCAGAATGCCCTACAAAATTACTTTATCATAGGGATAGTGGAACTGATAACGGGATAGTTCATAATTCCCCAGAACATAAGAGATTACAGAAATTAGGCCATAAACCAGTATCTGCACACTTTGATTTTGCCATATGGAATCCTGAAAGAACGTTACATAATGAAAAGAGAAGTATAAATATCCCTAAAGTGATAATTGGTATAGAGATTAAACGTCAAAGAAACCTTAAATCTGATGAAACAAAAGAAGATTTAAAAGCAGAACTAATTAAAGGATTAATAGAAGATTGTAAAGAATTAAACGATGCTGGGAATGAAATTAAATATAAATATTTATTAATATTTATGTTTTACCCAGACATTTTTACTTTAGATTTAGAAAAAGAGTTGATTGATAATATTAATGGTATTAACATTGTTTATTGTGAAATAAATAAAGAAAAGAAAATAATCTCCCGTATACTGTATTTTCCGGATAAATCTGTTTTCATAACCGAAAGAGATAATAATCTATGAGTCTTATTTCGGGTTGTTTTTAGATAATCAAGTAAATAGTGTTGCACATTGGCATACCTACCAACACAAACTGAAACCATCTCACAAAATAAACGATTTTATATATCTCCACGACAAAACAAACAGTGATGATAGAAATAGAAGTAAAGGCACGCGTTGATGACGCAAGAAAGATGGAAAGGGCAATTATATCAATGGGGGCCACGCCTATCGGGATACAGGACCAGGCAGATACATATTATAATGCGCCGCATCGCAATTTTGAGAAGACAGACGAGGCATTGAGGATTAGGGTAGAGGACGGGGATGCCTTTCTGACATACAAGGGCCCGAAAATTGATAAGGTATCTAAGACAAGACAGGAATTCCAGACTGTGATAAAGGAGCCCGAAACCATGGGGAACATACTATCATCGCTCGGTTTTTTCCCGGTTGCAACTGTAACAAAAAGACGAAAAAATTACAGGCTTGGGGATTTTTTTATCTCCCTTGATGAAGTACGGGATCTTGGGAGTTTTATTGAAGTTGAGATTCCTGTAAAAAATTCCAGGAATTATGAGGAAAAGGTCGAGAGTATTTTAAAAATCATTGAAAAACTGGGCATCAACAGGACAGCAACAATCCGTGAATCATACCTGGAAATGATTCTTGGGAAAAATAAGCCCTGATTGTTCGCCTCTAATAGAATAAATATATATACTGTAAAAATCTTTTCAGCGCCTATGAGCGTGTTCAGCCTGCTTAATCCTGCAATCCGGGAAGCATTGAAGAAACAGGGATTTACCGAGCCGACTGAACCGCAGGTAAAAACAATCCCGTCAGTACTTGCAGGGGAACATATACTGCTGATTGCGCCTACGGGTTCCGGTAAAACAGAATCGGTCGTGCTTCCTGTTTTTCACGAGTTTATGCAGAGAAAAGAAGAAGGGCGCGTAAAAGGAGATGAAAAGCGGGGAATTTCAGTCCTGTATATCACACCGCTTCGCGCCCTTAACAGGGATATGCTGTTGCGTCTTGAATGGTGGGGAAAAGAACTTGGCATAAAAGTGGCTGTCAGGCACGGCGACACGACAACTTACGAGCGGCAGAAACAATCTCTTAAGCCGCCGGATTTTCTTGTCACAACACCGGAAACTCTCCAGGTGATGCTGACAGGGAAAAGGCTTCGCAATAACCTCAAGACGGTTTCGCATGTAATCATCGATGAAGTGCATGAACTGGCGTCATCGAAAAGGGGCGCGCAGCTTTCTATCGCACTTGAGCGGCTTGTTGAGGTCGCCGGGGAGTTCCGGAGGCTCGGTTTATCAGCAACCGTGGGAAAACCGGATGAAATAGCGCATTTTCTTGCCGGGGCGGATAGAACCGCACGAGTGATTGAAGTTTCGCTCATTAAAAAACTTGAATTTAATGTGGTATGCCCGAAACCGACGCCGCAGGATAATGATTCCTCAAAAAAGCTCATGTGCACGCCCGAGATGGCTTCGCATCTGCGGGTAATCTCGGATATCGTCGGAAAACACAAATCCACCCTGATATTCGTAAATACAAGGGAATCAGCCGAGATGCTGGGCTCAAGGTTCAGGATGCTCGGGATACCCATCGGGGTGCACCACGGTTCACTTTCAAAGGATGCGCGTATTGAGGCTGAAAATAACTTCAAGAACGGAAGCCTGAGCGGGCTTATATGCACCTCATCAATGGAACTCGGTATCGATATCGGCGATATTGACCATGTTATCCAGTATATGTCGCCGCGGCAGGTGACAAGGCTGGTACAAAGGGTGGGAAGAGCGGGACACTGGGTTGGCGAGAAATCAAGCGGAACAATAATAACAACAAGCGCGGACGACGCTGCCGAATCCTGCGCTATCACGCGGCGGGCAAAGACCGGCCAGATCGAGATTATCGACATCCATGAGAACAGCACCGATACGCTTGCAAACCAGATATGCGGGCTGGTGCTTGATTTCGGGGAGATATCCATTGAAAGTATTTTTTCAATCGTTAAAAGGGCATATCCTTTCAGGGACATGAAAATCGAGATGCTGCACGATGTTATCCGGCAAATAAATGATAACCGGCTTATCTGGTTTGAGAATGACAGGGTGGGCAGGAAGAGGAAAACCTGGCAGTATTATTATGAAAACCTCTCCATGATACCAGATGAAAAACGCTTTGAGATTTTCGATATAGTGAGCGGGAGAACAGTGGGTGCGCTTGACGAGGCATTTGTTGTGGATTTTGCTGAAGCTGGCGCTGTTTTCATCGCAAAAGGCGAGATGTGGCGAATAATTGAGATAATAACCGAAAAGAGCAGGATCAAAGTGGAGCCGATAAGCGATCCCGGCGCCGATATCCCGAACTGGGTCGGCGAGGAAATCCCGGTGCCTTATGAAGTGGCGCAGGAAGTTGGAGCCATAAGAAAGCGTTTTATGGCAGAAATCACGAGGGGTGAGGGCACAGGAAAAATCATCGAAGAGTATAGAAAAGAATATCCTGCGGATGATGAAGCCACTAATGAAATACTTGAACTGGTACGCAAGCAGCAAAATGCAGGTCTAACTGTACCTGCCGACGACACAGCTATCATCGAGCAGGACGGGAAATCCATCGTTATCAATATCTGCGGCGGTCATAAAGTGAATGAAACCCTGGGGCGCGCGCTGACTTCACTGCTTGCTGCAAGATTCGGCGCAAGCGTGGCAATGGAGATAGACCCGTACAGGATAAAGCTTGAGCTTCCAAGGATGCTGAATGCCGAGAAGATAAAAGAACTGCTCCTTGCCACGAGTCCCGACCATATCGAGCCTATCATCGAGATGACGCTTAAGAATACCATGCTACTCAAATGGAAGATGGTGCATGTTGCTCGAAAGTTCGGCGCGCTCAGCCGCGATGTGGATTATGAGCGCATCAGCATGAAGAAACTGCTTGAGGTTTTCGAGCACACGCCCATGTACGATGAGGCTGTGCGTGAGATTTTCCATGATAAACTTGACATAGAGCGCGCAAGAGAGGTTCTGGGCAAGCTCCAGGGCGGAAGCATGAAGCTTGTTGTGCAGCCCATAAGTCCGATCGGGGAAGCAGGTTTCATGGGCGGAAAGGAGCTTATGGCGCCTGAGAGGGCTGACAGTTCCATAATGATGGCTCTTAAGAGCAGGATCATGAATGACCATGTGATACTTGTCTGCCTGAATTGCAAGAAATGGAAGTCCAGAACGGTTGTTAAAAGAGTGCCCGAGCGCCCCGAATGTCCGCTGTGCAGCAGCAGGCTGGTTGCGGCGCTTAAGCCATGGGAAGAGGAGGAGATTAAGCTTGTAAAGAAGCCTGATAAGGAAAAGACAGAGGAGGAGAGGAAGAGAACTGCGAGGATTTACAGGAATGCGAATATCGTGCTCTCGCACGGGAAGACTGCGGTTATAGCTCTTGCTTCGAGGGGGATTGGGCCTGAGACTGCTTCCCGTGTGATACGGAAGTTGAGGGAGGATGAGGAGGAGTTTTACAGGGATATTTTGATTGCTGAGAGGAATTATGCGAAGACGAAGAGGTTCTGGGAGTGAGGAGCAAACAGATTAGAATGGAGATCCAATCCTGTTATTCCTGTAAATCCTGTCTGACATTTATAAATCACACTAAATTAATTTGTGGCGCCTCTGCAAAACCCAATGCGCCGTCGTATTACTTTGCACGCCAGCGATTCTTGGAGAATTAACAGCGAACTCACGACGACCTGAGTTAGTACGAGTTCGTACAAGTTCGTTGTTGATTTTGAATACGCCAGAGCTACTTATATGAAATTGTTTGGTATTTGAGCTTTTAATAGGGTTTATTTTAGATTTTTAAGCTATCTAATTATGTTTGCCTGAGGCTCAACTGTATTGAAATCTTCTGATATTTCTTTCAGGTCTTCAAGGAATAGATTATCTTTTGCAGCCTTTTTTAACTCCCGGATTTTATCTTTGAAACTCTCCTGTTTTTTCATGATTAAAATCACTTCTACCGTCTCATTTTCAGGAAGTTCTTCAGGAACTTTTATATTTATTTCGTGATTTTTGGGTATTCTGACAATTTGCTTTAATGCTTCCATAGACTGTATGTTGGTATTTTATGTACTAAAAGCTTCACATGAATGCTATAACCACGTTCTTAAATAATCATAATCCTGAATAAAAAGCTTCGGGTCTGGGTCTGGACAGGATTAACAAGAGGAACAGGATTTATCCCGTCTAAAAATGATACGTCAAGATTTGAAATTATGGATATTTACGAACCTTGCTATAAGATGTTCTGGTAGTAGGGGATGGAATATCAGGGATGGTAAAGCTTTATCTCAGTTCATATCTATAGAGCTATAGGTGATAAAATGGTAACAACCATCCAGGTGCATGAAGAACTCCTGAAAGAACTCAGTGCTTTAAAAAAGGAGCTGAACCTCAAGAGCTATGAAGATGTTATCCGGGAGCTTATCAAATCCAAGAAGAAGTTTAAGAAATCGTATTTCGGGGCGTTTCCAGGACTTAAGGAATTTAAGAGGGATGAGGAAGAAGATGACCGTCTTGGTTGATTCCTGGGGCTGGATAGAATATTTTAAGGGGAGCGCCCCGGGGGAGAAAGTAAAGGAATTAATTGAGAATCCCAGAGAAAAAGTGATAGTCAGCGCCATCAATATTGCTGAAGTGTATAATTCATTCCTGCGCGATTTTCCTTATCCTGATAACGAGCGTCTTGCCGAAGCTTCACGGGAAGCAATGAGACAGAGGTCATACATCTTTGAGGTCGATGAAAATATCGCCGTTGAATCAGCGAGGTTGAAACATAAGATGAAATGGGGTCTTGGCGATTCTATTGTTTATGCAACTGCAAAAAGAGAGGGCGCCAAGCTCATGACAGGCGACCCGCATTTTAAAGGTGTGAAGGATGTCGTGTATTTGGGGAAGTGAAAGAGGTATATCCAGAAATAATAAGGTAGTTCTGCCCGAAGGAGCATATCATAGCAAGTTTGTTTATACGATGGTAAGCGAAATGCTCACTTGGAGGAAATGACATGAAAGTTGACGCACTAAAAGGAATTAGAGATTCCATGAAAGATGTGCTCAAAGTATTAACCCAATCAGGGATAGTGGATAGCAAACTCAGATCGAGATACGCCGAGTATTTGGTAGGTTACAAGCTTGCAAAAAGGGGGCATGCTGTCCAACTCTCCGGTGAAAGACAGGACAAAAATGCAGATATTTACATAGACGATATACAAAAGAGGGTCGAAGTCAAGTCTGGCAAATACGCGGGTGGGCGGGCGTGGGCATCTTTTGGTAATGGGAAACAGATATCAAAAAATAAATTTGACTATTGCGTTTTTGTAACATTTGATGAATTTGATGAAAGTAAAGTTAACGAAATTTTTATTTTCACAAGAAAAGAACTGAAGGAAATAGCTGAGCATACAAGAAAAGACTTCGCTGCTCATCCAAAAACTAATCCATGTCTTCTTTTACGATGTCGAAATTTCAAAGCCTACGAAGAATATATGGATAGTGAGTCACAACGTAAATTAAAAATTGAAATCTCCCTTAACAAACATCCAAAAAAATATAATCGCGCATGGGATAAGATAAAATGATAATAGCCTTCGTACTCTCGTCTGACAGAGTGTATCTGGCTTCGTGCCTTCGGTGCTATACATAAAATTCCCTTAGGGGTTTGCCTTGCTACGCTCGGTTACTTAACACGATTCGAAACCTTCCGCATCTACAATCACCTGCGCCGCATCTCTCCATGCTCCCGCCCCCCGCCTCAGGAAAGCGCGCCGCCAATGCGCACTCAAAGGACGGCGCCGATTCACAGGTAACCTTATAAGTACATATATGCAAAATAAACACCATGAAATTTAAAGTCGTTATCACAGAAGGCGAAGACGGCTGGTACGTGGTCGAGGTTCCTTCGCTTCCGGGTTGCATCTCTCAGGGAAAAACAAAGAAGGAAGCACTTGATAACATAAAGGAAGCCATAGAACTCTATCTTGAGCCTGAAAATGACTTTCTCTCCATAGGCACGGGACAGGTAGCAGAGGTAACCGTTTGAAGTTGCCTGTTATTTCTGGAAAAGAAGCAATAAAAGCCTTGGAAAGAGCTGGATTTGTTATAGTCAGGCAGAGAGGAAGTCACATCAGGCTGAAAAAAGTAACATCCGAAACCGTGATTAAAATAACCATTCCTCTTCATGATACTCTTGACAGAGGAACCCTTAAGAGCATAATCAGAAGCGCTGGTCTTACCGTGGAAGAGTTCATCAATTTGCTATAACACTCCAATTCTCCTATCCCGCAGTTCCCCCCCGCCCACAAGGAAGCGCGCCGCACATGCGCACTCAAAGAACGCAAAATAAACACCATGAAATTCAAAGTCATAATTACATTTTTCAAAAATCACTTAATATTCGCCAGCAGCTCCTGCATTCCTTTCGTGTTAAGCCTGACCTTCTCCCCGTCTACCTCTGCATAACACTCCTTCACAAGATAATCGAGCTGGAATTTCAGCTGCGATTCTGAAATGCCAAGCTCTTTCATTATTTCTTTTTTTGTTTTCCCGAAAGCTCCGATGGATTTTACAATCTTCCTCCGAAGCGGGTTCTCAAGAGTTTTGAACATCATCTGATGGTCATGCGGTGTTTTTATCTCGCAGGCATCGGGTTCTGGCGGGAGTGATTCTATTTCGTCGTTCATTTATTCACCTCACACAACAATCGGCACTGCTTCCCCGCATTCCGGGCACTTCCCCTCCTTAATCCTAATCGCGCTCACCCGAAAGCCGGCGCGGTCTATCAACAAAGCATTGCACTTCGGGCAGTACGTGTTCTCATACTTATGCCCCGGGACATTCCCTGTATAAACAAACCTCATCCCCTCTTTCTTCGCAATATCATGCGCTATCTCAAGCGTCTCTGTCTGCGTCGGAGGGATGTCGTCCATCTTATACATTGGATAAAATCGCGTGAAATGCATTGGCGTGTCAGCGCCGAGGTTATCCCGCACCCATCTCACGATTTGCGTTAGCTCCTGCGGCGAGTCGTTCTTTGTCGGGATAACCAGCGTTATAACCTCAATGTGCATACCAAGCTCTTTTGCAAGCTTGGTGGATTCAAGAACGGGTGCAAGCCTTGCGCCGCAGATTTTCCTGTAAAAATCATCGGAAAACGATTTTATATCCACGCGGAATGCGTCAAGATACGGCGCTATCCTTCGAAGCGCTTCGGGGGTGATGTAGCCGTTGGTCACGTAAATCGTCTTTAATCCCGCTTTTTTCGCAAGAACTGCGCTGTCGTATGTGTATTCATGCCAGATGGCGGGTTCGTTATACGTCCATGCAATTGATTTGCATCCGGTCGCCAGCGCCCGCTTGATTGCCTCTTCAGGCGTTATCTCCTTTGTCCACGCCTCCTCAAGCGTCACCTGCGAAATATTCCAGTTCTGGCAGTGCATGCACCTGAAATTGCATCCGATAGTGCCCAGCGAATACGAAAGCGTTCCGGGCAGGAAATGATATAATGGTTTTTTCTCAACCGGGTCAACGGCTTCGCTTGAAACGGTATTATATATCAATGTGTAAATTTTCCCGTTCTTATTCTGCCGTGTCCTGCATACCCCCAGTTTTCCCTCGGCTATCGTACACCTGTGTGAGCATACATTGCATTTGACTTTATTGTCCGCAAGACTGTCAAACAGAACCCCTTCTTTAATCATAGATTTTGCTCCTATTAACTCCCTCTTTTGGCGCGGATTTTAACGCAATTAACCACGGAGTACACAGAGAGCACAGAGAACTGTTATTTTTTTTCTCTGTGTCCTCTGCGTTCTCTGTGGTATTTCATGCATATATTTCGGGTCTCGATTCTATCTGTTTTGAGCGTTTCTTTCGCAGTTCGTCTTTTATGCTCTCGTAATAACTCATTATATCCGAGGTAACCGACGGACCCGTATCATCTATTGCAGCCAGGAAATGCGATTGCCTGACCTTTTCGGCATTAATATTTTCACGCATCGCGAATCGCCCTGCTTTCTTGCACACAGCGGCTATGTCGGCGCCTGTGAAGTCGGAAGCCAATTCTACGAGCTTTTCAATATTCACATCCTTTGCCAGCGCCATTTTCTTTGTATGGACTTTGAAGATTTCAAGCCTTGTCTTCTTATCAGGCACAGGCACAAGTATCATCTCGTCAAACCTTCCCGGGCGCAAAAGTGCAGGGTCGATTATATCCGGCCTGTTCGTTGCCCCGATGACCACAACGCCGCGAAGTTCCTCCAGCCCGTCAAGTTCAGAGAGCAACTGGTTCACAATCCGCTCGGTTACATGCGGCTCACCCGCTGCCGTTCCCCTTATGGGGGCCAGCGCATCGAGTTCATCAAGGAATATGATTGCGGGCGCTACCTGGCGCGCTTTTTTGAATATCTCTGCTATATGCTGTTCTGATTCACCGTACCATTTCGATAAAATATCGCTGCCTTTGACTGTTATGAAATTCGCTTCACTTTCGTTTGCGATGGCTTTTGCAAGAAGGGTTTTCCCAGTTCCAGGAGGCCCGAATAGAAGCACGCCTTTAGGCGCTTCCACTCCTATGCGCCTGAATGAATCACCATAACGCAGCGGCCATTCAACAGCTTCTTTCAGCAGGGCTTTTACATTATCAAGCCCCCCGATATCCTCCCAGGTCACATTGGGCACTTCAAATAATATCTCCCGCAATGCAGAGGGCTGGATTTCCCTCATGACCTCTTCAAAGTCGGAACGCTTTATCAGCAGTTTATCCAGCGTTTCCTTGGGAATTTCTTTCTGTTCAAGGTCGATTTCAGGGAGGACCCGGCGAAGTGATGTCATTGCGGCTTCCCGGCACAGCGCTGCTATGTCGGCGCCGACGAACCCGTATGTGCGATCAGCAAGTGCATCAAGACTCACATCCTCGGTAAGCGGCATCCCGCGTGTATGAATCTGGAATATCTCCCTTCTCCCTTCACGGTCAGGCACCCGAAGCTCAATTTCGCGGTCAAACCTGCCGGGGCGGCGAAGCGCCATATCAAGCGCCTCTGGGCGGTTTGTCGCGCCTATTACAATCACGTTCTTTCTTGATTTTAAGCCGTCCATTAATGAAAGAAGCTGCGCTACAACGCGGCGCTCAACCTCGCCCGTGACCTCGGCGCGTTTGGGGGCGATGCTATCTATCTCATCGATGAAAATTATGGCAGGGGAATTTTTATCAGCTTCATCGAAGGCTTCTCGCAGCTTATGCTCGCTTTCCCCGTAATATTTTGACATGATTTCAGGGCCGTTTATGGTAATAAAATACGCATCGCTCTCATTTGCAACTGCTTTTGCAAGCATGGTTTTCCCAGTTCCGGGTGCGCCGTGGAGAAGAACTCCTTTTGGCGCGTCAATCCCGAGCCTGTTAAAGAGTTCCGGATGCCGCAGAGGCAATTCTATTATCTCCCTGATTTTAGTGAGCGCAGGCTTAATCCCGCCCAGGTCCTCGTACATTACCTCGGGGATTCCCTCCGCAAGCTCAACAGCTTCAGGTAAAAGTTCGACTTCCGTGATATCGGTAATCTTGACTATACCCGCCGGGGTTGTCGAAACCACATGGAGTTTAATCTCGCCAAGACCAAAAGAAGGGAACATTCCTTCGAATACATGCTCAAGCATCATATCCCCGCCAAAAGATTCCCTGGGGCGCCGCACACTGGTGGTTGAGATGATATCTCCTTTTGAAACAGTCCTGTTATGAAAAATAGACCTCAAACTTTCGCTGGGCGCATAGATATGGATATTCTGGGTAACCGGGGAAAGTATGACCTTTTTTGCTTCTTTCCATTCTGCTTTCCTGACCTCGACATATTCCCCAAGGCTTGTTTTCGCGTTCGTCCGTATCAACCCGTCCATGCGGATGACATCGAGCCCCTCATCCTGGGGGTATGACCTTCCCACCACCGCCGATGTCTGGCGTTCGCCTGTAATTTCAACAACGTCAAAAATATTGACGCCAATATCGTTCCTGAACTTCTCATCGATTCTTACGATTCCTTTCCCGACATCCCTCTGGTCTGCTTCTGACACTTTTAATCGCGCTGATTTTTCCATGATTCCCCTATATTATAATATTTTGTTATTTCATAAAAGTTTGCTTTCGTCCCGGTCCGACGGAAACATATTCTATTTCCACGCCCATCAATTCTTCAAGTAATTCAACATACAGCCTGGCATTTTCTGGAAGGTTTGGGAAACTTTCAGCCCCGGAAATATCCTCTTTCCAGCCAGGCAGGTCAATATAAATGGGTTTGCAGCGGGCGATATCATCGGAAAGTTCTGGCGGGTAATCAAGCTGTTTTCCATCAATTTCATATCCTATGCATAGTTTCAAAGGGTTAAGCCCGGAAAGGACATCAAGTTTGGTGAGAGCCAAGCCGGTATAGCCGTTGAGGTTGATAGATTTTCCTGCAAGCGGAAGGTCAAACCAGCCGCATCTTCTCGGTCTTCCCGTGGTTGTGCCGAATTCCCCGCCTTTTTCACGCAAATGCTCGCCGACTTCGTTTTTCTGCTCTGTGGGAAGAGGTCCTTCTCCAACGCGCGTAATATAAGCTTTGATGACCCCGATTACCTTATCCACTTTCTTTGGGCCGACTCCGAGCGACGCGCAGGCAGAACCAGCGACAGTGCTTGAGGATGTGACGAACTTTTGCGTTCCGTGTATGATATCAAGATGCGTTCCCTGCGCCCCTTCTGCAAGGATGTTTTTGCCGTGTTTAAATGCAAGATTTATCTCTTTTGATACGTCGGTGATATAGGGTTTTAATTTCTTTCCGATTTCTATGTATTCATCGATATCAGAGCGTGCGATTTTCGGGTCTCCTCCCAGTTCTTTTATGGCATTTTCCTTTTGGGGGGCGATTTCTTCAAGCCGCTTCCTGAACCTGTTTTCATCAGCTATGTCTGCCATCTGTATCTCATCGCGCCCCACCTTATCGATATAAGCAAAACCGATTCCCCTGCTCGTTGTCCCGATTTTTACGGCGCGTTTTGATTCGCGAAGAGTGTCAAGAGCGACATGATAGGGCATTATGATGCTCGTCTTTGCATCGATGCCAAGCCTGGAAGGCGTCACTTCCACGCCATTTTCTGCAAGCATGGCGATTTCATCCATCAGAATCTTGGGGTTCATGACAGTGCCGGGGCCTATCAGGAGGCGGGCATCGAAAAGCACGCCTGAAGGAATGAGATGCAGTTTGTAGGTTTTTCCTTCAGCCACAACGGTATGCCCGGCGTTATCCCCGCCCTGGAAGCGCGCCACGATATCGTATTGCGATGCCAGCATATCCACGATTTTGCCTTTGCCTTCGTCCCCGAACTGAGCGCCTGTAATTATGGTGAACATAATGTCATTTTTAGCGGGAAAGATAATAAGTTTATTTCTATGCAACAGTAATCAAGTTAAAACAATAAGTTGATTGAATGGCTACAGTAAATGAAAATGGGAAAAAATATAGCTGTGTTGCAATTGCAGACGATAGCTTTGGTTATGGAATGTTACGTGAGCCGGCTGTTTTAAAAATTAACGAAATTGGGAAGTTTATCGAAACTGCTTTGAAGGACAATCGCACCAGCGCAGAAACAGGTCTTTCAAATAGGAAATGAAATATTTTTTTTATTTTACTTTCTCAATAATTATACCATCCGGAGTTTTTTTACTAATAATATTTATAAAGTATTTGTTATCATCCACTTTTTTTAATTCAGCATTCTGATAGAAATATTCTGAAAAACAGATTTTTGATGGATTACTTAGCGAATCTGGTGCAATGAATATAAAAATTAAAGGTTTCGTAATGTTATCTCTCTTTAATTTCTCTTCTATGTTTTTTACGATAACATCAGGTTCATAATTTAGGCGAGTTCCTAATACGGTGAACTTAGAATCAATATGAATAAGCTTTTTATACAATTCCTCAAACAACTCATCCAGCTTTCCTGAATCTTCGTATTCAAAGGCTAATGTAAGCTCATTAGATGTAAAACTATGGTCATCATCTCCCCAACATACATCAATGTTATTATAAGATTTCATTTTTGTTTCACGGTCATATTTTATTCCATGCATCCCTGATGCTAACTCAGTAATTCTTTTCTGTGCATGGTGCTCCCTAACAGTAAATCCAAGTTCTTGACCTTTCAGAACATAACACATTTGAACAATCGGTTGGTATGAAGTCCCATATTTATGGTGATGCCACCAGCTTTCAAATTTGTTACCAATAGGTACATAATGACCAAATTGGTCAAAGTGATCGTTTACATATTCATATAAATATTTTAAAATAACGTCATTATTAAGTTTAACTTGAGGTTTATCATTTTTATTATTCGCCAATTCTTCATCCAACCACTTATGACTAATTCCTCGTTGCTTTGGATTTAATTGCTTTTTGGTAGGTATCTCCCATCTATCTTTTAGAATAATCACATATTCCTTTTTTTCTTTATTAGAATTCATAAAAAAAATATTATTAATACTCTACCATCCACTACTTTGCTTTGAACCAGAAGGTGATGCAAATACTACCCAATCTTCTGCTATTCTGACTTTATGAGCTTCCGCACTCCCAGCATCTCTAAAACGTGTTGATTTCTCCGTATGTAGATTAGATGCAGGAAACTTCCCATGATTTTTCCATTCTCCATCTTTATAGATATATGCGGGTTTATTACAACCCATCTCTCTTGCCTTTTTTGCAATATGTTCTGGTATTGTAGTTCCAAACTCATTTACATATTTTGTTTCCATAATATTCCTCCCTGAATTTTTAAAAATTATTGTACCACGTATCATTATTTAAATTTTACCAAATTTCATGTCAGCTATCATATTTCAAATTCGATAAGAACAACCGCATTCATATAAGAAAAATATGTTTTTATCCGTGAATATGAAGTCCTGAACTTGACGTCCTGTATTCTGGATTTTCGACTCCTTTTCCGCAATTTTCACAAAGCCCGCCATTATCCTTTAATGCGGGTAGGTCGTGGCATTTTATGCATACATATCTTGCCAATCGTTTCTGTGGTATCTGTTTCATCTTTTTCTTGCTCATCTTTATAAATCCTCCATGAGATATTCCATTATCTTGAATTGTAAGCTCTCAAACTATTTATATTTTACGTACTTTATTTTAATGTGGATTTTACATGAAAATTAACATAACTTATGATGGCATAAACTTAAAAGTAGATTCGTAGATTAAACAACATGGAATGTTGACACGGAACGAGCTAATACTTTCAAAAGAAACTGTTGAACCAGAAAAAGGCTTTAAAGTGGGAGTTATTAAAGAAATGAACCGGGTTAACAATATAATCGAGGATCGTTATATATCGAGAGACGCTTTATCCAAAGCAATACAAATAACAAACATTAAAATTAACTGAAATTATTTATCTCTTCATATACTCCCTTAAAACCGTAGTCGCATAACTCCCCTTCTGCAAAGAGAACTCAAGCGTGACTTTAATCTTCCCAGCATTAACATCATCCTCCTCAACACTGAATTCAGGCTTGAAAGACAAAATAATCTCCCTGCGCAGCCCTCTTGACGACAATTCAGGCATGTCAGGGACTTTGAAACCTTCAGGCTCGACATTTAATTCCCTCACCACAGCCCGCTCAATCTCACCCGGCGCGCCCTCTGCAAACTGTGTTTCATACCCCACAAGCGGCGCAGTGACAAACGCCCGCCCCCTGTTGATGAGATTATTTATCCCGTCCAGGTTATCCTTCGTGACCTTCTGGAGCCGCGAAGTATCAGGCAGACCCATTTCGTTCTTAAAACACACGATGTCCCCGTCATACGCTTCATGTATCGACAGCCCGGATGCAATCCGGCGGCAGAGGATAATATTGAAGATATAGGATTGGTACGCGTGCAGGAACATTGCCTGTAATTTCGGGGATAATTTTTTAAAAGCCCCTGTATAATCATCAGGATACGCAATCAGGTGGTTCATCATAGCCCTCTCGAACTGGAGGCGCAAAGGGTACATCTTCAGTCCCTCTTTGTAGTCGCCCGTATCCTGTACAAACCGGCGCGCTTCTCTTATCTCCTCAGGCTCGTCCGGAAATGGTTTTGCAATATAAGTAAGCGCCGCATCCCTGAAATTACCCCGCGCGATAGCTTCGCCCACCACATGCGTCACCGGGCGCATCTCACCGAACCTCTGCACCCCAAAGAAATTCGGCGCGCCCCGTAGAAGCTCCTGCGTTATGGCTTTTACCCGCGAAAGCGTTTCTTCCTGTGATAGCCCGATATCCCGTATTGTTATTTTGAAATGATTCCCCCAGAGGTCTCCGAGGCTTATTTTATTATTTGAGCGGCCGAGTGACCTAAACTCCACATCCTTTAAACGGATGCGCGATAAGTCCTCTTCGTTTACATCCCAGATACTTATTTTCTGTTTTGTAAGGGCGCGTTTATCCTTGGTCCCTGCCCAGCCGAACCTCTGCTGGCTTATCCTCAGTATCCGCGCAAGGTCGCGCACAAGATGATGGATATCCCAGTTTTTTTTCGTGAGTTCTGCAATCAGGTATTTGCCGTTTGCGGTCTCAATCCTGTTTGTGAGTTCCTCTACATAGAAATCCTCGATTTGCTGCCGGATGACCCCGCCGATTCCCTGGGTTTTTGTATAGTATAAGCCGATGCCTATCGTATTATCCTGAACAATAATAGCAGCCCCCGTAAAAATATATTGTATGAACCATAATCAGGTGCAATATATATACATGATTAATATAACCCTATGCGCTTTTAGGCATCAGCGGTTAATAAGGTGACAGATTGATTATCATAAGAAAATTCCAGCCCCAGGATTTCCAGTGGGTCATTGATATCGAAAGGAAGGTCTTTAACGAGCATGACCCTTACCTTTATATGCAGTTTTATGAGACATATCCTGAAACATTTATTGTCGCTGAAATTAACGGTTTCGTGGTGGGATACGTTGCAGGATTCCTTGCAAAAGAGGGAGTAGGCCGCGTTTTTTCTCTTGCAGTACACCCTTCTTACCAGAACAGGAACGTGGGCGGTAACCTTTTAAAAGAGATTATTAGGATTTTCCAAAGTTTTGGAGTTGCCGAGATTATTCTTGAAGTGCGTTCAGGCAATATTAAGGCGAGAAGATTCTATGCAAGGCATGGGTTCCGCCAGATTGGAATAAAGGAGAAATACTATAATGATGCTGAGAACGCATGTTTGATGAAACTTGAAATAAAATAATCATAAACTGTTTTTCTTGCCCACGTTTTTCAAAAAACCGACCCACCTGCGCGCGTCATCGACTTTCTGTTTTATTTCATCTTTTGACTCTATTAATCTGACCCTGCCGGCTTCGCAGTCCCTTAAATCCATGATAGCGCGGATGAAACCTGCAATCTCGTTGTATAATCGTTTTGCCTCCTCGCGTGTGAGAAGGGTTTTCAAAAGGACCTCCTCATCATGTTTTGCTTTGGTTTCAAGTAAATTCACAAGTTCCAGAATACGGGCTTTTTCCTCCTCTGAAATGTCTTTATTATGAATACATCGCCAGATGAGTTCATGAAGTTTTATGTTTTTCCCATTCACCATAACTTCATCGGGAACTTTCTCGCCTACCCATATGAGATATCTATGCAGCCCGTTAAGTAAATGTTCCCGTTCTTCCAGGGATATATAATCGTCAAGCTTAACCGATTCTTCTTTATTCATTATGTCAGGTCTATAATCCTTCAATATACCTTTCAGCAGAAACAGCAGCGATTGCCCCGTCGCCTACTGCTGTAGCTATCTGGCGCAAAGGAGTGACCCTGCAATCTCCGGCCGCGAAAATACCCTTTGCCGAGGTTTCCATTTTATCATTTACCTCGATAAAACCACGCTCGTCCTTTTTTACATTTGCAAAGGCGGTGTTGGGAATAAGTCCAACATATATGAAAACCCCGTCTGTTTTTATATCGGATAGCGCGTTTGTCTTTACGTTCCTGATAATCACTTTCCCGACTACCTTCTCGCCTGCTATTTCTTCCACCACGGAATCCCAGACAAAGCTTATTTTCGGGTTAGCAAAAGCATGTTCCTGGTTAATCTTCTCGGCGCGAAGTTGGTCACGGCGGTGCACGATAATCACATTCTTTGCCATCTTGGTAAGGAAAATGGCTTCTGTGATAGCGGAATCTCCTCCCCCGACTACTACGACTACCTTATCCCTGAAAAAAAAACCATCGCAGGTAGCGCAATACGAAACGCCTCTCCCTATTAAATTAAGCTCTCCTTTAGCACCTAATTTTTTAGGCGTGGTGCCCGTGGCTATTATCACGGTTTTTGTCTCAAAATCCCCTTCATGTGTTTTCACTATTTTTGTTGCCCCTCTGTCTTCAATCCCGCTGACCTCAACCATACCCTTCATAGGAAGTCCGAATTTAAGGGCATGCTCCTCAAATTTCCTGGCGAGGTCTCCTCCGGATATTTCAAGGAAACCCGGGAAGTTCTCAACAAGGTCTGTAACAATTATCTGCCCGCCAACTCCCATTTTTTCAACTAGCAACGCGTTCAACATTGCACGCTTTACATATATCCCCGCTGTGAGGCCTGCGGGCCCGCCTCCGATAATAACGACATCATATACCATAATTTTTCATTCCTTGTGCTGTCATTTCTTGTATGGAGTATATATATTACGATGTTATTAGTGATAGGCGGTTACTTTTTTTCCCGCCATCGTCCCCGATATATCAATAGCCTTGCCTGCAACCTCAATCGCATCTTTTCCCAGAAGCCTTATCATTGCCTCCTTCCCGATACCCCCTTTGTCATAAATGACATCCGGAACCCTGCCCTCCTTCTTTATAGCTTCAGCCACTCCCCATTCCATTGTTGAAACCCCTTCCGGTTCGTCTTCCCGCGAGAACGATGCCATGCGCAATCCAAGCTCTTTACATGCTGCAAGCGCTTCCTTGGAATAGCGGATATTCATCGCCGCTCTCGTTGAGAGGTCAAACCGCATCGCTGTCAAAACTATCCGTGCTATATGGCTGCTTGCGCCGAATGCGACGCATCCTACCGCATGAGGTGAGCCTTTTAACCTCACAATCCTTCCGGAAACCGCAGCCACATCCGAAACCACAGAAGCGTTTGATATCCCCATTGCGATATTACATCCCACTTCGGGGATAAGTCCGGCTGCCATTTTATCTTCAATCTGCCCGACAGCATCCTCTACATTCTTCAGTACTTTGTATCTTTCAGATTCTGCAAGCATTTGCCCGAGCTGGTTCACAGGAGCGGCGCCGCCGCCAATTTTTTCACCTGCGGTTATTGCATGCTCAACAAATTTCTTGGCGCTTCGGGCCGCTTCAATAAGAGGCATCCCTCTGGCAAGCCCTGCCGCGAGTACGGCTGAGTGCGTGCAGCCTGAACCGTGGGTACCCCCTTTTAATAATTTTCCTTTAATATGAGTGAATACATCATCTGCAAAAAGGACATCGGTTCCCTGGAGATGTCCTCCTGTTACTATTACTGCTTTTGCGCCGAGTTCATGGATTTTCTTAGCCGCTTTTTCAGCACCCTTTAAATCCATAATTTTTAAGCCGGATAACCGCTCTGCCTCGAAAATATTCGGCGTAATTACCGAGGCAAGAGGTAAGAGTTCTTCAATTAAAACTGCAACTGCCTCGTCCCTTAGCAGTTTTCCCCCGGCCTCTGCCGCCATTACCGGGTCGATGACTAGCGGAAGTTTATGCTTTTTTACCATGCTTGCGACAGCTCTCACAATTTCAGGCGATGACAGCATCCCGGTCTTAACATAATCTATCCTGATATCGCTGATAACAGCATCGAACTGTTCTTTAATAAAACCCACCGGAATGTCAAAAGAATTCAGGACGCCTCTTGTGTTCTGGGCAGTAACCGATGTGATTACACAGGTTCCATGAACACCAAATGCTGCAAACGTCTTTAAATCCGCTGCTACACCTGCGCATCCGCCTGAGTCCACACCTGCAATAGTTAATACTGTTTTCATCCTGCAAATAATGGTCAGCATATATTATAATAGTTCCAGTTAAAATGAAGTGTAAAATCTATGATTGAACACATTAAAGCCTGGAATGGTGAATATAAAAGAAGTATATGGAAAGGACATTATTCACTTGAGCTTCTTGATTCCTGCTGTAAAACAGGGCGTTTGCTGGATGCAGGCTGCGGGAGCGGAAAGTTCGCCATACCTTTGAGGATGCGTGGGTTTGATGTGGTTGCTGTGGACGTGTCACTTAATGCTTTGAAAATGGCAGGAAAAAGCATCGCAAGCGGGAGACTTGATATTGAACTTCTTGCTGCAAATGTTTACCAGATGCCTTTTTCTGATTCATCTTTTGATGTTATTTGGTGTTACGGCGTCCTGCAGCATCTTTTATTGAAAGAAAGAGAAGCTGCGATAAGCGAATTCTGGCGGCTCTTGAGGAAAGGGGGGCTGTTGTTTATCGAGGTGCTGGGGGATGAGGATATGCGGTATGGCGGGAATGAAGTCGAGCCCAATACTTTTTCCAGGAAAAATGGCATTGTATATCACTATTTTAGTAAGAGTGAATTGGAGGAGCTGTTGGGAAAGTTTTCATGTAATATTATTGAATCACGCAAAGAAAAGAGGTTTAAAGGGAAAAATTATGTGAGGCATATGATTTCGGCAGTGGCGGAAAAAGAATGATTATTTAAGAACTTGACTATTATAGTATTGTTTATGACAACTGTTACAGTGACAAGGCATGGACAGATAACTATCCCCCAAAAAATAAGGAAAGCGCTCGGAATAAGGGAAGGGGAAAGTGTTGATGTATCTTTAAATAACGAAAGGATTATTGTGAAGAAAAGTTTGCCGAAAATAAAGGAATTTAGGGACTTTCTGCCGCAGGATTTCAATACGGTGCTTGTAAAAATGAGAAAAAATTTACAGCCAAGATAATCGCGAGCAAAACATCCATGAATTGCGCGGCTCGGCGGCGCCGTCGGCGAGCGTGCGGCTGTGCCAGCGTAAGTTTGCAGAGGAAGCCGCGGCAAAATTCAAAAAAAATTAATGCATATTTAAATTATAATACGTCAGCAGGTGACACTATATCCACATACTTATTTAACCCGCGGCTGCTGAGCATCCTATCATCAGTGGTCACCAGCGGAATTTCGAGTATTTTAGCGCAAATCACATGCATCAGGTCACTTTCTGATATTCTACTATCAGCTTCCCTGAGTTCTGAATAAACTTTCATTTCGTTATTTGACGGGACAAAATTCTCTACCTTCGCTGATATGAGCAAATCCACAATAGCGTGAAGTATTTCGGGTTTTATTTCTTTACGTATATCATCAGCATATAAAGTAGAGTTGATCATTTCGCCTGTTACGAAAGGCGAAATATAACCTGTAAAAATATTGTTATTAACGCGACTAATAAAACTTTTGCATAGCCTTGTGTTTTTGTCTTTTCTCAAAATTCCAAGGAAAACACAACTATCAATAAAAAAGCTATTTCTTTGCATGTTTTTTAGGCGTTCTATGCAATATATCCAGCGCCGTTTGCCCGGGAAAAGCCTCCTCAAAGAGCTTTTGATATCTTTTCAGCCTTTCTGGGTCTTCAAAAAGCCCACCAAACTTATGTTCTTCGCACATGCCTATCTTACCTGCTATTTGATTCTAATTTAACCTTCAGTAGCTTAAATATTTGCTTCCAGCTTAAGTCCTACCCCAGCTTCCCCAGCAACACTTCCCTCGCCGCCCTCGCATCCGCCCTTCCCTTCGTCTTCTTCATCACAGCGCCCACAAGCGAGTTGAGCGCCTTTTCCTTCCCGGCTTTGTAATCAGCAACAGACTGCGGATTTTCCTTTATCGCTTCAAGCGCCGCGGTCTCAATGATATCGCCCTCAACTATTACAAGACCTTTTTCTTTTACTATCTCTTCAGGCGAGCCGCCCTTATCGAGGAGCGTCCTGATTATATCCACGGCGCCGTCCTCTGTGATTTTCTTGCTCGCGAGAAGCTCAAGTACCGAAAGCATATGCTCTTTCTTGAAGGCATCGATAGTGAGGTCGCGGTAATTCAATTCACCCTTAAGCACATCGCATATCCAGACTGCCGCCATTTTGGAATCAGCCTTCTTAGCAACATCCTCATAGAATATCGCAAGCTTCAATTCCGACGTCAGCGCCTTGGCATGGTCGTCTGTAATCCCGTACTGTTCCACAAACCTCATCCGTCGTGCATCAGGCAATTCAGGCAATGTCTCCTTTATCGCTGGCGCCCATCCTGATATCTTGAGGGGCACAAGGTCAGGCTCAGGGAAATAGCGGTAATCGTGCGCCTCTTCCTTAGAACGCATGGAAAGCGTAATCTCCCTTGCCTCATCAAAATGGCGCGTCTCCAGCACCACAACACCGCCGCGGCGCAGCACGTTCTTCTGCCGCACAATTTCATATAGCAGCGCGCGCTCAGCGCCTTTGTGCGATGAGATGTTCTTAATCTCGGCGCGCTGTCCTCCCATTATCGAAATATTGGCGTCCACCCTCAACGCGCCTTCGAGGTTTCCGTCGAATACATCAAGGTACTCAAGTATGTTGCGCAGCTTGTCAAGATACCGCCGCGCCTCTTTCGGGCTTCGCATATCGGGCTCGCTCACAACTTCAAGCAGCGCCATGCCCGAGCGGTTGTAATCGATGAGCGTGTATTTCGATTTGTCGATTGTCCCTTCGTGGACGAGCCTGCCCGGGTCTTCTTCCATATGGGCGCGCGTGATACCCACCCTGTGTTCGCCGTCCTCCCCTTCTATCACGATATAGCCCCCGCTTGAAATCGGAAAGTCATACTGCGTTATCTGGAAGCCTTTCGGAAGATCAGGGTAATAGTAATTCTTTCGATAGAACTGCGTGTGTTCCTCTATTTTGCAGTTAAGCGCCAGCCCGACTTTAATGGCGGCTTCCACCGCTTTCTTATTAATGACTGGAAGAGCGCCGGGGAGCCCGAGGCACACGGGACATACATGCGAGTTCGGAGGGTCGTTATGATAATCCGTGGTGCATCCGCAAAATACCTTGGTCTTGAGTTTGTTCAACTGCACATGGACTTCAAGCCCTATCATTACGCCATCGGGATTCTCGTACATCAGAACTCCTCCGGCTCTCGTGTATGGAAATCCGTATTCTCTTCAAACGTGTAAGCTGTGCGCAGGATTGTAGCTTCGTCAAAGTGCTTCCCTATGACCTGCATCCCGATGGGCAGCCCCTGCGAAAAACCGCACGGCACTGATATTGACGGGACACCTGCAAGGTTTATGGGCACTGTATCCACATCCGCAAGATACAGGGACAGCGGGTCGTCTATTTTTTCACCCAGCCTGAATGCGGGATACGGCATCGTGGGCGCAATAAGTACATCCGCATCCTTAAATGCCAGTTCAAAATCCTGCTTTATAAGTGTCCGTACCTTCAGCGCTTTCAAGTAATACTTATCGTGATACCCGGCTGAGAGGGCGTAAGTGCCAAGGAGAATCCTCCGCTTGACCTCATCGCCAAAACCCGCTGCCCTCACCTGCGAGAATGTAGTATGCCAGTCGCTATCCTCGGTGCGTAAACCGTATCTCATTCCGTCAAACCGCGCAAGGTTGGAAGAAGCCTCGCTCATTGCGATTATATAATAAGCGGACAGGGCATATTTCGTATGGTGCATCTTTACCTCGGTTCTGGTTGCGCCTAGGTCCTCAAGTTTTTGTATTGCGTTCCAGACCGCCTTATTTACATTGTCATCAGTCCCTTCCCCGAAATATTCTTCAGGCACGCCGATCTTTAATCCCCTGACATCGTTTTTAAGCGCAGATGAATAATTTACTTCTTTATCAACAGATGTGGAATCACGGGCATCGTATCCTGCGATTACATCGAAAAGCATCGCAACATCGCGAACTGTGGTTGCAAACGGCCCTATCTGCTCAAGCGAGTTGGCATAGGATATAAGTCCGTAACGGGATATGACTCCGTATGTTGGTTTTAGACCCACCACACCGCAGAACGAGGCTGGGCAGCGCACCGAGCCGCCCGTGTCAGAACCAAGAGCAAGAGGCGCTTCTCCGCCTGCCACTGCTGCAGCGCTCCCGCCAGACGAGCCACCTGGAACCCTGTCCAAATCCCAGGGATTTTTCGTTGGGCCATAGAAACTCGTCTCAGTCGAGGTGCCCATGGCGAACTCGTCCATGTTGGTCTTGCCGATAATAACGGCGCCTGCATCTTTTAGCCTCTCAATCACATGGGCATCGTACGGCGGAACATAGCCAGTGAGAATCTTCGAGGCGCATGTTGTCTGAATGCCTTTTGTGGAAATATTGTCCTTGATTGCAACCGGTATGCCTGCAAGAGGACCTTCATATCCTTCCGAATCGATTTCTTTTGCGCGTTTGAGGGCATTTTCCTTTGCGACCGTGATAAAAGCATTAAGCTTACTGCCTCCAATCCTATCAAGATATTCGGTAACAATTTCTTCAGATGACCCTGCATGAATCCTCTCTTTCAATTCATTGATTGTTGCCATTCACATCATCCTTGGCGCCTTAAAGAACCCGTCCTGCTTCTTCGGGGCATTGGATAGCGCTTCTTCCTGGGTGAGGGGCTTTGCAGGTGCGTTTATTTCATCCTCCCTGAACACATTGTTCATTGGAAGAATATGATATGTGGGCTCAACACCTTCCGTATCGACCTCGTCGAGTTCCCCGAAATAATCAAGAACCGAATTGAGCTTGGGCGTATATTTTTCCTTATCTTCCTCGCTCAGTTCAAGACGGGATAACCACGCTATGTGCTCAAGGTCTTTTTTTGCAATCATAATGCTTCCTGCAATCTGAATTAAATGTATTAAGCCTATCGGCTCATAAAATTAAAGCCGTTTTCATACTGCTTTTAAAAGGCTGATAGGGATAAAGGGAAAATGGTATGTTGTAGAATAAAACCTTTAACCCACCCTTTACCCCAATAATTCATACTTGACTCCAAGATAATAAATCTTTTGGTTGACCTCAGTAGATGGACAAGTAGTTAAAAGTTATCAAAAAAATGAACCTCAGACAATAACATTTATACACAGAGAATGAAATGTTACGATTAATGATAACCGATTTGATAGTTAAAAACTTTAAAAGTATTGGTGAGAATGGAGTTAAGGTTGAGTTAAAACCCTTAACAATATTATTAGGTCCGAATGGTTCAGGGAAATCAAGCATTTTAGAAGCCATTGGTATATTAAGTCAAAGCGCTGAAAAAATGGACTTTCAAACCAATGGAAATTTGGTAAGAATTCCGCGAGCAAGCAATATTTTTTATAAAGGAAGTTCTGAAAATTGGCTGACCTTTGAAATCCATATAAAAGCAACAGATGCTGAAATGAATAAATTAATTACGATATCTAAAAATGAACTGTCTAATGATATCCAAGAAGTGCTATATAAGAGAGATATTGAATACAAGCTCTCTTACAAATGGAAAACAAATGAATTCAATCAAAGCGTCATGATAGGAAATCATGAGATAGCGAAGGCTGAGTTAATTAAAGTTGGTGAAAGTGGTTTGGCTACAAAATTGGAATTTCCTAATAAAACCTCCTCCTCTCCATGGGTTGGTGCAAACCAAATCCTTAATGAGCAAGTTTTTAGAGACCACCCCAAAGAAATTGAAGAAAGTACCGTCTTTTCAGATATTGCCATGGAAATTGTAAGAATAATGAAGGCACGTCTATTAAATCAGGTATTCCTTATTTCAGCAATACGTGGACAAACTGAATTTGAGGAAAAAATTGTTGGTGATATTGATACAAAATTATTAAAAGTTTTAGGTGTTGGAGGCTTTGGGACAAAAACATTAGATAGGCAGAGTTTTACTCAAAATAACCTCATCTTCAGGCAATAACATCACATCTCTTACGTAGAATTCCGCATTGTATTCTCTTAAAAACTGTACGACCCTATCA
>JBAQMZ010000008.1:0-34824 GCA_049303315.1 Candidatus Methanoperedens sp.
ATCATAAGCGCAAATATGACCCCTCATGAAAACCTTTAAGAAATGTTTATCAAACGAAGGGGTATGCAAAGCATACCCCAACACGCCCTCCCGTTCGCAAAGCGTGTCGAAGACAGGCGTGACTCGGAACGTTATAAGGGGCGTAACACTTTATGATTGACCTGAAAAACATCTCTTTACAGTTTGATGCCAAACTTGATTCTATAATGTCTTATGATATTGAACGTTCAGAATTGACGGTGGAGTACAGGAATGAGCTTACAAAGTTCAGGAATATCGACACTTCAATGAATGAAAGGCTTCTCCCATACAGCGGCGCGAAATTCCTTGAAACCGGAAAACTCATTCATCCTTTTCCTTTTAACTGGAAAAACCGCCACGAAGCGATGGAATGGGTGGATTCTGTCCTTTCAGGAGTTGCAGTAGGGGCTGTTGACGGAAGCCAGATATATTCGGACAAGAATTTTGAGATTCCTATCGCAGTAATCCAGACCTCAAGCGTATTTAACAGGCATACCGCAGATAGCGATTATAAACAGGAAACAGGAGCAGCCATCATCACGCCCGGGGAGTTTGAGGCTGCAAGTGTGTATTCATTCGGGAGTGAATATGTGGATGCGCGCCGTTTTTCAATGGAATGTGATACCATCATGCGGCTAATGAAAGAACATGAGAAGATCTATGTCCTCCTTGACGGCGCCCTTATCCTGTCCCATATAAATGTCCTTAACCGGAATATCAGGGAGATATACATCAATGCAATCATAAAACTACTCTCGGCTTCCAGGGAAACACGCAATACCATTATCGGTTTTATTGATACCACAATGCCGCGCGATATTACTCTTATGATGCATTTCCTCTTCGGGTTGAAAAAGACAAAGCTCTCGGATACGCATCTTTTTTCCCATCTTTTATGGGGAGAAAGGACAGCGGCTTTTCTCTGTGACAGGGATGACAGGCGGGGCGAGGTTTCAAGCTCTGTGCTGGATAACTACGGGCCTTTTAAGAATAGCATAGCGTTTTTTTACATGAGGCTGAGCAACGGCCTTCCTTCGCGTGTTGAATTCCCCGCATGGGTGCATGAAAAAGAAGATATCGATAAGCTCGCGGATATCATTCGCGCCCAGTGTGTTATCCGGGGCAATTATCCCGATATACTTATGCGGGCGCACGACGCCGCAGTGATACGGATGAGCGAGCATGACCTTTTTTACGGGATGTTTGATAATTTCTGCAAGGCGCACGGGATTAAGATTAATAAGAGCGCAAAGCATTTTCATAAGACAATAAAGAGGTGATACGATGGTATTAGGAGACATAATCAGGGTTGATGATGCGAATACGTATATCGTGAAAATACAGCCGGACGCTCAAAAAGAACGTATCGGCAGGTTCGTTAAAATAAAAAAGGACGAAGAGATAATTGTCGGGGTCATTAAAAACATCACGCATTCGATACGTGAAGACCTGATTCCTTATATCGAACCTGCAATGCAGCCCAAGTACGCTCCTTTTAATGAGGATTTCAGGAACAGCTATTATATTATTCACGGACTTGGAGTAATACGTAACGGGAGCGTGGAATACAATATCGACTCGCCGCCTGATGTAAAGGATACTATTGATATTTTGAAAACTGAAGAATTAAAGCAATTCCACATCATGAACGGTAAGCCCAGTGTCGCGTATTTTCATGCTAACAGGGATGCACTTCCAAAAAACGTTCTTCTTTCCATGGTTGGCCAGGTTGAGGCAGGATTCCCTGAATGCAGCGCGATGTTAAGGCTTGTCCGGAAATATATAGAGAGGGAAGCATGATAGGGACTGTCAACTATTCGGATGAGGAAGGATTCACCTTCATATCGAGTGAGCGGCTGCCGGCCGGTATGTTCGCATGCTATCATGAAGCTGGTAAAAAAATCCTGTGCAGGGTAAAACATGGCGAGCCGCTGAATCAATACCCACAGGAGTTCCTTCTGGATAATGAACTTGAAGCAGATGAGATTTCAGGGTTTTACGGTCTTGACCCGCAGGATTTCAAATATTACTCCTATTCAGCCGCTGTTGTCGGTTATTTTGATGCAGCGATGGGCGAGTTCATAAATCCGAGAACAAATCCCCCTTGCGGTGCGAAAATTGAGCGCGCAGGAGTGGATGTCCTGAAAGATATCAGTAAAGTAAAAGCCGGTGTCTCCGGCTCTGCCTTTGTAGGAACTGTTTTTGGAGAGGATACAGAAATTGTGCTATCTGTGAGGGATATGGTAAGCCAGCATGTATCGGTTATCGCCTCTACCGGCGCGGGGAAATCATACACTGTGGGAGTCCTGGTGGAAGAGCTTCTGAAACCCTATAACATGGCGCCGGTCCTGATTTTCGACCCGCACGGCGAATACTCCACGCTGAGCGAAGTCCAGAACAAGCCGGAGTTCATCACGCCATCTTATCGCCCAAAGGTAAAAACTGTGAAACCAGAAACTATAAAAATCCGGATAAATGACCTTTCAGTTAGCGATTTTATCAGCATAATGGACGACGGGACAATGTCGGATAAGATGAAAACTCTCTTTCGGTCTGCATATCACAATCTCAAAAACAACAGCAAGAAAAAATTCACCCGGAATGAACTCAAGCAGGAGATTGAGGCGCTGCGTGATTCCTCGAATGAGTCCACGATAGAGGGCATCTTGTGGCGGTTCGGGAAACTCTCTGCACCGATATTCGATGATTTCCAGACCATTCCACTTGCAGACTATTTCAAGGTAGGGCAACTGACTATCATGGACGTCTCGGGAATCGAGGACACATATCAGCAGTTGATAGCCTCGGTCATGCTTCGCCGCCTGTTCGATGCGCGTGAGGGCACTGAGAACAATCGTTACAATGAATCAAATGCGGATAAGTTCCTGCCCTATCCTGTGTTTGTGGTCATCGAGGAGGCGCACAGGTTCGCGCCCCACAGTGGCGAGGCTAAATCAAAGAGCATCCTGAAGACCATACTTTCCGAAGGCAGGAAGTTCGGCGTGGGCGTATGTCTTGTTTCCCAGCGGCCGAGCAAATTAGACGCGGATTCTCTCTCGCAATGCATGACACAGATAACTATGCGGATAATCAACCCGGCTGACCAGCAGCAGATAGCGCAAAGCATCGAGTCGGCGAGCAGGGACATGATTTCAGAGCTTCCATCGCTTGCGAAAGGCCAGGCGATAATCTCAGGTGTGGCGATAAATACCCCGACGCTGGTCAGGATAAGGAAGAGGCTCACAAGCGATACGAAGGGCAGGAGCAAGGATGCTCCGGCGATGTGGCAGGCGCAGAGGAAGTACGAGGAGAAGCATGAAACACCTGAGGTGAAGGCGGATGAGGAGATGGATGTGGGTGTTTGAATTAAATCTTTGTGAACTCTGCGTCTGATATCCTGAGTTCCAATGATTTGAGTAATATAGGAACAACGTGTAAATTAACTTCCATAACGCTTTTCAAGGAACTTATGCACACCAAAAATGACAATCCAGAAAACTACTGCGCCCAATAAGGCGCTCTGCCAATCAACGGTTTTATGGTCCAAAAAATATTTTAGCATTATAAATATAACAAAATACACAATTGATGCCATAGAAGCTGTAAAAAAAGGACTTTTTTTATCCATGATACCCAAGTAATGATTTAATATATCAAATAACTTTCTTTTTTATCGTTTGTATGCATTAATCGTATATCCTTTCAAACCTTTAGAGCTTCAATCCAAATAGATTAATAATACATTTACTCATTACAGAGCCTTGATACCAATGATAAGAACTCACTACTCAACCCAGATAACACCCGAAATGAACCAGAGCCCAGTCACCATATGCGGCTGGGTGCACGAGATACGCGACCTTGGGGGCATCACTTTTCTCATCGTCCGCGACCGTGAAGGGCTTGTGCAGGTCACGCTTTTTAAGAAGACAATAGATAAGAACGTTCTTGAGATAGCAAGGAACATCTCACGTGAATCCGTTGTCGCAGTTACTGGCAACATCAAGAAAGAAGCAAAGGCGCCAAACGGGTATGAATTAATCCCGACTGAAATCAAAGTGCTCGGGAAAGCCGAATCACCGTTACCCATGGATACAACGGGCAAAGTCGATGCCGACCTTGATACGCGCCTTGATGTGCGGTTCATGGACATGCGCCGCCCTTACACACAATCCATTTTCAGGATAAGGCACCTTCTCCAGAAGAGTATAAGGGAGTATCTTGACCGCGAAGGTTTTGTTGAGATAACAACGCCAAAAGTAGTTGCCACTGCGACTGAAGGCGGGACTGCTCTTTTCCCCATAACGTATTTTGAACGCGAGGCATTTCTTAACCAGAGCCCGCAGTTATTCAAGCAATTGATGATGTCGGGCGGGCTTGACCGCGTATTCGAGATCGGGCCGATATTCAGGGCAGAAGAACATGACACGCGAAAACATCTGAATGAAGCCACATCCATCGATATAGAAGCAAGTTTCCTTGACCACGAGGATGTAATGGTCATTCTTGAGAACCTTGTTAAATATGTTTATACATACGTCTCAGAAAACGGGAAAAATTATCTCTCAAACCTTGGCGTCGATATCAAGATACCGGAGACGCCTTTTAAGCGCATCACCTATGATGAGGCAATAAAAATCGCAAACGATGGCGGTGAACAGATAGAATGGGGGGAAGATTTGACCACCGAGTCGGAACACACTATCGGTAAAACGATAGGCGAACATTATTTCATAGTGGATTGGCCTTCAAAGATAAAACCGTTCTACGCCATGCCTTATGATGACAAACCAGAGCTTTGCAGGGCATTTGATATGATGCATCCACGCATGGAGCTTTCTTCGGGTGCGCAGCGTGTGCATTCGTATGAACTGCTGCGCCAGAGGATTATAGGGCAGGGGTTGAATGCGGACGGGTTTGATTTCTATCTCAAAGCTTTCAGGTACGGCATGCCGCCGCACTCTGGATGGGGACTTGGCGCAGAGCGGCTGCTTATGACAATGCTCGGGATCGAGAATATCCGTGAAGTGGTGTTGTTCCCGCGGGATAGAAAGCGGTTGTCCCCATAAAATATTTAACTTAATACGATATGTCTACTGTGCAAAAAGTCAATTACCAAAAACTATTTGAGTATTTTTGCCGAATAAAGAACGAGGGATATTATGAGCACTGAAAGGGATATTATAATAGAGAGACTTGAGCAAAAGCTGGCTGCACGCGATAAAGAGTTTGCACGGATGCAGGAATCTTTGAAAGAATCCATACTCGTGGAAATGGAAAAGCGATTCACTGATAAAATCAAGCTCAGGGAATCTACACTTGAAGATATCAAGGTCAAATTCAGCGAGAAAATAAAAGAGATAATCGAGATGAATAAATCCCTCAGAACCTCCCTGCTTGAGGAGCGAAAATCGGAAAGCGATACCCTGAAAGAATGCCAGAACCGGATGGACAGGATGGAACACAGGCTCATAGAACTTAATAGTTCTTATGACGGCGTCATGAAAGAGCTTCTTGACCAGAAATCGATAATCCAGGAATTAAAACCCAGGAAAGTGGCCAGGGAAGAGCTAAAACCCAAACCTGAAACAAAACCAAAAGAAGAAGAGAAGCCGGCTGAGAAACCCAAACCAAAAAGCACGTACATAATCGCTGACAATTACGTCCCGAGGGAGAGAAAAAAACAAGCGCCTGTAATCGAAGCTGAAGAAAAGACCATAGTGGCGGATGAAAGAAAAAACGAACTGAAAAAACCAGCCTTGAAGAAGAGCGAAAAGGTAGTGGAAGGGGTGGAAATAGTAGAAACCTTGAAGAAGAGGTAAATTTGCATATCAAAGAAATTGAGCTTCAAAATTTCAAATCATTCGGAAAAAAAGTAAAAATACCTTTCTTCGACGACTTCACTACCATATCCGGTCCAAACGGAAGCGGAAAATCCAACATAATCGACGGTATTCTTTTCGCGCTCGGCTTATCTAATTCAAGGGTTATGAGGGCTGAGAAACTGACCGACCTCATTTATAACGGGGATACGCGCCCGAGGGATTTTGCCCAGGTAAGTATACATTTTGACAATAAAGACCGTGAGATGCCGGTCGATTCCGACGAAGTTGTAATCACGCGGAAAGTGAGGCAGACCGAATCCGGTTATTACAGCTATTATTATTTCAATGAGAAAGCAGTGGGATTATCGGATATCCACAATTACCTTTCAAAAGCCAAAATAACCCCGGAAGGTTATAACGTGGTCATGCAGGGGGACGTGACGAACATAATTGAAATGACGGCTACCGAGAGGCGTAAAATTATTGATGAGATTGCCGGGGTGGCAGAGTTCGATGATAAAAAAGAACAGGCTCTCAATGAACTGGAAATCGTCCGTGAGCGTATAGAAAGAGTGGATATTATCCTTGCTGAAGTTGATGACCAGCTTGCAAAACTTAAGCAGGAACGCGACCAGGCTTTAAAATACCAGTCGCTGCGGGATGAGAAACGAAAATATGAAGGATATATCCTTCTTGCCAAACTCAAAGATGCAAAGAATGAACTTGACAAACTCGCCGGGGAACTTGAGGATAAGGAAGCTAAAAAAGAAGATTTCACAAAACAGCTTGAGATTCGAAAAGAGGAACTCCGTGGGATCGAAGGTAAGCTTTCAGATTTAAACACTTTGATTATCCAAAAAGGCGAAAGTGAACAGATAGCGCTTAAGAAAGAGATGGAATCGATAAGAGGGGAGATTTCCCGAAGCACCGGCACAATCGAGCTTGCCGAGAACGAAATAAATGACATCGAGTCCCTGAAAAGAAAAGCGTTTCTTGAAATCGATGATGTCCAGGGCAAAGTGGTGCAATTTAATGAGAAATTAAATGAAGAAACCCTAAGGAAAGATACCATTTCCAATGAGATTGGCGATAAAAACACTCAACTGCTGGTTGTAAAGAGCAAGATTGCAGAAGTGGACGCCAGGTTTTCAAAAACCCGGGATAAACTCACAGAAGCCAAACTTGCACTTGAAACCCTGAAAAATGAAAAGAATGAACTCATGCGCGAGGAGGACCGCCTGCTCGATGCGATACGCCGCAAATCCTCGGAGGCGCGGGACAGGGAGCTTGAGATACAGGATGCGACGTCCAAAATGAGCTCCGCGGATTTCGATGCCGCCAATGCAAGGTCGGGGATAGAAGAAACCAATGCAAAAAAGCAGGAACTTGTAAAAGATACGTTTGACCTTGAGAAAAACAGGGTCCAGATAAAAAGCGTGATATCGGACATTGAGAATTCCTTGCGGATATTCCAGCAGGAATATGCCAGGTCTGAGGCAAGGATAAAAGCTGCTGCTGAAATCAATTACAGCGAGCCCGTCGAATCGATCCTCCGCGCAAAGAAAAACAAAGAACTTCCGGGCATTTACGGCACAATAGCAGAACTCGGGAAGGTGGATAAAAAATATTCAGTGGCGCTTGAGATAGCTGCAGGGGCAAGGATGCAGTCGGTTGTGGTGGATAATGATGAGGACGCTGCAAGGGCGATAAATTATCTCAAAGAAAAGCGCCTTGGCAGGGTCACGTTTTTACCGCTTAATAAACTGGAAGCCGCTCAAAAACTTTCAAAGACGGAAAAAGAAGGCATCATAGATTATGCGCTCAATCTTGTTAATTATGAATCAAAATTTGGACCTGCTTTCTGGTACGTTTTCCGGGATACCCTTGTTTCCGATAACCTGACAACCGCAAGGCGGCTCATGGGCGGGAAGCGGCTTGTTACGCTTGACGGGGAATTGATCGAGAAAGCGGGAGCAATGACCGGAGGCACGATAAAATCAAAACTGTCATTTGCTTCGGGCGAAGAGGAAAATATAAAAAAAATTGCAGAGCAGATAGCGGAATATGAAGGCAGGCGCAAAGCCGCTGTCAATAAGTTCGAAAAGTTCGATGAACAGCTTTCACGGATAAAGACAGAAGCAGCAGGTTTTGATAATGAGATAACAAAGCTTGAGATGCAGCTGGCCGAAATCAAGGGCCGCGGGTCGCGTCTTGCCGAAGTGCTGGAAACAAGGAACAAAGAGCTTAAGGAAATAGAAGCCGCGCGCATCCAGATAAAGAAGGACATGGATAATGTCGAAGAGAATAAGCGGGAAAAAGACGCTACGATCAGTACTTTGATGGAAGAGATTGGTAAGATAGAAGAATTATTGAAAGATTCGCAGGTGCCGGAGCTTAACAGCAAAGCTTCAGGAATCGAAGAGGAAATACAGAGGCTTGAAGGGAGGCTGCGGGATATTGAGGCCGGGATCAATGCTGTTACGCTTGAACGCAAATATGCGCAGGCTAAGATAGATGAGACCAAAGAGCGGCTTGTTGAACTTGATAAAAAGAAAAACGAGCACCGTGAAAGGATAAATGGCTTGAGGGAACAGATTAAGGCTCTTGAATCCGAGCTGAACGTCAAGAACTCAAGGGAAAAAGAACTGGGCGGGGAACTGCTTGAACTCCAGAAAAGAAGAGAAACCGTGCAAAAAGAGCATGCATCTTTAAGGGAACGGCTTCTGGATGTCGAGAGAATGCAAAACGATATGGAGCGGAATTTGCTTGCGCTCTATTCTACAAAAGATGCGCTGACCGAGCAGATAATAAAACTTGATAATGAAATCGCAGAGCTTGGCATAGCCCGTGATGAAGAAGTGCCCTCTTCCGAGTCCATAGCCTCGCGCATCGCAGCGCTTACCCGCGCAATGGAGAAACTTGAACCTGTGAACATGAGGGCGATAGATGAGTACAACGAGGTGGAAAACAGGCAGAAGGACCTGAAATCGCGGCGCGATATCCTTTTCCATGAAAGAGAGGAGCTGCTGCTTCGCATCAAGAAATATGAGGAACTGAAAAAAGAAGCGTTCATGGAAACATTCAATGGCGTGAACGAACAATTCAAACTGGTTTTCGCGGAGTTATCAGACGGCACAGGCTCGATTTACCTTGAGAACCCAGACGAGCCGTTTACAGGCGGGATGACCATAAAAGCCCAGCCGTCGGAGAAGACCTTGCAGCGGCTTGAAGCAATGTCGGGCGGGGAGAAAAGCCTGACCGCCTTATCGCTACTCTTCGCTATCCAGCAGTACAGGCCTGCGCCGTTCTATGCATTTGATGAGATTGATATGTTCCTTGACGGCGTGAATGCCGAAAAAGTAGCAAAACGCCTCCAGAAATCCGCAGCCAATGCACAGTTTATTGTGGTCTCGCTTCGGAAACCCATGATTGAGGCTGCAAAACGGACTCTGGGAGTTGCCATGCAGGAGAACAATATTTCAAGTATTACAGGGATAAAGTTGAACTAGAGATGAACGGTAAATTTTAACATATCATCCTGAGACATCTTTTCACATAGATAGCATCAAGGTGTTAGCACTTTGTGGCGCCAATCATGTCAAACCTGAAGATCTCAACAATATATAGGCACCTATCATAATGAGTAATATTCCACCTCCACCAACGTATTTCATTCTCTTTTCAGATACCCCAAGTTCGAGGGTGACATCTTTTTTAATTGTAGTCAAAGACGTGAACACTAATCCTGCCAGTACAAGAATTACTCCCATTATCTGATTCAATGGTATAGGTGAAGGCGGTATAGGCATTATTTGAGTTTGTGTTGGAATTGATGTACTTGCTATATTCAAGGATATTATTCCCTTCTTTGATACACCATTTGCGATTAAAATAATGGTTCCGCTATGGCTGCCTGGACTCAGACCCGCAGTATTGACGTTAATAGTCACAGTGCCCAAATTAGTCCCACTTGGTGGGTCCAATGTTATCCAAGGCTGATCATCGCTGACGCCCCATGTGAGGGTTCCACCCCCGTTATTTGATATTGTGAATACCTGAGATGATGATTCCCCGGCATTCATGGTGCCAAAGTCGAAGGAGAAAGGGTCTTGGGATACTGACAGGACTGGTGTAGAGGTCGGCGTGCCCACTGTCACGGTTGTCGGGGCTGCAGTCACGCTCAGCGTCGCTGGTATATTTGCAGTCAGGGTCGTGCTTGCAGTTGTGTACCCAGTCTTGGTTGCTGCTGCAGTTATTGTGCCTGCCGTCGCGGCATTAACGCTTATCACAACTTTGCCTGAACCGTCGGTTGTTCCCGTTCCTGTTGAACTACCGGTCAAAGTAACTGTTGCGCCGCTCACTGCCGTTCCACCGCTTGTCACTGTGAAGGTGGCAGAGGTCGGTGTGCCCACTGTCACGGTTGTCGGAGTTGCGGCCACGCTCAGTGTTGGTTGTGGATTTACATTCACGAACAATTGGACGGGTATGCACCCTGATAGATCTGCTTGTGCAAATATTGTGCCTGGCGTTGCGGCATTAACGCTTATCACAACATTGCCTGAGCTATCGGTTGTCCCCGTTCCTGTTGCAGCACCGCTCAACGTAACTGTCGCACCGCTCGCCGCCGTTCCACCGCTTGTCACTGTGAAGGTCACAGAGGTCGGTGTGCCCACTGTCACGGTTGTCGGGGTTGATGACATAATCAATGGTGCGGGCAAAAAAGTGCTACAACCTGCACTGCTACTGCCTGCGAATACCACCGCCACAAACATACCTATCACAAGGACACGCACCGCTAGCATACATATTGCCAATCCACCCATATTTTTCATACTATTCACCTGTATTTTTCCGAGATATTTTTTTGCAAATCTTTTTAACGCACCAAGTCACCCTGATAATTGTTCACATGCTCATAATATATATTCTTTGCTATATTTTCAGATTAAATGTCAATACGTTTGCACAAATCGAGGCTGCGAAACGTACGATAGACGTTGCAATGCAGGAGAACAATATTTCAAGTATTACAGGGATAAAGTTGAATTAAGACAGGGGAACTGTCAGGACTCTTTTTTTTTCCGTTTCTTTAATATTACATGCCACTCATAGAAGAATAATACCAATCCCAAAAGCGCTATCAGTTCAAACATTTCATAAGTTGTATAATCCGGAGCATCTTTCTCAAGACCTTCAAGAAATTCATGGATAAGCATGAAAAGTCCTGCAATGAAAATGAATATGCTGCTCCTGAAAAAACTTTTCTGTTGTGCAATAATTTCGCCGGCGTTCGCTTCTTTTTTTAAGGATTTCCATGTCAGAGCTATTTGAATGCCAAGATAAATCATTACCAGGGTAAGTGTTGCGATAGCACCTTCAATAATTTTATATAGAGTATAATCATTAATTATACTTCCGAGCAATCTATCCATGAGAAACGGTTAAGTTTTATTCGTTTATAATAATTTCGATATGAGTTTCTTTACCCGTTTCGCAGGAATGAACATGGATACCTCCTGCCGGTATCTCGTGTATTCGTCCCCGAAAATGGAAACAAGTCTTCTTTCCTCGATGTACGCCCCTATTATCAGGTAAATAAAAACAAGCAGCTCTGCGATTAAATCAAGCTGTGTCATCTCCATTTTTGTAATCAGGAGAAGCATACCCGATGCATAAAGCGGGTGGCGGACTATCCCGTAGGCGCCGTTTGTTATCAGGATGGGGTTTTCATGCCTTTGTTTTATTCCTGTGAAACCGAAGATATCGGTCTGGTATGAGGCATACGCAAATATTCCCAGGGCAAGCACCCTTGCCAGGATAATTAAAGGATATGCCCAGTGGGGAATGCTATAAACAGGCGGGGTCGAACCGGAATATTCTAACCATATAAGGAAAGCGGGAGCAAATGCGGGAATGCTGATGAGCATGTATATAATCCTGTAGAACCGAAACCTTTCACCGAGCAGCCTTTGGGCTTTGTTTTTGATATAATCGGCGGCAAGAACGCTGTGGATGATGACGAAAATCAGGAAATACAATATAAAGTTTAAAATGATATTCATTTTGCACCCTTTTATCTGTTATGGTAATTTTAGGACTAAGGATTATATATCTTGCTCAATAAGTATTACAAGGAGGTTAAATCATGGGCGTAGAAAAAGCTGGCGAGAAGTACAGGTGCAATATTTGCGGGAATGAGGTAGTTGTAACCAAAGCTGGCGGAGGAACTCTTGTCTGCTGCGGTGAGGATATGCAATTAATCGAATAGGGCGGCCGCCTGTAATCAGGATTCTTTTTCGCTTTTTAACGTGCTGTTATTGGTTTTATGAATTTTCCATTCTGGAAACAATACTGGCAGTATTCCTTGCTCTTACTTCCAAAAGCGTTTGTCCCGAAATCCTCCGGCCTGTTCATTGGCAAACCACAGCTCTTGCATGAACGTACGGCTTGCCGCTTAAATGGAATATCCCACTCCACCATATTATTTCACCCCAGCATGGAATCGAATTTTGGATCGATTGTCCAGTCGATTGCCTTGAAAAATGCCTCTATATAATCTGCTTTCTTAAGCCCGTAATCAACCATATATGCGTGTTCGAAGACGTCCATGACCAGCATGGGGCTGGCGCCGCAAAGATGACCCGCATCGTGTTCATTTATCCAGGTATTAAAGAGCCGTCCGGCATGAAAGTCATAATATAATATAACCCAGCCGATGCCTCGCATGGCTCCGGTCGCCCTGAAATCCTTTTCCCAGTTTTCATATGACCCAAAATCAGCTACAATTTTCTTGTATAAATTCGTATTCTTATCAAGGGGTTTTCCGCCTTTTACCATATTCCCGAAATAGAACTCATGCAATCTCATGCCGTTCCACTCCCATCCGAATCTGCGCTTAAGCTCTGCATATTCAGGACTTGCGGTCTTCCCTTCTTTTGCCATCGCGCCGAGTGCATCCGCTACTTTATTTGTATTTGTTACATAGCCCTGGTATAACGTAAAATGGTTTTTCAGCAGCATATCGCTTAACCCTTTCGTTCCCAAGAGGCTTTCGAAATTCTTTGCTTCGTATGCCATAATTAACACACCCTATAACATACATTCAACCTTTTCATATTTAATAATATTGCAGTTTGGTGGGTGTAAATTCTTTTGGTGTTGTTAAATCAAAAAGCAAAATAGCCACCGAGTCACGGAGGTCACAGAGTTATTATTTCTCTGTGTTCTCTGCGCCTCCGTGGCTAATATTTTTCGTCAAAAACCAAACTATTTTACAGTCCCGAAGAGTCAAAAGACTTTATATCCCTCCCAATACGATGTTTATTCATGGACATCGTTTCTCTCAGGGGAAGAGTAGAAAGCCTCATCCATGCACATTCGCGGGATTATGTGCCGGATATCCTGAAATCCGGTTTTTCGTGTGAGCGGTGTGGCTGGTGCTGTTGTGAGAATTTCAGCATCAGGATTACGAAGGATATTTTGCGTCCGTCCAATGCGATTTCGATTTTCCCGGATGATATCAGGCGCATAATGAAAGGAACAGGATTGAAATGGGATGATGTGGTGCAGCCAGATATTTATTCGTGCTTATCCGACGGTGATAGCATATATGCAATCGGGTGGCTCCTGCGCCGCAACGATGCAAAAGAGTGCATTTTTTACAGGGATGGCGCTTGCACGATATACGATTTCCGTCCCATGATTTGCAGGTGCTATCCTTTTTTTATGGGTGAACATGGCATTGATATTATGCACTGCGACGGGCTTGGGAATAGAATGGCGAAGGAGAGAGCCGTGGAGATGGCGGTGATGCTGAAGCGGTATGAGATGAAGAAGCTGCGAAGTTACATTAACATTATGGCGCAGCTTGGGGATAAGCTGAGTTTCGCTAACTTACGGATGCTGCCGCGCGGATATGAGGGGGAGGTTTTTGTGTGTGATGGGGAGGGGATATCAGTGCGATGGTTATAAATTCCCTCTCGCATACCCCAACGCTTTTTTAGCATCATCAATATCGATGTTGATTTGAACCTTATACTCTTTTAACAAGTCTATATATTCCGATATTGAAAGCTTCGAAATTTTCGCCCCAAGACCGAGACTGACTTTGCCCTGTTTATAAAGCTCAATGGATTTCATTTTCCTGCCTTCATCAATTAGTTCCCGCAGCATTTCGGATCTGTTTAGACCCATCAATTCTTTCATAAACTTAAGGTCATTTACATGTTCATATCTTACTGATATCGTCAAGGACAATTCACCTCCTGCTTAAAATAATTATATACTTCTTTTGAATATCTTCCATAATCATTCAATTTTTGTAAAAACTCACAAGTTTCTGCGTGTGTTAATATGCCTTTTTCAAACATTCGTGTGGTAATGGCTAAAGCATTGATAAAAGGGATCTCAAATAGTTTGCATAATTTAATTAATTCCCCATCGTCAGTCAAAATTGCCTTCGCATGACATTCATTATACAAAATATAGGCTTCAGCTTCACCTTTATGCATTTTAAATTCTTTTAGAATTTTTGATGTGTTTGATTTTATTGATTTTACTATGATATGTTTATCTTCAATTTCTTTTTTTAATATTTTTGAATCAAATGTATTACCTTCTGTTATTTCCTTTTCTACCTCTTTAGGAATGGTTATTTCTTTAAATTCATTGAGAAATTTACGGAGTATTCCCACTTTTGCGAGAAGAATCAGAGTTGAAGCATTAGAAACTAACATATTACGTTTGTATACTTTTGTAATAGCATAAACTTTTCCGCTTTAGACTATTCTTTGCGTCCTTTGCGTTACTGCGGTGAATTATCTAACTTGTCTTGATATCACTCAAAATCAGGCAATCCTTATATTTATCCATCGCATCTGTGGTGCCGGAGAATTATCGAATGACCACTACCTGCTCGGCCCCCGGCAAGATATACCTGTTCGGCGAGCATGCCGTGGTATATGGCGAGCCGGCTATCGCATGCGCAGTCGAGCTTCGAACCCGCGTTCTTGCAAAGAAATCCAGTGAGATAACCATCTCCTCTGATATCGGTACAACAAAACTTGATTTTGATATTCATCCTTATGTCTCCTCAGCCATCCGGAAACTGGGTTCCCCAGACGTCTTTACAGAAATATCCTCGGAAATCCCCGTGGGCTCGGGACTCGGCTCATCCGCAGCCGTCACCATAGCAACGCTATCAGCCATCAATATCGAATTAGGGCTTGGATATGAAAAAGAAGAACTTGCAAAAATGGGACATGAAATTGAAAAGGAAGTGCAGGGAGCCGCAAGCCCCACCGATACATTCGTATCGACATTCGGAGGGGTGGTGGAGATACCTTCGCGAAAGAAACTTGATCTCCTTGACTGCGGCATAGTAATCGGCAACACGAATAAAGGTGCATCCCCCAAAAAAACCGCAAAACTCGTTCAGCAGGTCGCCAGGCTCAGGGAAGAACATCCAGACATCATAAACCCGATAATCAAAACTATCGGTTCATTTGCAGGACAGGGCAAAGTCATGGTTTCCCAAAAAAATTATGCATCCCTTGGCAAACTGATGAATGTTAACCACGGGCTGCTTGATGCCCTTGGCGTCTGCACAATGGAATTATCCGCCCTTGTTTATGCTGCAAGGAATGCGGGGGCGTATGGTGCAAAACTCACCGGCGCAGGCGGAGGCGGCTGTATGGTTGCCCTTTCGGATTCGCCCCGTGAAGTGGCAGAAGCCATAGAAAAAGCAGGCGGGAAAGCGATAATTACCAGAGCCACTCCTGAGGGGGTAATTCAGGAATGAGCCTTGTGATTTTAAAAATCGGGGGAAGCGTGATAACGGACAAGGGTTCGGTATCAAGCGCCAGGAAAGATGAAATTGACAGGATATCAGGGGAAATTGCGTCGTTTAAATCCGATTCAGATTCAAGCCTGATAATCGTCCACGGGGCAGGGTCTTTCGGTCATCCGCAGGCTATGAAATACAGGCTTGACGAAAGATTCGATGCAGAAGGCGTGTATTTGACGCACGTTTCGGTCAAAACACTGAATTCGATGGTAGTGGATTCATTAAACCGCGCGGGCGCCCATGCGCTGCCTGTTCATCCATTGAGCTCATGCCTTCTTGAAAACGGGAAGCTCATTGAATTCCAGCTCAGCCAGGTAAAATTGATGCTGGAAAGAGGTATAATACCTGTAATTCACGGTGATGTGGTAATGGACAGGATTAAAGGGGCAGCGGTACTTTCAGGCGACAGGATAATCCCGTACATCGCGTTAGCTTTGAACGCCACAAAAATCGGAGCGGGAAGCGATGTTGACGGCGTGATGGATGAAAGGGGCATTGTTATAAAAAAAATCACGCCCCTTAGCTTTGCCGATATGAAGAAAAATATCAAGGGTTCAACATCAACCGACGTGACAGGCGGAATGCTCGGGAAGGTATCCGAATTAGTGGAACTTGCAGGCAAAGGGATAAGCTCGCGAATTTTCAATGCCTCAAGAAAAGGTGTCGTCTTAAGATTTTTATATGGAGAAGATGTAGGGACATTGATAACAGACAAATGAGTTATATATAAAAGTTCGAACGTAAAGGTATTAGATGACTACATCCGATAGGAAGATTGAACATTTATTATTATGCGTTGAAAAAGACGTTGAAGCGCATAGAGGTCATACAGGGCTTAGAGCATGCGGTTTTGATGACCTTGAACTTGTTCATAACTGTCTTCCCGAAATCAACAAAAAAAACCTGAATCTTGAGACGGAATTCATGGGTAAGAAATTACGCTCCCCGTTCCTGATAGCATCGATGACGGGCGGGCATCCTGACACCAAATCCGTAAATGCCACCCTTGCAAGCGCGGCTGAGGAGCTTGGCATAGGTATCGGCGTGGGCAGCCAGAGGGCTGCAATTGAAGACCCGAGCATGGAAGATTCATTCAGGATAGTCAGGGACAAAGCTCCCACTGCTTTTATCTATGGGAATGTGGGCGCAGCCCAGCTTGGCGAGTTCGGGATTGAAGGACTTGAGCGGGCTGTCGAGATGATAGGCGCGGATGCCATGGCGATTCACCTGAATTTCCTGCAGGAGGCTATACAGCCCGAAGGCAATATCGATGCTTCGGGATGCCTTGCTGCAATTAAGAAAATCTGTACCGAACTTTCGGTTCCCGTAATCGTAAAAGAGACGGGAGCTGGCATAGCTCATTCCCAGGCATTGGCTATAAGCGATGCGGGCGCCGCTGCCATAGACGTCGGCGGTCTTGGCGGAACAAGCTGGGCCGGAGTTGAAACATACAGGGCGCAAAAACGCGGTGATGTATTGTCAGAACATCTTGGCAAGGAATTCTGGAACTGGGGAATACCTACAGCGGCAAGCATAGTAGAATCCACTATTTCCATCCCAGTTATCGCAACGGGCGGCATCCGTTCGGGCATTGATGCCGCAAAATCCATTGCCCTGGGGGCGTCCCTGTGCGGTATTGCGCTCCCTCTTGTAGCGCCTGCTTTAAAGGGACAGAAAGATGTGGTCGATAAGCTGGCAATGATAATTGAAGAACTCAAAGCTGCCATGTTTTTGACCGGATGCCGGAATGTTGAAGAGCTTGGCAATGCGCCTGTGGTTATTACAGGCAGGACAAGAGAGTTTTTGGAGCAGAGAGGCTTTGAAACTGCTAAATTTGCAAGAAAAAGATATAAAGTGTGATATAAACCCCGTATTTAAATACGGGGTATTTAGATTATGGAGTGAATTAAATGACAGAAATTGGAATTATTGCAGTCGGCGGCTATAATGAAATGGGCCGGAACATGACTGGCGTAAGGATTGATAAGGATATAATTGTACTTGACATGGGGCTGCAACTGGATAGGGTGCAGATACATGAAGATGTGGAAATAGACAAGATGCACTCAATGGAACTCATCAAGATGGGGGCTATTCCTGACGACACCATCATGAACGAAGCCGGCGGGAGTGTCCGGGCTATCGTATGCACCCACGGTCACCTTGACCATATCGGGGCAATCTCCAAATTGGCGCACAGGTACAAAGCGCCTATTATCGCCACCCCTTATACTGCAGAACTTGTAAAACATGAGATATCGGATGAAAAGAAATTCAGGGTGACCAATGAAGTGATTCCCCTGCGGCTCGGCGGGATCTATAAATTAACGCCGGATATACAGATTGAATTTGTCCGCATACAGCACAGCATTGTGGATTCGGCATTTGCGGCAATCCATACCCCGGATGGCGTAATCCTGTATGCCAGCGATTTCAAATTGGACCGCACGCCTACACTGCAGGAAGCGCCCGACTTCCAGAGGCTCAGGAAACTCGGAAATGAAGGTGTAAAGGCAATGATTACCGAGAGTACGAACTCAGGACTCTCCGGGAAAACGCCGTCTGAACAAATAGCAAAAGACCTTGTCCGCGATGTGCTTCTTGGAACGGAAGAGACCGAATCCGGAGTTATAATCACCACATTCTCATCCCACGTGGCTCGCATTAATGCAATTATCCAGGCGGCTGAGGAGATGGGCAGGATACCGGTGCTTCTCGGGCGTTCAATGGAACGCTATCTTTCAATAGCCGAGAAGATGAAGTACATAAAATTCCCCGAAAACCTTGAAGTATACGGCAACAGGAATGCAGTTGAAAAAGCCTTGAAACGCATATCCCAGGAGGGAAAGAAGAGATACCTCCCCATCGTAACGGGACATCAGGGCGAACCCGATTCTATCCTGACACGGATAGCGAACGGGGAGACGCAGTTTCGGATTGAGCCCGGAGATAAAGTGATTTTTTCAGCGAACACCATTCCCAGCCCGATGACGATGGCGAACAGGCATGCTCTTGAAATAAAATTGAAAATGGCAGGAGCGCGCCTTTATGAAAATGTGCATGTTTCAGGGCATGCTTCCAAGGAAGACCACTGGGAACTTTTGAGGATGGTAAACCCTGAACAGGTAATACCATCACACGGAAATATGGTAATGCATTCCCATTACGTCGAGCTTGCCGAGGATGCGGGTTACGTATTCGGAGACACGGTGCATATCATGAGAAACGGTGAGGAGATGGTTTTATGAAACTCCTCATAAGAAATTCTTTAAAACGGAGATAACCAGTTTATGATTGAAGAAATCCTCCAGAAAAAAGCCAAACAGGTGGATGAATCCATCCCCAAATTCCTACCTATCACTCCCCCGGATGAATTGTATAAAGCCATGCGCCACCTGCTGGACGGCGGAGGAAAAAGGCTTCGCCCGTCTGCATTGTTATTGGCGGCAGAAGCTGTAGGAGGCAAGCCCGAAGATGTACTTCCCGCGGCAGTTGCTGTAGAATTGGTTCATAACTTCACTTTAATCCATGATGACATAATGGACGAGGCAGACCTCCGGAGAGGACTTACAACGGTTCATAAAAAATGGGGCGTCCCGCGGGCGATTATCGCAGGAGATGCCCTTTATTCAAAAGCTTTTGAAATACTTTCCTGCACAAAAAGCGAGCCGCAAAGACTTGTTGAAAGTCTTGAACTCCTGTCGAAAACCTGCACTGACATATGCGAAGGCCAGTGGATGGATATGAATTTTGAAACACGGAAGGACGTTACCGAAGAAGAGTACATGCGCATGGTGGAGAAAAAGACCGCAGTGCTTTTCGCCACTGCTGTGAAAATGGGTGCTGTACTGTCAGGGGCTAACAGGGAAGTAGTGCGCGCGCTGTGGGATTTCGGCCGGCTGACAGGAGTTGGGTTCCAGATATACGACGATGTGATTGACCTTATTACGCCTGAGGAAATACTCGGGAAAGCGCAGGGAGGGGACATTATCGAGGGCAAGCGCACACTTATTGTTATCCATGCGTTGTCAAAAGGGGTCAGCATAGATGCGCTCGGGAAGAGTAATGCGACAAGGAGCGAGATATCCGCAGCGCTTACCACACTTAAAGAATCTGGTTCGATTGATTATGCAATGAACAAGGCGCTTGGGTTTGTGGATGAGGGCAAGGCTGCACTTTCAGTGCTTCCTGATTCCGAGGCAAAGAAGACGCTCATAGGGCTTGCGGATTATATGATTGAGAGGAAGTATTAGTACAAAATTGCAAAAACAGCCACACCGTCGCTATTTACTTTTTCAGAATATCTTGAAAAAGAGGTTTTAAAGCAGGAATTTCCTCTTTTACCGTTGTCCAGACAACTTCTAACCTGACACCAAAATACTCGTGAATAACCTTATCTCTCATCCCTGCTATGCGCTTCCAGGGAATTTCAGGATTCTTTATTCTTACATCTTCAGGAATCTTTTTAACGGCTTCGCCTATTATTTCCAGTGCCCTGATTACGGCAAAAATAGTCTTGTTATCATGAATAAAATCACTGTAGTCCATATTTTCCGTAAATTGCATGGCTTTATCCATGGCATCAACTATGTCTTCTATATAGTCCCCGTACTCTCTTTTATACATAGACTACTTCCTTTAAAATACGCTTCCCTATCCTCGGTTTGAGCGCTCCTTTCATCACGAGGTCTACTTTAACACCTAAGAGTTCGCTGAGGTATTCCTCAATTTCAATAAATTTTAACAATCCAATGGCTTTCCCAAGTTCCACTATAATGTCAAGGTCGCTGGCTTCTTTTTCTTCTCCTCTCACATATGAGCCAAATATCCCTATCTCTCTGACTTCATACTTTTGTTTTATTTCTTCCTTATGCTGTGAAAGGATATTTTTTATTTCATCGAGTGTTTTCATATTAAAGCCTGAATTAATAGGTTTTTGCGATAATTATACATTGCATCGGATATATAAAAAGATGGTGGAATTAATACTTGAAGACTGCACCTTTATCAGCCGAACTCACAAGCTTCTGATACCGCGCCAGATAACCTCTCGTAACCTTTGGAGCCGGCGGTTTCCACGCTTTTCTTCTTTTCTCAAGTTCTTCCGGCGAGAGATTGAGATTCAACAAACGCTTTGGTATATCAATCTCAATAATATCGCCATCCCTCACAAGCGCAATAGCTCCGCCATCAGCAGCCTCAGGCGATACATGACCTATGCACAGTCCCCTTGTCCCTCCAGAGAACCGCCCGTCTGTGATGAGCGCAACCGAATCGATAAGTCCCATGCCTGCTATCGCAGCAGTCGGCGAGAGCATTTCCCGCATTCCAGGACCTCCTTTTGGCCCTTCGTACCTGATAACGAGGCAGTCACCCGATTTGATTTTCTTTTCCATTATAGCCTTCATCGCTGCCTCTTCGCCGTCAAAAACACGTGCAGGCCCTGAGTGCCTCTGCATTTTCTGGTTTACTGCCGTTTGCTTTATTACAGAACCATCAGGAGCAAGGCTTCCCTTCAGCACAGCTATGCCACCTTCGGCATGTATCGGTGATTCAAGTGTTGCGATTATCTCCTTATTGGCGCGCGGATTTATGATTGTGTATTCCTTCAGGTTTTCACCAAGGGTTTTTCCTGATACGGTCAGGGTGTCGAGGTCAAGTTTCTCCTGCAACCGCTGCTGGATTGCGGGTACCCCTCCCGCCCGTTCAAAGTCTATAAGGTATCTATCCCCTCCGGGTCTCAGGTTTATAAGATGCGGCGTCTCTTTGCTTATTTCATCAAACCTCATAAGCGGAAGGTCAAGCCCGAATTCCTGCGCTATGGCTGGAAGGTGGAGCGCCGTATTAGTGCTACCTCCTATTGCCATGTCAACACGTATCGCATTGTCAAGCGATTCCCGTGTGACTATCTGCGCCGGGGTTATGCCTTTTTCCACAAGTTCAAGTATCTTCATGCCTGAATGCTTTGCAAGCCTTGTCTTTTTAGCATCCACTGCATGCGCGGTTCCGCATCCGGGAAGGCTCAAGCCCAGCGCCTCGGTCACGCATGCCATTGTGTTTGCTGTAAATAATCCGGCGCATGAACCCGCCCCGCAGCATGAGCAGTCCTCAAGAATCTTCAACTCCTCGTCTGAGAGCTTATTGTTCTGGCGCGCTCCCACAGCCTCGAATAAAGTTATTAAATCCCTGGGTTCATCCCCGACTATCCCTGGCATCATGGGTCCGCCTGTTACTACAATGGTTGGGATGTCAAGCCTTCCCGCAGCCATGATGTGACCGGGGACGATTTTGTCGCATGTGGGTATCATGACCATGCCGTCAAACTGGTGCGCTTCGACCATGAGTTCGATGCTGTCGGCTATCAGTTCCCTGCTGGGCAGCGAGTTCTTCATGCCCGTATGACCCATTGCGATGCCGTCGCATATCCCGATGGTGTTGAATTCAAATGGTACGCCTCCTGCCATTCGTATCCCTGCTTTTACGGCGTCTGCAAGCTTATCGAGATGGATATGCCCGGGAATTATCTCGTTCCAGGAGTTTACCACTCCTATGAAGGGAAGAGCCATTTCTTCATCGGTCAGCCCGACTGCTTTTAATAAAGACCTGTGAGGGGCGCGTTCAAGTCCTTTTTTGATATTATCGCTTCTCATGATACTGCTGTTTAGATGACTTTGGTTATTTTAAAGATTACGTTTGTGCGGCTGGCGACGGGGGGCTTTCGTGGGAGTTGGAGGGGTGGGTTGGGAGCAGGGAAGGGCGATACGAATCCAAAACAACTTCCTTCAACGCCGAAAATAAGGCGCACTTTACCTCGAATGACTGAAGTTAGTTTTCAGAGTTATTTAATTTCTTAACAGCTTTCAACCCATCTTGAGTAATTTTTACTCTGTAAGATGGTACTCCAGATGCACTTTCTTCTGCTGTAATCTTATTTATTTCAATTAACCCGATTTTATGAAGAAAATTGCAATTTTTCTTGACTGTTGTATTGTTTGCTCCGACTAATTTAGCCAATAAATAGAATGAATATACTTTCCCATTGCTCAGTTGCTTTAAAGCTTTGAGTTTAATCGCATCGTTAATGTTGATTTCCATCGAACTCTATAAAAATAGAGCAGTTAAATTTATAACGGATAATGACATCAAAACAGTTGTATTAACGTTTTAACGTTAGTCAGAAGGCGTGGTGAAAGAAGTTATGTTTGAGCTAAACAATTACAAATCTTTTATTATATTCGGAATTTTGGCGATAATGGGAGTTGTTTTGGTAAGTGGGTGTTTAGAAGAAGAATCTAAATATCTGGGCATGTCTGTTGAAGAAATTAAAACAAAAGCATTAACTGTAACTTATAATGACTTAATGAAGAACGAGAACAATTACATTGGAAAAATTGTTTATATTAGTGGTATAATTTATGAAAATACAACATCTTCATATAAATTCAATGTTAAAACTCTTGACAATGAACAAAATGAATTAGAGATTTTTCCTGGTGAGAATTTAAGTTTCCAAAAGGGCGATATAATTAGTATATGGGGTGAATTTTATGACGTTAGATCTTACCCCCCTTCTACTATAGGTTATCCTGGAATATACCAATTACATATAGAAAAACCCCTATATTCTGAAACATCAACGAGCGAAGATCGAAAAGGACAAACTACTGACCTAGTGCCTTATATTGATAAGTCCAATGGATTCTCCATATCTCATCCTCGAGATTGGGAGGAAGTGCCCAGAGAATTATGGAAGGGAATGCAGACAGAGGAAGTAAAAATCCTTATCGCTTTCTGGTCTCCAGATCCATATAAGTTAAACTTTATAGTGTGGAAAGAAGAGTTATCTTACCCAATGAATCTCCAAAATTACTATGAAGTAAAAAGAGAAAAAGTGAAGGAAAGAGCACTCAAGTATAATTATGCTTTTATCTCGGCAGAGGAACTAGCAATTAATGGCACACCAGCAATAAAGCACATATTTTTTTATTCAACTCCAGATGGTCTCTTAGTGAAAGAGATGGTGGTATATATAGTTAAAGATCAAACAGCTTGGATTATTGGTTTTTCAGGAGAGCCAACTTCTTTCGATGAATTTAATTCCACATTTGAGGCTATAATTTCCAGCTTTTCTCTTCATGATTAAGCTGCACTAAAAATAGGAGTAATATTACTATGGAGTCAAAGGATTTAGTAAATAATGTGAAAATGGAAAGAAATAAGCAGTGGGAGGATCGTTATAAAAAACAACGAGAGGAGCAGAAAAGAGAACGTAAAAAAGAACAAGAAAGTGAGAAGTTATGGACATATAATTTATGGAAATATGGGGTGGACGCGTTGAAACTCGGATTTGGGGGTATGCTGTTTTTTTCAATAGCTGCTGTTGGACGGGGATATCCTCAACGACCTGTGGACTTTGGTATTCTTCCTGTGCTTTTCTTTATTATAGCGCTCTTGGGTGTGTTATTATGCCTTATAGGAGGCATAGGAAAAATTATTCATAAACTACAAAGGTAAAAATGAACTGGAAAAACATAACTATTATCGTATCGGCAGGATATGGCTGGATGTTTTTTGTAAGTTATTTTATTGCTCCTTCATTTTATGAATTGGGTTTTATTATTGTAACCATTAACGCTATTGCTACTTGTTTTATTGGGAGTATAATAGCAGGTCGGTTATCTACTGCTGATGCTTGGAAGAATGGATTATATGTTGGAATATTTTTGTTTACTGTGGTTTCTATATTTAGCTTTTTATTAATAATTCTCGGTCTTGTTGATTTATCAGTTTTTGAACTTTATGGACTTTATAACTTAACAGATGTAATTGGAGAAACTATAATTTCATTAATGATATATGCAACAACTGGAACAATTGGAGGTTTTATAGGGGGAAAAATAAGAAGAGAATGAAGTCTTATAAAGTGAATTCGCAGGGATGCCCTACAATTCATTGCAATGTGGCATGATCAAGTTAGGCGACATTACGCAATCGGTCGCTAAGGAGGATAAAAAATGGCGAGAGAGAAAACTATTGATTGGAATGTTTGGCAAGAGCGTTTTTGGTTTTTAATACGCTCTGGCGGGGGACTTATTCTAATTGCATTCGTTTTAGTGGTTGGAATAACTCTTGTAACGGCTTTCTCCATGTCTAAAGCGGAAAGAGAAATATATAACCCTGAGAATATACCCATTCCTGATTTTATCGGGTTACTGGGACTCTTGGGAATACTCTTGATTTTTGTTGGAGCTGTCCTATCTGGAATCACCAAAATAGGAAGTTACATTCAAGATAGATATGAGAAACAACGATGAAGGTTATGGATATGCCTTGTCTGTATAGATAAAAGTGAAAGCCGAGATGAGCCTTCAAGGATTTGAAAAGAAAACGGGTCAAATAAAGATAAATATGTTAGGGGGTATTTTGATTTCCAAGCATCAGCTATGATGCCCTGAATTTAAGCGTAGTGAAATCCAGGGTCATTGACGAATATATATTTTTAAGAAAATTGCGTATAATTTTTGTAATACGTGTACTGAAACGCCTATCTTTGAATTACAGTAATTTGTATCAATTATTCTATACGCGCCAGGACCTGCGCTGCCCCAAGCACGCCGCCCAGAGGGTGCGGAACAAGCCCGCATCCGTCTGCGCCCTTGTGCGATGAGGCGACAGTCCTGCGCTCAAGCGGGGCGCCCGGACGCGGAAGCCGCTCATCGGCGCATTAATATTTTACTAAAATTCGCCTCAGCTTTGCGGTCTTTGCGAACTTTGCGGTGAAAAGCGCCACAAATATATCACTTTTTTAATATTAAATTATTGGCGCCGATGCTTCAGATACGATGCAGCAAATCTGCGTTCATCCGCGTTTATCTGCGGTTCGTGATTTCGATACGCATAGGCTGCATCGGTTCCTATCGGCGCGAGCCACCTGCAAGAATATGTCTCGATTGCGCCGCCCTGAGCACGCCGCCCGGAGGGTTCGGGCAAGCCCGCATCCGCCTGCAAGCGGACGGCGTCCTTATTGCGGGAGGCTGGGCGGCAGTTCTGCGCTCAGGCAAGGATAATCAACCACGGAGGACACAGAGAGCACAGAGGTGTAAAAGTTCTCTGTGTCCTCTGTGCGCTCTGTGGTTTTTCAATTTTGATGTGAGGCAGTTGCCTGGGGACATATCGGCGCCTGAGATTTAATATTTAAAAAGTAATAAATATGTGGCGCCTGATGGATAGCACAGATTTTCGGGTAAGCCCTTACGCTGCTGCCTTCGCAACAGAAGGCATTTCCAATTTAAGACCAGTCAAATCTTCCATCTTGAATTTTTCTTTTATGTTAAGTATTTCTATTCCTACAACCTTGCCACTGGCATCGTAATCAACGATAAGCCCCTTCTTTATTTCCTCGCTCTCTTCTATCGGGTCCTCGCTGATTCTGAAGTAGAGCGCATCACTTTCCAGATCGATTTTAATTCTCATCTTTAATTCCTCAACCTTTTATCATAAAACATTGTTATCACTGTATATGGTTCTTCTCTTCCTTTAATAACTATTCTCAAAACTTTTTTTCCAATCTTTTTAAATGCATGCCAAACATCAGCTTCAACTTCATCATTTACCTGCCAATCAGGATTCCTTATGACAGAGATAATTCCTTCTTTTGTAAATGTTCTCTCTATCAGCATATCTTCCGCATGTTTGGTGAAGCTAACTTTAACCATTAAGCGTTATTTTAGGGGGGATAATATATAAAAGCTCACAGTCGTTAAAAGACAAAACACCAAATAGATGACATAACCTTAGCGTGGGAGCTTGGGCGACAATCCTGCGCTCCGATGGGTGCTCGGGCAGTCGCGGGTAACATTATGCTGCTCATCGGCGCATTAATATGTTATTAAAATGCGCCTCAGCTTTGCGTTCTTTGCGAACTTTGCGGTGTTAAGCGCCGCAAATATATCACTTTTTTAATATTAAATTATTGGCGCCGATGCGCCCTCCCAAGGCGCGAATAGGGGCGCTTTCATCTGCGGTTTATAATTTCGATATGCTGAGGCTGCATCGGTTTCTATCGGCGCGCCGGACAGTTTAAAATATTTAACTCTGAGTTCGTACGAGTTCGTATTAGTTAGCTGTTAACGTCCATTTTTGTTCTTTTTCATAGTTATCTATGAATTTCGTTCATGGCTAACTCTGTGGTTTTTCAAACCAGAAAATAATAAAAAGTTTCGCTGACAGATGTAATTCTTAAATACCTGCCTGTCTAATTAGACTCATAAGGAGATATTAGAAATGGAAAAATATACCCTCCCGGTAGTAATAGAAAAAGATGAATACGGCTATTTTGCAATGTGCCCGGCTTTGCAGGGCTGTTACTCCCAGGGGGATACCTACGAGGAAGCGCTTGAAAATATACAAGACGCCATCCGCCTGCATATAGAAGATATTATCGAAAGCGGCGAAGCAATCGAAAAGATTAACTCCTTCAGCCTTGTTGCTCTAGAAGTGACTGCATGAGCGAAAAGTTACCAAGGGTAACAGCGAATGAGATGATTAGAATAGTTGAAAAGTTGGGATTTCGTTTCTCACGGCAGTCAGGCAGCCATAAAATATACAAAAATGGTGAAGGGAAAAGAGTAACTATTGCTTACCACAGTGGAAAAATCTTGCATCCAAAAATTGTTAAAAGCATATTGGTTGATGCCGGAATTTCTGTGGATGAATTTAAGAAGATGATGAAAAAGTAAGAACAACGAATTCTTGAACCATTAGCCTGCCCTTTTGCGTAGATTCTATGCCCCTCTTATCGATACACACCAAAGCTACAATAGAATATATAAACCCTCATGCGCCCGCGCCGATGCACTGCGATTCACGGTGTCCGTGACTCAAATCCGATAGGCTTTTCGCGCATCAAAAGAATTTCTTGAAAACAATTATAAAAATTTATAAAATAATCTATACAGGCTACCCTGAAAGCAAAAAAAATTAAGAAGAATGAAGCACTCAGCCGAACAGTGCGCCGAGTCCTTCCATTCCGCTCTCTTCAGCTTTCTCTTTTGCTTTCTCGTCTTTCTTTGGTTTCTCAGCTTCTGCCGCCGCCGCTGGAGCTGCCGCTGCCGGAGCCGCTGCTGCCGGGGCTGCGAATGCCGCCTTTGAAATAGCCTCTTCTATATTGACGCCTTCAAGAGCAGAAACAAGCGCTTTTGCCCTGACTGCATCAACATCTGCACCTGCTGCTTTGACAACAGCCGTGATTCCTTCTTCTGTAATTTTCTTTCCTGCGCTGTGTAATAACAGCGCTGCATATACGTATTCCATTTTAATCACCTTTTATAAATTAACCGAATAACGAGCCTAAGCCCGCTGCAATATCTGTTTCCTTTGGTTGTTCCTTCTTCTTCTCTGCTTTTGCCTCTGCCGGAGCTGCCGCAGCCTCAGGTTTCTTCTCTTCCTTCGGCGCTGCCGCAAGCTTCTCTTTTAACTTGCCGCCGATTGCATTTGCATCCTTCTGGGATGCAACCCTGGCAAGCGATATCATCTGGGCGTTTGCCTTTGAAAGCAACACATCGATAATATCGGGTATTATCAGTTCGGCATTAATGGCAAGGTTCCTCGACTGGGATGCTGCTTTGGTAAGCAACGTGCCAATCGTGGGTTTCGCCGGGTATGCCGAGTTGACAGATAAATTAAATGCCCTCTGGACTGCGGTGGTCAGGTTGGCTATGTACTGTGTTTCATCAACTGCGAGGAGCTTTGATTCATATATCATGCCATTTTCATAAACGGCGCGAAGTTCAAGCCCCAGATCCACAGGACGGATATCAAGACGGGAGAGTATGGATGCAAGCTTCGCATCAACCACATCACCTTTTCTGGCAACCGTCTTTGTCTCGCGTATTACTACTTTACCGCCTTCAATACCTGCCGGAATTCCTGCGCCGGTCAATTCTCCTACAATAGGTCCGGGCGGGAATGAGGTTGGCCCTTTCTCGACAACTATATCCTTTGGAGAGACGCCTCCCGCTTTTATGGGCGCCTGGGTCTTCCCCTTATCTAAAATCTTGTAGAGCTTGAAGGGGTTCTCGTTGGTGAATAGCAAAGCAGTCTGGTCCTCTACATACTTACCTATCTTTTTGACATCTTCAGATGATTCGTCAAGGGCACGGTCGATAAGGGAGTTCCTGCACATCTTGATATCAGCAAGACCGCGCAGGTTCTTTCGCATTAACTGGAGCTGGTTTGAAGGTATCCCGTGAACCCCGACGATGCCTACAGATGAATGAGTTGTAATCAGGTTTTTTATATCCTCTATCTCATCTTTCTTCCATTTCGGAATGTGAATACTGTGATGAGCAACTTCTGTCGTCATTCAGACCACCCTCACTGCAGGTCCCATAGTGGATTTGACATATATGGATTTTACATTATACAAACCGCGTTCGTATCTGTGTTCGATACGGTTGATTATGGCTTCGATATTCTGTGCGAGTTTCTGGGGATCCATTTCTTTTTTCCCCACTGAAATGTGGAAGGTCATCTTGTCCTTTGACCTCAATTTTATGGAGTTCCTTGATTTGTTGATTATCTGCACAACATCTTTATCGGGTGTAAGGGGTATGGGCATTTTTCCCCGCGGACCGAGCACCTGGCCAAGAGTTTTACCGATTGCAGGCATGAATGCAGCTTCTGCTATGAAGAAATTGACTTCTTCTGCCAGGGCTTTTGCACGTGACTTATCTTCTCCGAGAACAGCGATTTCATCGGGGTCGAAGACATATTCGGCACCTGCGCCTTTTGCCCTCTGTGCGGTCTCACCTTTTGCGAACACCGCGATTTTTATAGGTCTTCCCAGGCCGTTTGGCAGGATTATCTCTTCATCAAGCCTGTTCGTAGGCTGATTCATATCAAGGTTTTTGAGGTTGATAGCAATGTCAACGCTTTCAGAAAATTTACGTTCAGGCGATTTTTCGAGCGCCTGTTTTACAGCTTCTAATATCTTTTCTTGTTCCAATGAGTATTCCTCCCGTAGTAATCGACTATTGTCTCCTACGGATGATAGGGGGAGTACTATTCTCGACTATAAAGTACTTTAAGCTATCGGTTGGATTGGGGGTTGGCTAACATTGCGCGCTTTGCATGTTTTGCGGTGTGTGCTATTATTCACCGCTATGAGCGCAAAGGTTGTAAAGAACAAAGATTACAGTTTTAAGGCTGCACGACAATAAAATAAAATCTCATGAATTTCAGGACAAAGCAGTATCTTCGGAAAAGGTTCGGGGACTATTACCAGGCTGCCAATCTTACCCTGCCGCCTGAGCTTGAACGGCGCGAATGGGGTTTCATATTCTTTGATGAACTGCCGGAGGTGGTAATGCGCCGACATAAAGCGTTTTCAAGAGAAAACGAAGCGTTTGATTACATCCGGGGAATGGTGCCTGCGCATGTGTATCATTCAGCGGCTTATTACAAGTTTCCCGGCGCCGCTACAATGAAAGAGAAGCAGTGGCAGGGCGCTGATTTGATTTTCGACCTTGATGCTGACCATCTGCCCGTGAAGGCAAGGTCGTATGCCGAAATGCTTTCCAATGTGAAAACAGAAACCACGAAGCTTCTTGATTTTCTTCTCGAAGATTTCGGGTTCCCTGAAAATAACATTAGAGTCGCATTCTCGGGAGGGCGCGGGTATCACATCCATGTTCGTGACCCGAAGGTGTTGGCGCTTGAGAGCGCTGAGCGGAGGGAGATTGTGGATTATGTCAGCGGGACGGGATTATCGATTGATTTTTTGTTTAAATCCGCGAAACATAAAGTTTATGACGATGGAAAATTCAAGAAAAAAGAACTAACAGAATCAAGGAGAATAACTTCTTTTGAGGAAGTATCGGGGGGATTTGGGTGGGGGAAACGCATCAGTAAATACCTCGTTCATTTTTTAAAGGATATTTCAGCGAAAGATGATGCTGCGGCAATACAGGAAATAACTGATATGATAAGAGATTACAAGAAGAGAAATGCATACACTGAAACGCTTCCGGATGATATTATTAAACGAATTATTGATATGAAAACTGAAAACAAAAGAATCGGTCTGCAAAAAATAGCAGAAGATGTGGGGGTCACACCTGAAAAAGTGCGGGATATTTTGATAGCAAATGATATATGGGATTTTAAGACGGAGGCTTCAGTGAAATTAAAAACTATTAAAAACGTTTCAACAAATCCCCATGCGCTTGGCATGATAGAAAATAATGGTATTATCGAGGAATCATATATTTTTGATGCGATTGTGCAAAAAGCAATTGAAGATAATATTATCTACCTGGGAAGCGCCCACACAGACGAACCCGTCACCGCAGACATCAGGCGCCTCATCCGCATGCCCTTGTCCCTGCACGGCGGCTCGGGGATGCGGGTCGTTCCCCTCACGCTTTCTGAGCTTTCAAAATTCGAGCCGCTGAATGACGCAGTGGTATTCAGTGAAAAAGAAACAAAAATCGATGTTTTAAAGCCGCTCAAGCCTCAGAACTCCATGGTTGAAATGAAAGGAAAAAGCTTTACTGTCACAGAAGGTATCAACACTTTGCCAGAGTATGCGGCAATGTATCTCATGTGCCGCGGAGCAGCCGAATATGCCTGAAAATCCTGATAAACCCAGAATCAACCTCCATAATATCCTGAGAGAAGAGCGAAAATCAAAACTCGTCCCTCTTGAGAATGATTTCTATGAAAAAGTGGCAGCACAGATACGCGAACTTCAGGATGAAAAAAACAGGATTGAAGATATTTACGGCACAAAATACGCAATTATCGATGATGAGCTTAAAACAGCGAGGAAATCCATAGAGAACATTATCGAGAGACGAATAGGAAAAATAATCAAAGAAGCTTCCCTTCGCGCGTCATCCAAACAAAAGGAAAAACAGGACATTGAGTCAATGACGCAGGAGGAACGGCGGTTCTATAACCGGCTGCTTGAATTGAATATGGAAATCAGGAGAGAACTTCTTGATAAAATATCCGGGAAAGAAAAACTTGCCTCCGGTTCCCAGGCGGCAACAACCCGGGAAATCCAGGAAAAAGAAACTCAAAAAGAAACCCCAAAAGAAACTCCTCTCGAAGACAAAAAGGATATAAGCAAAGAGTACATTGTGGTGCGTTTGCTAAAAGACATTCCGACATTTGTCGGAGTCGATGGACGCAATTATACTTTAGCAAAAGAAGATATTGCTGTTTTATCGACCGTTAATGCTAAAGCTTTAATAAACCGTAAAGCAGCCATTCAAATTACAGTTAAAAGGTGATCTTCATGAAAATACCAAAGAATTTCAATACTTACTGTCCAACATGTAAAACCCATACCCCGCATGTAGTGGAAAGGGTGAAAAAAGGACAGGCTTCGACGTTGACCCGGATTTCGAGACAAAAAGCAAGACATACAGGCATCGGGAACTCAGGAAAATTCTCAAAAGTGCCAGGCGGGGACAAGCCCACAAAGCGCATTAACCTGAGATACAGATGTAAGACCTGCAAGAAAGCTCATCAGAAACCTAAATGCTTCAGGGCAGGGAAATTCGAACTTGTGGAGTCATAAGCATGGAACCCAAAAGCAGATTTTTAAAAGTAAAGTGTAATGATTGCGAGAATGAGCAGGTCATTTTTGGATGCGCAAGCGCTCCTGTGACCTGTCTTGTATGCGGAAGAACCCTTTCAGAACCAACCGGCGGGAAGGCATTCATAAAAACGCAAATCATTGAGGTTCTTGAGTAATGGAAAGAACCGGCTGGCCTGAAACCAGTGATCTTGTAGTATGCAGCGTTAAGAGGGTCACCGATTTTGGAGCTTTCGTAGAACTGGATGAATATGGGCATAAAGAGGGGTTAATCCATATTTCGGATGTGGCTTCTGGCTGGGTAAAGTACATACGTGACCATGTCAGGGAAGGGCAGAAAATAGTCTGCAAAGTATTGTACGTGGATACGGTCAAACATCATATCGACCTGTCGCTTAAGGATGTTAATGAACACCAGCGCCGTGAAAAAATCCAGGAATGGAAGAACGAACAGAAAGCCGAGAAATGGATACAGTACGTGGCCAAAACCACAAAACAAAGCCCTGATGACCTTACTATATTAATCGGTCTCTTATATGAAAAATTCGGAAGCGTATATTCGGCTTTTGAGAAATCAAGGTTTGATGGGACTGCGGTCCTGACAAAAATCGGGATTGCCAGGGAGATTGCAGATGCAATCACAAAGGTGGCGAACGAGAATTTGAAAAAACCCCAGGTGGATATTTCAGGGTATGTTGACCTCACATGTTTTCTCCCCGACGGGATTCAGTATATAAAGAAAGCATTGATTGAGGCTAATGAAGTCGATGGGGAAGAAGTCAAAGTGGATATCTCTTATATCGGGGCGCCGCGATACCGGATACATGTAATAGCCCCGGATTATAAAAAAGCTGAAGGCATTCTTAAAAAATCGGCGCAATCTGCCATTAAAATCATTGAAAAAGCAGGCGGAAGCGGAGAATTCCACAGATATACCGAACAAAATACCTAAAGATTATGGTATCAAAAATAAGAAAATGCCAATGCGGGAGATATACGCTCAAAGAAGTTTGTCCTATATGCGGTTCTCTGGCAAAATACTCACGGCCGGCACGGTTTTCTCTTGAAGACAGATACGGGAAATATAGAAGGATGACCAGGAAGGCATAATTATGATTAAAACTACAATCTTACGGGGTAAAAAACCGCGACTCAAGAATCCGGTACTTATTGAGGGGCTGCCCGGCGTCGGGCATGTCGGGAAACTGGTTGCGGAGCATATGGTCGAGGAACTCGGCGCGAAAAAGATAATGGAGATATACTCTCCCCATTTCCCCCCCCAGGTCATAGTCGAAGACGATGGTACTATCAGGCTTGTCAGGAACGAGCTTTTTGCATATAAATCAAAAGGCAAACATGACCTCCTGATACTTGTGGGCGACCACCAGAGCGCTACAAATGAAGGTCATTATGAGCTTTGCGGCATATTCCTTGATATTGCTGAAGAATTCAAGGTTAAACGTATATATGCACTCGGGGGTTATGGGGTGGGGCAGCTTGTCGAGACCGAATCTGTTATGGGGGCTGCAAATAACATAAAACTTGTGAAGGAGCTTAAAAAATATGGCGTGGAATTCAAGGCAAACGAGCCGGCTGGCGGTATTGTAGGCGCATCCGGACTGCTTCTTGGTTTAAGCGAGCTTCGCGGGATTGACGCCGCATGTCTTATGGGAGTTACATCGGGTTATCTCGTTGACCCGAAGAGCGCACAGGCTGTGCTGAAAGTGCTGTGCAAGGTTCTTGAAATCGATGTGGATATGGCAGCGCTGGAAGAGCGGGCTGCTGAAATGGAAAAGATTGTCGCGAAACTTCGCGAAATGGAACAGGGGCAGGCGCCGCCTTCAACTGATGAGGATTTGAGGTATATAGGTTAAAGAGGAATGGCTAAGCCTTCCTCACTTTATTCGATTTTCAGCGGTGTTTTTTTCTTGACCTCTGTCTTTGGCATTTTTATTTCAAGGACGCCGTTCTTATACGAGGCTTTAGATTTGTCCGGGTCAACCGGCGAGGGCAATGAAATTGCACGATAATAACTCCCGCTCCGCCTTTCCCTGTACACATAGCCTTTTTCTTCCTTTTTTTCTTCATGTTTTGTCTCTGCCGATATCTCAAGCCTGTCCTCGGTGACATTTATCTTGATATCCTGCTTTTCAAGACCGGGCATTTCTGCCGTTGCGATAACTTCTTTATCGGTTTCGATCACGTCAATGAATGGTTCCCGGTATTCGGCAGGTACGACCGCCCCCCGCTCACCTGAGGGCAGCAAACGCCGCCGACCCGGTCTTCCCAAGAATTCTTCAAACATCCGGTTCATCATTTCTTCAAATCTTCTGAAATCATCCCATTGTTCTACCATTACTAACTACCTCCAATATTCTCTGGTAAACGATTGTACTTAAATTTAATGCTATAGCATGGTTCTTAAATTCACATAATTTTATGCATGTCACTTTAGCAATTTTTCGGACGGGATAACAGGATTGACTGGATAAAATATTACAAAATCCAGTTCATCCTGTTAATCCTGTCAG
>JBAQMZ010000009.1:0-29373 GCA_049303315.1 Candidatus Methanoperedens sp.
CACAGATAAAAAAATCCGTGGACATCCGTCGAAAAAACTTTAAGAAAGTTTTATCAAAGAAGGGCATGCAAAGCATGCCCTATACCGTGTAAACTGAGGTTTCAGTTTATCCGTGTCATCTGTGTTCTGCTTTGCGGTTTTTACAGTTTTTCATACCAGGCGCAGAGAGCGCAAAGAAACGATAATGGTGAGATAAAAATGAAATCTTCGAGTTCTACGGTCGAATAAGTTCGCTGTTTGAAGCTACAAAGCCGCTAACTTTAAATTTTCAAGATACCTTCCAAGCGCCCGCTCTCCCATGAACCCATTTTTCCTGGCAAGCTTCACAAGTGCTGAATAAATCCCGCTGCTGTACTGCGCCGCTAGCTTTTCTTTAAAGACAAGTTCATCAGGCAGATGTTCCTTTGCTGCCAGGCGCAGTATGTATTTCCTCACGCCGTTATGTACCTTGAGCTCAGGCGCTATTCTCAGGGCAAGTTCCACAACCTCCCTGTCAAGATAAGGGACGCGGAGCTCGACAGCATTTGCCATTGTAACCGCATCGTCCCGCTCAAGATTGTTTTCTGCAATATTGTCGAGGTCTTTCTGAAGCGCCAGTTCAAGTTCGGCTGTGTTCATTGATTCATACCGTTTGTATCCCGCAAAAAGCTCATCCGCGCCCTGACCTGAAAGCATCACGCGAATACCGTCGTTATGGGCGTCTCTCGAAGCAAAAAACAAAGGCATGGCGATGCTTACCTTCAACGGGTCTCCAGACTCGACTGCTCTTATTACATCAGGAAGAGCTGACTCCACTTCATCAGGGGTAAGTTCATGCAGATGCAGTTTATCCGAAAGCCCGAGGAGCTGTGCCGCTTTTTTTGTCTGCATTATATCATGCGAGTCAGCCATGCCCACCGAATACAACTCAGCCTCAGGACACAGCGCGGCAATGAGAGAACTGTCAAGACCGCCTGAGAATGCAAGCGCGGAGGGCGTGTAGCGCCGCTTTTCCACAGCGTGCCCAATTGCTTCATATAGCGCTTTTGAGGCTGTATTTTCATCTGTATTCGGCTCACCCGCTGCGAAACCAGCCACTCTTTTTCCGGTTATTTTCCCGGCGCTGTAAGTAAGCATGTATCCGGGCTTGAGAGTATGAATCTCATTCATCCCGATAGCATACAGCGCCTTTTTTTCGGATGCAAAAGCAAACCCGGCGCCTGTGCTGTAGTAAAGCGGTTTTACGCCCGCGGGGTCGCGCGCAAGATGGAGTTTTTCGCCATCAACGAAGGCAAATGCGTAATCGCCATCCAATTCTTGAATAACGGTTTCTATGCCTTTTGCCCCAATCAGTGCAAAAAGCGCCTCGCTGTCCGAATCTGTTGCTATTTGAAGCTTTTCTGCTATTTCCCTGAAATTGTAGAGCTCCCCGTTGTACGTGAGCGCGCCGCCATCCGTGAGAGGCTGCTGCGCATCACCTGTGATTTTGAGAAGGACATTGCCAAGCGTGATGTCGCCTATAGAATATGTGCCGGAGCCGTCGGGTCCCCTGTGTTTGATTACTTCGAGCATCTTATTGACTGATGCTTCTGAATCTTTTCCTGCCGAGCCTGCTATGCCGCACATGATGGTTCTTACCACTGAAATGGTTAAAAAGGGTTCTATTCAAATATCATTGCATGAGTACAGTAATCCCCAACCAGGCGGCAATACCTGTAAACGGTAATAGAAGCAGCCATGCCAACCATGTAACATGCCTGTGTATCGCCACAGAGGCCACGAGTTGAAACAGTGGCAGAAGAAGTCCTATGTGCCTGAAAAATGGCCAGCCGCTAAGATACCATGAGAAGGGGACAGCAAGTATGGCGCCGATTATCAACCATACGGGCTTGTTTCTTATAACTCCTGCAATTGAGATTGCTAATGAGGATATAATGCCGGGCCAGCCGATGAGCAGTATTAATAGTGTGGCGAGCATGTTAAATTCACTTAGTTATGTATGAATTATGCCCTTATTAATGATTGGCTGGAATCTCCAGACTATGAACCAACCCTTAAATAACCCTCCTAACTAACAAACACCCATGAACCTCCGCGAACTCATCCCCCTCCTCGAAACCATCGCCCCTCCCGCCCTCGCCGAAGACTTCGATACCGGCAGAATCGGGCTCGTCCTCGACCGCGCCGCCAACATCCGGAAAATCGCAGTGGCGCTTGACCCGACCGACCACGTTCTCAAAGAAGCGGCGCGCCTCGGCGCAAACCTGCTCATCACTCATCACACGCTGATTTTCGACCCTGTGAACCTTATTTCAAAAAGATTATCCGACACATTAAAAATTGCTATCAACAACGATATTTCCATCTATACAATGCACACCAACTACGACAAGGCAGAAGGCGGCGTGAACGATGTGCTTGCTGAATTACTTGGATTAAACAACATCACACCGCTTGCGCTTGGAAGGATTGGTGAAATAGAGCCATGCAGCGCGCCGGAATTTGCCTCGTTCATCGCAAAAAAGCTGGGCACGCATGTGCAGTACTCAGGAAACCGGGAAATAAAAAAGGTCATGGTCGTAGGCGGAAGCGGATTCCGCAGGGAATACATCGACATCGCCCTCGAGCACGGCGCAGATGCGCTTGTATCGGGAGAGCTTCGCCATGATGCGCTCCGTTACGCAGGTGAGCTTTGCCTGTTCGATGCGACACATTATGCCACGGAGGCGCCTGCCATGAAAAGGTTGTGCGAAAGATTACCCGTCGAGTCGGTTTTTATTGAGGATAAGCCCGTAGTCAAAGTTAAACCTTTACAATAAATATTTTAATCTTTGCGCCCTTCGCGTCTTTGCGGTGAGTCCTATAATTTCTTAGTCATATACGGACCCTCGCGCCCGTATCCGAACTTCCTGTAATAATCCCGTACACCGATGCCGCTTGTAACAGCTATTTTCTCATATCCTGCAGCGCGTGCAGTTTCTTCCGCATGCGCCAGAAGCTCTTCCCCGTACCCGCGATGCTGCCACTGCGTCTTGCCCGCGCTCTCACCCGGCGGAACCATCGAGCCGTAAACATGCAGCTCGCGCACCAGCGCCGCGCCGAGAAGCTCCTTCATATGCGGCGCGCATGGGAAGCGGAGTCTTAAGAACCCGACCAATACATCCTTTCCCGTATCCTCGAACGAAATGAAATGCTCTTTTCCGCCGCACGCTGCATATTCTTCAACGGTAAGTTCGATGTCCTCGGGCTTTGCGCCTTCAAGCATCCTGTGCCCTACCTCGCGGCACCTGATGCAGTTGCACTTCCCTCCCATTTCCAGAAGCCTTTCCTTTGCAAGCTGCCTTATATTGCTTTTTCTTATACCGGCAAGCACCTGGTACGCAGGGATGTCGCGCTGTATTCTCTGCAAACGAACCCACTTCGGTAAAATGGATTTGATTTTTGCAAGCAATTCGACTGCATCTAAAACCTCAAGCGGCGCATAATTCCCGAGTTCCCACATTCCGTGGAGCCGCGTTCCTTCAGTTACCAGTGTAGGGTATATCTTGAGATAATCCGGCTTAAAACGCTCATCCTCAAATAACGTCCTGAACATGCGAAAATCCGATTCCACAGAGGCCCCGGGCAGCCCCGGCATCATATGAAACCCGACTTTCAGTCCGCTGTCGCGAAGCCTCATGTTCGCAGTAGCGCTCTCAGCGACCGTATGCCCGCGCTGGATACCTGCAAGTATGAAATCGTATGTACTCTGCACTCCTATCTCCACCTTTGTCGCGCCAAGCTCAAGAATGGTATCTATATGCTCTTTTTTAGTCCAGTCGGGTCTTGTTTCTATTGTTATCCCCACATTCCTGATTCCGGCGCTCTCGTTTGCAGATTGGACATCTTCTATTGAAACATGCTCCCTGCCTTTTCGCCATTCTGTGCCGTAAAAATCATTCATCGCCTCTATGCAGCGTTTTACGAACCACTCCTGGTAGCAAAGTGTACGGGACGTGTATGTTCCTCCCATGACGATAAGTTCCGCTTTCTCTATGGGGTGGCCTATCTGCGAAAGCTGTTTTAACCTGGATGATACCTGCAAATATGGGTCAAAATTATTCTCAAATGCCCGCTTTGCAGCGGGTTCTGCTCCCATATAGCTCTGCGGCGAATGGAATTTCGATTCAATGCCACCGGGGCACGGGACGCAAAGCCCGTGAGGACATGGCGCCGGGGATGTCATGGCTGCTATCACAGCCACGCCCGATATCGTCCTGACCGGTTTTAACTGGAGGAGTTCAAGAACATGCTGTTTTTCCTCTTCGCTGCGCGCTGCTGCAAATATCTGGGAATTGCCCAGAAGTGATGAAAGCTTATAGCGTATGCTTACAGCCTTTTTTGCTGCGTTCAGGGCTTTTTCGTCTGTGATTTCATTTCTTAGGAGTTGTTCGATAATCTCTCTGGCTGCTGATTCGATGGCGGTCATTAAGGAATTAAGACAACGTGCACCGCAATAAACATTACATCAAATCTTCTTCACAAGGTCAAAAAGCGCCGCCTTCGGGTCTTTCGCCTTAATAACCCCTGAAGCAAGAAGCACCCCTTCTGTTCCGAGTTCGATCGCCGCCGCAACATCATCCCCGGTGGAAATACCGGCGCCGCAAAGCACTTTAACCCTCGGATTTATTTTTTTTACGGCGCTCACCGACCCGCTCACGATTTCGGGGTTGGCTTTTGAAACAGGATTGCCCGAGCCTATCAATTCAGGCGGTTCAACGGCAACAAAATCAGGGGAAAGCGCCGCTGCAGCCGAGGTTACTGCAATATTATTTGTACAGACTATCGTTTTCAATCCGGCTTTTTTGGCCGACTGGAGCGCTGCGTCTATTTCAGATAAAAGCAACCTTCTTTCAGAATGGTTAATGAGTGTTCCCTTCGCCCCGGCAGACCTGACGCAATCGGCTGTAATATGCCCCGTGTAGCTTCCAGCGCCGGCGGCATCGATATGCTGGGCGAACACCGGTATTTTGACAGCATTAGCAACCCTGTAAATATCAGGTATCTGAGGGCATGCAATAATATCAATGCTGGATTCGATACTCACTTCCTCGCAATATTTCGCCATCCTGACCGCTTTCTCGCCCATGCTCTCTGCATAGGTTTTAAAATTTAACACTATCAGCGGTTTATTTTCCATGATAGAAAATCAGGCCGTATAGACTTCTTCGTGAGGATGTACCACTATGCCGCTCGTGGTTATTTCATACGGATGGATGTTCTTGCTGTGGTCTGACCCTCTCATCTTGAATATCTCTATACTGCGTACCCTTACGCTGTCCGTGCGCTTATAATACATCAAAATAGTTCCTTCGGTAACGAAAGTTTCCACCCCGAACCTGCTCGGCATGTTCTCATCGACTATTTCGCATGTCATGAGTGAAGTCAATCCCAGGATTTCAAGAGTGGTACTTAATTTCAGAAGCTCAACCCTTATCTTTGCAGGGTCCTGGAGGTAAAAACCGATAGATGTAGTCCCGTCAACCATCGCCCTTTTTGCATCGATCTCGTCCTGTATCGCGATAATCTGGTCCATCATCGAACGCATATCGAACGGCCTGACATCGACATATTTCTCATGCGATGGTATGCCGATTTTTGTAGAACATGCGTCCACTATCGCTAATTTACCTTCTTCCTCCAGGGCTTCAAAATCCCACCCGAACATTTTCACATTTTCCCTTATTTGTTCGGGACGCTCTTCCGTCGCTATAATAATGCCATTTTCCCCGTACTTTGTAATCCCATTATAAATATACTGAAGTCCGAAAATGGTTTTTCCCGCTCCTGCCGGCCCGGACACAAGATATGTCCGGTTTCTTAGCAGCCCTCCGCCACACAATTCATCAAACCCCGCGATTCCTGTAGGGACACGCTTTGAGTCTGTTTTTTCCGTCTTAATCTGCTTTTTTTCGGCCATTGGTATTCAACCTGAATAATAGTAATCTTTTACTTATAAATACTTATTTATTTTCATCATCTTTCTGATTATCATGAGGTTCTAAATGATTACAAAAAATATATGTCCATGTAATACATTTTCGATGCGGTGGAATAATGGTTCTTCCCGACAAATTCAAGTGTGTAATAACAAACTGGGACTATATTTATGACCTGTGCAGGCATGTTGCAAATGAAATCAAGAAATCCGGATATAAGCCTGATACGATAATCGCGCTGGCCCGGGGGGGCTGGTTTGCAGGCAGGGTGCTGTGTGATTTCCTGGGTCTTAACGACCTGACAAGCCTTAAAATCGAACATTATGTGGGTACTGCAAACGCAGGCAGCGGGCCCGCCATCCGATATCCGCTGGCTGATAACGCCGTGGCAGGAAAGAGAGTATTAATCGTGGATGATATTACCGATACCGGCAAAAGTATCGCCCATGCGAAAGAATATGTTCTCAAGCAGAAACCGAAAGAGGTAAGGACCGCAGTCCTCCAGTATCTGTATACATCTGAAATCAAGCCTGATTATTGCGGCGAGGTTGTACAGGAATGGGGGTGGATTGTATATCCATGGAATTTCATCGAGGATATGATAGATATCATATCGCGCCTTATGGCAAAGGAAAAACTTGACGAATGGGATATTGAAAAAATCAGGTCAGGACTTTTAAAATATCATAATATCGATCCCATCAACTTTGAAATAGCACAGCCAGACCGCATAGAAGAGATACTCGATGAGATGACAAGAAGAGCGATGCTGAGAACAAAATCAGTTTCAGGCAAAAAAACCTGGGAATATACCGGAGCGTGAAAATCATGCAGGCGGATATTGCAATAATCGGGGGCAGCGGCGTTTATGATGCTTCGATGCTGGATAACGTAAAGGAAGTTGATATCGATACGCCTTTCGGAAAACCGTCTGATGCTGTCACCATAGGGTCATTCGGGGAAACTAATGTTGCATTTCTTCCCAGGCACGGCAAAGGGCACAGGATATCCCCGAGCAAATTGAATTCCCGCGCCAATATCCTTGCTCTCAAGAAACTCGGAGTTAAAAGGATAATTTCCGCTTCTGCAGTGGGAAGCCTGAAGCCTGAACTCAAGCCGCTTGATATCGTTATCCCTGACCAGATTTTTGACAGGACAAAGACGCGCGAGAGCACATTCTTTGATGAAGGGCTCGTTGTTCACATAGGTTTTGCAGACCCCTTCTGTCCTGAGATGTCGTCCCTCCTTGCCGGTATCACATCCGAACTTGGATATTCAGTAGAGAACAAAGGAACGTATGTCTGCATGGAAGGACCGCAGTTCTCCACGCGCGCTGAATCAAGGGTTTATCAAAGTCTCGGGTTTGACATTATCGGGATGACCGCGCTTCCGGAAGCTAAACTTGCGCGTGAAGCCGAAATATGTTACAGCATGATTGCGACGGTGACGGATTATGATGTCTGGCATGAAGAGGATGTCACCATCGAAACTGTGATCGCGAATGCCGTGAAGAACGAGGAAGCGGTCCGGAATATCATAAAAGAGGCTATCCCGAGGATATCACTTGAGAGGAAATGCATCTGCGCCAATGCATTATCCGGGGCAATAATAACAGCGCCAGATAAGATTCCTGTGGATACAAGGAGAAAATTGAATGATCTTGTAGGGAAATACCTATAATTTTACCTCAAAAACATTATATGGCTTCAGGTAGATGAATGAATGTGGTTAATGAGGATTCGGGTAAGGCGATTTTTTTTAATGATTCGCGTGATATAACGATGGTGGAGTTAGGGCGGGATGATGTAACCGTATCATTGACCCCCGGCAAAATCATATTATGGTTTGGCAGGCAGGTAAGCGAATCATTGATTCGCGATGTCATTTTCGGGATTTCCGGGATAGATTCTTCTGTAAATCATGAACAGGAAGTAATATGTGATTTCAGTACCATCCCGGAGTATGAGAATATGGGATATGTATTGACATCATATGCAAGAACCAAAGGCGGGTACAGGGCGATTTTCAATGTGCCGTTTTCAAAGAAAGTTGCGCTCGCTCATTTCGTAAAATCCATCGTCAACCAGCTTAAGGAAAAGGATGTGAGAAAAACACTTTTCTGGGATGGAAGCTTTGACAGGATAATTTTAATATCCAACGAGTTGAAGAAACTTGACGGCTGGGAATTAAAGCGGATTGAATATAAAGGAGAAGAAGAAAAAGGTGTTTAAATGGTAAAAAAGGAATGCAAAGCTACTATCGTATCGATGGACCTTATTGCAAAACACATAAAAAAAGTTTCTTCAAAACTCGACACCGGTTCGGTAAAAAGACTGGTCGATGAAATAATATGCTCGCAGCGAATATTCCTGATGGGAGCGGGAAGGTCGGGTCTTGCCGCAAAGGCTTTCGCGATGCGGCTTATGCATATGGGATTTAATGTTTTCGTGGTTGGCGAAACAACAACTCCCGCAGTACAGCCCGATGACCTCGTAATCGCGGTTTCAGGTTCGGGTGAGACGCCTTCCATTGCAAACCTTGGCGGAATCGCTAAAAAAATAGGTTCGAAACTGGCAGTCATAACCTCAAATAACGATTCTACCCTCGGGAAGATTTCAGATATCGTTGTGATAGTCCCCGGAAGACCTAAAGAAGATGTCATTTACGAGGATTATCATGAACGGCGGATGGTGGGGTATCCGGAGCTTGCGCCTCTTGGGACTATTTTTGAAATAACCGCGCTTGTTTTTCTTGATGCAGTCGTATCCGAGTTGATGGTCAGGACAGGGGCAAGTGAAGCGGAATTGAAGAAAAGGCATACGGTTTTTGAGTGATGCCTATGTTTTCGGACCGTGTAAAGAGTATTGACATCTCCGGTATCCGGAAGATGTTTGAAGGCGCGGGTCCGAATGCCGTCAATCTCGGCCTCGGCCAGCCTGATTTCGACACACCTGAGCATATTAAAAAAGCGGCGGTTGATGCAATAAATCAGGGTTTCACAGGCTATACCGCGAACCTCGGGATTCCAGAACTGCGAGAAGCCCTGTGCAGGAAATTTGAGCGTGAGAACCATTTCACAGTCGAGCCAAACGAAATTATCGTCACATCAGGGGCATCCGAAGCGCTTCACCTGGCGCTGCAATCGCTTGTGGATAACGGTGATGAGGTCCTGGTACCTGACCCGGGATTTGTATCGTATTCGGCTCTGGCAAAGATTGCGGGGGGAAAGGTGGTGGGCATACCTCTTGGCGAAGCGCTGACATTGACGCCGGAAGCCGTGAATGAATCCATTACTTCTAAAACCGTTGCACTGATTATCAATTCCCCTTCAAATCCCACAGGGACTGTCCAGACAAAAAAGGAGATTAAAGCGCTGGCAGGAATAGCGGAGGACAATAATATTACAATAATCTCGGATGAAGTCTATGAGCATTTCATCTATGAGGGCGAGCATGTAAGCCCGGCGCAGTTCACTGATAAAGTAATTACAATCAACGCAGTCTCAAAAACGTACGCCATGACAGGCTGGCGCATCGGTTATGCAGCAGCGAGGAAGGAATATATCGAGCAGATGCTCAAAATTCACCAGTACATCCAGGCATGTGCCTGCTCAATAGCGCAGAAGGCGGCGCTGGCTGCGATTGAGGGGCCGCAGGAGTGTGTGAGCGAGATGCGCGAGAGTTTCAGGGCAAGAAGGGATATCCTGCTTTCAGGATTTGCTTCAATGGGTATTAAATGCGTGAAGCCGCAGGGGGCTTTCTATGCATTCCCTGAGGTTGCGGATGAGGATGCGCCCCGGAAATTGCTGGAAAAAGGTGTGATTGTTACTCCGGGCTCGGCTTTCGGGGAGAACGGGAAGGGGCATATCAGGATTTCATATGCAGTTTCGGAGGGGAATTTGAGGAGAGCGATTGGGGTGATGGAGAGGGTAAAGATTTAAGTAGAATAAAAAGTCCTTCGGATAACTTATGCGAGGTGGATTTTATGATAAGGGAATCAGCGTTTGGGGATGAAAAAATAAATGAGAGGATTGAAAAATTCGATGCATATAAGGAGCGTTTCACTCTATTTCTGTTAGACTACTACTGGGTATTTGTTCCTCTATACTTAATAATAGGAATTCCGTTGGATCGTTGGATATTATATCCTGAAAATAAGATATTGAACTCTTCACATGAGGCTATACTCGGAGCTATTACCACATTTATTGTAGCATTTCTTTCTACCCGCCTGTCCAAGAAAATACCATATACTTTCAAGCGAATATGGGATAGAAATATCATTTCATCAAAAGGCAGTGAAAAAGATATCCAAGATGAATTTATAACCTTCTTAGACAATTTTGAAAAAGATCTAAATAGCAAAATTGGAGTTATTTGGGGTGTTATGTGGGTGAGTATTCTTTTATCGGGAGTCGTTTCCTCTCACTATACCCAACGTTTCTTGGTTGGCTTAAACAATATACATCTGGTCGTATTTGCAATATTCCTCCTCTTTTTTGGATTCTACCTATACATCGGAGGAATAATCTTATACAGAATGTACGTCACCGCTAAATATATTAGAAAAATAAGTCGAGAGTTTGATATCAGTATTCAGATATTACACCCCGACAAATGCGGAGGTCTCAAGCCCATAGGAGATTTGTGTCTTTCAAATTCATTTATTTTAATTGTGATGGGAATTTATTTCGCAATAGCAATAGCAATAGCTCGGAGAGAAGAGTATAGCTTTGCTTATGGCCTTTTACTTTTGAGCGTCATTGTCATCAGTATACTAGCATTTATTTTGCCGGTTAATTATATACATAAAATAATGCTCAAAGAGAAGATCAAGACATTGGAAATTTTGGATAGGGTCGTCGGTGATCAGATCCCTGTTATAAACAAGCCCAAGAAAATGGAGTTATCTGAAATTAATAAAATTAAAGAATGTGAAGTTCTGCTGGAACAGTACAAAGAGGTTGAAGAATTTAATACTTGGCCCTTTGACACTTCAATATGGAGAAAGTTTATAGCTTCTGAGATAGTCTTGATTTTTACTTGGGTAACAACTGGATCAAGATGGCTTGGGGAGAACGATAAAAATTTAATAACAAATACCTTCAAAGCAATTTTGGCATTTTTTGGTATACCTTCTTGATTTGTAAATGATCAACTCGGTGTTATGGATCTGAATACAGCATCTTATTATAGAGACTAAAAGCGATAGTTGCCGCCGATGCAAAACAGCGCCGCAATTCCAGACTGAAGTTGTTTTTTGTTCAATGCAGAGGGAAAGATTTCTAACTTTATTTCCCTGTTAAAAGTCACCTACAAATCAATTCCTGAGAACCCTCTTTTCAATAACCCCAACTATCTCCTTAATATCCTTTATCACCACATCCGCCTCCTCGCACAGAAGCTTCGGGCATTTCCCTGTCTGCTGTATCGAAAGCACCCCCAAATCCGCTGCGCGCATCGCAAGCAAGTCATTAATCCCATCGCCCACCATAACCACTTTATCGTATTGCAGTTTCAATCTCTTCACAATCTCTTCCTTTTTCCTTGGCGTGGCTATCTCAAACACCCTGTCTAAGGGCAGATTCACATTATTCGCAAGCGCTCCCAGGTTACGCATGCTGTCGCCCGAAGCTATGTAGGTATCAATATTGCGTTCATTGAGGGCATTTATTACAAAAGGGGTGTTGGAATACACTTTCCCGCCTGTGCAGATGACATACGGAATGTTTTTCCCATCCACATCAATAATCAACCCCACGCCCATATAAAAAATATCCTTGCACCGTTTTTTTACGGCAGCCATAACGTCCTGTAAATCGGACATTGCAGCTCTTGTATCGCTTTCAACAACAGATACAGCAATGGCTTTATTTATCTGGGATCTCGAACATCCCACTTCTATATCGATTTTGTATTTCCTGATAAAATCCGAGACAAGCATGTCAGGCGGGCAGTTAACCAGTTTATTAGAATCGACCTGCATTACAAGAAGAGCGCAATATGGTTTTTTTCCGACAAGTTCGGTTGATACTACCTCATCCAGATATTCACCGGTATGTATGTTCTTTGCCACGCGATACATGCGAAGCAGTGTTCCTGCGCTATCAAACACCACGGCGATTTTCATAGCATACACACGGCTTTTATGGGTATTTAGATTTTCCCAAGATGCTGCAATAGTACTTCGCGTCCCTGCAGTGAGCTTCATTTGCTATAATCACGTTCTTAAATAATCATAGCCGTGAATAAAAAGCCTCGGGGTCTGGACAGGATTAACAGGATTTATCCGGTCAATCCTGTTATCCCGTCTAAAAACGAGACGTCAAGATTTGAAATTATGGAAATTTACGAACCCTGCTATAACATAAGCAAGTTTTATTACCCTGCGCATCAAATTTATAATTATGAGAGCGGTGTGGTCAGGTAGCATCAGTTTCGTGCTGATAAACATCCCGGTAAAATTGTTTGCAGCTACCGAGGACAGGAAAGTGCATTTCAGGAATTTATGCGGGACCTGCAATACTCCCATAAACCTGAAGCGCTGGTGCCCTGTGTGCGGAAAAGAGGTTCTTTACGATAATATGAATAAGGGGTTTCCTATCGAAAAGGACAGGTTTGTGGTGTTCACCCGGAAAGAACTGGATGTGCTTGAACCTGAGACTTCCGGGATTATCACAGTGGATAAATTCGTTGACACGGTTGAAATCATCCCTATCGCTTTTGATTCCTTTTATTTCATAGCGCCTGAAAAGGGAGCGGAAAAGGCTTATGCGCTGATTCAAAAAGTTTTGACCCTGCACAACAAGGCTATGGCTGCAAGGCTTGTGATGCACGGCAAGGAACATGTGTGCGTCATTGCGGGTTACCAGAAAGGACTTATGCTCACCACGCTTCACTATTCGCAGGAAATACACGAAATCAATGAGGTACTGGATGAACTTCCGGCTCCGACTGATGATGAGGTCAGGCTTGCCTCGGCTCTTGTCGAAAAGCTCTCAGGGAAATTTGAGCTTGGAGAGTATGAGGATAATTACCGAAGCATGGTTGAAAAAATGGTAATGCAGAAAGAGAAGGGTGAGGAAATTATAGTGGAAGCCAAAGCAAAACCTGCCGCGCCCAAGGATTTGATGCAGGAGCTGCGGAGGAGTATTGAGGTTGTTTCCCAATAATCCATAGCTAACTTTGGCATGAAAAACGTATGAAGGATTGAGATAGTTTTTTAGCAGATAAAATGAAATACCTGACCGCCAAGAAGCCGAACACAAGTGATGATAAGAGGATCAAAGAATTTGACAGTTACAGTGAAATTTAGAAAAAACAAGCCGAAAAAGTACATTCTGGCGAATTTTGACCAGATAAATAAGATGATTTTGGTGAAAAATCAAGGAATAATATAGCAAAATGCTAAGATATTAGTAAAATTTTATTAACTGTCAAACTCAGGTTATAGAATTGGCAGGTAGCGTAACATTTTTTTGGTCATATACGCGCCCCATTTTCACCGCCGCAGGTAAAAGGCTCTCTCAACTTGGCAAAAAATTATATACTATGATGCTGTGATTAAAATATTTATTTCAAAGCTTGCATACACAAAATGGCCATTTTTAATCAGTACATAAAGGCTGGAAAGGTTGGAGGCGTTTCAGAGGCAAATAGATATGAAAGAAATTTATATTGAAGCCGCAGACAAACACCGTGTTCGCAACATATTAGTTGATGCAGGATCGAATAATCTCGTTATTTTGGCACACGGAATAACATCAGAAAAAAATGAGGATGGGATATATACACGATTTGCTGAGAAGATATTATTCCCAGATTTCGACAGCATTCGTTTCGATTTTAGAGGACACGGAGATTCCCAGCGTCCACCAATAGAAATGAAGGTTTCTGGAGAAATACTAGACCTAATGGCTGTTATAGCTTGGGCTAGGCAACATTATAAGAGAATCCATTTGGTTGCGACTAGTTTTGGGGCTAGTATAACTCTATTGTCGAGCTCAATTTTTGATTTAAATTTTCTTTTAAGTGTCACGATGTGGAATCCCGTAATCAACTATCGAAATACCTTTATCAATTCAACCGTGGGTTGGGGTAAAGAGTTCTTCGATCAAAGCTCTATAGAGGAACTTGCCTATCGTCCATACACAAAAATCCCTGAATCAGAGTTCTTCATATGCCCTGAATTGACAATCGAATTTCTTCTGTTGCATCCAGAAAAAGTCGTGTGGCCCGAGAAGATTCCCCTTTTAATCATCCACGGAACCGGTGATACTGTTGTCCCCTATGAAGATGCTGTTAATTTCTCAAAGCAAAATAAGAATGTTTCATTCCATACCATCCCTAATGTAGACCATGGGTTCGACGAGAAAATAGAAGAAGTGTATGAAGTAACAAAAACATGGATAAATAAATTTTATTAGGAGTGATTTTTGTGTCGTTTAACAGTTCTGATAACACAACAGTAAGTAATTATGTACGGCAAATCTCTCCAGAACTTATACACTTAGGCAAAGGCGTGATTATTAGAGATTTTGTTGTGATTGGTCTGCCAAATGACGACCAAACATTGTTTAAGGATGAATCATCGAGGCATGTATGGATTGGTTCTAATACAATTCTAAATCCCTTTGCTGTAGTTTTTGAAGGAGCAACGTTAGGAGATTCGGTAGTTCTTGAGGAGAGGACTACTATAGGGTCTCTAACAAAAATTGGTGCGAGAACTCGTATACTATATCAAGCCCAAGTATATGATAATGTGATAGTAGATACAGATTGTGTAATTGGTGGATTTATTGGTAATAATTGCAAAATTGGTTCAGGGTGTAGTATATTCGGCAACTTAGTGCATAGATACAGTAAAGCTGATCCAAGATTATGGAACATTGAAGATGAGGAAGGCCCCACAATCGAAGATGGTGTTTTAGTTGGTTTTGGGGCTGTTATTGTAGGAGAAATAACTATTGGGGCTGGTGCACGAATTCGTCCAAACGCAGTGGTTACCAGAGATGTAGGTAGGGGTGAAATATACCCATCCAAATTGAAGACCAGATTATCAAGAGCGATTAAGGGAGTTTGGGATAAAAGCAGTGGCGGGATACATTGATGAGCATTGAAGACCAAATAGCTGAGATACAGACAACGTATGATATTCTGCAAAAGGCAGCAAAAACAGGGACTTTGATGCTCATTGACCTAGCAAATTCAACGGCATTCAAAAACAGACATCCTGAGCCAGCTTGGTTAAAGAGATTGCTTGAGTTTCGACAGGCTGTTTTGCGTGGCCTTGGTAACCGAAGTCCATCAAAGTTCTTAGGTGATGGTGTGTTGTGTTTTTTTCCAGATGATGATCCTCTGGCCTTTGAGGTGCTTTCAATTGCAAAACGAATACTTCAAGAAATCAAAGACGCAAATAAGAGACATCAGTACTCGGCAGAATATATTTTGGAAGCTCGGGTGGTGTTAGATTACGGAGAAGTTTATCTTTTTGACCGAGGGGATGGGCAGGTTAATGATCCACAAGGCTCCTGCGTCGATAGATTATTTAGAGTGGAAAAGTACATTCTTCAAGGTTGCATAGGTTTTACTGAGTATTTTGCCACAAAGGCAGGTCTCCAGAATCCGTTCAGCATTGGTCGCTATCGATTAAAAGGATTAGGAGATACACGTCATAAAATATTTCTTTTAGAAGAACCTACGGCAGCCGTACGATCGAGGATTAATGTCCAAAAAGAAATTTCGGCTCTTGCTGATATTTGGGATCTTGGATATAATGGAGAGGGTGAAGTTTTCATAATTGGAGGTTATATCCCCCCTGATAAGAATGTCGGTATTACTCACGTAGAGATGGGTGATAAGGATGCTCTAGTTGAAACGATAACCAACTTCGCGAAAATAGAAAGAATAGGTGATATAAAGGTTCTTATCAGTTCTGAAATCTCCGAAGAACAACTTCGTGAAAATATTGTTTGCATTGGGGGACCATATCATAACAGTTGTTGTTTGCGCATGATGAGAGAAATTAAGTCACCATATATTTTCGATCTATCTCATGACGAAACACCTCTAATAAATCAAATAGATACTGATATCTATTACTCGTCACGCGATCATACGAGAATTACTAAAGATTATGGATTCTTTGCAAGATTCACAAATCCATTAAACGAAGAAAGACATGTTATTCTTGTTTGTGGGATTGAAACATATGGCGTGCATGGTGCAGTTCGAGCATTTAGTGGGATAAGGAACAATGCTCATTTCTTAGAATTACATGATATAATTTATGAAAAAATGCGGTCTGTCTGGGGATCAACTAGAATTTTTCTGTCTGCTTGAATTTGAAGTAGAAATAAATGGACAGGTGCGGATTCCTTCCTTGGACACTCAATTAAAAGGGCTTGCAGTGAAGTGGAATGATGAAAAAAATTGGAAACTTCAAAATCCACCACCACATGGATAAAAGATGAGCAGTGTTTCTGTTATAACCTCGATTTTCAATGAATCTGAAGATTTATTTAGAGAATGTGCTCAATCTATATCGAAGCAAAGAACTAATTTTGAGTGGATAGTCGTAGATGATGGATCATCCGAATTCTACAGGAATACTTATACATCAATTTTGAATAACGTAACACCCCAAGTTCATGTTGTTTACTTGAGACTCGATAAAAACTTCGGTTTGTCTGTCGCTCGAAACCAAGGAATAAATATAGCAAAGGGCGATTGGATAGTGGTTTTAGATTCTGATGACCGGCTGGCAGAAGAAACTATAGAGACGATAAAAAGGACAAGATTTGGAACAAGTCTAATTAGCTTTGATTCATCATACTTTTCTGACAAATCATCAGAATATCGTTCTATATCTATTTTCAGAGATTTATTCAAACAATATGGAAAATCTACCCTAGATCCGTTCTTATGGTTTGATTTTTACTATCATGGTATTATAGTCCGTAGAGATGTATTACAAAGGATTGGTTGTTATCGCGAAGAGCTTCGAATAGGAGAAGATCAAGATATTTTACTACGTACCATAGAATCTTTACGGAAAAATCAGGTTCTATTCATTTCAAAATTAGGATATGAGTATAGAAATAATCCTAAAGGTGTTTGTGCAACTCAATGGAACGAGGTGCGGAAGAATTATGAGGTCACGATGTTAGAAGCTGCTAAGAGGCGAGGAGGTCTATTCGTTAGCTGTCGATATTCAGGTGCTAAGGTTATTGCTGGTGCTTCAGTTGATTGTTATGAATATGGGCTTCCTGATGGACAATGGGTAAACTGGGACTCGTATAAAGAGTCATGTGCTGATTTTTAGAGGGAAAATAATGGAGTATTATATTGCTGTTACCCGAGATTGTAATTTAAACTGTTCATTTTGTTTTTGGAATAATATCGAAAGTGAAAAAAAATGTAATAAACTTAACCCTTTAGATTTAAAGAAGTTTATCGAAAATACAAAAAAAATCTATGAGGATGACTCAAATGTTATAGTTTTTTATGGGGGTGAACCGTTATTAAATCAGGATTTAATTGAAGATATTATTAATGTTGTTGGTAGAAATGAAATTATATATTGTTTATATACAAATGGTATTCTGCTGCATACGCTTAGGGAGAATATTCTAAATAAATTATCATATATAGCCGTATCTATAGATGGTGATAAAGAATTTAATGATAAGCATAGAGGTGAAGGTTCTTTCAATAAAGTTATTGATGAGGTAATTGAGTTAAAAAGAAATTTCAAAGGAGAAGTGGTTGCTAGATTAACATTGACCCCAGAGAATTCTTTAGGCAAAAGTGTATTGGGGATAATAAATTATTTTGATCATATTTACTGGCAATTCGAGAGTTCACCCAAACTTGAAAATAGTCATAACCAATTGGAAATATATAATCAGGAATTAGATTTGTTATTAGATTTTTGGCTAAGAAATATGGAGGAAGGGAGAATATACAATATCATTCCATTTCAATGTATAACAACAACATTGTTATGGAATAAGAGGGCCGATTCTTTGAGATGTGGTTGTGGCACCTCCTTTATTTTTATTGATACAGATGGTAATTGTTATTCATGCGATGAGCTTATAAATTACAATCAATTTCATATAGGAAATATTTATGGAGAAATAAAATTCTCAAATGGGTACTTGTACAAAAAAATGATGAGCTATTGTGAAAAATGTTCAATAAGAGATATCTGCGGAGGAAGATGCATTTCTGCATATGTAAAATATTCACAAGAAAAGTTTCTTTTCTATTGCGAAAACTCTAAAATTCTGATTGATAAGATTAAACAATCACTTCCAAGAATTAAAAAGATAATTGATAGAAAATGTTATTCTAGGGAGTTTTTTGATACTTTTCTTACCTCTCATATATTTGAAGGAATTCCTTAATCAGTTTAAAAGTTGTTACCGGCATCTACTTAAGACTATTGGAAATTATTTTGCATTTCTTGAGGCGAATGTTCTATCGCATCAACAAAATGGGATGAGGCTTGTTCCTCTGATTGCCCATCCCCTAGGCTCACAGCCGTTTCGTCATTATCGCCATTATCCCCGGCTTTGCATCCCTCACAGGCTCTGACGGAAACCCAAACATCGGCATATCGCCGCCTCCCAAAAACTCCTTCTCCCACCGCTCGGTTATCTCTTTGAATATCCTCTTATAGGCGGTACAGTGGGGGTCAACGCCCTTTATTTCACAATCCGTAGGCGCCATGGCATTATAGGGGCATCCACCGCGGCAGAATTTGACGTATTTACATTCACCGCAATTCTTGTCCACATATTCCTTGAACTGGAACATGAGTTTCCATGCGTGAGAATTGGCAAGGTCTTCCTTGCCCGGATGGTCACGAACATTGCCCATCACATATTTTGGCAGACCTACAAAGCGATAGCAGGGATAAATGCTCCCGTCAGGCCCGACCGCAAAGGTATCCCCCATGCAGTCCACGAATGTGCAGACAGTGCCCCGGTTGGTGAACACGCATTTGCACAGGTGGTCAATATTCATAAGTTCAATCTTACCCCAGTTTTCCAGGTATTTATCCAGAAGATAAACTAACAATTCCCCGTACTCTTCAGGGTCAAGCGCCCATTTCCCTGGGTTTTCGGAACGTATCGACGGCAGTGCAGGATGCAATTTAAAATTCAAACCATTCTCGAGGAAAAAATTGAAAATATCCTCTTTTAACTTTATGGAATGTGAGGTAAAGGTGCAGATGAAACTCACCTTGAGACCCGCAGCCTTAGCAATTTCATAGCCCTGCATGGTCTTCTTGTAGTATCCTTTTCCTCTCTGGAGGTCGGTAAGCTCTTCCGGGCCATCCAGGCTTGAACCGATGGGAATATTATACTCGGCAAGGATTTGGGCTATTTCAGGTGTCATTTTCCAGAGATTGGTCTGCAGGGCAAAAGCCGGTTTCAGATGGGCTAAACCCCGGGCGAGCATGGGCAGCGCCTTCCTGTAAAAATCCGCGCCTGCAAGGAGCGGCTCCCCGCCGTGGAAGGTAAATGTAACCGGGTCTTTGCGGAAATCTTTTAACCATTTAACCGTTTCTTCAATGGTTTCAATGCTCATTACAGGAGAACCTTCCTCGGAACTCCAGCAATAACTGCATTTGGAAGGACAGCCCAGAGTAGGGATTAGCATCACGTGAAAAGCCATAAAGCTCTTTGTTTTGACCTTCTTTAAACTATTAATAGTTTTCCTGCAATATTCCGATTAATTGATTTGCTTAGTTGAAATTAAAAACGCAAGCGGGCTGGGAGGGATTTGAACCCACGGCCGTCGGATTAAGAGTCCGACGCTCTGCCTGTCTAAGCTACCAGCCCATCTGGGCTTTCCTCTAATAATGTTATCTTAATATATACATTTCGCACTATCTAACCATATGAAAATTGCACGCGATACATTAAATTTCATACTCGAAGTCTGCAAATCCTCGTATCCAAAAGAGTTTGCAGGCATGCTTTCCGCAAATGACGATGTCATAACAGACGTGGTGGTCGTCCCGGGAACCGAATCAACCGATGAGAGCGCGGTAATGCAATTATTCATGCTTCCCAATATACCAACCGTGGGAACGGTGCACAGCCATCCCACAGGCGACACAAGACCATCAGCCTCCGACCTTGAACTGTTCGATGCAAAAGGCAGCATACACATAATTGTAGGCGCGCCTTATACTATCGCAAGCTGGACATGCTACAATAAAGAGGGGAAACCTGTCAAACTTGAGATAGTCGATTACGAGTTTAAAGAAAAAGAAGAAAACTGGTAATTATTTTTTCTTCCGGGTTTCTATATCTTTTTTAAGCCAGGGACCGACATCAGCCCCATGAGTAAGTGTTTTCAGGTCGTCTTTTAAGTTAGCGGGCTTGACTTTGATTAACCATCCCTCGCCATAAGGGTCTTTTGCAAGGAGACCGAGTTCATCCTCGATGTTTTCATTGACTTCAATAACCGTGCCTGCTACGGGCATCAGCAGCCCGCCCACCCATTTTGCAGACTCAAGTGAGCCGAATGCCTCCTCGCTCTCGAATTCATCGTCTTCCATCGGAAGGTCTATGAACTCGATATTGCCAGCCGCTTTTGCACCATAGGCATCCATGCCCACTGTCACGTTGCCATTGTCTTCTACCTTTGCCCATGTGTGATCCTTCGTATAATACAGTTCATCCGGAAGATTATATCCCTCTATTTCGACCATATTTTTTCCTCATTTAATTCGTTAATAACATTGTCATATATATACTTAATTATCGGCATACCGTTCGCGCTCTTTTGCGATTAATCCGGTATAATATTCCACAGCTTCTTTTACTTTCATGACCCTGCAAAGCTCTCCTTTTATTTTTACGAGCCATTCGCTGTACGGGTTCCCGTTGATGATGTTGGGGTCTTCCCAGAGTTTTTCATTGATTCCCGTGACCTCGGCGTCGAACGGGAGCGATATCTGCGAGACCGCTTTTATGGTTTCATACGCCACCAGCATGTCCCCCTTTTTGACTGATTCCCCGATTTCAGGCAGGTCTATGTGCACTATTCCTTTGGAAAGGGACTGGCCGAGTTCTGTTATCCCGATGAGTATCTCGCTCTTTTCAGGCTTCAGCCATATGTGGTTTTTCATATAATACCTGTCATCCGGGAATTCAAACTCATAAGCCTTCATGCTGCTTACAATTTGAAGAGAGGTATAAAATACTTTTGCAACACAAAGGAATCCTCAGGAGCGATATGGAATGTTACCAAAAGCAGTTATTTTCGACATGGACGGCGTGCTTGTGGATTCGATGCCCGATCATGCTGATGCATGGAAAACCGTTTTCGCCGAAGCGGGTATCCATATCAACCGGGAAGATATCTATGACATCGAGGGGTCAAATCATGAAGGAATAATCAGGCTGGTATTCAGGAAGGCAGGCAGGACCCCGACGCCAGGGGATTTCAATGTGCTTGCAAAGAAGAAAATGGAGATTTTTACAAAAACCAATAGAGTAACCGTGTTCCACGGAATATATGAATGTCTTGAATTATTGAAAAACAAATGCCTTCTCGGGGTTGTGTCGGGTTCGGACAGGGCTGTGGTCATGGAGCTGCTTCTTCGGTTTTTCCCGAACACATTTGACGCTGTGGTATCTGGAAATGATGTCAAGGAGGGAAAGCCATCGCCTGAGCCTTACCTGAAAGCTGTTGGGATGCTTAAATTAGAAAAAGATGAGTGTATCGTTATCGAGAATGCGCCGCTGGGCGTGGAATCTGCAAAGAGGGCGGGTTTGTTCTGCATTGCGATTCCCACATACGTTGAGGCGCACAGGTTGAAAGGGGCGGATGTCGTGCTTGAGACTCATGGTATGCTGAAGGAATATATAGAACGTTTATTCTTTGAACGATGAAGGTTGTGTAGAAAATGGCAAAATGTAATCACATCCTCATTCGCGACATCCCTCTTTTCGGGTGCATCGCCTTCGGTATCATCGACCGCGGAACGAATGTATTGCAGCTTCGTCCCTATAGCGAGTGCCCCTTATCCTGCGTCTTCTGCTCAACCGATGCCGGTCCCCGCTCCGGCAGGCGGATTTCCGAGTATATGGTTGACCTTACGCAATTGCTTTCAGCGTTCGAATGGGCAGCATCGTACAAGGAAATAGATGATATCGAGGCGCATATCGATACTGTCGGAGAACCGGCGATGTACCCTGAGCTTGTTGAACTCGTTGGGGGTTTGTCTGCAAACAGCCGCGTAAACACCGTCTCCATGCAGACAAACGGCACTCTGCTTACTACCGGACTCATCGATGCGCTTGATAAAGCCGGGCTTTCACGCATCAACATGTCCATAGAATCCCTCGATCCTGACCTTGCGAAAAGGATTGCAGGGACTGATTCATACGATCTTGAAAAAGTTCTAAAGAGCGCGGAATATATCGCCAGGAATACTAAAATCGACCTTCTTATCGCCCCGGTATGGCTTCCGGGTATTAATGATACCGAAATCCCAAAATTAATCGAGTTTGCACTTTCGATAGGCGCAGGAAAAAAATGGCCTGCTCTCGGCATACAGAAGTTCCTGCCTCATAAGTACGGGAGGAAGCCGGATATCAGTGCAATGAACTGGGAGAACTTCTATTCCAGGCTCAGGGAGTGGGAAAAAATTTATAATACAAAGCTTGTTCTCGCGCCGCAGGATTTCGGAAGTCATGAGTGCAAGCCCCTGCCGCGCGTGTTCAAAAGACATGAAAGAGTAAAGGTGAAGGTCGTCGGACCCGGCTGGATGAAGGGTGAGAAGCTCGCTGTCGCGCGGGACAGGGTATTAACGATTGTGGACGCCGATAGGGTTCCTGTCGGCGCGGAGGTGTATGTTAGGATGGAGAGGGTGGTTGATGGGATATATGTGGCGAAATCTTAAACCACTGTGCAATGGAAATATTTTTAAACAATTGTTCATATTACTAAACATATGTTCAGAGAATTAAACATAATGAAAATATTTTTTGATTCACCCACCAAAGAGTTTAATGTCCGGCAGGTAGCCAGAATTTTAAAAATCGCTCCCGCAACGGCAAGCAAAGAATTGAAAAATCTGGTAAAACAGGGTTTGCTGAAAGGTAGAAAAGAGAGAATATTAAACCTGTATAAGGCTAATATTGAGAATGGCTTATACAGGGATTTAAAGATATTTTACAACATAAGAAAAATTAAGGACTCTATGCTGCTGGACAGTTTAAATAGATATTATCTTAAGCCTGCAATAGTTTTATTCGGCTCTGCATCCTGCGGTATCGACACTGAAACAAGCGATTTTGACATACTTGTTGTATCGGAGAGGAAAAAAGTTCTCCCCGAAAAGGAAAAATTTGAAAAAAAATTGAAGCGGAAACTACAGTTGTTTGTTGTTCGGGAAATTAAAGACCTGAATAATGAGCACCTGATAAATAATGTCCTTAACGGGATTGTCTTGCAGGGAGAGGTAAAATGGACTTAGACGACTGCTACAGAAAAGGACTTATAAAGAAAACCCGGGTAGATAAGGAGCTTATAAGGTCTCTAATCGAGATGTCCGGTATCAAGGAAAACGCCGTCAATACCGCAAACGTCAATGAAATAAATATTTCAGCTTATGTTTCCATGGCTTACGATTCTCTCAGGGAGATTCTTGAGGCGCTTTGCATCTCCAAAGGATATAAGGTTCTGTCACATATCTGTATCGGGGAATTGTTAAAAACAATAATAACCGATTTCAACTATTCCGAGTTTGACAGATTGAGGTATGCCAGAAACAGTATAAACTATTATGGGGCAAAAGTCGACTTCGTGCAAGGAAAGGAAATAATCAGGAAAATATTCGCCATGCGAAGAACTATTCTGTATGGTCACCTGAAGGAGTTCCTGTAGCGAGCCGTATATGATATGGCGGTCGTACATGTCTTTTACAAATTACCGCCCTCTCTTATATAGTCTGAAATAAATACTGGCGTATATGGTATCATACGAAGCCACCATAACCTGCCCTGAGTGCGGTTATTCGCATTTGGAGACGATGCCTTCAGATAGCTGCCTTGTCTTTTATAAATGCAAAAAATGCGGGCATGTAATGAGGCCCAAAGAAGGGGATTGCTGCGTATTCTGCTCTTATGCCGATAAAAAATGCCCGCCAATGCAGGGATAAATCCATTGGTCATCGGTTAAGGAGTTTGATTGATTTAATGCATATCGTTTTTCGAAACGTGAAAGATAATTATGATTCTCTATCCTTAATTGAAATAGAACACGGATGACACGGATTTGACGGATACCCACGGATATTTTATAATCCGTGCCAATCTGTGTTATCCGTGGAATCCGTGTTCCATCCCATTTTTTCTCTTAACTGATGACGTATGGGAATAATCAACCCTTTATCCTCCTTATGACAAATAGCCCTCCGATAATAACAACCAATATCAGGATAATCGCGACTATGCTTCTCGTATTGAGTCCTGAATTCGCATTCTTGAAATTGAACTGTTTATCCGAATCAAGTGAAACCTGTTCTTCAAAAGTGCTTCCTGAACCCTTTGCCTTAAGGGTATAACTTGCATTCAGGGGCAGGCCTGCAAAAATAAGTTCGGAATCAGAGTTTTCCGATAATTTCCTGCCATTATCCCATAATGAAACAGTGTATTTCGAATCGGCTTTTACGAAAATGCTGGCATAATTTTTGACATTGATTGCTTTGCCGTCGGCATACTGGAGATTATCTGGCAGGTCAAGCACGCAAAGAAGCGTGGGTGCAATATCCTCCTGCCTGTATTCTCCTGATACAACCCCGGATACCGCATTTGGGGAGAGTATGACGAGAGGTATCCTCAGGCTTTCCTGCCTTGAAAGGTATTTGTCACCCGAATGTCCTCCTCTATGCGCATTTTTCACGGCAAAGGACATACCGTGGTCGGCAGTGAAAAATAAGGCGATATCGTTATCGGAAGCGGTTCTGTACAGGGGATAAAAATCCCGGTCAAGGTCTTCGATTAACTTCACGTAATCTAGAGCGCCCAGATTGTGCCCTCCTGCATCTATTGCGCCTATATTCACTGTCAGCAGGAATTTTTGATCCGGATGGTTTTTTATCATGAACTGCACAACAGCATCAGCCGTGTCAATGCCCCATTTATTGTATGCAGAGTATTTGTCCACGCCCGATTTATTCATGTATGAAGGTGCTTTCATCTTCCATTCGTACATCAAATCATAAACGCCATTCGGAGGTGATTTTGACTGGATGGTCATCAAAGGTTTGTCGATAGAATTATTTTCAGCGAAAATAATGATGTCCTGCTCCTCGCGCATATTTTTGAAATCACCTTTTTCCATGACTGCAATGTTGACAAACCCGTGTTTTCTTGTAACGTCAAAAATCGTTGCGTCGGGATAGCCAACGATTTCCTCGTTTGCTTTCGAATCGCCTGTGACTATCACCGAATGCGCTATTCCGGTGACAGGGGTTGGGGTTTTAATGTTTATTACCCTTGCCCCGAAGGTAAGGTTTTGTGTTCTTGCTTTGGGTATTTCACCGCCATCGAGGGCGAGAGGCATGAGTTCGGGATAATAATACGAGGAGCCGAAACCGTCAACGATAAAAAGAATGGCGCTTTGCGGTTTTTTGACATCGTTTAATGTGATTTCGGAGACCGCAGAGGCGGTGATTGATACCAAAATTAATAATACTATAATTATCAAAAATTTTTTCATGGGGCGTGCAGATAGATTGATGAGATAAAAAGATTTCTAAATGTTGAGACCGTTACATTACGTGTTGGTAATTATGCCAATGTGCAACACATCTTATAAGTACAAATTAAAAATAAAAAGAAAATAGCCGGACTTAAGGCCTAAGCCTATAGATACTGTTTTTCCCCTTTCGTTAAAGATGTCCGTTCCGACAGATAACACTTTAATGGCAAACAGGAAAGATCTATTTGCCCATACTTCGAATATATTTGAGCCCGACACTGACCTCCACATTCAGTACGAAGGTCGCAACCTAAGCATACGTTGCACACCTCTGCAGGAGAGCGAAAATGTTTTAAGATCGGAGATCTATCCCAAATGTCTAAAATGTCTTGTCTCCCGAGTGGTGCTTCATTACAACGGAACTCAGGACATATCAGGTTGTTACAAGGATATATCCAACCTTCCGAATTTATATACACCACGTCGTTTCCTGCACGGCAATAAACGGGTTTATTTGGCGGCACATCATAGCCAATGGGAGAATAGATGATTAAGTCATCTCCATGTTGTTTTATCTCTATATCAATAAGCATTCTTGCATATCTCAATTCGTCAAGAGTCAGAGATATCTTATTTTTGGAAGCCTCCCCAGACTGAACAACTGGGACAATCCGGATCATATAAACTCCTAGTCGTTTTGCATAAGCTACCATCTCAGGGATTTCGTGGATATTAGAAAGCATCCCTTTCATCGTTGGAAGCAGAACAAAATTAAAACTTACATCAATCCCCACCTCAACGGCGCTCTTAGTTCCCAAAAAGGCTTCTTTAGCTGAGTCGATTCCCGTTGGTGCATGCCTTAGTTGATGATCAAGTTTCGGATCTGTAGAAATTACTGAAACTTGAATACTTGAGATGCCGAACTCTTTGTATATTTTAGCATTTGAGGTAAGTTCATAACCATTTGTTAACAATGCGATTTTTACATCTGTGCATAATTTGGCGGCTTCTGCTGTAATCAACCTACAGATGTCACCTAAACGAGGCAGATCTGCAGCAGGTTCGCCTCCAGTAAGCACAAAAATCCTAGTACCTCTGCGGAGAAGAGGAGTGACAAGTTTTTGTTGGACAGTCTCTAAAGAAAGTCGCCTCCTTCTTTCGCGAGGTATAAAACACCATGGACATTTGTAATTACATATTGGAGTAATTTCAAAGATAGGTATAGGCGGTGTTATGATGCCAGACTCCACATTATCGGCAAAGGAGAGTACTTTTTCTATGTTGAAATCGCATGATAATGGTAGTCCATGGATAAATAAAGTTCTTAACGGTTCAGGAACTTCTGCCATCTTTACTCGCTCCGGGAGTCTAATTGAATAGTCTAATGACAAAACTTCAAGACGCTCCAAAAGCTTCAGGTACGAAACCAATGCTTCATGATCCATCTCCCATTCACCTGCATAAAATGGATCTAGAATCCTAAATTTATTTTTTCCTTCCTTCAGAATCACAGGCATTTATACGTTTTCTCCTTTTCATCGATGCTTGTTGGTTTCAAATGAGCATAATAAGAGCATGATAATTCTCTTCTTTCACATATGATTGCCAGTTGTGAACTACTGTTAAGAATCTATTTTTCATGTTTTCAATTGTTCATTGGCTCAGCAATCAAATCTGCCAATAGTTTGAGACATTCTCCAATCAAAGAATCCGGCATAAATACCATTATTTCTCACTAACTTATTCCTAATCCACAGTCTCAGGATGGGTATTTAATGGTTGACATGAATTCTTTATTTAATCCTAATATCTCATTGATCACAGCAGTTTCGTACGCCCAGTAGTTGTATCCCAATGTTTTGACAGGGTGATGCCCCGCAGCAAGCTGCGGAGATGTTCACTCACGGATGTCACTCTGCTTTGGTTCCCTTGATTACACTCTTACTTTTAGGCCCGAGTTCACGTAGGGCGTTGAAGAAGAAATGAAGATCATCCCCAGTCGCTTCTTTTGGAATACCCTTCGTAGTTAATCGGTTACTTTGAAGAACAACTTTCTCAATCGCCTCGAACTCTTTGGTCCCAGGGCGCACGATCACTAATTTGTTTTTGACTATTAGCATCATCATGCACGAATATTCAGTTCCAAAAGGCTCGGCGTTCTCGCGAATAGTTTCAATTCTCATATTTTACCTCCCTTCATTAACGTTAATTCCCACATACGTTAATGTTCACATTGTTAATGGTGATTTAATTGTATTTAAATTTTACGCTCATAATAAGTAAATCATCACGGTACTTACCAAAGCCTATCCAAAACCGTTGGTAACTTTTTTTCCACCCCCTAAGTCAAATAAGCCACTGAAGAAAGATTTACCTTAATTCCGTGCTGCATTCTGGTTAAAGCCACAACAATAAGAACTATGCAGCACATTGTTACATGCAGGTCTATGTTTTTCATGCCTTTGCCGTTCACATGTACCTCCACCTCAAGATGATTTTTCAGGTAGCTATTAGTTCCCTCGTTACAGTTTCTCATGTGATATACATCAAGAACCCCATCAGGACATTCTTCATATTCCCTCATGTAAGCGTTCCTAAAATGCATAGCTACAGGCTCATATATTCCTTTTTTGACAAGAAATTGCATCATGTATTCCAGAGTTGCATCCTTTTTGTAGTCAGGCTCTCCCCACCACTTTCTGTAAAGGTAATTTATCTCCTGTTCCGGCGTGTAGATGTAGTTTTTCCCATTGAAACTGTGTTCATAAACTACGTTTTCCCGCCAATCTTTATTTATGTGGTAGTGAGGAATCAAACCGAATTCAAGTTCAATAGCTTCATCAGGGTGGTTGCTCAGATATCTTTCTGTTTTCGTATAATATTTGATTGTCTTGATATTTCTCCAGATAAAAGTCTTTACCATAGCTCTTCTCGGATACCTCTCCTCACCTTCTTCAACAGCGTAGTACTTGTTGATTTCAGGCATTATCGGGTCAAGGTCAAGCCCTTCTAAAAACTTCGATGCTCTAACGCTATTCTCAGAGGTCGCATCTGCGAACTCTTCATTATTTTCATCGCTCAAAACGATGAATTTGTTCCAATAGGTTTTTATGTGTCTATCTACATCAAATTCCAATGTTCATCCCCTCTTTGGAATTTACTATTAAAATATTAATGAGGGGATGAATACTATAAATTTTACTGCAAGTATAAAAAATAGTTAAATTTATAAGGCAAACTCATGAATTGGTAACTACCCATCACCGTTGTGTCTTTTTTTATATATGTGATAAATTTACACATATTTAAAGAATTTAAAATTGTGTTATTATATATTATGTTGGACAAAAGGCCTCATTTCTACCGCAAATAAATAAGGAATATAACCTTTCCCGCCGGAAGGGGGTAGAGCTATGCAAGCTGTCACCGGGGGTAGAGTAACGGGTAATCTCACCTAAAGCAAGATTTTGCGGCGCCTGCGGGCAAGCCATGTTCCCTTGCCACATAGTCCCTCAAACTCGTTGTTACTGCACATAATCCTAAATTATATGCAGTTACCTGAGTTTGACAGTTGACAAATCTTTTTTATCGGGAATGTCTTTTTTAGGGGAATATCTATTTGACAGTTAATAGAATTTTACAAAATATCATGACAATTTGCTATATTATTCCTTGATTTTGTA
>JBAQMZ010000010.1:0-86039 GCA_049303315.1 Candidatus Methanoperedens sp.
GTTCAGGTATGCTGTTGCATACCTGTCGTTTGAAAGCCGAAACTTCGGCTTGCGCAGTACCCACGTATGGCAAAGCCATACGTGTATGCGCCCATAAACAGGCGCGACGGTTTTTGATTAAACTTTCATAAAGTTTTTTCATAAACAACTACATGGATTCCGGCGCTGTAATCCCGAGCGTATCAAGCGCATTCGCAAGCACGATGCGGGAGCAGTCAACAAGAGCAAGGCGCGCAGCCCTGAACTCGGGTTCGGCATCGAGCACAGGCACATACCTGTAGAACTGGTTAAAAGCATCGGCAAGTTCTCTTGCATAAATGGCAAGGACATTTGGTTTTAAATCCCGTGATGCGGTGTCGATAGTGTTCTCAAACCCGGCCAACTTTTTTACGAGCGCGATTTCCTGTTCCTCAAGCAGTACATTTGGGTCAAATACCTCAAATGCAATTCCATCTTCCTGCGCTTTCCTGATAATGCTGCATGCCCTGGCATGTGAATACTGGATAAACGGCGCTCCCTGTTTTTCAAAGTCCACAGCTTCCTTCCAGTCAAACGTGGTTGCCTTTTCGGGTGATATCCTGATAATATCGTACCTCACCGCGCCGATGCTAACAAACGCTGCCACCTTTCTTTTAAAATCCTCATCCTTTTCGGGAAGCTTTTTATCCACCACTTCATAGGCCGCTTTTTCAACCTCGTCCAGAAGTTCGTCAGCCGAGATGAAAACACCCCTTCGCGTACTCATTGAGCCTTCAGGCAGCGATACGAACTCGAAAATCACGATTTCCGGCTCCTTAAGACCAAGAATCCGAAGCATCGCTTTAAGCTGGGATGAGATGAGCTTGTGGTCTGCGCCCAATATATCTATCATCCTGTCGCATTGTTTTGCCTTCCATTCGTGGTATGAAAGGTCACGGGTGGTGTAAAGAGATGTTCCGTCCGAGCGCTGGATTACCAGCGACTTTTGAATCCCCATGTCGTTTAAATCAACCATAAGCGCCCCGTCCTTTATCATGGCACGGTCAAGTTTTTTAATCCGCTCTATCATATTATTGACATCGCCGCCCCGCACGAACTGCGATTCCCAGGTGAATTTGTCATGGTGGATATTCATGCGGCGCAGGGATTCTTTTATTCCCTCCATGGCGGTATCTATGGCGTCTTTGAATTTTCTATTGGTTTCCGGGTCGCCTGCCTCGTATTTTTTCATTATGGCATCCACTTCGGGCGAATGCTCTTTTTCATCCACAAGATTCTTATTGGCGTTGATATAGACCTCTGCTATAGCATGGTCTTTCTTTTTGCCTGTATCAAATTTGAAATTCTCAAGTCCCCAGACAACCACTGCAATCTGCCTTCCCATATCGTTTATGTAATACTGTGTCTCGACATCATAACCGGCGCGCGTAAGTACTCTGGCAAGTGTATCGCCAATTACCGAGTTCCTGATATGACCGATATGCAGCGGACCGTCAGGGTTTGCAGATGTATGCTCAAGGATGACTTTCCCCCTGTTATCCAGGTTCCCGAAGTTCTCTCTTTCAAGCAGCACGCGCAGAACGGTTTCATTTAAAAACGAGCGGCTAACGAAAAAGTTGATGTAAGGTCCTGCCGTCACTGCCCTGTCTATGAAGGAATCTGGCGGTATTTTGATATTTGAGTATATGATTTCAGATATCTCTTTTGGGCTTCTCTTATATTTCGGAGCCAGCCTGAATGCAACCGAGGAGGATATGTCCGCATGCGGGCTTTCATTTAACGCCATGTCTTCGGCTTCAAATCCCGCTTTAGCCACTGCATTCGATAATACAGATAAAACTTCATCTTTGAATTTAAGGTACATAAATCGAAATTAACACACCAGCTTAGTACATAATTTTTTCTTAAAAGATTTAATAGACAATATTATCCTGGCTGGTAACCAATGTGGTAATAAATGTGTTTTTTTATTATTCAAACCTGGTAACATATATGATAATGCTTGTTTGGAGATTGCATCCAGAAGTGGTCTGGAAAACTGTTATAACCCTTCAGGATATACTTGTAATTTACAAAGGAGATATGGCATGCAGGGCATCCTGATATATTCTACCAAAAACTGTTCGAATTGCAGGGTACTGAAGCAATTCCTGGAAAATAAAAATGTACGATTTACTGAGGTAGATATGGCTACCCCGGCGGCATTGACAGAACTGAGGATGAACGGCGTATTTACGATGGCAGCGCCGGTGCTGCAAATAGGTAATAAATTCCATACATACAATGACCTGTTTACACAGGACAGGATAAACCAGAACAAGCTGGAATCCCTACTTAACGAAGGAAAGTAGAGCTTTCAGCAAGTTATGCTTTGACTCTGGTGAACCCACGGGTTTCAAATCAAAGTGCTGTATTGGCTGTGACGGATGATTTGCATGACCGACTAAAAGAGGTGCAATAAACGATGGGCAAATATATTGAAGTTCAGATATTAAATCTTATGCAGGAACATAAAGGGGAGTTGCTGGATGCGTTCCTGAAGGAAAAAGAGAATTCCCTTACAAGCCAGAAAACCAAAACCGCTCAAACACGAAAAACACAGACCATCCAGAAAACGCTCGGCGGCTCCCAGATATCGGTGATTCCCAAGGTGAGGACAACCGACGGGCATCTTATGGACTGGGACAGGAACACCATCGTCAAACAGCTTTTGAAGGAGACAAAACTCTGCGAGCAGTTCCACGGGATAGCGCCGATCAGCGAAGATGAAGCAAAGGAGATTGCCAGGGAAACCGAGAAGAGAATAAAGGACATGGGCGTGAAATTCCTTTCAGGGCCGCTGGTGCGCGAACTGGTCAATATCATACTTCTTGAACGCGGGCATACAGAATGGCGCAATATTTCAACGAGGGTAGGCACGCCTGTTTTTGACGCTTATCGCATTGATATGGGCACGGGCTTTGAAGCCAATGACAATGCCAACCTCCAGGAGAATGCGGAGACAAGCCACAAGAAAAAAGCGGATAAGATGAGCAAGGAGCAGTATCTTCTCATGCTCCCGCCGCGGCTTGCGGACTCGCATCTCAACGGCGATATCCATATCCATGACCTTGAATACCTGGGAACGCGCGCTTTCTGCCAGGACTGGGACCTGCGGTATTTCTTCTATTACGGTCTCATGCCTGACGGAAGCGGCACAAAGGCAAGCGTGGCAGGGCCTGCAAAGAAAGCCGAGGTTGCGATACTCCATGCCGTGAAAGCCCTTGGCAGCGCCCAGACGAATTTTGCTGGCGGGCAGGGGTTCTATAATTTCCTTACTTTCATGGCGCCATTTTTTGAAGGCATGGGCTACAAGGAGATAGAACAGCTCATGCAGATGTTCGTTTATGAGATGACCCAGATGATGGTGGCACGCGGCGGGCAGCTGGTATTTTCCTCCGTCCAGTTGTCCCCCGGCGTCCCCAAACTCTGGCGCGATAAGCCCGTTGTTTACAAAGGCAGTATCTGGGACGGCGTAATGTCCCCCAAACGTACATACGGGGAATTCGAACGCGAGGTCCGCCTTTCGTTTGAAGCGCTGATGAACGTTATGCTTGAAGGCGATTACTGGGGAAAACCGTTCAATTTCCCGAAGCCTGAGGTCAGCATCGAGCCTGATTTCATGGCCGAGGATGTGGATTTCAACCGCTCGCATCCTGATATTTTGAGCTACGACGAGCTTTACACGAAGGCGTTTGAACTTGCCGCCAAGTACGGAGCGCCGTATTTTGACAACCAGCTTCCCGAATACAGGGGCGCAGGAAAGGGCATAAGCTGCTACCAGTGCTGCGCATATAATTTCTCATCATCGCTCGAAAAAGACTCCGAGTTTGAGGATAAGCTTTACTTCAGGAACGGCAAGCATTTTTCGATGGGCGCCTGGCAGGTAGTATCGCTTAACTGCCCGCGGGCCGGGTATAAGGCAAAGAAGAGCGACGAAGCGCTTTTTGCAGAACTCAAGCAAATGATGGACATGTGCATGGAACTCTTCAAGGTGAAGCGACAGTGGATGGATATCGTTATCAGGAATAACAGGATGCCGTTCGCCACGCAAAGACCGAAGGACCCATACACCATGCAGCGCGGTGAAATCGCTGTTGATACAAAAGGGCTTGTTTATACAATCGGCGTTGTGGGCATCAATGAGATGGTGCAGCACCATACAGGGAAGCAAATCCATGAGAGCGAGGAGGCGCGCAGGCTTGCTATCCGCGCTATGTTCGAGATGAAGTTCTATGCAAAGGAACTCTCGGAGAAGCACGGCATGGAGATAGCGCTTGCAAGAACCCCAGCGGAGACGACGGCGCAGCGATTTGCGGTCTCAGACCTGCTGCACAAGGAATACAGGAAGTGCGCCGAGCCGATTATCAAAGGCAATGTCCCGGAGGCGCTCTCGCACATCCACGAGACGCGCGACCTGCCGGTATATTACACCAACGGCACGCATGTGCCCCCGGGCGCGGATGTGTCGCTGCCTGAGCGTATCAAGCTTGAGGAGACCTTCTTCCCGATAGTGGACGGGGGCAATATCCTGCACATCTGGTTAGGAGAAGCGGCGCCTGACCCGCACGGGCTCAAGGAGTTCGCCATGAATATCGCGAAGAATACGCAGGTGGGCTATTTTGCTTTCACGAAGGACATGACTGTTTGCATGGATGATTTCCATGTGGCGTCAGGATTGCTTGATGAGTGCCCCAATTGCGAGAGCGATAATGTGGAGCATCTTTCCCGGGTTACTGGATATATTCAGGCTGTTTCGGGGTGGAATGAGGGGAAGAAGCAGGAGCTGAAGGACAGGAAGAGGTATGGGGTGGGGGTGTGATATGTCAAATTATTCAAAAGGAATAAAAGCGGAGAAAAAAGTAAAGTCCAAGTTAGAGAAAATGGGTTGGCTGGTTAGGCAGAGTAAAGGAAGTCGCGGTCCTTTTGACCTTTATGCAATGAAAGGAGGTAAGAAGCTTTTAGTACAGGTTAAAAGTGGTACTGCCTCTGCTTCGAATGAGGAAGTGAAAAGGCTTCGATATTCTGCTAAAAAGAAAGTGGCTAAGGCATTGGTGATGAAAGTCGATGATAAAAATATCAAATCTAGGATTGTCTATTAAATAGGAAAAAGAGATATTAAAATGGAAGTTAGGGATCCCATTCACGGTTTGATCGATTATAGTGATATCGAGGAGAAAATAATAAATATTGAAATGTTCCAGAGACTGCGGGGAATAAAACAATTAGCGTTTGCGAGTCTCGTATATCCAGGGGCACATCACACGAGATTTGAGCATTCTTTGGGGGCAATGCATTTAGCAGGTAAAGTTGGTGAAAACTTAAATTTATCTGATGAACAAACTAAAATTTTGCGATTGGCTGGACTTTTACATGATATCGGACACGGTCCTTTTTCTCATGTTTCAGAACAAATTATCGAAAAATACGTGGATAAAAGTATTTTAAATAAGTATAAGGCTAAAAACGTCCAAGAAATGTTAAGTATTATTTTTATTGAAAAAAAATAAAGAGATAAAGGAGATACTATCTCCTAAAGAATCGGATAAAGTAAAAGCACTACTTCAAAAAGAAGAAAGAAGGACCTTAGAGAAAGATATTGTTTCAGGCCCGCTTGATGTTGATAAATTTGATTATTTATTAAGGGACAGTTATTTTGCTGGTGTAAAATATGGCACTTTTGATCTTTATAAGGTAATTGAGAGCCTTAGCCCTATTGAAATTAGCAGAGATGAGAAACAGTTAGGGATTAGAGAAGAAGGAATTTACTCTGTTGAACAACTGCTTCTTGCGAGATATCATATGAATGTTCAGGTATACCGGCATCGAGTACGGAGGATAACAGATGCTATGCTGGTCAGAGGAATTGAATTTGCATTAAATGAGGGATTAGATGAGATAGAACGAATTTATAAATTCAAGGATGATGAAGAATACTTCAATAATTTTGTTAAATACGATGATGAAGCAGTTTTTCGTCATATAATTTCCAAGAGTGAAGGTTGGGCAGGAAAATTTTTTGTTAGATTACGACAGAGGCAGATTTTCAAAGAAATATTTCAGGTAGAGATAAATGCTGAAAATTTCGACGATAGTGTTTTATTAAATAACGCCAGAAATCCTTCCGAGGCTCAAATCAAAAAAATAAACGAAAAAGTGGCTGAAATTTTGGGGATACCACTTGAAATGGTGATTATCGATATTCAAAATATTTCAAACCCAACATTTAAACAACTGCAGATTACAATTGATACTTCAGAAATAATGGTAATAAATAAACAGAGAAAACGGAAAAATTTCACAGCGGTTTCAACAATATTTAGTAACCCATCTATAGAGCCTAAAAAAGGAATTATCTACATTTATGCCCCATTGGATGAATTAAATACACGAGAAAGTAGAAAAGAGTTTATAAATAAAAATAGAGATAATATATTAATGGTATTGAAGGAGGAACTGAAATGAGGATGGATGATTTAATACTTTTGACCCTGCTGCACACAGATGAAAAAATGATTGCAGGAAGAACTTTGTTGCAAAAAACTTTGTATTTTCTCAATGAAAAAGTACGATTGGGATTTTATTTCACCCCCCATTACTATGGTCCTTATAGTCCTGAGATTCCAGAAACAATGGAGAGCCTGATATCCAGCGGAATCATTATAGAAAAAATTGATGAATTCCCAGCTTTCGATGTTTCCATTGCATTTGAACCAAGAAAATATACCTATAAATTAACAAAAATTGGTAAAGAAATCGCAAAGCATATTGAAAAAAAGTATCCTGACGAAGCAAGAAATATAGAAAAGGAACTAAATCAAATGAAAAAATTCGGTCTAGCGCACGACTATAAGAACCTCTCAATCGCTGCAAAGATGTATCATATTTTAAAAATTGAGAATAAACCCATGACTACTTACGAAATTATGGAAGAAGCAAAAGCTTTGAATTGGGAAATCGAAGAAGTAAAGGCACAAGAAGCTTTAAAATTTTTAAAGGGCATAAAAATGATATCTTAATGTAATAATATCACATCTTCCCCTTAAACGCCCTGTCCAGCACCGCTGGCAGCAGTGCATCCAGTTCGGCGACAATCTCTGCCTGGAGGCGCCTGAGCGCGTCCACATTTGTCTGTAATGCGTCGAGGTAGGCGACGATGCGGCGCTGTTCGGGGAGGGGCGGGGTTGGCACGCGGATATTTGCCAGCTTCTTTCCATTGACATTTGGTTGACCAGTGCCTTTCTTTTCATCGGTAATCTGTGCCCAATAAGAAGGAGTCTGAAAATATCGATACAGGTATTCAACAGATACTGAATTTTTCACACGTAAACGAATAAGATAGGAGGCAAAAACTGCATGCGGACAATCTCGAATCAGAAAACTTTTTCCAGTTGTTGCTCCAGTTCGTGCAAAAACAAGGTCGTTTTTCTTCAGCAAATACTTATCAGGGTCTGTGCATCGGCAAAAAGGCACATTATTCCAATTGACTTGACCATTCTGTATATCGGTAATTCTCAGAAATCTTGGGCCGACTGACTCGCTTGTTGCCGATTCGGTATACCCGTATTGTGGAGGTTCGCAGAAATCACCTACGCATGCTTCTTTCCAATCAGAATGTTTTTTGAAGACGGTGTCGCTCGATGAGGCAAGAAGAGCCTCCACCTCCTCTCCCGCCTTCCTCCTCAGCCCCCGCGCCTCCTCTATCTTCGCCGCCAGCTCCTCGATGCGCGCCACGATGCGGCGCTGCTCGGCGAGAGGAGGGAGAAGTATTTTATAACTAAGGACATTGGCAGGGCGGATTGCTGCATAATTTGTCGAGCCTTGCGCCGTGACCTGTTCACGGAAATAGGGTGTACGGATAAAATAATCTAAGAACTGACGATTGAGGCGTTTTTCGTCTATGACAAATAAAAAATAATGGCTGCTAACTATGGCACCATCAAGTTCGGGCGGTACAATACCAAATCCTCCTATTTTTGCATCGATTTCAGCAACTAAAAACTCACATGGACGGCAGACTTGCTGTTTCTTAGTTTTTATCTCGGAGCCTGGAACGATATCCCGTAACACGATACCCTGAGCGTGTAGTTGTACACGGCATCGCTTGTAGTTTTCCAAATCGTTAATTTGAACGAACTGATTCCGATGTCTAACGACTTCCCCCAGCGCCACCATCGGAAAACTCATCGCCTCTCCGCCGGCGCCGTCCGATCTATTAATCGCGGATGAACGCAGATAAACACAGATGCGCATGGATTAAACGCATCTGTGAAAATGCATCCAATACGTGTCATCCATGTTCTATTTTTTTTGTATTCTTTTGGGATAAGGTCTGTCATTGTTTTATCCCATCTGCCAGCACCTGTTTGATCTCTGCCATTATCTCTGCAATCCTCTGCTCTTTCTTCAGGATGCTCTCGGTCAATTGCTCAGGAGGCAGATGCTCCAAATCCGGCTTGCCGTTAGGGTTCTTGATATCAAGGTTATACCCGCTCTCAACAACCTTCGCCGCAGACACTTTCCAGGCATGGCCATTCTCCTTCCTTTCCTTCCACCACTCGATAACAGGCGCAAACTCCTCGAACTGCATAGGCTGGGTCTTATTATATTGCTTCCTGCCCTCTGGCAGGGGTATTTCATAATACCATATTTCCTTTGTTGGCCCATCGCGTTCAAAAAACAGCAGGTTCGTAGGGATTCCCGTATAAGGCGCAAAAACGCCATTATGCAGCCTCACAATGGTATGCAGATTAAAATCTTCCAGCAGTTCTTTCTTGATGCGCGCGCATACCCCATCGCCAAATAAAGTACCGTTCGGGACAACTATACCGCATCTACCTCCCCTCTTCCCACCAGTGCCTCTTCTCAACTTCCGCATGATCAGTTGAAGAAAAAGCAGCGCAGTCTCAGCGGTCTGTTTATCCTCAGGGAAATTCGAAAGAATACCTCGCTCTTCCTCTCCTCCAAAAGGTGGGTTCGTAAGGATGATATCCACTCTATCCTTATCCCCAATCTCTCTTAGGGGAAACCGAAGAGAGTTCATTGGATCAATCCGGGGATACTCAAGACCATGGAGCAAAAGATTCATCTGACAAAGCAAATAAGGCAACGGCTTTGCATCTCCTCCAAGAATCAACTTTCTTTGCAACATCTCAAAATCCTCTACCCTCTTGCATTGCTTCCTCAGATGCTCATAAGTCTCTACTAAAAACCCGCCAGTTCCGCAGGCAGGGTCAAGTACAACCTCACCAAGCTTCGGGTCAGTCACATCGACCATAAAACGGATTACAGGGCGCGGCGTGTAGAATTCCCCTGAATCGCCAGCAGTATCCCTCATTTCTTTCAACATGCTCTCATACAGGTGCGAGAGGGTGTGGATTTCCTCTGAGGCAGTGAAATGGATGCTGTTTACCTTATTGATGACATCGCGCAGGAGATACCCATTGACCATGCGGTTGATCGTGCCCCTGAAAACCGTGGCGATCACATCTCTTCTATCGCCGCCGTTAGCGCCATGAAGGTTCCTCAAATACGCAAACAGACCCGCTCCCTTTGTTCCATCAGGTTTGACAGCTTCTTCGTTATTTATGAATGCAATTAACTCATCCCCTGTGATGCCGTCCTCTTTGGCAGCCCAATCCCTCCATCTATAAGGCGGCTCTATCGCAGTCTTATACTTCCTCCCTGCAAGTTCTTCTTCAGTTTCTCTTATCCTCTCCATATCATCAAGGAACTTGAGGAACATTATCCAGGTAAGCATCGGCAGCCTGTCAAGGTCGCCATTCAACCCCTTATCCTTGCGCATGATATCGCGCGCCGATTTTATCAGGCTTCCAAGCTGCTGTGCTGTGGTCTTTGGTATTTCTTCCTTCGTTTTCCGCACCATGTTTCCTCCTACCCTTCTAATCTGAATATAGTAAAGCCTGCATCTCTCCAAGGCTATTTCGAAGCGCGGCAGGTCCGCCGAATAGCTCTGATATCTCCATCAGATTTCCATGCAATGATATCGGAGGAACCTTAAGAATATTTGTATCGGTAAGCTGCTCAGTCCCGAAATCAATATATTTGTCAAGCATTTCATTTAAAACTTGCCTTGCCTCAATTCCAAACTTATCAAAGAAATCTTTTTTGTTATTTCTAAGGCGCTCTGCCCTATCCTTTCTGGTTCTGATAGGTGCATTATATGCAACATGGCACAAAAGGTCAAATGGGTCTGCATCATATCTTTTCGTGGCATTGGCAAGTTGTTCAAGAGTTATTCCTTTCTCCTCAAGCAAAGAAATAATCTGCCTGCGCTGTTCGGCATCACTCCATTTCGAACGAAGTTCCGCAGCTCCCGTGTACATGCTCTTTAACTGCTTCGCTGTATAATCAGTGTACTTGACAACTGAAAGTCTCTTTCCGTCGGAATCAAGTTCATAAACTACATCCGCTATTATTTCAACAGAACCGCCATTTACATAGTACTTTTTCGGGATGCCCTCGAAATAATCCGGCGTTTCAGGTGTCTGCCTTAAAGGAGCCTTTGCTTCATCTATGAATTCCTTGTCCTCGGTTTTGAATTTCTCCTTTATTGAATTCCCCTCTTCATCGATTTCTTCCTCTGTAATAAGCGCAGGTTCGCCATCAAATTCAGGGTCGGCAAAAAGGCGAGTTGCACTTCCTGTATAGTCAAGAATGGTGAAAAAGAGCTTTCCATAGTCCTCTCTGACACGGGTTCCTCTTCCGATAATCTGCTTAAAATCCACCATCGAATTAATGACCTTGAAAAGCACGATATTCTTGCAAGTCTGGGCGTCAACTCCAGTGGTCAGAAGTTGTGACGTGGTCAATATCACTGGAGTTCTAGTCTCCAATTCAAGGAATCTGTCAAGATGCCCCCTTCCGATACCTCCCTCATCAGAAACCACCCTACAAACATAATCAGGATATTGCTGTGCAAGATCAAGATTCCAGTTATTCAGCGCCTTGCGCATATCCTCTGCATGTTCCTGGTCAACGCAGAAAACAATTGTCTTTGCGAACCTGTCTGTTTTCATTAAATAATCAGTCAGGTGTTTAGCTACCGCATCTGTACGGGATTTAAAAGAAATAACCCGTTCAAAATCGCCTGTCCCGTAAACGCCATCCGGGATTTCCCTGCCGTGTTTATCTTTTTCTCCTTTAACCGGGCGCCAGCCAGTCGCATCGACACTTGAAACGACCCTGTGAACCCGATACGGTGCCAGGAAACCATCCTCGATACCCTGTTTCAGACTGTAAGTATAAATCGGGTTTCCGAAATACCGATATGTGTCCCTGTTATCTTTTCTCAGAGGAGTTGCAGTCATGCCTATCTGATATGAAGGTTCAAAGTATTCCAGTATTTCACGCCAGTTGCTCTCATCTTTAGCGCTTCCTCTGTGACACTCATCAACAACGATAAGGTCAAAAAAATCTCTGGGATATTGTTTATAAAGACCGGGTCTTCGTTCATCCTTTGCAATTGCCTGATAAGTTGAAAAATATACCTCCCTGCTTTTGACCGCTTCACCCTCTATCTTAATTCTGGCATCTCCCATGGATGCGAAGGTCTTGTCCTTCGGGTCATCAACAAGGATGTTCCTGTCAGCCAGATAAAGCACTTTCGGGCGTCTGTGCTCACCTGTTCTGTTCCATCGCGTATTCCAGAGCTTCCAAATTATCTGGTACGAGATGAATGTCTTGCCTGTGCCTGTGGCTAATGTCAGCAAAATTCTCTTTTTCCCCTGCAGGATAGATTTGATGGCTCGGTTGATAGCAATCTCCTGGTAATATCGCGGGATTTTGCCAGGCAAAGTATTGCATGGGGTAAGAAATCTTTCTGCAATTTCAGGTTCAATGCCTTCTGCTCGGCTGAATCTCATCCAGAGTTCATCTGGCGTGGGAAAATTTTGCAGATCCGTATCTTTCCCGGTTATAAAATCATGCTCAACGATTCCTTTACCGTTTGTCGAATAGGCGAACTTAAGACCAAGAATTTCAGCATACTCCTTAGCCTGCTGTAATCCATCTCCCGCATTCTTATATGCTGACTTTGCTTCAACAACAGCTATTGAAAAGTCTCTTCGATACTTTAATAAGAAGTCAGACCTTTTCTGTTTCTTCCTTATGTATTTCTCTCCAGAAACAATAATCCTCCCGTCTGTGAAGGTTCTCTGCTCGCTGATTTGGTCATCGCTCCAGCCAGATGAGTATAGCTTGGGCACAACGTATTTCCTGCAGGTATCGGCTTCAGTTATCATTCGATTTTCCTTTTGCTAGTACAATAAATGAGTGTGATTATTTAGTATGGTCAAGGTTGTTATTATACCATTCTATTTATTTAAATCTGTGGGAATCTGTGTTATCAGTTGAATCTATGTTCAATTGTAGTTTCTCTTTCTGTGAGAGACGCCGATACGTTAAATCTGCGTTCATCCGCGTTCATCTGCGGTTTCGTTTTTTGAGGAAGCGCCTCATATTAATCGTGCTGAATTTATAAAAGTCAGGCGCTTCCTGGAATTCCAGCCCCCTTCAATCCCGTAACTCGCCCTCGCCCCCTCACCTCACGCAAACACCCGGCGCCGCCAGACGAGCGCGAAGGAGGTCTCGGATTCGAATAAATGATTTGGGGTTGCAATTAATCGCAATATATTTACAAAATTTATATGTCAGGATTCGAGATACAAACGAATCATGAGATGATTATATTTAGCTAAAAACAAAAGAAGATGCGGTGAAATTATTAAGCGGATTTATCTGGATACCTGTGCCTGGTGCAGACCATTTGATGAACTATCCAATCAACGGATTATTCAAGAATCATATGCTATTGCAGAGATTCTTAAAAAAGTGGACTCAAGGGAGATTGAGATAATAGGTTCTTCCATTTTACTTGTAGAGATCTCAATGATTACACCAAAAATAAAAGAAGAAACAGTACAATCGCTGGTAAAACATATTGCAAATAGCTTTCCAGGTGTTACTGATTCTGTAGAAATGTTGGCCAGAGAACTTATGCGGGCATGTGCCATCGATGCTGTGGATGCTTTGCATTTGGCAGTTGCGATAGAAAACAAATCAGAACAATTTATAACGACTGATGATATTATTTTAAATAAGGCTAAATGCATATCTGGATATGGAATAACAGTTAAAAATCCATGCGAGGCATAAAATGTCGGAAGCAGCCACAGCAGAAACCCCCAAGGTAATGGATAAGGTATTCAACATACTCAAAAGAGAACTCAGTGCTGAGGAGTATCTCGTTTATCTTCAGGCAATAACACCCAGAATAGGGGACGCCACAAAACAATTGAGAGATATAACAAGAAAAATGAGTCTGGAAGAAGTTCTGCGCAAAGCAAAGATAATGGAAAAAGCTTGAACGTATAATCTGACAAGACTGAGAAAATAATGGAAGAGAAATGTCAGTTCTGCGGCGGCGCCGTAAAGGAACAAACAGTGAACCTTGACCTCTGGAAAAAGGAAAAGCTGTATGTTATCAAGAATGTACCGGCGAAAGTATGTGAACAGTGTGGTGAAAAGTATTTTTCTTCAAAAATTTACGGTATAATCGACAAGCTTCTAAAAGAGAAATCAAAACCAGACGATACTATGGTTGTACCCGTTTTGTCTTTAAAGAAGTTTGTGGAAGAAGCCGGAGCTATTAGCTAGATTAATTCAGTTTTTTGGCTTTGCGATCTTTGAATTTATAAAAATCAAAGCGCTTCATGGTAATTCAGCCCCTCAATTCCTCCTATTGCCTTGCCCCCTCCCCCATTACGCAAACACACGGCGCCGCCGGACGAGCGCGAAGAATGGGGTTTTATAATATGAGGGAGTGTTCCCAATCCGCTTAGAAAATCAGGATTTTTGAAAAGCACTGTCTATGAAATCTTTATGTTGCTTTGACCAGACTTTATTTGGTGTGGCTTTTATCCATTCAACATATCTATCAATGAAATCCAATCGTTCCTTGAAATTGGTCTCTTTCTCCTTCTTTAATTCTCCTAAATCAATTTTCATCAAAACCTCCCAGGTATCTTTTAGCATTATTATCTGAGACCTTCAGTTTAGTCAAAAACATCTTGAGCAATACAATATCTAAATTATCTTTAAAAAGCTTGAACAGGAACCTGGCATCTTCAATATCCTTTTCCGACCCCAGAAATAGCTTGTAAGGAATCTGCAGTTCAAGTGGAGATAGATACAATGACCTATCTGCAATCTTTACATGCCTTCTATTTTCAAGTGAATATCTGTCAAGGTCATTTTTTACAAATTTGAGTTCAATGTTCGGAATAAAACATCCTTTATTAGCTATTCTTATGGCATGATGATTTTTTAAATAATCGTTATACGCCTCATAAGAGTTACCGGTATTGAGGCATTCGTAGCTCTGCTCTATTTCGGACCAGAATTTTAAGAATTTTTCAAAGGATATATTTTCGATAAAAATGTCCACATCTTCGCTCATCCTGCTTCGCCCGAAAAGAATAGCGACATAACCAGAAATAATTACATATTTTATATTATTCGTTACGAGATGTTCTGTGAAACTTAAAACGAAGCTATCCAGTAAAGAAAACTCCCTGTCGAATATTATTTTATCCTCTTTGAATTCAATTTCCATTTATTCTTCCTGCTTCATTAATCCGCTTTTTACTTTGTTTCGTATAATCATTCATATCTCTCCTTTAAATGCTTTATTCAGCAACAACGTCTATGTTATTATACCAATCTATTTATTTAAATCTGTGCTAATGCGACTTTTTCTTTTAAATTATTTCCTCTGCGTTTTTATTTTCCAAAGTGCAGAGCTCATCACCCTTCAGGACAAGCGCCATATATTAATTGCGATATATTTATAAATAGTTAAAGCATCTAAAAATTCCTGCCCTTGATGGACATGCAATTCCGCCCTCTGCGCCCCCCGAGGCGCGACTCGGGGCGTTCATCTGCGGTTTTTTATGTAATTTTACCAACATCGTTTTTTTCAGAAGCGCCGAAAATTAATCATACTAAATTTATAAAAATCAAGGCGCTTCATGGGATTTCAGCCCCCCAATATTGCTGAAGCCTCGCCTCCTCACGCAAACCCACGGCGCCGCCGCACGAGCGCGAGGGATGGGGGCGCCTCGGATGGAAATGTAACTGCTTACAATCGTAAGAGATGATTATATTTAGATAAAAAACATATAAAAGCTACCATGAGAACATTCCTTGTATCCATTCAGAAGGAAGACAAATTCTTTGTTGCAAGATGCCCTGAGCTTGGCGTAACCTCACAGGGGGAAACCCTTGAAGAAGCGCAGGCAAACATTACGGAGGCCATCGAACTCTATATCGAAAGTTTCGGTGAAGACCTGCCTCGTGAAACATCCAAACCTTTCTGGACAACAGTTGAAGTAGCCTATGCCTAAACTGCCTGTAGTATCTGGTAAAGAACTTCTCGCTGCATTAAAAAAAGCAGGATTTGTGGAAGTTCGTCAAAAGGGCAGTCACGTTTCGCTTCAAAAAGTCACGTCCGATACAACCTATAAAACAGTTGTTCCACTGCATCGGGAACTTGCAAAAGGGACACTTCTTGATATTCTTCATCAAACAGGTTTAAGCAGGGAAGATCTGCTGGAATTACTTTAATTCATGCAGCGCTCTCAAAATTTCAGCCCCATCACCTCCCGCAAATCCACGGCGCCGCAAAAAGAGCGCGAAGGATGGGGGCGTCTCGGATGGAAATGTAACTGCTTACAATCGTAAGAGATGATTATATTTAGATAAAAAATATACACTCGCTACATCGTTTCTTCCCGCAGAACTGCTTCCCGTACTCAACGATAAGGGCATGGAATTCCTTATACAGGGGAACGTCCCTGGGCAGCGAATCCTCAAAAACCGATTGCAGTTTCCCGTAATCGCCTTCAATTCCAAGACATTTGCACATCCTCTTCGTATATGCGTCAATGACGAAACTGGGTTTGTCAGCAGCGTACAGAACAATGCTGTCAGCCGTCTCCTCCCCTATGCCATTGAGTGAAAGAAGAATATTGCGGAGTTCAGCGCCCTCTTTTTCAAGTAAATCCGGATTCCCGGAAAAAAATGCAGAGATATTCTTAAGCCTGTTTGCCTTTTGCCTGTAAAAACCGGTGCATCTTACCAGCATTTCAAGCTCCTCAATACCTGCCTTTGAAAGGGGTTCAGGTTCCATCAGTCCCCGCTCTTTCAAGTTTCGTATCGCCCGTTCCACATTCTCCCATTTGGTCTGCTGGGTCAGGACTGCTCCTACCACCACTTCAAAAGGAGTATCGGCGGGCCACCATTGCTGGTGCCCGAATTGGTTCAGAAGCTTATTGTAAATACTATTCATCATAAAGGGTTACGCCCCTTTATGACGTATAGGGGATGTGAAACATCCCCTTCCCGAGTCACGTCTCGGGAGGACGTGTCCACGTATGGCGAAGCCATACGTGTGCGCGGTGTAAACTGACGCAACAGTTTTTGATAAAACTTTCTTAAAGTTTTTCATACAAACTTTACGCCAAGGTTGGAAAGCCCGTTGCGGATTGCAAGATTAATCAAAAATGGAGTCAGGGACTCTATCATATATGAGGAGGCAAGACCGCCGCCATCAAGAGGGCGAAGTGCTTTGATTTCCTTTGTGAGCTCCATCACTGTCCTTTTTGCCCCCTCATCATCGCCGCAAACCACAACATCGTAATCAAGACTCAATTCAAGATTCGCCAGCTTCTTTGCGGAAATATTATGATAAGCAGATACGACTTTTACGCTTTCCGGGAGAGTGTCCTTGATCTCAAGCGTAGCGCTTCCCTGTTCTGGCGGCGTGAATTCAAACCATTTGTTTTTTTTCATGGGGACAACAAGCGAGATAACAATTTGGTCCTTAAAATAAGGCCGCAAGTTTTTCAACAGCGGCACAACACCCTGGTACGGGACCGAAAGCACAACGACATCTGCGTCACCGATGGCAGTTTCATTGCTGCATCCCGTGATGCCGCAGCAGAGCAATCCTTTGCTTAAAAGAGTACCCGAATAATCGCCTGCGGCCTTGACTGCCTTTTCAATCTCCCGCGAGCATATTGAAATTTCATGTTTTAACGCCCATCGAAGGGCGAATCCCTCCCCGATGCTGCCCGTGCCTCCGAGTATCGCTATTTTCATAACTTTTCCTTCATGATTTTGCGCATCGTATGCATATTTTCCCTGTGCATGGACACAATGAGGTCGCTAAGTATTGCGAAAATGAACATCTGGATTCCGGTAACTATGAGGAGAGTTGCAAGAATCGTGAGAGGTATATGGTTGATATTTCTAAGCCATTCATTTACTACATAGATGCCAACTGCCATTCCGCTAATTGTGAGAAGCCCGCCGATTATGTTGAAATAAAAAAGAGGATTGTGCGTCCGCGCAAGAAGATATATGGTTGAAGCGATGCGAAACCCGTCCCTGACAGGCTGCAATTTGGTAGCTGCGCCGCTTACCCTTGCAAGATATGTTATCGGGACCTCCACGATTTTGAGGTCTTTCTTCACGCATTCAACCGTGATTTCGGTTTCGACCTCAAACCCTGTCCTGTTCAATTCGATTTGTTTGATAGCATTATTGTTAAAAGCCCTGTAACCTGAAAGTATATCTTCAAGCCATATGCCGTATGCAAAGCCGAATATCTTGTTTAATATCCTGTTCCCGAAAAGATTCAAGCCGGTAAATGCGCCTTTCTGGTAATTCGCGAACCTGTTACCGATAACGTGGTCGGCGTGACCGGATACAACGGGTTCAAGTATTTTATCAACTTCTTCAGGGAGATAGGTTCCGTCCCCGTCTATCATTACCACATATTTGCTCGTTATTAATCGGAATGCCTGGCTCACAGCCTGCCCTTTCCCGGTTCCGCTCTGGATTACTACCCTTGCTCCGGCATTTTTCGCCTTCTCTACCGTGCCATCCGTGCTATGACCATCGATTACAAGGATGTCTGGAAACCCCATGGACTTGAATTCTTTTATAATTCCCTCTATAGTCTTTTCCTCATTGAGCGTGGGAATTAATATACAGACTTCTTCTTTGTTCATTTCCCTTCCTTATTCTTTTGTTTATATTTAATATTTAGTGGCTACAACCTTGTTCCTACATAAACAGTGACTATTCCAAAAGTGAGGTCGTAAAATCCGATTTCCGACATACCGGCGCCTTTCATAAGCCTGACAAATTCATCCCTTTTTGGAAATGCCATCACAGATGAAGGCAGATAACTATACGCGCCTTTTTTTTTCGAAATAACAGCACCTACAAGCGGCAATATCCCCTGGAAATAAAGATAATAAACCGATCTGAAAATCCTATTCTCAGGCTGGGAGAACTCAAGAACTATCACTTTGCCTCCCTTTTTAACTACGCGGTTCATTTCTGATAGCGATTTTTTGATATCTGCGACATTCCTTATTCCGAAAGCAACAATTGCACCATCAAAAGTCCCATCCTTAAATGAAAGGTTTTCGGCATCGTTCCGGATGCACCGGATATTCCCTATATTTTGCTTTTTTATTTTCCTGGTGCATAATTGCAGCATTTCATTACAGAAATCAGAAGCAATGACTTGATTTTTATTTTTATTTGAGACTTCTATCGCGACATCCCCTGTCCCGGAACAGACATCAAGTATGTACCCTGACGGCAGTTTTGATACTGCAAACCGCCGCCAGTATCTATCCCGTCCCAGGCTCAACAGGTGATTGAGAAGGTCATACCTTGGGGAAATTCCTGCAAACATTTTCCGGATGTATTCTTTTTTATGCAATTGATTCCTCTTTTTTTGTGATTTTCTCCTTTAAAAAACCAGAATGGAAATCAATTTACCAAAACTTATAACTTATCTCGATTATAAGAAGAAGGTATGAACCAGATTAATAGCCAGGATATTAAATCAGAGGTAATGCGTGTTATCCTTAATATATCCAAGAGTCTTGCCAAAGAGAACCAGGGGGCGCTTTTTATCATAGCGGACAGGGATAAAATCGAAGGCAGTTACCATCTCCATTATCCCCAGATCCGGTTTGCAGGGAATCTCCTGAGTACGGGAATGGATGCGGTGGTTGAAAAACTTGCTACACTTGACGGGGCTATGATTCTTTCACCTGATGGGGATTTGATCGCGTACGGTTCAAGGATATTAAAAACCGAAACATTGATTGGCTTCGGCACCCGGCATTCGGCAGCAAGAGGAATAACCTTATACGACGATTCATTTACTGCCGTCCTTGTCTCTGAAGAAAGCGGGTGGATAAAAGTTTTCCAGAAAGGAGAGATTGTTCTTGAAACAGACTCGGTCGATATCGAACCATCCACGCTTGACAAGGTTTCCCGCTTTCTCATGAACCGGGACATGGCTCTTCTTGCAGGCGCAGGAATTACGGTAGCTGCAGGAATCGTTTCCGCTCCGGTGGTATTGATACTGGGCGGAGCATATATGATGGTAAAAACAGCGGGCTCGGTGATATCATCTTCCTTAAAGAAAGAAAAGAAATAATATGATTCATTTTACAAAACTTCACGGCAACGGGAATGATTTCATCCTCATCGACGAATACAGGGGCGAGGTCATCACTGATAAATCCGGATTTGCAGCCAGATACTGCGACCGGCGTTTCGGGATAGGGGCTGACGGCGTCCTGTACCTTGGGAATTCGGATAAAGCCGATATCAGGATGAGGATTTTCAATCCTGACGGCTCCGAAGCTGAGATGTGCGGAAACGGCATCAGGTGCCTCGCAAAGTACGCGCTGGATGAAGGATACATCAAAGAGAATGCAAGCATTGAAACACATGCCGGAACTCTCTCAGTAGCCCTGCGGGTCGGGGATAAGACGTGGATAACAGTAAATATGGGAATACCTGTTTTTGAACGTGAAAAAATCCCGGCAAAAGGAGCTGGAGAATTCCTTAATGTCATTTTACACGGATATAACGTCTCGGCTGTAAATACAGGAGTCCCACATGCTGTAATCTTCGTGGATTCTTTTGAACCCGGGCTGATGGCCATTGCCCCGAAAATCCGCTATGACCCTGTTTTCCCAAAGGGAATTAACGTGAATTTTGTGATTCTAAACTCAAGTGATGAGATTACAGTACATACTTATGAGCGCGGGGTGGAAGCCGAAACCTTAAGCTGCGGCACAGGTTGTGTCGCCAGCGCGGCTGTCGCCCATAAGCTTGGCAAAACAGGCAAGAAAGTGAAAGTGAATACGGAAGGAGGGGAATTAAGAATTACCCTTGCGGAAGACGGCGCCTATATGGAAGGCCCTGCCGAGCGGGTGTTTGAGGGTACGGTTTAAAACGGCTCCTGTGTAAATGAAGGAATCAACCGGATAGCAACAAATACCATGAGCAGTAAAATTGTGGTTATGACAAACCCGAGATAAATAATTTTATTCCATGCCCAGACTTTTCTTCCGTCAAACACGCTAAAAGGAATCATATTGAAGAGCGCCAGTGTTATGTTTATGATAACACCGTATCTGCCGATTTCATAAAGAATCCCGGTTTCGGATAATAGCGGGAAGAATGCTAAAGCAAGAAGCAGGTTTGAAAGCGGTCCCGCAAGCGAGATGCGCCCGCTTTCGCGCCGCCCCACACTGCCGCCGTAAATCATGACAGCGCCGGGAGCCGCGAACAATATCCCGAATTCATATACGAGGATGAGCATGAGGGCGAGCATAATGGGGCTCATCCTGAACTCTGCCCATGAACCATACCTTTGCGCTATGACCTTGTGGCTCATTTCATGGACGATGAATGAAATGCCGACAGTGGAAAGAGAAATAACGAGAGGATTGAATATCCCGTTCAGGAGTTCTTCACTGGTGGGCTTTGTATTAAGTTTAAACCACATAAGCAGAATCGCAAAGGCATAGGAAATAGCAAACCATGAAATGAGGATATGGAGAAGTTCCGTGTTGCTGGTTCGGATGCTTCGAAGGCTCCTTATCCTGACCGTTTCACTGTGGTATTTTTCAAAATCTTTTTGCCCCTTTTCCATACACATGAAATGGACATTCCTGCATTTAACCATTATCAATAAATTTAAATTTAAGAGCCGCTTTATAGGTATGATGTTGCGTCATATCATCTCAATGAGGGAATTTTCAAGGGATGATATCGATACTATTCTGGCAAAAGCGAAGGAATTCGAGCCAGTCGCAAGGGGTAAAGAATCCAATTTGCTTTCAGGTAAAATCCTTGCCACGCTTTTTTATGAGCCAAGCACCCGCACGCGCTTATCCTTTGAGACAGCCATGAAACGGCTTGGCGGTAAAGTTATCGACCTGGGTTCGATAGAATCAAGCTCTGTAGCCAAAGGCGAGAGCCTTGCAGATACTATAAGGGTAATAGGAAATTACGCAGATGCCATCGTTTTGCGACACCCGCGGGAAGGAGCGGCAAGGATGGCTGCAGACTATTCAAATGTCCCGGTAATCAATGCCGGGGACGGGGCGGGGCATCATCCCACCCAAACGCTTCTTGACCTTTATACAATCATGCGCGAGAGCAGCTTTTCAGGTCTTAAGATCGCCCTTGTGGGAGACCTCAAGTACGGAAGGACAGTGCATTCGCTCGCTTATGCCTTATCATTATATCATGCCGATATGACCCTTGTATCGCCCAAACAACTCCAGATGCCTGATGTAATCAAGAAAGACCTGAAAAAACAGGGTGCAAGCATCCGCGAAACTGCCAGCATTGAGGAAGTTGTGAGTGACGTTGACGTGCTGTATGTAACAAGGATACAGAAAGAACGCTTCCCTGACCCGGCAGAGTACCAGAAAATGGCAGGAAGTTACAGGGTAACGGAGGAACTCCTGAAAAAAGCCCGCGATAACCTTATTATAATGCATCCGCTGCCGCGGGTGGATGAGATTGACCCTGCGGTTGACAGGACAAAGTATGCGCGATATTTCCAGCAGTCTTTTTACGGCGTTCCTGTCAGGATGGCGCTCCTTGCGATGGCGATGGGGGTAGCATGACCGAGTCTGTAAAGAAAGAGATGCGCGTCCGCCCCATTAAGCACGGGACAGTGATTGACCATATTACAGCCGGGCAGGCGCTCAATGTGCTGCGCATACTCGGGATATCGGGCACATCGACCGCTGTGGTGAGCGTTGCGATGAATGTGCCCAGCGGCGTCCTCGGATTAAAGGATATAGTCAAGGTCGAGGACAGGGAGCTTGAAGAGGAGGAAGTGGACAGGATTTCGCTAATCGCTCCCAATGCCACTATCAACATTATCAGGGATTTTGAGGTCATTGAGAAATATAAAGTGGACCTGCCGGAGCGTCTTGATGGTGTGGTGAAATGCGACAATCCTAACTGCATTTCCAATACAAATGAGCCTGTTATTTCAAAGTTCGCGGTGAACAAGAAGCCTGTGGAGCTTCGATGTATTTACTGTGACCATGTGATTTCCGAGGGGATTGCGGAGCATTTGATTTAATAGCTAGTTCTCTTCCAGCAAATTTTTTGCTACGAGGTAGATAAGATTTTCTTCCCATTCCCTCTTCATAAACATAGCATTAACAGCATTGAGAAAATTTCTTTTTGTTATAATCTTTTTCTCAAGTAAAATTCCGAATAATACCACGCTAAAGCTTATCTTTTCATTTCTGGAGTGCTTTTTTACAAACCTTATATCATCTGAAATCAGTATATCTGCTTTTGTTATTTTCATCAGTTCCAATGCTTCATCTTCACCGTGCCTGAAATTTTTGCCTGCCGGTTTTACTTCTATCACTTCAAGCACTTCTTTTGCGGCTTCTCCCAATTCATCATCAAATGAGGCAATGTCTTTCAATTCTTCTGCTATTTTTTCTCCAATAATTATTTTGAAGTGCTTCCGGCAGATGCCAAACAGACCACTTAAAGCTAATGATAACACTGCCCCTGTATCCGCAACGACTACCAACATATTAAAATCTACTTGGTTGCAAGCTTTTTTGCTTTAAGAAAATCTTTACTGGTTTTTTTTATTATAAAATCTATATCTTCAGCAGTTTTGCCAAAAAGCTCTGTTAGTTCTTTTTTAGTCAGGTTGCCTTTCATGTATTCCAATACTATCTGGGATTTTAAATCTTCTACGAGGTGTTTGACTTCGTACGCCAGCCTCGTTCTTAACCATTCGGATGGTGAAACATGCAGCACTTTTGCAACTAATTCGACTTCCCTTTTTAGTTTCGGTTCAACCCTCAATGCAATAGTTTCTTCTTTCATAATATGTATTACATTTGTTATACAGATATATAATGTTAGTCTATAATCCGGAAAGGTGCAAACCTTAATTTATCAAAAAGTATTATAACACCTCATGGACGAGAATACAGTAAACAGGACAAAGGCTGCCATCAACGCCCTGATAGACATAGAGCAGTTGTGGATCGAGAACACGCCTAACTACAACCTCTCCACGCAGGAATTGCTGGTTCTCAAGAAAAGGCTTGAGAGGGCTTCTGAAAATGTTTCTAAGATTTACGAGGAGAACAGGGCAAAGCTGCAGGCGGCTGAGGATGAAATCAAAAAGATGCATGAGGGGAAGAAAAAGAAGGGGTAAGATATATACAGGCCTCGTACATCGTATGGGGTTCGGGGTGACTGCGGAAAAGAGGTATTCAGGCTCGTATGAGGGATGAGAAACCAGAAAAACCTCTTGAAATGCTGAAAATCAGGCGCATAGATAAAATATGCAAAAACTATTTTACAAAACTGAAATATTTATCCGGATTTGTTTGATATTTCTTAAAAGGAATCAATTTATCTATAATAAGCTATTTAAATAAGACAATTGGTATAGGCTATAAAAATGAAAAAAAAGATAAATAAATTATATGCAGATATTAATAAATGTTTGTTAAGGTTGAAGGACTCATTTATCAGAAATAGAGACACTATTAATACAATTTCTACAGTTGCACTGGTTATTGTTTCAATTTTGCTAATTATGGTAACAATTGAATCATATAGAATTTCAAAAGAAATATCTAATACACAAGTTTATTTTGCACTCGAGAATGAGAAACAAAATACTCTTGTTGAAATAACTCTCGCAGAAGATTTATTACAAGAAGTTAAATGGAACAAAGAGGAATTATTAATCATAATCAGAGATTATGATGGAATGAAAACTAATAATATATTCAGACCGGATTATATTCGGACAACAAAGATTCAACGAGCGACGGAAATGGTCGGGTTTGGTTCAAAAGAAATGAGAGCTAAATTCGAGAATTATCTAACAATACTTAATATAGTGAAGGATGATTCGAAAGCGATTCAAATTAATTACGAACCAAATTCTGAAATAAAGATTGAACGTATTGATCATACTTTAAAATTTTCAAGTGCTATAGTTTATAATAAATTTGAGAATGTTAATATTGATGAGTTTACTAAGGATATTCAGGGATATATTGAAGAAAGAAATACTTATTATGATGAATTAAATAAAAAATTGGAAACAATGATTCTGACTTAATAACCCTGCCATTTTCCGGAACCCCTCCAAAAACCCCACTCAAATCCCCAACCATCACCTATTTATATCAATTTAACTTTACTGAAATCAAGTTTAATTGATTTGGTGGACATAAATGCACATCTCAGATGGGATTCTGGAACCAAAATGGATTTTATTCTGGTTCGTAATATCTGCGATATTCATCGCCCTGGGCTTGCGGATAATCAATAAGCGCATCGCAGCCGACCCTGCATACCTTCCCCGGATTTCACTCATCGGCGCCGTGGTATTTGTCATATCCGTCTGGCACATTCCCGTGCCTGTAACAGGCTCGTCATCCCATCCCGTGGGTACGCCTCTGGCTTCGATAATCATAGGACCTTTTGCGACAGTCGTGATAAGCGCAATTTCCCTTTTCTTCCAGGCGTTTGTCGCCCACGGCGGCTTAACCACGCTCGGAGCGAACACCTTTTCCATGGGAATCGTGGGAGCCTTTAGCGGCTATCTTGTTTACAGGCTGCTGAAAAACATATCTCCTCTCTGGTTTTCTGCCGGCATGGCAGGATTTGTGGGAAGCATCCTCACATACCTGACAACAGCACTTGAACTTGCGCTCTCCCTGAACCCGGGAAATGTTGTGCATTACTGGAAATTATATTCGCTCGGGTTTATCCCGACGCAGCTTCCGCTTGCGTTTGCAGAATTCGCATTCACAGGATTTACGATAAAATACATAAGCGAAACAAAAGCCGAAGTCATGAGCGCCGCAGGGAGCAATGCGGGCTGCGGCATGGATAAGTTCACGAAAACTGCCATGACTTTAATGATATTAATCACTTCGATTATTGCCGCTGGCGCATACATCGGCTACCTCGGAGGACATCAACTTGCAGGCATTGACGGCACAGTTGAGTCGCTTGCCGCGCCTGCTTCGGTCTCGAAAGGAGTTGGGGTGCAATTGATGGCGCGCCTTGGCGAGCCTGTGGGTTTTGCGCTTGTGGGTATTACAGGCGGCCTGGTTACGGGATATTTCTTCAAAGAATTCAGGAGGAAACACTGATGCTGGAATGGCTGAGTCGCGACCCCCTGAATGGGATTGTAATCACAATCGCATTTTTCATCTCCATAATAATAGGAAGATACCTTCGAAATGAAAAAGATAGAACAAACAATAAAATTGATTCAAGGATTAAAATCCTAGTATCGTTTCTCCTGATTATCGTCATAACCTTAATGGAACACTGGTATTTCCCGCTCCTGATTGCTGCACTCTCCTTTGGTATTGCGCTTAAGAAAAAAGTGGTCAAGCCTTATGGTAAAATGCTTGTCTTTCCGGTGGTACTGGCTTTGTTTATCATGGCTGTCCAGGGCTTTAATTTTGAGGCGAATTCAACCGGGGCGGGAAGCATTTCTGTCAATCCGGCAGGGTTTGAGTATGGTTTTCTTATTTTTTCAAGGGTTTTTGCGTCAGCCTCAGTCCTGATTCTTCTTTTGCTTACTACTTCCCGGAACGAGCTTCTTGAAAGCATGTACACGTTCGGGATTCCAAAAACACTACTTGAAATTTCAACTTTCATGTTCAGGTACATAAAGACATTTTCACATGAGGGAGAAAAAATAAAATTGGCACAGGAATCGCGATGCGGCATGTGTGCGGGATTGGTTGGGCGTGTTCGCAATATCGCTTCGGTTTCTGGAGCGCTCATTACCCGGGCATTCACAAAAAGCGAAGCGGTTCACAAAGCCATGCTTTCACGTGGCTGGAAACCGGGTTTAGGATATTCAAGAGATTACAAGCCGTTATATAAAGGCGACCTGGCCCTGGGAATTATTATCTCTTCCGTGATTTTCATCCTGCTTGGGCTGGACTGGCTATTATGAGGCAGCAATGAACGTAATAAAAACAACCGGGCTTGAATATACATACGCCGATGGAACATGCGCCCTAACGGACGTGAATTTTGAAGCGAACCGTGGTGAGAAAATTGCTGTGCTTGGCCCGAACGGTAGCGGGAAAAGCACATTATTCTACCACTTTAACGGTCTTGTTGAGCCGTCTCGCGGGGAAGTACTGGTATACGGCGAAAAAATCAGTAAAACCAATATCGATGAAGTAAGGAAACGGGTTGGTCTTGTTTTCCAGGAATCGGACAACCAGTTGTTTTCTCCCACCGTTTTTGAAGATATCTCTTTTGGCCCCAAAAATCTCGGATTGGGCGCGAATGAGATAAAGAACAGGGTGTCGCGGGTTCTGAACAGGTTCGATATAGAAAACCTTACACAGAAAAATCCCGCGAACTTAAGCGGCGGGCAGAAAAAAAAGGTAGCTATAGCAGGGGTGCTGGCAATGGAGCCTGATGTCCTGGTTCTTGATGAGCCCACTTCTGGAATGGATGCCGCCGGGATTACAGATATCATGGAGGTTCTTGATGAATTAAATGAGGAAGGTAAAACAATTATAATATCAACTCATGATTCCGACCTTGCGGCATCATGGGCTGACCGCATGTATATATTGAATAAAGGAAAGGTTTTCAAATCAGGAATCCCAAAACATATTTTTGCTGATGAAAAACTGATTGCAGATGCGGGATTGAGGCAGCCTGTCATAGTCCAGACATATCGTGAGTTCCGGGCGCGCGGTATCTCAGGAGGCGAAGTCCCGCTTTCAGTTCTTGACCTTATGGAATCTGTTGATGCAAAAGTAATGAACATCAGGTGCGTCATAGCAGCCTCCGATGTCCTGGCAGGCGATGAGGTCTCTCTTGAAATCAAAGACGGCATGCTTGTTGCGGACAAAGGTTCAAAAGGCATTACCGGGAAAGTAGTGTTTGCAGGAAAAAAGGGCGAGGATATTGCAGTAAAGGATGTTGTCGGAGACTTGCAGCAGCTCGCAGGTACAGTAACAATCTTTCGGGTTCCCGGAATAATTGAAGGAGGTTCAAGGGCGGCGGACATTGAAAAGGTTCGTGAAATACTTTCTAAAAACAAGCATCAAAAGACTGGCGCGATGGGCACATCTGCGAAGGTATTGGTTAATAAGATGGGAATCAGGTGCGATTTCGAGTTTGATGTAATCCAGTCAGGCATGCTTGCGGCGCTCCGGGGTTTTGATGTGTGCATTTTTGCTTCGGGGGGGATGGCGGGCAGGGTAATTGAGAATGTGAAGGAGAGAAAGCTCAAATACGAATGCTTTGTGCTATAGTTATATCCGATAATGCGCGCATAAAGTGTGCAGGAGAGAAAGTAACCGCAGATAAACGCGGATTAACGCATTTGTGAGCCGGATAGTAATCGCAATAGGCGGGAACGCAATATTGAATCCCGCAAGGGGAAGCCCGGTAGAGCAGCAGAGAATGATAGATGAAACCTGCAGGGAAATTGCACAGATTATCCGGAAAGGCTACGATGTTGTCCTGACACACGGCAACGGCCCCCAGATAGGGAATATCCTTGCTATGCAGGAAGAATGCGCCCTTGTTCATCCCCAGCCGCTTGATGTGTGCGGGGCAGAGACGCAGGGGATGCTCGGATACTCGCTCCAGCAGTCGCTTGATAACAGGCTCAGGGAAAGCGGGATAACAAAACAGGTCGCAACAGTACTGACGCAGGTAGTCGTGGATGCGTCATGTTCTTCTTTTAATAATCCCACAAAGCCAATCGGCATCTATTATCCTGAAAAAAGGGCGCAGGAAATGGTCGCGATGGGAATAAAGATGATACATGATAAAAAGGGCTACCGCCGTGTTGTTCCTTCTCCCATGCCGCTTCAGATTGTGGAAGAAGAGGTCATTAAGAAGCTTACTGCTCTTGGAGTTATTGTCATTGCGGCAGGCGGAGGCGGAATTCCGGTTATCCGGAAAAACGGCTCGCTGGTTGGCGTTGAAGCTGTAATTGACAAGGATTTGACAGGAAGCCTCCTGGCATCGGCTATCGGGGCTGAAACTTTTTTGATACTTACGGACGTTGAAAAGGCGGCATTGAATTACGGGAAAGATAACCAGGCTGACCTTGATGAAATCACAGTTTCAGAAGCCGAGCGATACATAGAAGAGGGACATTTCGGGAAAGGCAGCATGGAGCCCAAGATTCTTGCAGCGCTGCGGTTCATAAAATCGGGTGGCAAAACCTCAATCATTTCAAGTCTTGATAAGGCATTGCCAGCGCTTCTTGGTATAGCCGGCACGCGGATTATAGCATAATCTTCAGGTTGGTTTTCTTGAAGAGATGACCTTATTCAGGTCAGCTACCAGCGCATCCACATTGATACCGTGCGCCATTGCTCCTTCCTCAATGCTTTCAAATGCGGACACATGGCATCCGACGCAGTGCAGCCCATGCCTCATAAATACCATCATGGTTTCAGGATACTGGCTTACTACTTCCTCGATTTTCATGTCTTTTGTTATCATGATTAACTCCTTATTTATTCGTATAGTGACGAACATTGATAAAGCTTTCCAACCTTAAATAAATCTTACTATTTTTCGCGCATTTAAAAGTTCTGCTTTTTCTTTAATGATGCGTGCCTTCCACGACTTTCACTCCTTTCTTGATGATCATTTGTTTTATTTCATCTATGTGAGGGCATTTCGGGTAGCCCCCTTCCATAAGCATACAGGAACTTAAGTGGATGACATCCACTTCATGCTTCAAAAGACTATCCACAAGCCTGAAAATCCGCCTGCCAGGGCATCCTCCGCATGTGAAAAACCCGATAATCTCCGCATCCCTGCCGTATTCCTCAAAATGCACTTTTCGTTTGTTGAACGCTTTAAAGCACCCAACTCCCGGGCAGGTCTCGCTTATGATATCACACCTGACGACCGCAATCTTCGCGGTCTTTTCATCTTTTTCATCCTTTCCCAGAAGGGCTCTAAATTGAGCTTCAACTTCTTTCACGTCCCCGATAGTGACGGTGTTCTTTCCTTTCTTCCCCACCGATGTTTCAATACCCATTTTCGCCATACTGCGGACATATTCGGGTACTTTCTCAAGCTCTTTTAATGCTTCGGGTTCCCATTCCATTCGTATTACCTCAAGCTTGTTTTTATAAATATGTTTGCAAGCTTATTCATAACACTTATTTGAACCCGTATAATGTGACTTCCATGTCAGCGTCTATGAGATAATCAAAATCAATTAATTTATCCCATCCTGCTTTCTGGAAAACGCCGCCAATGCATGCCCCGAAAATTTTCCTGTCGGGATACCCTTCTGTAATTTCATCAATCATTTTCTTTAACCCGCTGACGTCCACTTCCATTTTCGGCATTGCCAGACCCCCGAGAAGTACAACCGTATCTGATGACGGGTCGGCTTTTTCCCCGACCTGCATCCCATAATCGGTCATTACAACCCTTGCCGCCAGCTCTTTTTGCAGGTTCGGGATAAATACCATCTCTTTTCCTGCATCACGCAAAACAAAGCCCAAAAGCTCGGCAAAAGGATTGCACCAGCCCGGACAGCCGATGAAGGTTATCTTTTTCCTTCCGCGCGCTAGTTTCCGGAATGCGGTGAGCATGCCGCCGATGCCTTCTGATGTTTCGATAGGTTTCATGGAATCACATGGCTAAGGATTGTTGAAGTGGGATATAAGGGTTTATTAATCAATATCAGAACAAGATAACAAAAATATAATTAAAAAAAAATAAAAGAAAAAAGGAAAATTAAATCAGCGCAGCAGTTATTCCCTGCACACCTGACTGGATGATAATCGCGGTTGTGATTATTACACCGGCCATCTCAAGCGCCACTGCTACATTTCCTTTCTTGAGTTCCTCGAACTCCTCGATTCCCTTGGTCAGCTTGTCGAGTACGTTCAGTGCGAGATATATTGCTGCGATTGCAAGCACGATTCCGAGTATTAACTGGAGTATGCCCAATCCGATTGCTGTCAAGCCGCCTGCGGACAGGATGCCACCCGCCGATGCCTGGGCTGCTTTAATGCTGCTGGATATTCCTGCAACGCCCGACTGCACCACGATGCCTATCGCTAAAAATACCGAAGCGACAAGAATACCTACGGCAGTATTGCCTTTTGCGAGTTCCTTTTCTTCATCGATTCCTTTAGTTATCCTGCCTAATACTGAAAAACCGATATACAGTGCAACGACTGCAAGTATTATGGCTATAACTAATTGTATAATCCCTACAACTGCATTTATTGGGTCCATAATTCACCTCACGCTTTAAGCGTTATCCTGTATAATGGCAATAGGGTCATATAAAATTATTGTGATACTTCATTCAAGAAGTTTCAGGGCTTTATTCGGGCAAACTATAATGCAGCGCATACATTGCGTGCATCTATCGTAATCTATTCTTACAATGCCGTCGATGCGCAAAAGAGCCCTCGCGTTGCACACGCTGTCGCACCTGCCGCATTTCATGCACCCGATAACTGTTATCAAACCATTCATTGCCCTTCATAAGCTATTTATGCTTATAGATATTTAGATAGGTTTTGTCTAAATTGTGCAAAACGGAGGGTTTCATGCCAAGATCTATTCCTGAAATGATACGGGGGGACTTCAAATGCGAGGATATTGCAAAATGTATTCTCGGGCTTAAGAATATCGACATTGACGCCTATAAAATGCTTGTTACAAAAGGCCCTATGACCGCAGAACGCCTTGGCGAGCTTTTGAACAGGGAACGCAGCACAGCCTACAGGTCGCTCCAGAGTCTGATGGTATGCGGTCTTGTGTACCGGGAGACAAAAACAATCAGCGAGGGCGGCTATTATTACGATTATACCGCGCTTGACCCGTGCAAAATGAAGGAGAAGGTTGCAGGGAACATAGATGAGTGGTATAATAAAATGAAAAAACTTGTGGGAAATATCGATAAAGAAATTATGAAATGATGCCGAAAATACTATCGCATACTTCTTCCACTTTCTCCCTGAACTCTTTTTGCGAAAAACCCATCATTGCAGCCGCGAACATCGCTCCACCGGCGCCCACTCCTTCTTTTACATCCCCTGTTTCATACATCCGAAGCCCGGGGAACCTTGAATCACCAAATCCCGGGTCAGCAGCATAAGCTTTGTAACCCAGGATATCTGTCATTTCCCTGAAATTGGCGCTCGGGTCATCTGCAACATAATGGGTTGTTGCGATGGAAACATCCTTTTTCAGACCGAGATGTTTAATAATACTCAAAACCGAAACCATCTGCGTCCCGCCTGCAAGGACTATCTTGGTATCAAGACCGTCCACAAGCCCTGCTGCGGCTGCCATCATGGGGTCGCCGATGCACTCAACCGCACGAAGGGGCTGGTTCCGTAAACTGCCGAAGGATATCCCTGAATTCCTCATACCTTCAGAGACTACCATGTTTTTAATGCCAAGCGGGTTTTCCGGGAAACTGGATGAAACCCTGCCGTCATAGCCCAGGGCTTTCATCACAGCCATGGCAGTGGTTGTTCCGCCGGGGACGCTCTCGCCAATAATCACAAAATCCGAGAGTTTTGAAAGCTTTTTTCCAAGAGACCTGGATTTAGTGTAAATCTCAAGTGCATCCGCCACCGCATTTCCTTTCCTGATATCTCCGCCGGGTTGGGCGTTGATATCAATAGCCGGTATTTTTGGGCGGACACGCAGCCCTGCATTGATAAAAAGGCATGGGATTTCCGTGAGAAGCATTGATGCCCTTGTAATAACTGCCGGAGATGGAGCCCCCGAAGGTGTCATTGCAGGCTCATTGATACTTATTGCATTGCCCGTCTCAACGAGTTCGGCGTCCGCTGCAGGGGTATAATCCGTAAGCTTCGGGGATTTTCCCGCCGCGGATATGTTTGGGATTTTAGCCGTCTCGGTATTGGCAAGAATGCACAGGAAGAGGGGTTTTTCCGGACTGAAATCCGGATGAGGTTTAACCCACATCTTAATCCCTAAAGTTCATTTGAAGTTTCTATGTGCATTGATGCCGGGCTTTTTACAAGATTACCCAATTTTGCGCCTATCAGGGTCTCAATTCCTTTTTCTGATGCAATATCCACTATCCGCTGGGTTATGACGCCATCGAATACCAGGCTTTTGACATTGCCGTTTATGTCCTTTAATGCATTTGCGAGGTCGCGTACAGGCACTTCGCTTATGACGCTGTTCTGTTCATCTATCAAACGCGCGCTGAGTGTACCGCTCAACTGGGTTATATGTTCCTGGAAGGGACTTTCTTTCCTGGGTTCTTTTTCCCTTTCTTCCCTGGGTTCTTCCCTCTGCCTGGGTCTTTCCATCTTTTCTGCCTCTGGCGCTTCAAATTCTGCAAGCTCTTCCTTTGCAGGTTTCATTTCTATTTCTTCAGGAATTAAGGGTTCGCTCTTTCCTGTTGTCTTTTTCCTTGTCGCTGCCATGATGGCGACTCTTCTCTTTTTGCCTACCTGGTAATAATCAAGTCCCTGCTCAACAGGTAGTTTCTGTCTTAGTGACTTGACAATTTCTTTCTGGACAAGTTCCTCAACGCCTTTCCCGTCCGGAGCGCGCGCAATGAAATCTATATCCGCAACCTGGAGCAGTTCTTTTATTATGAGTTCCCCGCCCCGGTCTCCATCTGTAAAAGCCGTGACCGTCTTTTTCTTGCATAAATCGACCACAGCCTGCGGCACATTTGTTCCGCCGACTGCAATAGAGTTCTTAATACCGTAACGCAGGAGGTTAAGCACATCAGCCCGCCCTTCAACCACTATTATGGCATCCGAATCAAGGACATTGGGTCCCATCGGGATGTTATCCTTGCCATATGTGGTCATCTCTTCAATCCTTACAGACTGCCTGACCTCATCTATGATTTCCTGGCTTTCAGGCAGCATTTCATCAAACATCGCCGTGAGGATTTGTTTTGCGCGGTCTACTACCTGTTTTCTTTTCGATGACCTCACATCCTCTATTTTATTTACACTGATGTTTGAGATGCATGGCCCTATCCTGTCAATGGTTTCAAGGCTGGCTCCGAGGACAGCGGTTTCAACCTTGTCAAGACTTGAAGGGATCTCGATTGTCCCGCTTGATTTACCCATGTTTGATTTTATGTTGACCTCAAGCCGTCCGATCCTGCCGCTTTTTTGCAGTTCCCGCAGGTCAAGGTCAGCGCCTATTAATCCTTCTGTCTGCCCGAAAATCGCCCCGACGACATCCGGTCGTTCTATAACTCCATCTGCTTTTATTGTAGCATGAATGATATATTTTGTTGTATCTGAATTTTGCATGTTTAGTACCCTCCCTGAGAATAGTGTTAGAAAAAGAATTTCACTGGTTTGAACTACGTTATTTCGGCGTTTTTTACTATCCTGAACTAATATCGTCTATATTAGTCCCGGACTCTTTATCTTATATCTCAAACCGGAAATGACAAGTAACATTGAATATCAGGTCACAATCATTAACTGTGACTTCTGCGTGATCATTATTATCTAAATCTAACTACTTTTCTTCGGATGATTAGTTGCATGGATGTTTTTCGTACCGCATCAATGCAAGTGTGCTATAATTGGCTGAATGTCCTTAAAAACTTTGTGGTTATAATCCTTATTGCCTGTACTTTTTTAGTTTGCGTTGCTATAAAACGTTAAGCATGGATTCCGTATCGTGTTTAAGTACAGATTGTTTTATTCATTGAATGTATTATAATATATCGCCAGTCTATTGCCTTTTTCTGGGTTAATTATTTATACTATTATAGCGATAGCCAACTTCCCCAAATAGAGGAAAAATGCCTGAATATACATTATTCTTAGGTTGCATCATCCCCGCCCGCTTTCCTTTCATGGAAAAATCAACACGGCTTGTCCTGTCAAAACTCGGTTGCGTTCTCCACGACCTTGAAGAGGCGACCTGCTGCCCTACAAAAAGTATCATAAAGCCCGTGGGCGAGATGACGTGGTACGTGACGGCGGCAAGGAACCTCGCTTTAGCGGAGAAGGCTGGTCATAATTTGCTCGTGCCCTGCAACGGCTGCTACAGCACTTTAAAATCCGTTGAAGTCGAAATGAGGATAAATCTTGGTCTTCGGGAAGAGGTGAATACAATACTTTCCTCGGCAGGACTGGAATACAACGGGACAATCGAAGTAAAGCACCTCGTTGAAGTGCTGCATGACGAAATAGGCATACCGAAGATAAAGCAGCACATCAAGAAACCTTTTGACGGCATGAAGATTGCAGCGCACGCCGGATGCCATATGCTCCGCCCAAGCTCTTCCATATTTTTTGACGATCCTAACAAGCCAAAAAAGTTCGATGCATTGATAGATGCCCTCGGGGCAAAGAGCATCGAATATGAAACAAAGATGCTGTGCTGCGGAGGCAATTTGAATAATGCGGATGAACCTGAGGAAGCCACTGCCCTTGCACGCATGAAGCTCCTTGAGGTCGCAAAAAAGGCAGATGCGATTTCCCTCACATGCCCTTCCTGTTTTATGCAGTATGATTCACGCCAGTACCTCATGCAGAAAAGCGGAGAGAAATTGAACGTTCCGATTCTCTATTATCCCGAATTGCTCGGGCTTGCTATGGGTTTCACGACCGAGGAGCTGGGAATGGACATGCACAGGATAGACGCTGCTGAATTCCTGTCGAAATGGGATTCAAGATATAATTATCTTAAGGCGCTCAAAGAGGTATTTGACCTGCCTGCAATCCGGAAGTGCTATGAGTGCGGAGCCTGCGTAAACGACTGCCCGGTTGTGAAGATAAACCCTGAATATAATCCCAACGAGATAATCGGAAAACTGCTGTCCGGAGAACTTGAGGCTGTAATTGAATCGCATAACATATGGAGATGTGTGGACTGCTATACATGTTATGAACTCTGCCCGCAGAAAATGGGCATGAATAAGATATTTGATAAATTAAAGCATATAGCTCTTGAGAAGGGAAAAGGACCGAAAGGTTTTGCCGCCAGCATCGAGATGTTCAAGAAAGATGGGAGACTGGGAGAACCCACGTCTGTCAGGAAGAAATTGAAACTTCCGGAGCCGCCAAAAAGCGGGGCAGAGGAATTAAAAAAATTATTAAATCATATTAATCAAAAAGGAGAAGAAAATGAAGTGTGACGGAATTCCTTCGGGATGTGCAATATCCGGAATGATGAGTGAGCAAGGAAGACGCATCGACGGCAGGATTATAATACAATCCATTGCCTGCATGCATGACCGCTCAAACGGGCTTGGCGGTGGATTTGCAGCCTATGGTATTTATCCGAAACGAAAAGACATGTATGCTTTTCACATGATGTATGATAACATGGAAGCAAAAGAAGCCACAGAAGAATTCTTCAAGGACTACTTTAATGTGGACAAGGATGAGCCTATACCCACACAACGGCAAAATGGCATTTCAAATCCCCCTATACTCTGGCGGTATTTCCTTGAAGTGCCTGAGAACAAGCTTGAATTCCTCACCGAGAGGGATTATGTCACGAATACCGTGATGAAAATCAATTCCGAGATAGAAGGGTCTTTTGTTGCATCAAGCGGCAAGAACATGGGCGCATTCAAAGGCGTGGGGTATCCTGAAGATATCGGCAGGTTCTACAAGTTAGAAGATTACAGCGCGTACATCTGGACTGCCCACGGCAGGTTCCCAACAAACACACCCGGCTGGTGGGGAGGAGCCCACCCCTTCACCCTGCTTGACTGGTCAGTGGTTCATAACGGCGAAATCTCTTCATACGGCATCAACAAGCGTTACCTTGAGATGTTCGGCTATAAGCTTGAATTAAGGACCGACACCGAAGTTATCGCCTATCTGATTGACCTGCTCGTCCGGCGGCATAAGCTTCCCATCGATAAAGCTGTAATGTCCCTTGCATCCCCATTCTGGAAGGATATAGACCGGATGGAACCCGAGCAAAAGAAAACCGCCACTATGCTGCGGCAGGTTTACGGAAGTACGCTTTTAAACGGGCCATTCAGCATAATCGTAGGGCACAGCAATGGAATGATAGGATTGAACGACAGGATTAAGCTTCGCCCCATGACAGCAGCCCGCAAGGACGATATGTTATACATGGCGTCTGAAGAATCGGCTATCAGGGAAATTGCCCCCGACCTTGATGAGGTATGGAGCCCGAAGGCTGGCACGGCTGTAATAGGTACGCTGAAAGCAGAGGTGGAATAATGGAATCACAACTTCCCGCAGAGTTTGTCGTGAACGTTGACCATGAGAAATGCCGCCGATGCAAGCGATGTGTGATAAATTGCAGTTTTGGGGCGATTGAGTTCAAGGATAAGGTCACCCCGAATAACAGGCAGTGCGTGGCATGCCACAGATGCGCAACCTTCTGCCCAGAGAACGCCATAACCATTACGGAGAACCCGCTTGATTACAAGTACGGGTACAACTGGACGCCTGAAATAAGAAAGAACATCTTAAAACAGGCAGAAAGCGGCGGCATCATCCTTACAGGTATGGGAAATCCCAAACCTTACCCCATCTACTGGGACCATATGCTGATAGATGCCTGCCAGGTGACTAACCCGTCAATCGACCCGCTGCGAGAACCGATGGAACTGCGCACATACCTTGGCGCCAAGCCTGACAGTCTGGAATTCGATGAGAACGTGAGCCTGAAAACCGAACTTGCGCCGCAGGTGAAACTTGATATACCCATAGTGTTCGCTGCAATGTCATACGGCGCCATAAGCCTGAATGCCCACAAGGCGCTTGCCATGGCTGCAACGCGCATGGGTACCCTGATGAATACAGGCGAAGGGGGGCTGCATGAGGATATCGCACCTTATGCGGACAGGATTATCGTGCAGGTCGCATCGGGAAGGTTCGGCGTGACGAGCAAATACCTGAACAGAAGCGCCGCGGTGGAAATAAAAATCGGGCAGGGTGCAAAGCCCGGAATTGGCGGGCACCTGCCGGGTGAAAAGGTGGGAGAGGACATCTCTAAGACCCGAATGATACCCGTAGGAACCGATGCTTTATCTCCTGCACCGCATCACGACATATATTCAATAGAAGACCTCTCGCAATTGATATATGCGATAAAAGAGGCTACCGATTATAAGAAACCCGTTTCGGTCAAGATTGCCGCAGTACACAACGTAGCTGCCATCGCAAGCGGCATCGTACGGGCTGGCGCTGATATTGTGATGCTTGACGGATTCCGCGGGGGGACGGGCGCAGCTCCCATGGTTATCCGGGACCATGTGGGAATACCCATCGAACTTGCCCTTGCAGCTGTTGATGATAGGCTGAGGCAGGAAGGGATACGCAACCGCGCTTCTATCCTTGTAGGAGGAAGCATAAGGCAGAGCGCAGATGTTGTAAAGGCCATAGCGCTTGGAGCGGACGCCTGTGTTATCGGCACCGCTTCCCTTATAGCGATGGGATGCAGGGTATGCCAGAAGTGCTACACCGGCAATTGCGCATGGGGCATTGCGACCCAGAAGCCTGAACTTGTGCGCCGCCTGAACCCCGAAGTGGCCGCGGACAGGCTGTGCAATCTTCTTACCGCATGGGGGCATGAGATACAGGAAGTGCTTGGTTCACTCGGCATCAACGCGATAGAATCATTGCGCGGAAGCAGGGAACGCCTGCGCGGCGTGGGGCTGAATCAGGAAGCTCTTGACATACTCGGGATCAAACATGCAGGAATAGGACAGTGATTCGCATGAGTAATTTTTATGAAAAAGAACCGCAGATAAACGCAGATGAACGCAGATTTGTTAATAGGGTATATTTACGATTAGTTAATGATATCACACCGCAAAGGACGCGAAGAACGCAAAGCATAGAAACACATCGACAAAGAACACAGATGACACGGATTGGACGGATTTTCACGGATATTTTTAATCTGTGCGCATCTGTGCCATCCGTGAAATCCGTGTTCTATCACATTAAGGGATGTGGTGCTTAATGAGAATTGACGCAAAAGGCATGCATTACAGGCCATTGAATAAGATTATCCGCGACGCTGTGGCATCGGGTGAAAAGGAGTTCGAACTCGATAACATAGGCGGGCAGAGGTATATCGGCGCCGGAATAAATGAAAGTGTTAAGATTACCATTAACGGCACGCCGGGAAATGACCTCGGGGTTTTCATGAACGGGCCGAAAATCATCGTTAATGCAAATGCCCAGGACGGCATCGCAAATACCATGAATGCGGGTGAGATTATCGTTCACGGGAATGTTGGCGATATTATCGGATACGGGATGCGCGGCGGGAAGTTGTACATCAAGGGAGATGCAGGCTACCGTGTCGGCATCCATATGAAGGAATACAAGAGACAGGTTCCGATCATAATAGCTGGCGGCACTGCGGGCGACTTTTTTGGCGAATACATGGCAGGCGGGATAATGATACTGCTCGGCATGAACGGAAAGAGCCCGCTCGTGGGCGATTATGTGGGAACCGGTATGCACGGCGGCGTGATATATATCCGCGGGAAGGTTGACCCGTATCATCTCGGAAAAGAGGTTAGCTGCCTTGAGTTGGGCGAGGAGGATACGAAGCTCATTGGGTCTTATCTTAAGGAGTATTGCGAGTATTTCGGGTTTGATTATGATGAAGTCATGAGCGGGAAGTTCACGAAACTTGTGCCGCTGTCAATCAGGCCGTATGGGAATTTGTATGTGTATTAAATCCCGAAGTCACCTATGAGCCAAATCGCCAGGGATTACCATGGAATTTTGGGTTTATCTATACGCGATCAGAAACCCTCAGATTTTTCAGAAGTGAGTTTACATAGAACAGCAAAGATGTTGTGCATTTTAAAATAAGTTCAGTTTCTTCTTTCGTAGTTACCCCTCCATGAGGACCTCCAATAGAGGCAAAAGAATAAAAGGAGCCAACAATTGATTTCAGTTTTTCACATAAACTTTCGCTTCCATCCACAGCTTTCCATTCGCTTATAATCCGCTTAATCTCTTCAAGAGTCTTCCTACAAGAGGTCTTAGCTGATGGGAAATTTTCTTGCTCAAATAATAAGAGAGCTTCTTTTAGAGGCAAAGTATGTCTTTCTAATAGTGGATGAAAAATGGTTCCTTCCAAAATTAAGCCTGCTTCCTCTTCTTTCAAGATTCTTTTTGTTTCATCTTCAAAAGGATATGTATTATTACTCTTTAACATGATATCTTCAGCAATCGGAAGCTCGATTTTCTTTTGCTCATCTTCCTCCTCATGTTTGTAGGCAATGACAAGTAGTGAAGATGGCAGGGGCAAACCAATAGCCATTAAGGGGTTAGGCTCCAGAACCTCTCCACTAACATTTTTCTCATGTTGAATTATTTTGCATTTAAAATCTTTGTTAATTTTCCTAATTTGACCATCTTTATGCGTAGAGATAAATTTACCAGAAATTACTTTTCCTTCCAAAAAAGGAAAGTTAGAGATTAAATCCCGAAGATTGTCAAGTACGTGTATCTTCTTTGTAGTATCATATCTTGCATCGGCAGTAAATAAATAAGGCATGGTTTGATAGTATGAATGCTGCTTAAATAAACATAACTATAGATTGGTTTAATAACTTTGAAATCAATTTTGGCTGAGGAGCCATTAAAATACCATGCCCAACGGAAAAAATGAGTCTTTTATCAGATGGCAAGGCAGGACAATCAAGCAGTTAAGTTTTGTGAACAACTTGATGATTGGTCTTGCTACAGGATTATTGGCTTTTCAAACAAACTTGATTTTTAATTATAGAGCAACTTTGTTGAGTAGTGACAAATGGCTTTTGCTTATATCTATTTTGATGGTACTTTTTTCTTTGTTTTTTGGGTGCTGCGCTGCTTTGAATAGGTTGAGTTCTTTTCAAAAAACATCACACGTTGCTCGAAAAAGGGAGGAGGGAGGAAAAAAACGAGAGGGTATAAAAGAAATGCGAGATTTAGTAAAGAAACTTGACGGGAGAACTTGGCTACTTCTTCAGGTGCAAATTGTTTTGTTCGCATTAGGCGGATTGTTCCTGCTGTTGGTTTCTCTTCATCTCCTCAGCTTGCCTCAAATATCTGCAGCTACTTAACACACTTATAAAAAATCCCTAAATATCATCTCTACTATGATAGATTTCCGTCATTATCCTCTTCCTGCGGCTATCTTCCTCAACACCCTCCCATGCTCATCAATCTCCCCTCTCTTGATGCGCGTGCTGGATATCGGTAAACCGTCATCTGCAAGAACATAATCCACCAGCACGATTTCTATTTGCCCCAATTTTTTCTGCTCTCGTAACTTATTTATCTTCAACCCGACAGGAAGCGTCTCCGGCGATACCACAAGAATATCAAAATCTTCAGTTATCGTAGGCCCGTACGGGTCATCAAGCCTCACAATTACGGGAACTACCCCATGCTTTCGGATAAATCGCATGACTTCATCGTAGCGCGACTGGTAATCAACCACTTCATGAACCTTGTTCCTGGCCAATGAATCTGAGGTCAGCCCTACCAGTAACTCACCATTGCGGCTCAATTCAACAGCTTTCATCAACAGGGCTTTATGACCGTCATGAAGTGGGTCAAAAGTCCCTCCAACTGCTACACGCGCCATATTCGCAAAATTGAACTGGCAAACGATAAGAGTATCTTTTAATATCTCTTAAGCAGTTTCAGGGGTATCAAACGACAGGTATGCAAAGCATACCTGAACACCGCATAAAGCGAGGTGTCGGTTTATGGCAGACGAAACAATACACTGGGCAGATGTTATAGCAGAAAACGTACTTGCGCGGGGAAAAAAGCATACCGTAGCCTCAGGCATCACACCCTCCGGCCCTATCCACATTGGCAATATGAGAGAAGTGGTCACGGCAGATGCGGTTTACAGGGCGCTTTCTGACAAGGGCGCAGATGTGCGCTTGATATACATCGCTGATACCCTTGACCCCCTGCGTAAAGTGTATCCCTTCCTTTCAAAAGATTATGAAGCCCATGTGGGAAAACCGCTGTCTGAAATCCCTTGCCCGTGCGGAAGCCATAAAAGTTATTCCGAACATTTCCTTCTCCCTTTCATCGAGGCGCTGCATACCCTGGGAATCAAGCCGCATGTTTACAGGGCTGATGAGCTCTATAGAGAGGGAAAGTACGTTGAAGCAATAAAAAAAGCCCTGCTCAACAGGGATGCCATAGCCCGAATTCTCTCCGAAGTTTCAGGGCGTGAACTGGAACCCGACTGGAGCCCGTTCAATCCCATATGCAACGAATGCGGACGGCTTAGCACCACGAAAGTGACAGGGTTTGATGTTGATAAGGAGACAATCGATTATGTCTGCAAATGCGGCTCGCATGGCACTGTATCCATGAAAGGCGGCGGAAAACTCAACTGGCGCGTTGACTGGCCTGCGCGGTGGCCGATATTCGGCACAACGGTTGAGCCGTTCGGCAAGGACCATGCCACGGCAGGCGGTTCATACGATACGGGAAAGCGGATTGTCCGCGAGATATACGATTACGAGCCGCCGTACCCGATAGTGTATGAATGGATTATGCTGAAAGGCAAAGGAGCCATGCATTCATCCACTGGTCTTGCGATATCGATAAATGAAATGCTTGAAATAGTGCCGCCTGAGGTCCTGCGCTACCTGATTATCAGGCAGAAGCCTGAAAAACATATTGAATTTGACCCGGCACTGGCTTTACTTAACCTTATTGATGAGTATGACCAGGTGGAAGGGGATAAGAGGGCGTACCAGCTTTCAAAGACCGAAGGCACGGAACCTTCCAAGATTCCTTTCAGGCACATGGTGACCGCGGTGCAGATTGCGGATGAACGGGGTTTTGATTACCTGCTTACTGTTTTGAAGCGCACGGATTACGATACCTCGGACGTGGCTGCGATAAGGCAGAGGGCGAACAATGCAAGGAACTGGCTCCTGAAATATGCGCCAGAGTTTGTGAAATTCAAAGTGCAGGAAACGATTCCCCCGCAGGTAAAGAGTTTCACAAAAGAGCAGAAACTTGCGCTTGCCATCCTGGCTGATGAGCTTGAGGGTGGAATGACAGGGCAGGAAATCCATGATAATATGTACAAGGTGGCGGAGGAAGCGGGACTTGACGGGAAGAAGGTTTTTGAGACTGTGTACCAGGTGCTTCTGGGGCTGAAGTCGGGCCCGCGGGCGGGGCATTTTTTGGCGTCGCTTGATAAGGATTTTGTGGTGAAGAGGTTTAAAGAGGCGAGTCTGTGAAAAAGGACAATTATAGCTTGAGCGTTATTTCCTCAATACCTCAAACAGCATGAAAATCCCGATAATCAGCACCACAGCAGCCCATGTCGAAAAATCGGGAAGAGTATAATATTTCGCTGCGCCAAGGAGCACTCCCAGAGCGCCAAGCCCGATAGTAAACTTGCTTATATTGAGTTTCCAGATAATCCGCAGAAGGTTCAACAATAGCAGAATCCCGCCTGTGCCTGCATATATGAGCGCCCATTTCTGGGTATTATCAATTTTATTCAGGCTTTCAAGAATCCAGCTTCCTCCTATCAATATGAAAAATAAAGCCCACGAGAATTTAATAAGCTTCAGGTTCAGCACATGCTTCGCAAGGAGAGCCTTTTCATCCATCACGACTTCTACTTTTACCATGTGGCTTCCCAATATGCGGCTTAAAGTTTAAACATTACCCTATTAATCCGTATTTCAATGCATAACATTGATAAGAAGTTAGATTCATTTACGACGCTTGTGATATTATGAGTGAATGTTTCCTTTGCCATACTGCTATTGAACCCGTTAACGATGCCGAGATAGAAGGCGTCGAACTATGCGTTGACTGCTGCGAAAGAATGGATGCAGTTGTAAGAGATTACCTGACCTCAAGTCCTGGAGGTTTGGAACTTGTTCTTGATATAATTGCAGACGACCTCTCAAACCCTGAAAGCAAGTTAAGAGATGCCCTCAAAGATGTTATCAAAGAAGTGATGTCAGAAAAGTAAAAATTCTCTAATTTATTTTTTTGAAGCGTTATCCGGGCACCGAGTAGAATAACTTAAAGAAACCGATAACAATCAGGAATATAATGACTATTTCCAGACCCAGTATGATGTCCTCTTTTTCAAGCTTTATATCTTTCATTTTGTAGTCACCAAGACTTCTATTCTTTTTTTATGGTATATAAACTCATCCAAAAATGATTTTATAAGCAGTTAAAAATGAGAAGCAAATCCTTTATTCACTTCTTTTTTATATCTGTTTTTGGCGATACTGACCATATCTCTCGGGATAGAATGTTTGTTAATCGCCAGATGATTTTCAATAATCTTTAATTCATTCTGGTAAGAAGGTGCGAAAAATTGCGCATATTCCAGGCCGTCGCTGGTCAGGACATACTCATATCGCTGCTGCCACCTGCCCTTTTTCTCAAAATAACGCAGGTCTTCATCCACCATTCCCATTGCCACAAGAAGCTGGATATCCTCAAAAAGCTTATCGCTGTACGGGAAACCGTAGCGGTTATGGAACCTGTAATCGAATAGGTTACGCAGCCTGTCTATTTTTTCAAATTCCCTCACAAGGCGGTATATCAGGTTAATATTGCGAAGCCTTGGCATTGTTACCCTTCCTTCCGCTTCCCTGCTGAACATCCTGTGCGCGCTGTAGAAAATAAGAAGAAGCCCTTCGATAGGCAGGCTGTTTTCATTCCTGATAAAGTGCAAAAGCTTTGGGGATAAGCTCTCGATACCAAGCAGGAAATCGTGCGACGCCTGGGAGAGTGTGGAATCATCCTCGTGCCTTGAAAATATGCACAGCGATATCTGGCGGGAAATCGCCCTTACCAGTCCATTTGCAAGAGCCGATTCATCATAGAAAAATCCTTCTTCTTCCCCGAGTCTCACCCGGGTGCTTTTGGGGATTCCGCCTGCAACATCAAGGTCTATTAGCACAGGAGCGCCGTACTTTTTCGCAAAACGCTTTGCAAGCTCATCTTCAAACATCTTCCTGGCAACTCCATTCCTGGCAATGGTTGAGAGCGCCATTCTTGTCAACGGATTGAGGTTTTTGTGGGTAAAACGCGCAACGGCACTGCAGATGTAACCGTTTCGCAGGTTTAAGACCAGTTTTTTGGAATTCTCATCGCCATTGGATTCTATAAAATTCAAAAGGTCGCTGTCTATGTATGAAGTAAAGAATTTCGCCATAATTGACCTGACATCGTTCCCCGATTTTTCATATAAGCCAAGCGCTTTCTCAAGGGCATGGAGAAGCATCACTCTTGCTCCCTGCGTTTTCGGATTATGGATTATAGCGGAATAATGATGCGCCCTTGCAATCAGCATGGATTCTGCGGCTGTGAGCGCCATATCCTCATCGTAACTCTGCGAGCCCCCGAGTATTACCCTGCCGTTGTATAGCGACATGCTTCCTATAATCTGGTCAAGGTCCACAAGCCCGAGAGAGACGCCCGTGTGGTATGAATCGCGAAGCAGGAAATCAATCCTGTCAGCGTCTATGTCATTTGAGATTATCTGCGCAAGATAGGGTTTTGAAACCGCATCGACATCGCCAATTGCCATTTGGGCAATCTCTTCAAAGAACGGCGCGCTTGCATGCGCTGCAATTTCAGGCTTTGTATGGAATGAATTTGATATGATGTATTTTGTGAACATCTCGTGGTTCAGGAAATTTTTGCCATTTATCACTGGCTGGTATAGCGGGTTTCTTTTGAGGACACTTTCCACGACATGCGAGAATGCGCAGTGACCGACATCATGGAGAAGGGCTGCCATCCTGATTTTTACTATTTCCTCCTGCGATAGACCCAGCGCCTTTGCCATCTTATCTGCGATGAAGAGCGTCCCCACGCTGTGCTCAAAACGTGTATGGTTGGCACCTGGAAAAGCAAGGTCGGCAAGACCGAGCTGCTGGATGCGGCGAAGGCGCGCCATCTCGGGAGTGTTGATGATGAGCTGCTCAAGCCCGGTTATTTCCACACGACGGTAGATGGGGTCTATGATTGAGGGCATGATGTGTTAAATTGGATTGGGGAAGTATTAAAATGAATCTGTATCTTTTTCGAGCATGATGGGGGATTTAACTGCTCTGTTCAAGAACCTGACCTTTGTCTTCTGATCCTAACCGCTCCATGCGATATCACTGTAAAATTCTGATCCAGTTCCTCAGCATGCTCCTTTACAGCTTTTGCAACCACCTCTGCTTTACGCTGCGAGGGCAATCCCGAAAGACGGATTAAAACAACTCCATAAATTATACGGCTCTGCCGAAAAACCAAGTCACCAAAGTCCTTATCAGCGGTAAGTAACAATGCTTTCTCCTGATTTGCCCGCTCTATCACTTCGTCATCCGAAATGCTCGGCGCAATCTCAGCCACATAGAGAACTATATGACCATCCTTTCTGAGACGCTCAACAATGGGCTTGTCGACGTTCTCATCAGCCAGAAGCTTCACCGGCAGCCTCCGCTATGGGATAGACCACATCGGCTCGTAAAGCTTCTGCTGCAAAAGCTAATGCCGCCTGAATGGCATTCCTTGTAAGTCGGGGGTGAGCTTCTAGGATTTGTTCAACCGTCTCCCCTGCAGCGAGCTTTTCAAGTATAAGTTCTACTGTGATGCGTGTGCCAGCTATTACCGGCTTACCCATCATAATGGATGGATCAGACCTGATAATATCCCTATATTTCTTTTCACCTTCGCAGTTTAATTTCATGTTCATCTTTTATACAAGTTTTGTAGGTTTAATTTAATGTTTTGTGGGTATATGAAGTTTGCCTGATAGTAAAAGTTGAGTGAGGAGAGTAAGCCCCTTTATGTTTAGCGCAAGGAGCGAGTGCCCCTGTAGCGCTTGTGCAGCATTCAGCTATGCGCCGTACTCGGACAGGTCTGGACTGCCCTTTTAGTCCTATTTCGGCTTGCACCCGCGTGGATTCGCCGTTCCATCCGCATGCGCATGACCTCATTCTTGCAAAATCATCGCCTAACTGCGCAGCGGTATCGTTTCTGTTCCAGAGCCAGGATTCTCACCCTATACCCTTAACAGGCATCCGCGGTCCAGAAGGTGAGGGGACTTTCCTCAGCGTTACCGCCGGAAGCCGCCCTTCCTCTCTCACATCTTATTCAGCGTGTTATGGTTTATATTTACCGCCGCATGAGAAATCCTGAAAACTCTCCCATATACGGTTCAGGTATCACTTTCACGCCTGTCACTCTTGCATATTCCGGTCCTTTCCTGCACCACTCTACCATTTTTTCAACCATCCCCTCTTCCCCCTCAAAGACAGCCTCGACCCTTCCATCCTGCAGGTTCCTCACCCAGCCTGAAAGACCGAGCTCATCCGCCTTATCCCTGGTGCCTGACCGGAAGAATACCCCCTGTACCTTCCCGGAAACAAAAACATGAACCCTGGCGTTCATTTCCTGATAGGGTTTTAAAATAAAAAAGATGACAGGGCTATAGAAGCCCCGATCTCTGAAGCAGCATCAAATCCTCAGTATTCAGTTTCTCGCCAAGCTTGAACTGGTTATAAACCTCTTCGGCTTCCTTCTTGGCCTGCTCCCTGATGGATTCATCCTTGCTTTCTTTTGTCTTTCTCTTCAATCCGATTATTACTTTATTGAGTTCACGGATTTCCTTCTGGGTCTGGATGAATAACCTGTGCTGCTCATCCGCCGCTTCCTGGGCTTTCACAAATTCCTTGTGCGCCGCATCTGAATCCGCCCGTACAGCATCAGCTTCCTTAAAAATCACAATCATCTTATCATGATGCTGCTGCGCTGCGTCTGCATACTCTTTGACTTTATTATGATGTACTAAAGCTTCATCACGCAGGGATTGGGCTTTTTCAAGTAATGATTTTAATTCAGTATTTCCTTCAAGCTGCTGTTTTCTTTGTTTCAGCTCGTCGGTCAATCTAGCGATGTTATCAACAAGTTCCCGCTCTTTTGCAGGGGTCATTACCTCTGTCTGCTGCTTAAACTCCAGAGCATCGATTTCTCTTTTTAATTCTTTAAGTGATGGCCCGTCGCCAAGATTCATGCCTTTTCGTATCTTATCGAGCTCAGCGTAAATTTTATTGGCATCATCATTTAATTCATCGCGTTTGAGTTTTGCCTCGGCAACTTTTTCGTTGTTCTCATCGCGAAGCTTTTTAAGTTGTTGCGCCTCGTCAATCAACTCTTTTGTACGCTTATTTAAATCGTTTCTCTTGCTGGCGCATTTACTTGCTTCCAGATTGAATTCATTTCTTTTGTTCTTATACTCTTCCGACTTATCTTTCAAGTCCGCTTTTCTACCCTGTAACTCATTTAACAACCTATAGTCCTCCTTTTCCAACACCAGTTGGGGGTTATGCATTTCATAATGCACTATACAGTCCCGGATAACCCGGAACAGCCTTTCGGCATCATTCGGACTCTGTTATACCCTGATAGGAGATTCTAATATCATAATCATTCGATTCCCAAAAACAATCCTGAAATAATTATGTCTTTAGACTGCTCCGATTCACTGCATAACGAGCGAATGATTTCTCCTCATTCTATCACATGCCTTTTAACCTTTTCGGACAAAAAATGAATTTGTTGAGTACGAAGTACGATTATTATTTTGCATTGCTTTTCCCAACTTAAAGTCTATAATCGCAACTGTCTGAATTTAAGAAAATCAAAAAAAAATTAATACGCGGATATCCCCTGGAGAGAGGATAGCCGCTGGATGCGTTTTAGCATGTTGGGATGGGTGCTCAGCATTTCAAGTATCTTGTCAGTGGTCTTTACTTTAACAGGTCTTGTACGAAGCGCCATCAATTCATTAATGTCGATTGTACCGCTCCCGTCAAGGTCAATCTGGGATAATTCTCTTAAATCGTTGCCAGCACGGGAAGGATCGTTAGCAAAAAATGCTTTCATACCTTCTACCTGTTTTAATGATTCCTTCGGTACCTTTGCACTGCCATAGACGAGTTTGTAAAGAGCTGAAGCAAGGTAATGCGGCTGGTTTCCAAGCTTGACTGCGCCCTCGTCAGCATAATATTCCCTGATTCTCGAAACGTACAGCACAAGGAGATTTGTAATCAGATATACTACGAACGCCACGATTCCGATAAGGACATTGTTCCCGCGGTCCCTGCCGCCTGAGAATAACTGGTTCCACGCAAAATACCAGCATATCATGGGAATCACGCTAATCATTGTTATAACTGCAACATCCTTGTGTTTCAGGTGCGATATCTCATGTCCGAGAACAGCCCTTAGTTCCTTTTCATCAAGTAGTTTCATTATTCCTTCAGTGACGCAAACCCGTCCGTCGCTTGCCCACCGCCCGAATGCAAATGCGTTGGGTATAGGCATGTTGGCAATCCCTATCCTCGGTTTTGGAATCCGCGCATCTCTTGCAAGTTCAAATACCATCCTGTGAAGTGCAGGATATTCCTGTTCAGATACATATCTCACACCCATTGACCATTCGACCATTTTTGGTCCTATCATATACTGGATGAACATCATGACCGAAGCAAGAATTCCGTAGAAGAAAAATCCGCTTATCCCCATAGAGTTCGCTGCAAATGCTACAAGACCGTAGACTATTGCGAACATTACTGCCATTATTAGATACAATCTTAATTTAAGCCACATATTTTTATCACCTTTCTTTTCTCTTTAAATAAGTATCTTAGATAAATACTTTATCAACTTTGCCACGCGCTGACGAAAGCGCAGCACTCCCTGCTATTTCCGCAGCAAAGCGGTCAGCCCTGCTTTCAAGTTCGGATTCTGATGAAGATGAAAAGGTCATTAATGCAAGCCGCTTCAAGTATGGCGTTCCTGTATTCTGCCGAATATGCCACGCTTCATGCGCCAGTACAGCCTTCAACTCATTATCATCCAGCATCTCAAGAAGCCCCATCGAAACAAAAATCGAACGCCCGGCCGCAAAAGCCCTGGGTATTGCAGAATCGAAATAATAGACCCTTGCGGTTACTAGCTTTCCCACAAAATCCTCTACCCATTCCATTATGCTGCCTGCCGGTTTTGCATCAAGGCGCTTAATCAATATCCTGTCATAATACCGCAGAACCCCGAATATTAATACTGTGGAAATAATCACATAAGCCAGGTAAATATAAAGGGTGAGCATATAATCACATTTCATCAGGTAAAATGTCGCAACTATCGCAAGCAGGCTCAGGATTTGGGCTGAAACGAATGTCATAAGCTTCTGTTTCGGGTTTTTGAGCATAAGGCTCGCTGCAACCAGAGAGATTGAAATAACAACCAAAAGCGCTATAATAGGAGCAAAGTCGGAAAGCTTCAAGCACAGCCCGAAGCAATTTATTTCACCTGATATATTCATTTTTTATCACTGTATTTTGAGAAATTCTCACGTGCAAGGGGCCCGAACGCATCTACAAGGCTGTCCAGTATCTTGGTGGTTATTTCATTTGCAGCCTCTTCCTCTGAAAAAGCGGGTTCGTACACATACCTTACCCTGCCGTTCACGTTTTCCGTACGCCGTGTCGTATATCCAGCCTTGACCAGCCTGTCAAGGGTTCCAGCAACGCTTGTCAATGGAACGTTTGTTTTTTCGGTAAGCTCTGAAGTGGTCATTTCGCCCCCGCTCCATAAAGCCCGCAGTATTGCTGCTTCGATGGGACTAAAGAATTTAGTGAGCCCGTCGTTTGAAATGTTTATCTGATCAAGCTTAACCATGAGTTTACAATTAACGTAAAGGATATTAAAGATTGCGGACGTCCTTTTGATTTTGGACTTTCCACCTGATAAGAACACCATCTTCCAATCTCTCGCAGGAAATGAGCGACAGTTTGCAAAATTCGCCTGTGCATCCCTCACCATCTACAAGCGTGGGCGCTGTCTTGCCTCCGATTATGATATTGCCGATAAAAGTATAAATCTCATCCACAAGTCCCGCTGATACAAGCCCCCAGTTCAATGTCGCCCCGCCCTCAACCATCAGGCAGTTGATACCGCGCGCCTTTAATTCGCAAAGGAGCTTTCCAAGGTCAACCCTTTTTGTACCGGAAATAATAATTTCAGCATGTTTCGAAAGCTGCTTTACTTTTTCCTCAGGCGCAGTTTCCGTTACGGCAATTATCTTTTTTCCCGCGCCTTTCTTGAAAATATCAGCATCTATGGGCGTTCTTGCTAAGCTGTCCACCACGATTCTTACAGGATTCTCATCACGACCCTCTGTGCCCCGCTTTTCCCTGCGTTCTCTGGATTTCACGGTGAGGCTCGGGTTGTCCGAAAGCACAGTTCCAATCCCCACCATTACGGCATCCGATGACGCCCTCAGTTCATCCATGCGGTCAAAATCAAGGCTTCCTGAAATCCTGGTCTGCTTTCGCTCTCTTGTGGCTATCTTCCCGTCCGCGCTCATGGCAGCATTGATGAATACGAATGGTCGTTCGGCTGGCATCACCCTTTCTTTAACTTCATGGCTGAAATATCTAAGCTTTAACGAAAAGCTGAAATGCTATTAGTCCTATTAACCGACTTATCCGGTGATAACAGTGAAAATACTTGTAAGCGACCCTATATCCGACCAGGGCATCGAAATATTAAAAAAAGAATTTGATGTTGATATTGCAACAGGACTTCCTCCTGCTGAACTGATCAAACGCATAGGAAATTATGAAGCCCTCATAGTCCGCAGTGAAACCCAGGTAACAAAGGACGTCATCAACGCGGGCAGGAAACTCAAAATTATAGGCAGGGCAGGCGTTGGAGTAGATAATATAGACGTAAATACGGCGACAGAACGGGGAATAATCGTAGTGAACGCACCCGAAGGCAACACCATCTCCGCAGCCGAGCACACAATAGCCATGATGATGGCGATGTCAAGGAATATCCCCCAGGCGAATGCCTCCCTGAAGAGCAAGAAATGGGACAGGAAAAAATTCATGGGCGTTGAGGTTCGTGGAAAGGTGCTGGGAGTTGTAGGACTTGGAAGGATAGGGGCAGAAGTAGCAAAAAGGGCGCAGGGAATGGAGATGATAATCCTTGCCTATGACCCCTTCATATCACAGGAGAGAGCCGCCGAACTCGGCGTTGAGCTGACAACGGTAGAGGATATCGCCAAGCGTGCCGATTATATTACCGTGCATACACCTCTCACCAAAGAAACAAAAGACCTTATCGGTAGTAAGGAATTTGCAATCGTAAAAAAGGGTGTGCGGCTCATCAATTGCGCAAGAGGAGGCATCATCAACGAAGAAGCCCTTGCAGAGGCGGTTAAATCCGGCATAGTGAGCGGCGCTGCAATCGATGTGTTCGTCAAGGAGCCGCCATTTGACAGCCCGCTTCTTGAACTTGACCGCGTTATCATGACGCCGCACCTTGGTGCATCGACCGAGGAAGCGCAGATTAATGTGGCGGTCTCAGTAGCCGAGCAGATAGTCAATGCGCTGAAAGGTCTTCCTGTAAAAAACGCCATTAACATGCCCTATGTCAAACCCGATGTTATGCAGATAATCGAGCCGTATCTGCCTCTTGCTGAAAAGATGGGAAAGCTGGGCACGCAGCTCATGGGCAATTACGAAAAGGTGGAAATAACCTACAGCGGTGAAATCGCAGACAAGAACCTTGCGCCCATAACCCTTGCTCTTTTGAAGGGGCTGCTTGAACCCGTGCTCGGGTCGGCTGTGAATTATGTGAATGCTCCTACGCTTGCAAAAGAGCGAAAAATAAAGGTCATCGAGAGTAAATCAAAGACTTCTGAAGGCTATCCAAGCCAGATATCCCTAAAATTAAGCAAGAAATCAGAAGAAAAACTAGTTAGCGGCTCCATAATAGGCAAGGAACCGCGCATAGTGCAGATAGACTCTTACCGCGTTGATGTAGTCCCCACCGGCTATATGATAGTGGCTAAACATGAAGACCATCCCAATATCATTGGACCTTGCTGCATGATACTCGGGAAGAACAATATCAATATCGCGGGAATGCAGGTGGGCAGGATAAAAATGGGCGGTGAAGCGATAATGGTGCTTAATGTTGACAGCGAAGTGGATGATGTGATTCTTGATGAGATAAGGTCAGTTGAAGGCATAATCGATGCCAGATTAGTGGTTTTATAAATTATGAAAAAAAAAGCTCTTGAAATCATTCTATCCATTGCTTCTGTGGCTGTATTTATTATTTTAATTGCTGTTGTAAAGCTTATGATACCAGCATCGTCCGGTTATGGCTATACCGCCGCATTACTGGTATTTCTTGTAATTATGGGAATGGCGGGGTTAAAGATTGCTGAAATCCCGGATAAGTAATATGGTAAAGCTCATTGTCATCAACAATTACGGGCAAACATGCCACCTGATTCACCGCGCAGTGCGGGACCTTGACCAGGAAGTGGAGCTTATGAAGAACACTTCTTCCATAGAGGAAATACTCGCAAAAGAACCCGACGGGCTCATTCTCAGCGGCGGCCCCACCCTCGAAAGGGCAGGCAATTGCAGCCTGTATGTCAAAGAACTCGACCTCCCCATCCTGGGAATCTGCCTGGGCCATCAGGTAATGGCGCAGGCTTACGGCGGCGCTGTAGGCAAAGGCGCTTATGGTGGTTATGCCGCAGTCGATATAGAAGTCATAGAGGAAAATGATATTCTAAAAGGCATCGGTCCAAGAACAAAAGTATGGGCATCCCATGCAGATGAGGTGTGCTCCCTCCCGCCGGATTTCATAAAACTTGCCCGCTCCAGCATCTGCGAAGTTGAAGCTATGAAACACAAGACAAAACCGCTGTACGGCGTACAGTGGCATCCCGAAGTTTCTCATACCGAGCGTGGAAACGACCTTCTCAGGAACTTTTTTGAGGTTTGCCTGAACTACCGGCCAACTGCATGACTGCATAGCCCACGAGCGCAAAAAGGGCACCTGCCGCCATAACTGCCCTGAAACCGTAATATTGAAGGATAATACCGCCTACAAGTGAACCTATTATTGTTGCAAAGGCAATTGATGAATTAAGCAATCCTGCAGCTGCACCTTTTTCCTCGTTTGTTTCAATTAACTCACGCATTGAACCAACGTACAGGAAGGAATAGGAAAAGGCAATCAATACCATTCCCACAACAGCCTGGTAGTAAATCGTGAGAGGTATCAGCGCAATAAAAGCAGCGGCTGAGAGCAAATCCCCGGCATGAATGAGAGATGTGGTTTTATAATTGTCAAGCCTTCTCATGATGAAAAATTGCAGTGTCGGATTTATTGTATAAATTATCCCGACCCAGAATTCATTTGCCCCAAGGCTCACAAGGTATAAGGGAAAAATCACCCATACATTGTTCGCCCCAATCTGTCGCAGGAAAAACCCGAAATATATGTTCCAGTTCTTTTTCAGGATATCCCTGGAAAAATAATCCGCTTTCTTTTTTGTACGTACTTTTGTATCTTGCGTAACTGGCAGCGTCAATGTGATTAAGAAGGACGCAGCAAACAACAAAGATGCGATGGAAAAAATCTGCCAGTAAACTGCAATCACTCCTGCAAGCAGATTTCCCACAGCCCAGCCCAGGGGCATGAATGAGCTGAACTTCCCGATGCTGCGTCTCAGGTTGTAAACATAGAGCATCAGCACGGCGGGATAAATCCCAACACTGAACCCGGCAAGAGCGCGAATTATAGCAAGGCTGAGCGGGTCGTATGCAAAAACCTGAAGGAAAAAAGTCACGGCTGCGCTTACGAAACCCGCATACAACAGCGTCTTTGGCGGATATGAATCCGCTGCCCTGCTGAAGATATATGTCGAAACGAATAGCGCTGCGCCGTAAACAGCCCCGATTATGCCAATCTCCGTACCCGAGGCGCCTAGGTTCTGTGCAAGTACGGGTATGAAAAGGCTGGACATCATCACAGCCGAGTTTATAAAAAGCTGGATAGCGTTGAGTCTCATTAAGAGTTTAATGATAAGATATGTATTTAAGTAATACAGGTTGAACTATGGTAAACCATGAACTCTCTTGACTGGACAGAAAAATACCGCCCGCAGACACTTTCTGAGGTAGTGGGTCATAATAAGGCGCTTCTGGAGCTTAAAAAATGGGCGGAGGCGTGGATGCACGGGACGCCGGAGGCACGGGCGGTTGTGCTTTACGGGAGAGCCGGGATAGGTAAAACCACGGCAGCCCATGCGCTGGCGCATGATATGGGATGGGAAGTCATCGAGATGAACGCAAGCGACCAGCGCACTGCGGATATAATCGAAAAAGTAGCGGGCTCCGCTTCCCGGATGAGCACGCTTGATGGAAGCAACATGAAACGGCTTGTCATAATGGACGAAGCTGATAATATCCACGGCACGGCTGACAGAGGCGGGGAACGGGCAATCATCGAACTTATAAAGAAAACCAGCCAGCCGATTATTCTTATTGCAAATGAACTATATGAAATGTCAGCAGGATTGCGAAGCGCCTGCAAGCCAATCCAGTTCAATTCCGTGATGTCGCGTTCCATGATCCCGGCGCTTAAAAGAATTGCAGAGGCGGAAGGTGTTAAGTGCGGACTCGGTGTGATTGAGAAAATCGCGGAGAATGCCAATGGCGACCTTCGAAGTGCCATTAACGACCTGCAGGCTATCGCGCAGGGAAAAACCACTCTGGAAATCAACGAGATAATCACAGGGGAACGGGACAGCAAAGAGAATATTTTCAAGGTGCTTGCAAAGATTTTTAAAGGAACAAATATACGCGAAGCCCATGATGCCACTTTTCATCTTGATGAGAATCCTGAGGATTTGATACAGTGGGTGGATGAAAATCTTCCGGTTGAATATACCGGGGCAAATGACCTTGAAGAAGGATATCATTACCTTGGAAGGGCTTCTGTTTTTTTGGGCAGGGTCAAAAGAAGACAGAATTATAACATGTGGAGATATGCAGGCGTGCTTATGACCGCAGGGATTATGGTTGCACGGTCGCATCGCTATACCGGTTTTGTGAAATACCAGCCTCCGTCGCTCTGGAGGAAGCTCGGAGCCACAAAGGGCATGAGGATGGTTCGGGATTCAACTGCAAAGAAAATCGGGACATACTGCCATGTTTCGATGAGTTACACCCGCTCCCAATTGCTTCCTTTTTTCAGGATGATGATAAATAATGAGGAATCCGCTCCTCTTGTGGCTGCTTTGCTCGCACTTGAACCTGAGGAGATAGCTTTCTTAACCGAATCAAAATCCGTAACAAAAAAAGTGCAGAAGATATATGATGAGGCGCAGGCTTTGAGGGAAGCTGAGGTGGAGCATGAGGTGGAGGTGTTCGGGGGGTTTGGCAAAAGGGGCATGGAAGCTGAATCCTTGGAGGAAGAGCCTGAAAAGGAAGAAGCCGAAGTGATGAAGGTTAAGAAAGAGGAGAGAAAAGAGGTCAAATCCCAGAGTTCGCTGTTTGATTTTTGAACATTATCAAAGATGCAATTCGAAGCTCTTCTCTAATCCCTCTACATTCACATACGGTATTGAAATCACGCGCTTGTTCCCCAGCACCATCGCAGAAACATTCGTCCCTTCCTTATAGACGCAGACCACGCGTTTCCCCTTCGACACCGCGTAGCATATCTCATAGCCCACGCCGATGGAGGGCACGGTAATATCTGCCACGAGGCAGTCGCACTCATCTATGAAGCCTATATCGCTTAAGAAAATCTCCTCATCTGTGCGTTTCGCTTCGGTCTCCTCAAGTTTCGAAGAAGCCACATGCTCGCTCACCACATCATGCCCCGACTTTTTCAGGAGCGCTATTATCTGTTTGTACTCAAACAGCATGTTGCGCCCGCCTCTTATAGACCCTGCAAAAAAGATTTTCATGATGGCTAATTACTGCATTTCATTTATTAACAATATGCCTGATGAGATTCTCTTTCCCCTTTCTTATCTTGAGGATGCGCCCGTCTTCTTTCATCCTGGCAAGAACTATGCTTATCTTGGATTTTGAGACGCCTATTTCTTTAACGATATCGGATTGGTATGCCTGCCCTCCTGATTTTATCAGCACCCGCTCTATCATTTCCTCGTACTGCAATTCCTCTTCCGTCAGCGGAGGGAGAGGACTAAAATATTCTATGCTTTCAGGTGCCGGCTTTGCAGTTCGTTTTTTTCTAAATAAGAGCATTGAAGAGCCACCTGTTAAAACCGCAAGAGCACCGGCTATAAGCCATGTACCATTATCTGAGGGGAGAGGCGATAGCACGATAGCTGGTTCCCCACTTCTGAAACTGCGGTATAAAGTTCCGTCCCATATCAGCCTGTTACCATCGCGCTTGTCATAGTTTGGAGATGTGCTTATGACTTCATAGCCGTCAGGGATTTTTAAGACCAGCACATTATCCCCGGTAAGGAACATCTCCTCTGAAAAAACATCGCCTATGTATATCTTTTTAGATGCCACTTTCGAGAATTTCTTCCAATCAAAACTATAACGCACAACACCGAAGTCGCCGGATAGGGTTTTTGTCGTGCCGTAGGAAATGTTGAAATTTGCCGCCCACATCGAACGGTTTGTGATATTTTCAGCCGAATGAATGAACCATTCAATCCTTGAACTGAATTCCAGAGTATCATTCCTGTACTGCTCCTGGTCATGTCCTTTCTGAATGAATCCGTTCCAGTCATCAATAGCAGCCTGGTTTGGCAGAGGCAATCTTTTTTCTATATTCCAGAGAGCGTTTCCGTTTTCATAAACCTCGATTGTGATAATGGATTGGGCGCCGGCTGATTGCAGCCATAATAATAAAAAAACATAGAAAAGGGCCACTCTCTTCATTTTTGCACGTTATTTCCTATTAGATTCTACTAATTAATAATTTCCATATCATTTATTTTATTTCATATATATCCCTCGCCTTTAGTACCCTTTGTCCCATCTTCTTGATTTTGTTCTTGATTTTATTTTTTATTGTTTTTTTGATTTATCTTTTTTTAATCTCCTCCTTTTCCTCCGCCATGACCACCACCTCCACCGCCATGACCGCCGCCTGAACCTCCGCCACCACCGGAGCTACCGCCTCCTCCACCACCAGAACCCCCGCCACTGCTTCCACCACCTGAACCTCCACCGTCACCACCGGAGCTACCGCCTCCTCCGCCGCCAGAACCTCCGCCACTGTTCCCTCCACTTGAGCCGCCCCCGCTACTTCCGCTGCCGGAGGAGTCGCCCCCACTGCCACTTCCACCACCTGAGTTACCTCCACCACTCCTTCCGCTATTACCGGTGCTGCCTTTATTGCCCTCAGATTTATCTCCGCTGCTTCCTGTGCTGCTATCGGATTTGTCTCCGTTTTCTCCTTTACTGCTATCTTTACCGCTGTTGGATTTGTCTCCGTTTTCTCCTTTGCTGCTATCCTTACCGCTGTCGGACTTGTCCCCGCTTTCTCCTTTGCTGCCGCCATTGGAGGTATCTGCTTCCCCGGTTTTACTCTTACCGCCTCCTTCTGCTTCATTATCTTTGCCTTTAGTACCCGAAACAGTCTCCTTCTCATTTATGCCTTTTTTGTCCCGGTCTTCCTTCGTCTTTGTGACTTTATCAAATTCATTACTTAATTTTACGTCCTTCAGGTCGTCCCTCACGATTTTCGCCATCTCGCTTGCCTGTTTCTGGTTGTATTTTTCCTCTATTTCAAGGTTCTTCACGGCAAGAGCGTAGTTCTCAGGAGTGATCACTCCTGCCTTTAGTTTTTTACCCAGAGCTTCACGGGCAGTCTGTATGCTTAAGACTTCGTCATTTAAGCGTTTTGCCTCTTCGGTTACAACTTCAGCATTATCGCTTTTTTTTGCTACCATGTACCTGAACATCCTGACATTAACATCCGCCACATGGTTATTGAGCGCATCATCGATGACATTGAAGATGCCGCCTTCAACAGGCTTACTTTTTTCATTGATGTTCTGGTTATTGATTTTGTCTTTGCAGAATTTATTGTTCAATGAACACAGCAATGATTCCGGTTCCTGAAACAATAAATCATTACTGGAAGCATAAGCAGGTTCCACTATTGCAGTTAATACTAACGTTACACATAGCAGCAATAATGTCTTATTTTTCATTTGTTCACAACTTCATATTTTGCTTCATATAAACGTTTTTAGTCCCTGGGATTTTTGAATTTTTATAATTGTCATGTTGTCGGATTTTAAATATCAGAATGAAGAAAACCCTATCATATTGTTTTCCCCGACAATCCGCACATTGGCTCCTTCAATCTCATATTCAAGATAAGAACCGGCTTTTGGAGAGGGGGCATCCATTTCCGGGAGATCCGCACTGCATTCGGGTTCAAAAGAAACGGTTTGCTCTATCTCATTTTTCCAGTCTAATTTAAGTATCCCGAAATACTGGCTGAATATTACATGCCCTATGCCGCCTATGGTTATGACCGCATTGAACAGGTGGTTTTTTACCTGGTCCAGGGTTTGCGGTGAATACGACCATGCCGTAAAGTTGTAAACTAAAACATGCCTGCGCAATTTCGCCATATTATTCCAGGTTTTAACAGCTTCAATGGTTTCTTTCTCCCCGCACAGGTCCATTATGGTAGAAAGAGACCCGAATACAATTGTACTTGGCGGTAATTTCTTCAACATGTTCATTATTGTATTACTGATATCTTCGATATTATAAGGATTTGAAATCACATATTTTTCTTTCGACTGGGCACCAATCAATGGATTATAGCCATCAACAAATAATAAGCGGTCTTTATCAGGTTCATAACACCGGTTGATATCCTTTATATGGTCCCTGATATCATCAGGACTCGTGCTTGATACAATAAAAACCCCTGTTCTTCCGTTCTTGAGGGTATTATAAATCGTTTGTATTCCGAAAATCCCGCCATCCACACCCGGCTGGATATAATAAGCAAGACTTTTGCCTTCAGGTATGCCTCCAGCCAGCAATTCGTCCATTTTAGGTATCCCTGTTTCTATCATAGTTTTCCCCTGGCATTCCTGCCATCATTTTTAATGTGGCAATTTCAATTTCATATTGAAGTTTTGATTTCGCCAGCTTGTTTTCATAATCAGGATTGTGGTTTTTCATACATGCCACCATAAGCTCTCTTATACTCGCTTTTTGATATACACATCGACAGTTTTTTGAGTTTCTAAACTTTATGATAGTTTTTTATGCTTTATTATTCAATATAAGCAGCTTTTTTTAAAATCAAAGTTCTAGTGGTCAAAATAATTCAATTTACAAGCTAAATAATAGATATGGCTCTTTCAGTCAGTATCTGGCTATGGTGATAAAACCCGTGTGACCTACTCTCGATGTCGCAGGCCGGGTTCCCCTTTCTGTAAAAGAAATCTCCCGTTCTATTGTCTCAATAGTTCTTACTTCGGTGAAGCCCGTTTTCCCGATAGCTTCCCTTATATCCTTTGTTTGTTCGAAAAAAGGTGAGTATGCAGCAAGAAAACCACCCGGAAAAAGGACGCGAGGTACATGTGGAACCACATTCGCGGCAGAAATGGTGTCAAGGGTCACGACATCGAATTTTTCATCCAGTTTCTGTATTTCTTCAACGATATCCCCATGGCGCAGTTCAATATTAGATAGACCCGCCTGTGCAAAGTTTTCCCTCGCAATTTCCAGGAATTCCTCTCTTATTTCATAGGTTACAACCTTCCCGGCAATACTTCCAAGGTAAATAGCAAGGATGCCTGAACCCGTGCCGGCGTCCAGTACGCAGTCTGAGGAACATAAGCCGGTGTTTGCAATAATCACGCCAATATCCTTTGGCATCATGGGCGCACCGCTTCGTTTTGCGTACTTGAAAAAATCCGGTGCTTTCGGTTTCCGGATTATGAACTCAACGCCCAGGTGGGAGCTTATCGTATCGCCAAATGTTTTTGTTTTAAGCTCATCCAGTTTTATTATGCCGAGGTCGGTATGAAGCTCTCCCTCCCTCATGACAAAATATTCTTTTATCTTTCCATTCCGGAACGTCTTTAGAATTACAGGTGTATCCATTGTTTCGCCGCTGGGATAATATAGAACTTAATAGATATAGAATACGTGGTTAGCATGGATGAAATCAGGATACGGGATAAAAAATATTCTTCAAAAACCCTGGAGCTTCTGGCAGGTCAGAAGGGTGTGGATATCGAAAAAATCCATGAAAATGTTCTTACTATCGCCGAAGTCGTGGACGACCCTGACAAATTGCCCTATGTTATAGAAGGTATAAAATCGCTTGAAATTGATGACGTGGATAAGTTCAGGTTCGTTCTCCTGCGTGTCCAGGTGGATTCACACCTGCACATGAATGAAGACCTTGAAAAGTACATGAAGCGCCTTTATGTTTCGCAGGTGATTGAAAAATTGCTTTACGGGGAGCTGCTTCTTGAGGAAGGGGAAGAGGAAGATGAGGACGACGAGGATGACTGAACTTTTGCAAATATGCAGAATTATAAAAAAATAAGCCGGATTTCTCCGGCTTCGTATTTGTTTGTTCCCGAATTTCAGCCCAGTTTAAGTATATCTTTCTTCAATTGTTCCTTTTTTTCCGGCGTAAGGCTGTTGCCTGCAACATCATGGATTTTGGAAGCGAATCCCGGAATGTCGCTTTTTGAGAAGTTATCTTTTGTTTTTCCCGCTGCTGTCAAGACCCTTGAGACAAATAATTCGGAAGCAAATCCATAGTAGTTTTTGGTAACTGCTATAACATCTTCGTATGTTCCCATGTTCATACCTTCCTGTCTTCCATAAGGAATTTTGCTGTGGAGATCATCCTGTTGAATGCTTCTGTAAGTTCTCCGATTTCATCTTTTGATGTGATTTCCAGCGGCTGGATATTAGCATTTCCTTTGCTTATTGCATCCGTAGTTTCTGTCAATTTTGCTATCGGTTTTAAGACATTGCTTGAGAAGGAATACATATAATAGAGGAAGCTAACAATCAATACCAGCGCCATAATGGAGACTAGCAAAAGCTGCTGCTTCATCAACTGGTTGAGTTCTTCATCTTTTTGCTTTTCAACCTCTTTTTGGGCAGTTATAAATTGATCTACTTTTTTATTGAATTTGAACTCATCAAACATAGCTTCGCCTTCAAACACAACTGCTTTTGTTTCGTTTACTGTTTTTCCACTCTTTATTGAATTCGTGATGGAATCCCAGCTTTGTTTTATACTGGGTACCTGTACTTCAAGAGTATCTATAACCTGTTTACTCTCTGGAGATAACGTAACGGTTGACGACCTTGATCTATCCAGTAATCGTGCAAAAAGTATGTCAAATGTCTTGGCATGTCCTTCAAACGCTTTCAATCGTTTTTCATTCGGTTCATAAACATATTCCCATACTTCAAGCTGGGTGTGATAATTCTCAACATTGAAATCCAGGGCTGCTGTCGATAGTTCACGAATCGCTTCAATTTCTGTTTGCTTTTGCGAAAGTTTCTCGGAGGAATTTAATGTAAGCAACGCCGAAACAACGACAATTGCTATCAGGATTCCTAATTCAAGAAACATTTTTGTTTTTATTTTCATAATATTTCCTCATTTTTATTTCGTATCCTGTGAGTTACAATCCTTTACACATTCGTAAGAGTAGCCTTATGAAGGGCGCTTTACGAACCGTTTTTCCCGTTTTACAACATGCACTCAACTTTACACTTTAATATACTCAGTTGTGAAATAAGTGTGATATTATTTATCCAGTCCAGTTTTTTCCAGAAACAAAAAACTCATATCTTATATACCATAAACAACATCCAGAAGCCCGTATGGTCACATACGCCGACAGGATAAATTCATTACCCCCTTACTTATTCGCAGCCATCGACAAAGCAAGAGCCGAGGCAGTCAAGAAAGGCGTGGATGTCATTAACCTGAGCATAGGAGACCCTGATTTACCTACGCCAGCGCATATCGTGGAAGCCATGAAAAAATCTCTCGATAATCCTGCCCGCCACCGTTATCCGTCGTATGAGGGAATGCTGTCCTTTAGAAGAGCGGCAGCAGCCTGGTATAAAAAGACCATGAACGTTGACCTTGACCCTGAAAACGAAGTCCTCACTCTCATAGGTTCAAAAGAGGGGATAGCCCATATCCCGCTTGCATTCTTAAACCCGGGTGATATTTCACTTGTTCCAGACCCGGGATATCCAGTATACAACATCGGCTCAATACTCGCGAATGGCAAACCCCATAAGATGCCGCTGCTTTCTGAGAACGATTTCCTTCCCGACCTTGACGCCATTCCAGCCAATATCGCAAAAAAAGCAAGACTCATGTTTATCAATTATCCCAATAATCCCACCTCTGCTACGGCTTCAATAAAATTCTTTGAGGAAGTGGTGGATTTTGCAAATGAAAACGAAATCATAGTGATTCACGATAATGCATACTCGGAAATGACCTTCGATGGTTACAAGGCGCCCAGTTTCCTCAATGTCAGAGGGGAAAAGGACGTGGGCATTGAAGTGCATTCCCTGTCAAAAACATATAATATGACCGGCTGGAGACTCGGTTTCGCAGTCGGGAACAGCGAGATACTTGCCGGTCTTGGCAAGGTGAAAACAAACGTGGACTCAGGGGCATTCGAAGCTGTACAGGAAGCGGGCATTGCGGCTCTTTCCGGCCCGCAGGATTGTGTCCGCGAAACGAACCTGATATACAGGGAACGGCGCGATGCGCTTCTTGTCGGCCTGAAGAGCCTCGGGCTTCCCGTAAAGCCCCCGAAAGCCACGTTCTATGTCTGGGCGCATGTAAACGGCAGCTCATCGGTATTTGCGAAGATGCTTCTTGAAAAAGCAGGGATAGTTGCCACGCCTGGCGTGGGTTTTGGCGAATCCGGCGAAGGGTATGTCAGGTTTGCCCTGACGCAGCCTGTGGAAAGGATAAATGAAGCGGTTGAACGAATGCGTAAACTGGATATTTGAATGGGGACATCAGTTAAAATTAAATGATTTTTGATACATAAAAGATAAAATCTATCTATGATTAGTTCATGTTGTGAAGGATTATGCGTTTAAATAGAAACACTTTTCAAGTATTTCATTCATGGATGTGAGTAATGGATATAGAGCAACTTTTAGCCGAGCGGGCAAGACTGGTGGATTCCGAACTGCCAAACCTTCTCACTGATATCAAACCGCCTGAGCTTGCCGCCGCGGTCGCCTATGCAATAGCTTCAAAAGGAAAACGCATCAGGCCAGCGCTTGTCACGCTCGCATGCGAGGCTGTGGGCGGTACTGCAAAAGAAGCATGTTTTGCAGCAGCTTCCATCGAATTAATACATTCCTCATCTCTCGTGCTTGACGATGTAATCGATAAATCCGAAAAAAGGCGCGGACAGTTCACGATTCATACGCTGTGGGGCAATGACATGGCTCTCCTGACAGTGCAAATCCTTGCAGCCCTTTCACTCAAAATCGCAGCGCGCGACCCGAGACTCATCCATGCCATCGCAGATTCATTATTCTGTATGGGCGAAGGCGAAGCCATGGAACTTGTTGATTTCGCCAAAGATAAAAAGAGTTATCTTGAGCTTGCTTTCAGGAAAACCGGTTCGCTTTTCAGTTCAGCGGCCGAGGTGGGAGCCCTCGTTGGCGGCGGGGATGAAAAACAGATATACGACCTTACAAAGTTCGGGAACCATATCGGTCTTGCTTTCCAGATCCGCGATGACATCCTTGATTGCATTTCAAGAGAGGAAGACCTTGGTAAACCTGTGAAAAAAGACCTTTTCATGGGCAGACCTTCCATTGTACTGCTTGATGCCATTAATTCAGGCATTTCAATTGAGATGATGATGAAATGCAATAACGGGGAACTCATGCATCTCGTCGCGAATTCCATTGAATTTGCGCAAAGAACCGCAAGAGAAGAGATCGAGCTTGCAAAAAACCATATTGAAGACCTCGATGAAACTTATGCAAAAACAAAGCTTACAGAACTGGGTGAGTATATAATAAGCCGAAGCAAGTAGTAGACCTATGGAAAAGGATAATTCAGGTTCTTTTTTTAATTACCTTCCGGAAGGATGCCGTTTATGCTGCACAGGTGCAAAGATGGTGCTTTTTGTTACAGGGTTGTGCGGCAAGAACTGCTTTTACTGCCCGGTTTCAAATGAAAGGCGGAGAAAGGACATAATATTTGCAAATGAAAGGCTTGTGAAAAATGATGATGACCTGATAGAAGAGGCAGTTTCAATGGACGCTCTCGGAACGGGCATAACAGGCGGCGAGCCTCTGTTGCGCCTGGAGCGTGTTATTCATTACATAAAACTCCTGAAAAACAGGTTTGGCAGCGCCCACCATATCCATTTATACACGGCGCATGCCCCCACCAAAGTAGTACTGGAATCGCTGCGGAAAGCAGGCCTTGACGAGATAAGGTTCCATCCGCCGCTTGATGTGTGGAAAAACATTAACCACACCTATTACAGGGATTCAATCCTTACTGCTCACAAACTCGGTATTTCTACCGGAATTGAAATTCCGTCTATCGCGTCTGATTTTAGCGGAATCTTATCTTTACTTCTGGAAGTTGACGGTTTTCTTAACCTGAACGAGCTTGAATTTTCAGAAACAAATGCAAACGAGTTGAAAAAGCGCGGGTTCGTGCCGGTTGATGACGCTTCATCAGCCGCCCTCGGAAGCAAAGAGGTGGCCGAATCAATAACCGGAAATAAACTCCGTTTTTGTTCATCAAGCTTCAAAGATGCTGTGCAGATGCGGGAAAGATTCAAGCGTATCGCGAAAAAATCTGCAAGGTATTTTGATGAGATAACAGATGACGGGACTCTTGTTTACGGTGTTGTCACGGGAAAATGTCTCGATATCCTGAAAGAAGCCGGGGTCATGGGAGAGATGTATTCTGTCCTTGATGGTTCTGTTGAAACTGCCTGGTGGATTGCTGAGGACCTGGCGGATGAACTGAAAAAAACAGGCTGCAGCGTTTCAATAATTGAACGATATCCCATGAAAAACGGGATGATAGCGGAAAAGACGCCTCTTTAAAACATGGAAAGGTATAAACTCTTAAAATCAAATATTGGAAAAAGGTGGTCTGACTGAGCATCGAAGGAAATGAGAAAATCAAAACGCGTCTTACAAAATACCTGATGCGCGACGAAACAGGTATCAGGAAGTCTGTTTTGAAGTTATTTCTCACCAACAAGCCATATACTACCGAGAATGTTTTTGACCATCTTAAAAAAGAAGGGTTTGATGTCAATTACAGGGGAGTTTCAGCAATGGTGGGTCTCATGAACACGAGGCTTGGTATCCTGAGGATAGATGTGAAGGGTGACCATAATGTCTATTCGCTCAAGGATGAGTACAAGAATAGTTTGAAAACTACGATGGACAATTATTAATTTTTTATAGACTTTAAAAAAAAGAAGTGCAGGCGTTGCCTGCATTGAAATTTAACTTCAGTATCCCAGGTATTTTGGCACAAACAGGATGACGAAGTAGATTACCATTGTTGCAAATCCCAATGGTACTCCAAGCCTTGCCCATTCCTTGCTTGTGATGCCAAGTTTTCCTGCCGAGATGATGTTCGGGATGTTTCCGGGTATCAGCATACCGCCGGCGATTAATAATCCCATTAATGCGCCATTGATCTGAAGCTGTGAAAAGGATGGTCCGATTTCAGCCGCGGTCAAAGTTGCATTATCAAGGATAGCGGATACCGTGTTTATCCAATAGAGTGCCTCGGGAGGCATTTTTGTGATGTATTCAAAGATTATCGGTTTGAAGCCGTCCCCGAGGAAAACAAGCGCCATAATGAACACATACACTTTGACTGCTCTCATGACTACATCTTTCACTGTTTCATTATAATCCTCAGCTTTCATGCCGGTGTCCTTTGGATCTACTTTTCCAAGGAAGAACATACCCACAATACCAAATGCAATTATTCCGGGGATAATGTAGACAGCCAGTTGTTCTATGAGATAGGTGAATGTGGCATAGTACGGAGGACCTGATAATTTCGAAATAGCTATTGTTGAAAGAGGCTCACCAAGAGGTGTGAGGGCGGCGCCAAGACCGATTGAAAAACATGCTATGACCGTAAGGTCAACTTTGGATTTTCTTGTAAGCGGCAGGGCATTTACCATCTCTACAAGTATGATGGCTGCAAGAATAGCGGAAATCACACTTGAAAACAGGCCAAGGACTGCGATGAGTATGAAAGCCATGACCTTCAATGAAAGTTTTTCGGTCATTGTCCTTATCGCGCCATGGATGGGTTTGTGCCATTTGTAAATAATCAATCCGACAACCAGTACAACCTGCACGATGCCTATGGGTAAATGATAGCTGTTGGAGATATACAGGGGAGCGACTAATGCTTCTTTGATGATGTCCATTCTCCAGCCGGTTTCTATAATTTGTCCGGCTGCGTCAACAAGTTTTGCAAAACCTGATATCGTGAGTGCAAGAATTCCACAAATGAAAAGAAATACTTCAAGATTCTGTTCAATGATTTTAATTTTGAAAGGACCTATCAATACAATCAGGAATATTATGAAAAGCCCTATTGCTATTCCTATGTCAAGCGCCATTGTTATTTTTCCTCCTAAACATATTTTATTTCAAGGCCACCAAAAGCCTGAATAAAACTTTTTTCATATTCCACACAGGCTCTTTTATAATTTGTGGTTTTAACCGAGGGAAAGGCGCATTGTGAAAGCCGGATAGTCCATGTGCAGGATAAAAAGAATGGTTAGGCAGGCGCAAGGAGAAATCCAAACCCTGTGCATTGGCAAGGCACGGAATATAGAAATAATATTCAGATATTTATTACTAAACATCTTCCAAGCTATCATGCAAATTTTTAAAAGCAGATTTAATCTGTTGAAAATGGGAAATTAAGACAGTTACTGCGACACCCAATATAAACACAATAACAGGATTCTCTTTTAAAATTCCATTAATTAGGCTAAAAATTTCTGTCATTTTTGTAAATAGAAAAAAATTTTCTTTAGCAGGCATTTTATTTAATATAATGGAACTAATTCCAAAAGCTGCCCATAATAAAGCGATTTTATTTGACCTCGCAAATTTAGGATAGTCGTGTTTTGAAATAAAAAAAGCATGATTAATATTTTTTTCTCCCACGTTATTAAATCCTAATGATTCTAAAAGGTGTTCAAAATTTTTTACCCGTTTATTAACAAAAAAATTAAATCCATTTTGTTTTGCTATCTGAAATACGACCATACCATTTTCTTTATTGTAGTTTAAAAAACATGTTTGAAAACCATCATCAATTATCACAGAATCGTCAGTCCCATGTATAGTTCCACTAATCAATTTAATTAGATTATCAAAATCCTTTGGGTCATCAAATTTATTTTCAAGGGTAACTCCTTTACCTTTAAATGATCTAAAAATCCATCTCGTAAAAACAAAGAAATGTAACAAATAATAATCTAGAAATAAAAGACTAAAACTGAACATTAAACCAATAACAGCGGGTGAAGGCACATTTACAATATTTATGTTCATAAGAGTATTTATATAACCAAATATAGTATATATAAAAATATGATATATAATTATAGATATTACAATAATTTTAAGGGTTATATTATCCTTCCAAGTTTCTTTATAAAAGTAATAATATGAAATTGATAAAGCCATAATAGTAACAAAATAAGAGAATAACATGAATAATATCATACCATCTTTATATAAAGAAAATATATAAAATAATGGAAAACTAATAAAAAATGCTAACACGATAAAAATTAAAGTGGCTAAAATAAAATTTTTAACTTCATTAATTTTATTTTTTAGATCAAACATATTTTTTAAATATATCATTTGTCTATATATATTTTGTTACAGATGTGATGTTGCTATTACAATGCATTTAAGAGTGTTTCTAATATGAACCATCGGTTCACGATTACTTCCACCCGCTTATACTAAAACTCTTGCAAAGTCCGAATTTTAAAAAATTTGATTGCGAGCACCCGCAAATACGGCACCGCTTTCCAAAAAACCCCACGCTAAAAAATAGATGCTGCCCTACCCGTGATAATACGTCGGCTCTTCCTTTTTCTTCTGCTGCGCCTGCTGGAAATTAATCACCGGAACAGGCATCGAAGGCGGAAGCCCCAGCGCTTTTGAAAGCATCAATGCAATCGGCGCAAGATTCGCCACCATGGTGTTCGCAATCTCATTCTGCACATCGCCTGGCGCATTCCCAGAATCCCATTTCTCCTTCAGGGCTTTCAGGTCTTCCTCGCTGTAATAATCGGACAAACCCTCAAACCTTATATGACCGATATTCGGGCTCAGGTAGTTAATGGCAAAAGTGTACTCCACCCTCAGCACCGATTTTTCCCCAAGAGGCGTATGCTGCATCACAATCGAGGGGTTCTTAAGATTCACGTCATAATTGATATTGATGTTCTTGTATTTCCGCACATCCTCGGTCGTGGTATATGCCTTGGATTCCACATTGGTAAGCTGGAAGTTTATTATCATGACTTATCTGCCTGATTATAGGCACTGGAGATATTAAAACCATTCCATAATTCACAATAATGCATCTATCTCCTTAAAATCCACCCGCGCTGTCGAATCAAGAGACAGCGGCGTTACAGAGATATGACCTTTTTTCATGACAGCCCTGACATCAGTCCCTTCTTCGGCATCCCTTATCAAATCACCGTTTATCCAGTAGTACGGCCTGCCTCTCGGGTCATGGCGCTCTTCCACGCCTGTTATGAATATCTTTTTTGCAAGTCTTGTAACATCTATCTCCGTATCCATTGTCGCATGCCGCGGTATATTGACATTGAGCAAATCCACCCCCTCCGGAAGCCCTCTGCTCATAACGTTCCTGGCTATCCTGTTCACTATTTTTATTCCAACCTCAAAGTCATAAATGTATGCGCGGTGGTCGTCGAACTTGTCCCCTTCATCGATTACCTGTATGGAAGCGGCAATCGCAGGAATGCCATAACTTGCAGCTTCAAGGGCTGCGCCGATGGTCCCGCTCGTTGTTACCGTATCAGTGCTGATGTTCTCTCCAACATTGAAACCCGACAGAACAAGGTCGGGCATCGTTTTCATTATCGAGAATATACCAATAATGACCGAATCCGTGGGCGTCCCTGCAACGGCATGAGCCCTGAAACCGTTAACATTCGCAAGCGAAACGCGAAGCGGTTCGAAGATAGATATCCCACGTCCCACGCCGCTTTTCTGCGTGGACGGCGCAACTACGGTAACTTCTCCGAGGTCGCGAACGCTTTCATACGCCGCTTTAAGACCTGTTGAATATACCCCGTCGTCGTTGGTTAAAAGAATTCTTTTCATTGATAGCAAAATAGGCTTCAGATAAAATAAATCTGTGGTTCTATGACGCTTTGCCACGCGATGCATCCCCAGAAATCTATATGAATGATGGAGTTGTATGCACACCAAAATGGAGAATAATTATGGGAAATATTAGACCCGGATACATCAAATCATTGGGACACCAGTTACTTGAAGAGCATAGTGACATTTTCACCACAGACTTTAACCAGAACAAAGAGTACGTCACTAAATATACCACTATTGAGAGCAAGGGAATAAGGAACCGCGTTGCAGGATACATAGTACGCCAGTTAAGAGTAAAGGCTATCAGAAAGAGATAGGGAATATGATAAACTTTGGAAAAGTTTTATCAAACGAAGGGTATGCGAAGCATACCCCAGACCGCATAAAGTGAGGTATCGCTTTATGTTCAAAGGCGTTCTGCCTGCCCTTATTACTCCTTTCACAAAGGATAATAAGATAGATAAACAGGGGTTAAAGCAGAATATCGGATTTTTAATTGAAAACGGCGTTTCAGGCATCGTTCCATGCGGGACGACCGGGGAATCGGCGACCCTTTCTATCAAGGAACATGAACAGGTCATTGAAATTGCAGTTGAGTGCTCGACTGTTCCTGTTGTAGCCGGCACGGGCTCGAATAACACGACAGAGGCAATAGAGCTTACAAGATTCGCAAAAGACGCAGGAGCGGATGCGGCTCTTTTAATAACGCCTTATTATAACAAACCCAATGACCGCGGGATGCTTGCCCATTTCAAGAAGATTGCAAACGAGGTCGATATACCCATGATAGTATATAATGTCCCTTCGCGAACGGGTATCAATCTCAAGCCTGAAATTGTCGCTGAGCTTGCAAAAGAAAGCAATATTGTGGGGATAAAAGAAGCAAGCGGCAATCTTGACCAGGTTACACGCATTATCGAGATGACGCAGGATGAGGATTTCGTTGTCCTGTCTGGCGATGACGGCCTGACGCTTCCCATAATGTCATTGGGCGGCGCGGGTGTAATATCCGTTGTCGCCAATGTCGCCCCGAAACTCACGGTTTCCATGGTCGAAGCGTTCCAGAGAGGAGATATGGATGAAGCACGAAGACTGCATCTTGCCCTGGCTCCTCTTATTCGAGCTGTATTTCTGGAAACCAATCCTATCCCGGTCAAAAAGGCGGTCGAGCTTATCGGACTCCCGGCCGGGCATCTTCGGCTTCCGCTTGCCCCAATGAGCGAAGATAACGAAAGAAAGCTAAAAGCCGCATTGAATGACCTTCATCTAATAAAGTGAGTTGCTTATGAAAAACTTTGGGAAAGGTTTATCAAAAACCGTTGCGCCGCTTTACTTCGCAGACACGTATGCCCACAGGCATACGCAAACCTTTAAGAAAGGTTTATCAAACGAGGGGTATGCAAAGCATACCCCAACACCACGTAAACCGGGGTATCGGTTTACGTGGATACCGCATAAAGCGAGGTGTCGCTTTATGATCGATACCTCATTCTTCAAGGAGCTTGACCGCTTCACTTTCATGGTACGCAAACGCGTATCCACCGCGTACAGCGGGAGCCGCCGTTCGATTTTAAAAGGCAGGGGCATGGAGCCTGTGAGCTATCGCGAATACACGCAGGGAGACGATTTTAAGATAATCGACTGGAAAGTGTACGGGCGCACGGAGAAACTTTATGTCAAGGAATTCGAAGAAGAAAAGAGCCTGACGACCCATATACTTCTCGATACCAGCAAGAGCATGGACTTTAGGAATAAATTCGATTATGCAGCGATGCTTGCGCTTGGTTTTGCATATCTTGTGACCAAGGATAATGAGAAGTTCGGGGTATCCACCTTCGGCGAAGAGATGAATATCACAAAACCAAAGAGAGGAAGAAGGTATCTTTCCCAGACAATTAATCTCCTGAATAGCACGGCGCTGGTGGGGAAAACCCGGTTTGATTATTGCATGGAAAAATACGCCAGCATTATAAAATCAAGGTCGCTTGTTATTATTATTTCTGATTTCATGACTGAAACAGATGCTATCAAAAATGCGATATTCAGGCTCGGCGATAATGAACTTGTATTGGTCCAGGTGCTTGACCCTGTTGAGAAAAACCTCGACCTTGGCGGTGAGGCAAAATTAATCGACCTTGAGACCGACAGGAAATTGGATATCTATACAAGCCCGCGGCTTCGCGACGAATACCAGAAGCGCTTAAACGACCATATCGCAAAAATAAAAGAGACATGTATTACGGTAGGGGCGGATTTTCATACTGTTACCACGGATAAACCTGTATTTGATTCCATATTCGAGGTTGTAAACCAGAGACAGGTAAAGCAGATAAAACAGAGGTAGAGGTTTAAACTAAAAAAATAAATATGAAATTAGAATTACTTATGAAAATTCCGCAAAGGAGTGAACAGGAAGGATTAGTAGATTACGCCCGGAGGCTTTCAGAACTGTATTCCAGAATGTATAGTCCAGAAATCAGGAAGCTCAGGGGGCAATTTTTCACCCCGAATCAAGTAAGCACATTCATGGCAAGCCTTTTTGAAATTCATAAGGATACGATTCGGCTTTTGGATCCGGGAGCAGGTACTGGTATTCTATCCGCTGCCTTTTGTGAGCGATTATTAAGCAACAATAAAATTGTAAACTTAACTATGGATGTTTATGAGAATGACACGAACCTTTTGCCTTTTTTAAAAATGACCTTGGAATCGTGTAAAATAGAATTGGCTAAGAGAGGATACACTGTTGACTACAACATTTTTGAACAAGATTATATCTTACGTAATAAAAGCTATTTTACGAAATCCGATTTAGTTTGGGCGGATGAGAACCATATTTTATACGATTTTATAATATCTAATCCTCCCTATTATAAATTAAATGCGGACTCACCTCAATCTACCGTAATGGGTGGATTAATTTCCGGTCAGCCCAATATATACGCTCTTTTTATGTCGTTATCTGCAAGTATGTTAAAACATGACGGAGAAATGGTATTTATCACTCCCAGGAGCTTTTGTTCCGGCTTGTATTATAAAAAGTTTAGAGAATGGTTCCTTAAAAACATCCAGATAACAAATATTCATATTTTTGAGTCAAGAAAAGAAATTTTTGATCAAGATGAAGTTCTTCAAGAAAATATAATCATAAAAGCCAAAAAATTAAAAACGACAGGGAAATCTCAAAAAGTGGTCATAAGCGAAAGTAAAAACAAACATTTTGATAAATTAAGTAAACTTGAAGTTGAAGCAGGAGATGTTATATTCCGCAAAAATGGTGACATCTTTATAAGAATACCCACTTCGCCTCTTGATATAGATATTTTACATATTGTTGACTCGTGGCCTAACACTTTAAAAGAGTTGGGGTTGGAAATTTCGACAGGCCCCGTAGTCTCTTTTCGTGCTGAAGAGTATTTATTGCCGGAATTAACTGAAACACCGAAATCTGTTCCTCTTTTGTGGATGCATAACATGAAAGATATGAGAGTTGTACTATCTCTACATAAAGACAAAAAACCGTCTGCGATCCGGGTATGCAGTGAAACAAAACAGCTTTTATTACCTGTTAAAAACTACGTACTCGTTAAACGTTTTAGCTCAAAGGAACAGAAGCGCAGGCTGTATGCATCTGTATTGTTAGAATCAGAATTTCCCTATAAAACTGTAGGAATCGAGAATCATGTAAATTATATTCACAAACCAGGTGCAGACTTATCGGTCTATGAGGCTTTTGGTATTGCATCAATACTAAATACAACCTTTGTTGACAAATTCTTTAGAACACTCAATGGTAATACTCAGGTAAATGCTACGGATATCAGAAGTTTACCATTTCCTGATATTGAAGATATTAGAAAAATTGGAAAGTTCATTTACGAATCCAAATCTTATAAAAACGGGTTAGATTTAGATAAAACTGTCAGTGAAATTTTGGGAATTAATATTGAAATACAAAACCTGATAAAAGGTGAAATTAAAAATGAATCGAATTGAAGAAGCTGCCACGATACTAAAAGCCCTGGGATTACCTAAAGCTCAACAAAACGAAAGATCTGCATTAACATTATTGGCTTTATTGGACTCAAAAAAAGATACTCCGTGGTTAGAATCCAAAAAGCGATCTATACGGATTCATGATATTCTAATTTTTATTCAGGAAAATTATGGTAAGCAATACGCTGAGAATACAAGAGAAACGATACGGCGCCAGACTCTTCACCAGTTTGAGCAGGCTGGAATAGTTATTCGAAACCCGGATGACCCGTTCAGACCAACAAACAGTCCTAATACAGTATATGCTGTTTCAGATGATGCTTTAAAGGTAATACGGAAATATGGTACATTGAATTGGCAATTTGCTTTACAAGAATTTGTAAAAAATAAAGGCAAATTAATTGAAAAATACGAGAAACGTAAGAAAAAATATCTTATACCCGTAGATTTGCCCGGCGGAACATTGGTTAACTTTTCGCCAGGAAAACACAATGAACTTCAAGCAAAGATTATTATGGAGTTTCGAAAAAGATTTTGCCCTGATACTAAAGTGTTGTATGTAGGCGATGCTGCAAGAAAAATGTTATATCTAAATGAAAAATTATTAAAAGATTTGAAAATCCCCATTACAAAACACGATAAATTACCTGATGTTGTTCTTTATGACAAAAATAAACACCATATTTTTTTGATAGAAGCTGTCACGGCGCATGGCCCATTATCTCCGAAGCGCCAGATAGAATTGGAAGAGATATTAAAACCATGTAATGACATAAGAATATACGTTAGCGCGTTTCCAGACTTCCATGAGTTTAAGAGACATATTGATAACATAGCCTGGGAAACTGAGGTATGGATAGAAAATAATCCTGACCATATGATTCATTTTAATGGTCAAAAATTTTTTGCGGCGTATAGTGATTGAAATGTTCACGGCTTTTGAAAAGATTATTGAAAAATAAAGGTAGAAAATGAGCATACTTGACCTGTTATATGCAAACCCGATGCAATTCGCCAATGAGGTAGGGCTTTATGCGCTGCTTTCTATCATCCCGCTTATAATCATATATCTTTTAAGGCCAAGACCGAAGAAATTAAAAATCCCTTCCCTAATGTTCCTTTTTGATATTGAAAAGAAAAAGCGGCTGAATATTTTCAGGAAATTCCTCAAGGACCCGCTTTTCCTGATTCAACTGCTCGTGCTCATCTTAGTCTCTCTTGCTGTGGCTGCGCCTTATATCATGGCAAATGAAGAAGCCGGGGGCGGTTCAACCGTGATAATCCTTGACGCTTCCGCCAGCATGCAGGCTGACGGGAAGTTTGATAGGGCGGTTGTTGAAGCGAATAAGTTCGTCTCGGCAAAGAACACCCTGATTCTCGCTGAAAATGTGCCGGTGATGGTTATGAAGGAAGCGCCGTCAAGCAGTGTCGCAGACGCACTTAAAAAGTTAAAGGCTAAAGCCACAAGCACCGACATGGCAAGCGCTATACTCCTTGGGAGAAGGATGCTTCCCGAGGGCGGGAGGATTGTGGTTTTATCTGATTTCATAAGCTGGATAGGAGATGACCCGGGAATCGCAAAGAAACTTGCAGAGGCAAACGGTATCAACGTGGAATTTGTAACGATTGGCGGAAGAACGGATAATGTCGGGATAGTAAACGGCTGGTTCGAATCGAACGGTGATTATAAGATTGTCATTAAAAATTTTAATATCGATGCGCGGGATGTAAAAATAGATGTTACCACAGACGGCAGGAACGTGCTTTCAGATACCAGAAACATCAAAGGGCAGTCAAGTGAATATATTGCGGTCAGCAACCTTGAACCCGGAAAAACGAAAATCTCCCTGAACATTGACGATGTGCTTTCGGCGGATAATACAGCCTATGTGATTATTCCGCAAACAATAAAACGGGATGTCCTGTATATCACCGATAATCTTAAATCGCCTTCAGTAGTCGCCCTCGGTCTTATTCCTTTTACAAAGGTAACAAAGGCTGACCCGAAAAGCATCCCTTCGCTCTCAGGTCGTATTGTTTTTGTGAGCACTCCCCTTCAGGCGGACGCGGTAAAAACACTTTCTGATTATGTCAGTAACGGGGGAACTGCGGTTATTATCGCATCACCGGGATTGTCGGGTATGGACATCCTTCCTGTCGAACCGGGCGTCCTCTCAAACAGCACCTCCTTAAATGTCGTCTACCCGAACACCATAACGAGCGGCATTGACATTGAAAAAACGGAAGTCAAGAAACATTTCAAGGCACAGTTGAAAAGAGGTGCGGTATCGCTGGTTGAAGGAGGGGATAAATCCGTCATGCTGGCTTACTGGAAATTCGGGAAGGGGATGGTGATTTACTCAGGACTGGCTGACCCACGGGGAGATAATATCTATGACCCCCTGAATGAAAATGTGTGGAATGATTTCCATTCGAACCCGGGCTATCCGCTTTTCTTTAAGCAGATGCTTGAATGGATAAGCGGAAGCACGGATGTGAGTGAATATAATGCAAAAACAGGACAGTTTATCAAGCTGCCTGCAACGCAGACTGTGAAGACCCCCGGAGATACGGTAACAACAGACCTTTTACTGCTTGATGAAGTTGGGATTTATGAACTGCCTGATAAGGAGATTGCGGTGAACCTGTTTGATGAAAAGGAATCAAACCTTGCGGGAGGCGGGCTTGCAGCGGGTGCTTTGAATCTTTCAACCGCGAAGGAAATTTCGTATAATGTCCAGACTATCAGAAAACCAAAATATCTTGATATTTATCTCATAATGGCAGGGATGTTCCTTGTTGCGCTTGAACTTGTTTACCTGCGCTGGAGGGGTGAGTTGTAATGGATATCCCGCAGTTTGCGAATCCATTTATTATCCTGTTAATAAGCCCCCTGATTCTTGTCGGCTGGTATGCGATAAGGAAAGGTATTCCGAAGCTCATCATACTCTCTCGCTTGATAATCCTGAGCCTTCTTATAATTGCCCTGGCTGAACCTTTCACCATGAGCGCAAGCTCTGTGCGGGATGAGACGCCGAAGGTGACTATCGTATCAGACCAGACGATGAGCATGGATTTATTCAATAAGGATACGGGCGGAAAGATATTCGAAGCTATAAAATCAAAAACCCCGACCACAGCGAGGCAGTTCGCAGGGATAAAATCGCCAATCGGGGATGAGGTTATCCAGGATGCAGAGGGAAACAACAACATAGTGCTTGTGAGCGACGGAAATAATAATTACGGTAAAGACCTGTTCGATGCCATCTCCTTTGTTTCCAAAACCGGCACGCGTGTGTTTGCTGTGAAACAGACGCCCATACACAACGATGCAAGCGTCGAGATAGAAAGCGCCAAGAACCTTATAATCGGGAATGAGAACGTGTTCAATATCGTGGTGAGGCAGGCGGGGAACGAGACTTCTTACAGGCTCGATGTCCAGATAGACGGGGCGCCTGTGAAAAGCGATACAATTCCACAAACAGAGCGCATCCGGGTCATTCCGGTTTCTTATACCTTCAATTCACTTGGCACGCACAAGATAACTGCCACGATAACCACGGGCGGCGAGGACTGGTTTAAGCTCAACAACGTATTCTATAAATCCGTGTTCGTTGTGCCCAAGCCAAAGGTTCTCGCGGTTACAGATGATACCACATCGCCGCTATATGAGGTCGAGACGAAGCTTTATGATATAAAGACACTTAACAATATTCCCGATGACCTTTCTCCCTACAAGGCCATCATCATAGACAATAAGGGTGCGGCGCAGTTGGGCGCTGATATTTTACGGACATACGTGGGCGGGGGCGGCGGGCTTGTTGTGGTGGGTGGGGATTCTGCTTATGATAAGGGGAATTACAACAATTCGCCTGTAGAAGCAATGCTGCCGATAATTTCCAGGGCGGCTGAGTATCAGGGCGGGAGGAACCTTGTTGTTGTGATCGATGCATCAGGTAGCACTTCGGGAGAAGACCCTACAACAGGTCTTTCTTTTATCGGTCTTGAGGATGCGAACGCCCTGAATTTGGTCCAGAATATTGCACAGGATAGCCGCATGGGCATAGTTGCTTTTGGCGGCGTGACTGCAAAAACTGATATACTGCCAATGGGTAACGAAGCCAATAAAGCGGTTCTTGAAAAATTCATAAGGGATATTGGCCCGAAAGGCGGCGACAATCCCACCGACCTTGATAAAGGGCTTCGCGCTGCCCAAGACTTGTTAAATACTGTCAGCGGGACAAAAGAAATAATAGTATTATCTGATGGGCAGATGCCGCCTGAGGGTTTCAACCAGATAAAAAAGACAGTTGTGGATTTAAAAAATAATGATATTAAAATCCACTTTATCCAGATAAGGCTGTCTTTTGAAGCGACAAAAGAAGCTAACAGGCTGTATAATGAACTTGCACTGGCTTCTGATGGTCCCGCCATAGTCCTGAACCCGGATGAACGAGCCAGCACATTAATCGAACAGGGGCCTGCTGCGACACCAACCCCAACACCTACACCTGAAATCCAGCCACTAAGTTTTGGAATCATAGCAAAGGACACCAACCATTTCATCACAAAATACATCAATCTCACTGCCGCGGTAACAGGGTATAACGAAGTTACACCCAAGCTTGGTTCAGATTGGCTTGTTGCGGCTACGGTAAAAGGCAGCAATAAACCCATTCTAATCACATGGGGCTTCGGGTTGGGCAGGGTGGCATCTTTCACCACAGATAACGGGAACCCATCAGGCAATACTGCATGGGCTTCGGCGGTTTACAGCGGCGAGAATTCACGCCTCATCGCTTCGATGATAAACTGGGCAATAGGCGACCCGCGCCCGAAGGAAGGCGTGGTGATACAGGCTGAGGATATCTGGGGCGGAACGCCCGGCAGGGTAGTGGTTACTTCTAACACGCTTCCGCAGGTAAAACTTGACGGCGCGGCACTTGACCTTTCCAGAACAGGACCGACGACTTACGAATCATCCGTAAATCTTGAGAAGGAAGGCTTCCACGACCTTTCAGGATACGGGATAGCAGTGAATTACCCGCTTGAATACAGGGATGTGGGATTCAATGATAAACTCATTTCTGTTATAGAATCAAACGGCGGGCGCGTGTATGATGAGAAGGATGTCGAAGGCCTGCTTCTCCTTGATATAAAAGAAAAAGCAGTCAGGACAGTGGAGGAGCCAAAGAGTGAAAAAGAACCTTTCCTGCTTGCGGCGCTTGGATTGTTTTTAATAGAGATAATAGTCAGGAGACTTAAGGACTACAGGAAGGAGAGACCGGTCATCGAGGAGAACCCAGCGAGGACGGCGCCTGAAGCTCCAGTAACAGAAGCCGCGGCAACAGAATGAGATACCCTATCGTTTTATTTTTTATACACCAAAGCCTTAAATAAAACGCCTACTAAGGTTAATTATGGTGCCGGTATGAAGAAAGTTCTGATAATTGTAGACATGATAAATGATTTCGTCACGGGAAGGCTCGGCAGCCCCCGCGCCCGTGAAATTATCCCGAACATAGCATCTCTTATAAAAAAAGCAAGAAAGCAGGGCATTCCTATTATATATTTGCGTGATTCCCACACCCAGACCGACAAGGAAATGGACATCTGGGGAGAACATGCCATGAAAGGCACGGAAGGCTCTGAAATCATACCCGAACTCAAACCTGAAAAAAAGGATATCGTTATTGAAAAGAGATGGTACAGCGGGTTTGTGGATACGGAACTGCCGGAAATTCTGAAAAAAACGGGAGCTGATACCCTGGTTTTCACCGGCGTAAGTACGGATATCTGCATCCAGAATAACGTCGGTCATGCTTATTTTTCAGGTTATAAAACAATCGTCCTGCGCGATGGCACAGCCACGCTGGATGAGGAAGCCTTCGAACAATCCCTCAAATATATGAAGAATATCTATGGCACGGAAATAACGACCCATGACAAAGCGCTTTAGGACATAGAAATGATTTCCGGAATAGATGAAGCTGGCAAAGGACCTGTGCTCGGTCCCATGTGCGTTGCCGGGGTGCTTCTTGATGAAAAAAAACTGGACGCTCTGGCACAAATCGGTGTGAAGGATTCAAAACAACTGACTGCTAAAAGACGGGAACTTCTTGCAGTCGAGATAAAAAAGCTGGTTGATAAATATTTCATCCTTGAAGTCAGCCCGTTCCAGATAGACGAACTTCGGAAAATAATGACAATGAACGAAATAATGGTGGTCTGCTATGCGAAAGTCCTTGAAGAACTCAAACCAGACCATGCTTTTGTGGATGCTGCGGATGTGATAGCAAACCGTTTCGGGGAAAACATCAAGAAAAAATACACAAAAGATATAGAAATCACTTCGGAACATAACGCAGATGTGAAATACCCGATTGTTTCTGCAGCCTCCATCCTTGCAAAAGTAAAGAGGGATGCTCTGGTAAAGGAACTGGAAAAAAATGCGGGCGTGGAAATCGGAAGCGGCTATCCGGCAGACCCGAAAACCATCACGTTCCTTGAAAATTGGATTCAGGAATATGGGTCGCTCCCGGATTTTGCCCGTAGCTCTTGGGAAACTTCAAAAAAACTGGTTGAGAAATTTAGCAAAAACCAGAAGAGAATATCTGAATATTAGCCTTGGAATTACAGAATAAATAATCCCGCTCCCCGCCCTGAGCCATCTATTCTTATTTGGTTTCTTCTTTTTTCTCTTCCTTTGCCATTTCCTTATCCATCTTGTAATCGTCATATCCCATCCAAGCGACGATTAACCCTACAAACAGAAGGAAGAGACCGATTGTTGCTTTCAATAAACTAACGAGTTCATTCCAATACCCGAGATAGACGGACAATCCTGTGTACCATACAACGCCGATAATCAATATCACTATACCTACCAACATCTTTATTATATTACTTGCTGAGGACATTTAATCACCCATGCTTAATTCTTCTACCCTATATTAAGTTTTTTTATGGAGCTTCGGAAAAACTTATAACCCCGCTTATTAATAATACCGTAATGAACGGCACAATCCTGCAGGTAGCCATTAAAGGCGTGTATTTGATTGAGAAAGCACCTGGCCCGGTACCGATTGTACTTCTTGAAGACAATGCAAAACGCATTATGCCCATCTATATCGGTTTATCTGAAGCGATATCAATTAATACAGCCCTGAACCGGGACATCCCGCCAAGACCTATGACCCATGACCTTTTCGTTTCTCTCCTTGAAAAAATGAGTTCAAAGATAGACAGTATCCTGATAGATGAATTAAATGAAGGTGTTTATTATGCGCGAATGTCTGTTTCATGTGACGGGCAGCATTTTGAACTGGACGCAAGACCAAGTGACTGCATAGCGATTGCCCTTAGATGCGGCGCGCCCGTTAATATCCGGGAAAATATACTTTCCGAGGCAATAATCAGTAAAGAAGAGCTTGAAAGTATCATGCCGCTTGACAGTTATTTCTAGCAATTAATACTTTCACATCGCTATCGCAAAGCAGATACATATCAGGAATAATATAACACTAACTATGGTTTTTGAAGAGAAAGGCATCTATACAGTGCATGAGTTCACCCTTGCTGTAAAAGGTATCCTTACTTCGGGACAGTTCAACGATGTCTGGGTAAGGGGTGAAATCTCAAATTTCACTAACCACAAATCAGGTCACCGCTATTTTACTTTGAAGGATAAAAACAGCCAGCTTCAATGCGTTATGTTCAAATGGTACGGGAAGAACCTGAGATTTGAATTGGAGCACGGCATGAAGGTGCTTGTCCTTGGAGACCTGGATGTATATGAGCAAAAGGGCGTTTACCAGTTAAAGGTCAGGGCAATCCGGCCCGACGGCATCGGGGAACTCTACAAAGCGTATGAGCAATTGAAAAACAAGCTTGCAATGGAAGGGCTGTTCTCGCCTGAGCATAAAAAATCCCTGCCAAGGTTCCCGAAAAAAATCGGGATTGCAACATCGCCCACCGGCGCCGTTCTTCATGATATTTTGACCGTTATCAGGAGGCGATACCCTGTAAATCTGCTTTTTATCCCCACAATAGTGCAGGGAGAATACGCGACACAAAGCATAATCGACTCAATTTCAGCGCTCAATAAAACGGATGTTGACCTGATAATTCTGGGAAGGGGCGGTGGTTCGATTGAGGACCTCTGGGCTTTCAATGAAGAACTCGTGGCGCGGGCGATATTCAATTCAAGGATACCCATTATATCGGCCGTGGGGCATGAGACCGATTATACGATAGCAGATTTTGTGGCCGATGTCCGCGCGCCCACTCCATCGGCTGCGGCTGAGATAGCAGTGCCTGACAGGGCTGAGCTTGCAAATCACATAAGCAGGCTGGGCGACAGGTTAATCGAGAACCAGAGGCACAGTATCAATGACACTGCATCCCACCTTTCCGAATTGGAAGCGGGCGTTGAGCCGCGCTTATTTTTAGAGCGGCTGGCAGATTACATGCAATATACGGATGAAATGACACAGCGCCAGATATTGAGCTTGAGGAGAATCATGGAATCAAAAACGTCAGTTTTCAATGCGCATGCAGGCAAACTCGATGCGGTCAGCCCGCTCGGGACGCTTATGCGGGGTTACAGCATAACGTTGAAACTGCCTGGAGAAACGCTTGTGCGCAGTATAGGTGATGTTGAGAAAAAGGATGAGCTTTCGATAATAGTTAATGATGGAAAAATCAAATGCAAAGTAAATGATAAGGAGGTATGCACATGGAAATGAGTTTTGAGGAAGCGCTTTTGGAGCTTGAGGGTATAGTTGAGAAACTGGAAAAGGGGCAGCTTTCACTTGATGAAAGCCTTATGCTTTTCGAAAAAGGGATAAAGCTTGTGAGGGAATGCAATGATAAGCTGAAAAGCGCACAGCAGAAGGTAGAGCAGTTGATTGAGGAGAATGGTGAGTTGAGGACGGAGAAGTTTGAGGTGGAGGAATGAGTAATAAATGTTAGAAAAATATAAATTGATAATGTGAATGAATAGGTAGTGATTATTTGCCACAATTTACAGAAACTGTTATGAAATTCATAAAACAAGTCCTTACTTATCTGTTTTTACCACTGACCATATCTTTGATTATTATAAATTATTTACAAAAATTGGATGAAGTATTGAATATTATTGCCGTTCTTAGTTTTATTGGGTCTATTTCAGATACTATAAGGTCGGTATATGATTTTTATAGTCATTTGAGTATATATGAATTATTAGCGATTGGTTTTGTTTTGATTATCACAACTCTATTGGTTGGTTTTTTTATTTACAAAATATATACTAAAATGGCAGAAATATTCAATCACAAAAAACCTCCTACAATATGGGATCATGTTCGATTTTGATAGACATTTGATTAGGTTAAAAATAGAATTCCAACATGTTTATCGCACCAATGTTTTACGTATAAAATCCATGAACTTTTTCATCTGCATTTCAGGCTTTGAGGGTAAGTCACTTTCAATCACTGTTTTTTCATATTTATTATGAAAATGGTGCGGAAATGTAGTCAAATGTGCCCATACCTTATGGGGGGGCATTATCGTAACGATATATTGTTCCATCAATTTCAGACCTGTCCCAATGATATGAATATTTTCCAGAAATCGAAATCCAGACATCTGCAAAGCTGCCGTCAATCAACTCGATTCTCAATTTTGCAGGTTCGCCTGAGGGAAGTTTAATTATTTTTGTTTCCAGAACAACTTCTTTGAATTGTCTCGCTATTGATTCAAGAAAAAGATATGTTTCCAACATGCGAGAGTTCCTTTTTCAGTTTCTTGATTGTATTTTCAAGATTTTCAAGAATGATCAAATCTTCCCAGCCGGGATGTTCAGGAATGCTGCCTTCCCGCACTTTTTTTTCAAATTCATCCAGAGAGGATATCTTATATCTGGATATAATTTCCAGCCTATCTCTCATACAACCTTTGATTCTGGATTTTATATACTCGATGATGCCTTCTCGTATGAGAACGTCTTCGTTTATCCCAAGGTCTTTTGACAGATGCTTAACTGCTTCAATAGAGCTGCCCATGGAAAATCCTTTTAATGGTATTCTAAAATTATTTTGTCATGTATTTAAGGTTTGCATTTCGATACGTGGGCTTTGTAAACAGGCTGATAGCTGATGCACGCCAGACAACTTTTGTGTTTTTTCTTAGTGGAATGCAACGATATGTTGAAAACTGCCCAGCAGAAAGTGGAGAAATTGATCGAGGAGAATGCAGAGGTTTAAGATGGAAGGAGAAAGCGGGCAGGGAAATGAAGTGAAGAATGAATAAATTTTCACACTGGAAATACATCTCTATTTTATAGGATCGCCAAAATACCCTGATTCTTGATTCCATTCCCAAGTATCCCGTGAATGTGGTTGACTATAGGAGTTATCCAAAGCGAGTTTAATTATTCTCTGCGTTATTTTAACTACAGGTCTTTTTGCCCTTCTATCAGAGTCAAATTCATTACTCGAATTTAATATAAGATATCCAAACAATATATTCAAAAGTTTGGGTTTATCGAGATCATAACTGAGTTTTTCTTTGAAAAGTTTTCCTAAGGAATCCCCTTCTTTTTTGGAATAGAGTTTTTCACATTCTTCGATCTCATCAATCCTAAATGTATATCTTCTGTCACAAAATTCTGTCATAGCTTTAGCAATTTCTTCATGGCTAAAATTGTCGAATTCTATATTTTTATTCCATAAGTGGATATATTCATCTTTCGTAACTTTTCTTTTTGGATAGAATTTGGATGGTGAACGAATAAGTATCTCTTTAATTTTAGATGCACGTCCTTCGTTATCCAAAACTACAAAAACAATGGTTTGTCTAAAATGATAATAATCAATGAATTTTTCTAAAGCACCATATTTATCTATGCTTTTTTTACCCTCAAAGCCCCCAATACCATGTATATTTATAACTTCAATACCTAATATTGGAAAAGAAAACCCGAAGAGTTCTTTGGCAAGCCGAGGGAATTGTTCTTCTTCCCCCTCCCCCTCAACTACAAGAATCAACTTTGGCCTTGGGTTGAGATGGTATTCATTGGCAAGAAATTCTAAATATTGCAATTCGTCATTCGTAACATCTTTTCCATATCTTCGTTCTTTCCAATCATTATACAATTCATCTGGAGAGGGTAATTTAATGCCTGTTAAATCTTCATAGAAAAATCGCAACATTTTTTCCATCGAATGAAGGGTTTGAGCAAACAAGGCTCTACCTTTCAATTTTTTCTTCTTTTCTATAGAAACAAAGTTGATAAGATCATACCATCTTTCCAGAGGATCGATATAATTAGCATCACTAGCCATCAGTCCTTGTAAATCTTTCAGTTCATCAATACTAATTCCAATATCTAAAAGTACTTTTTTAGCATCCCAGTTACGGCAATATTCATGCCAATTCTTATACTGATAAAATTTTTCGTTTCCAACTACTTGAATTGTCCGTTTATCTGATTGTGTTAAGGGGAAATATCTATTCGAAATTATTTGGCAAATAGCTACAGCTTTTTCTCCTCTAATCCCATTTTTCTTTAAACTGTCAATAGTTAATTTTGACCAGCTTGAAATGTCTCCTATCAATTTATTAATTGTTTCATCATCATAAGCGACCCACCATTCAAACCCTATATGACAACATTCAGTTGATTGGATTAGATTGTAAAGGCTATAACATTGAAAAATTGAATAGAAATTTTCCACGTTTCTATTTTCATCAAAGAATGTCTTCCATTTTTGGAAGGGTCTAGATGACGGCTCCCATAAGAATCCCTCTTTTAACCAGATATTCGAATCTTCTCCAAATGAAAAATAGACATAATCTTCTTGAGTGTCGCCCGACCATTCTTCCCCTTCTTTCAATTTCCCTAATTCTCGATACGCTTTGCCCTCGTTAATATATTCGACTTTAATTTTTATTTTCGGATTCTGAACACGTGCAATAGGATATAAAAGTCCCAACTTTTCAAATTGTTCTAATTGTTCTTTTGATGTTGTAATGCCACAGTCTTTGCAGTATGAAATGAATCTATCTGTTGAAAGAAATGGATTAGTTCTGAAGGATTCGTTTTTAATTATATATTCCAAATTTATCTTCTCATTTATGCGCATTGTTAATAATCCTTTTTTTGAATTCATTTATAACCTGAGTTTGACAGTTGACAAATCTTTTTTATCGGGAATGTCTTTTTTAGGGGAATATCTATTTGACAGTTAATAGAATTTTACAAAATATCATGACAATTTGCTATATTATTCCTTGATTTTGT
>JBAQMZ010000011.1:0-7843 GCA_049303315.1 Candidatus Methanoperedens sp.
CTACCCGTGAAGAAGCTGAAAAGAATATGTATGAAGCTATTGAAATGCATATACAGGGTTTACTGGAGGATAATTTATCCATTCCAGAATCAAAGTCATTTGCAGAGTATGTGGCTGTTGCTGAAAATGATAAGTGATTTTATTGGTCTTCATTCTTTTTGTATGTCTACAAAAATAAAAGTCATGAAGTCAATTAAAATGGAATCACTTAATAGTCCATTTAATACCGCCTTCGTCTTCCTTGGTTTCTGTAACTAATCCTTTCGATTTTAGCCTGTTAAAACGATTTGCCACAAGAACTGGCCCCATCCTTAATTTTATTGCTATATCCCCATTCTCAGCTTCTCCCGAAAAATCTTCCTTTAGGCAATTATAGATTTTTAACTCATCTTCATCCAAATCTTCTGTTGCTTCTTCGTTTGGAATTTCTGGTTTCAATATTTCATCATTATCCAAATCTTCTATTGGTTCTGAAATTTCTTCATTGGTTTTACTTGATTTTTCCTTAATAAACTGAGTATTAATTTGCTCATCTGTTGCTTCTTCGTTTGGAATTTTTGGTTCCAATATTTCGTCTTTTTCATCATAATTAGATTCACTAAAATCGATTCCAGAAGGCAACGCTTTCAATTCTAAACTATTTATCTGTGGCATTGAAGCTCCCATTATTCCCTGCATGTCTCCATACATTGTGGCAGTGTTAAAAACAACTCTTTCTATTTGCTTCTCCCGTTTCGACCATATACCCATCATAGCTTTTTTTTCTTTGTCTAAATCCGTTTTCATATACTCAAAAGCCTCAACAATTGCCTCAACTTTTTGTCTGAATTCTGAGCCAGATAAATAGTTATATAAGACTTCCATCTTTGAGTGTTTTCCTTCAGTAGCTAACTTCATTGTGGCGACTTGAATAAGGTTTAATCTCAATGCAGTAGCAAGACCGACTCTAGAAGTATAATTTGTAACCCATGCTCCCTTATAATGAGCAAAGGATTTAACCTCATTCGGCAAGGTTGTCGTCATCAAAACTGCAACATCCGCCCCCACTGCGCTCTTGTCATCTTTCAACTTCGCAATCCAACTATCCTTCCATACTTTTGCATTTTTTGACTCCCAGATGATAGTTCCACAGCATATGCCAGATTGGTCATAAATTTTTTGTAAGACGTCAGCGCCTCTTATTCCCTTTGGAACAGGTTCGATACGATCAAGAGGAAAATTTGCTCTCAAAATTTTCTCTAATTCTTGTTCTATGGCTTCACCTTGTGTTTGCTGTGACCCTTGCTGCGCTTTTCTTTTTAGGTCATCTATTTGTTTTATCATACCGGTAATTTTTTCATCTTTTTCTAAATCTTTGAGTCTATGTTCTTCCATAGCTAGCTCTAAAGTCGTATTTCTAATATTTTCTCTTTCCTCATCGAGTTTTTTAGCCATTTCTAATTCAAAATTTCTTTTACTTTCTTCCAGTTCACGCTTTTGTTTTCGAAGGTCAAGCTCAGCTTTTTGTGCTTCCTTTAATTTTTTGTCCTTCTCAGAAATCTGACCGCGCAAATCTTCCAAATCGACAGCAATTGCTTCTTCTGCCTTTTGTTTTGCTTCTTTCTCAAATTTTTCCTTAAATTCTTTCTCTTTTTTTAGAAATTCAGCCTCTAATTCTTCATGTTTTTTAGCCTTTTCCAGTTCAAATTTCTTTTTACTTTCTTCCAGTTCACGCTTTTGTTTTCGAAGGTCAAGCTCAGCTTTTTGTGCTTCCTTTAATTTTTTGTCCTTCTCAGAAATCTGACCGCGCAAATCTTCCAAATCAACAGCAATTGCTTCTTCTGCCTTTTGCTTTGCTTCTTTCTCAAATTTTTCCTTAAATTCTTTCTCTTTCTTCAAAAATTCAGCATCGAATTCTTTATGCATTTTCTCCCTGATCTGGTGAGAAATTGCTTCAGTTAAAGGAATCTTTGTTTGGCAATTTGGGCAGATTATTACTTGGTCTGGGATGGCTATATTCTTCCGTAATGATTTCTCAGTAGTCATTTATGATCCCCAACCACATGCAATAAAAATGTCGCCATACTCATCACAAAATCCCGTGCTGTTATTAACTCTTTTTTGTAAAACATGAAACCACCAAATTATAATTATAGTAGGATTAAGCACAGTGTTAATAAAAGTTATGGTTGTGCTTTATCCGAATGCTTAATTTAATAATCCATTGCTACAAAAGGCAGCGTTTCAGATTATTATTCCAATCGTACATTAAGCAGCTTGAACCACACCACACTTAAAATTCCCGCAGCGAAAACGATAAGCAGGTCTTCAAGATGCAGCGCCGAAAAATGGAACAGGTCTCTCAAGGCAGGCACGTAAAGCACCAGGACGAGAATCATGAGCGCTCCTCCTATTACCAGCCACAGCGCCTTGTTTTCCGAATAATTTGTCTTGATTATGTCCCCTGACCATGAGAGGTTAGCCACTATCAGGGTAAGATTTGCGATTACAAGCGTTGTGAATGTAAGGGTGCGGGCTTCCAGTTCTCCTTTGCCCAGATACAGAGACAAAAGAAAAACGAAAATCACAACCGCAAGTACGCTTATTCCCTGAAACAGGCTGCCCATCAGGCTTTTTCTGCCAAACAACTTTTCTTTCAAATTCCGGGGCGGTCTTTTCATGATGTTTTTCTCCTCGGGTTCAGCCTCAAATACAGTTGAACATGCCGGGTCAATTATCAGTTCGAGAAATGCGATATGAGCAGGCAAAAGCACCTGGGGCAATTTGAATAATATGGGAAAGAGCGCCATCCCGGCTATCGGTATATGAACTGAAAATATGTAGGAAATGGCTTTCTTAAGATTATCAAAAATCCTCCTGCCAAGCCTGACTGCTGAAACGATGGACGAAAAATTATCATCCAGAAGGACAATCGCTGACGATTCCCTTGCGACATCCGTGCCCCTTTCACCCATTGCAATACCTATGTGGGCTGATTTCAATGCCGGGGCGTCATTAACCCCGTCGCCCGTCATCGCAACAACCTCATCGTTGGATTTCAGGGCATTTACGATAGCCAGTTTTTGTTCGGGCACGACCCGGGCGAAAATATTTGTGGTCTTGATTTTCAGAGCAAGCTCTCTCCCGTCCATTCCGGCAAGTTCGGCGCCTGTTATATATTTATCAGGGTCTTTCAAGCCGATTTCCCGCGCTATGTGTCTGGCAGTGCCCGGATAATCCCCCGTGACCATAATAACCCTTATCCCTGCCGAATAACATTCTGCGACCGCCTCCCTTACACTTGGCCGGACAGGGTCCACAAAACCAAGCAATCCGATAAATTCAAACTCAAACTCGTGCTGTATTTCGGGCAGGGGCTCCTTTTGGAAACTTGATTTTGCCACTCCAAGGACCCTTAATCCGCTGTCAGCCATCCTCTGTACATGGGATAGCAACTCTTTCTTTTTTGCCTCTTGCATGTGGCATAAATCCGCTATTGCCTCGGGAGCGCCTTTGGCTGCGATGACATGCTTTCGCCTGTCGTATGATTCCCATACATTTGACAGTGCCAGCAGGTTTTTGGAGAGCGGGTACTCCCGGATAAGTTTCCAGTTCCGGTGTACGTGTTCTGTGTGTGAAAGAAATTGTTCTGTGCCTTTTTTTATCTCCTTCTCAACCGGGTCAAACGGGTCCTTCTGGCTTGCCAGGTAGCCGAACTCAAGCAGTTCATGGAACATCTCAGGAAGTGGCTTGTCCCCGTTTTTTACGGTATCGTAGTATTCACCACGGCAATACATGGAACTCAGAATCATCCTGTTCATCGTCAGGGTGCCGGTTTTATCGACACATAAAACTGTCGCCGAGCCAAGCGTTTCGATAGCTGGCATGCGCCGCGTCAGAACCTGCCTTTTTGACATCCTCCATGCCCCGAGGCTCAGGAATATCAGCAAAACCACGGAAAACTCTTCCGGAATCAACGCCATGCTCAGACTGAGCCCTGCAAGCAGTCCCTTTAACCAATCGCCCCTCGTCAATCCGTAGATTATCACGACGAAAATACAGAGTATCAGCCCGCCAATCGCGAAATTGCGTACCACGAGCTTTGTTTCTTTCTTAAGTAAAGTCTCTTCCCGGTTAATGGCCTGCAAAGCCCTGCCGATTTTACCCATCTCGGTATGTATCCCCACTGCCGTGACTTCCGCTATCCCATGCCCCTGTATTACCAGCGTACCGGAATATACAAAGGGCAAATCTTCCCCGCCGGGCTGCATGTACCCTGTTTTCCCGTCCCATTCGGATTTCCTTACGGCTATGGATTCGCCTGTAAGCATGGACTCGTCGACCATGAAATTGGTGCAAAAATGCAATACAGCATCGGCAGGGACGCGGTCGCCTTCCCTCAGTACAAGAATGTCGCTCATGACGACCTCCCGCCCTGAAATTCTCGTTTGCTTTCCGTCTCTTATCACAAGCGCTCGCGGGCTTGACAGGTTCCTTAAAGCCTCTAAAGCCCTCTCTGCCTTTCTCTCCTGGTAAAATGTTATCCCGAAAACCACAAACACGAACATGAGCAGCATTAAAGCATCTTTTACTTCCCCGAGTAACAAATATATAAACCCCGAGCCTAAAAGCAAAAGCAGCATCGGCTCAAGTAAAACATTCAATAGTATGGAAAATATGCCCTGCTTTTTCTGGGACGGAAGCTCGTTATAACCTTCTTCCTTGAGTTTCCTGGCAGCGTCTATTTCTGAAAGCCCGGTGATACTTTCCGGGTCGAATGCTTTTTCCATGATTTATTCCGATAATAATTTCCAGGATATATTCTGATTGGCTCGGATATTACTTTATCTCTTTTTTTCTGTTTATAGTTGGGAACCTGATTTTCTGAAACATATTTTGATGTGCTCAATTATCTTGACGGGGCTGCGAGGGCGCTTGGGGCTGTGGAGTTGATTGCGGTGATTTATGAGAAGAAGGAGATGGGTGAGAAGGCGAGGGGTTGAGGGAGAGGATGGAGGGTTGAAGATTGCATGCAATCTGAGCTAAAAAAACTATTACTTTCACCCCGCTTGGATTAAGCACATATCATCAACCTGCTTTTTGGATAAAATAGAAATTCACTAACGCATATTATATACATCAATAAGAAAAACATATACATAAATATAAAACATTCAAAATAGAGGCTAAAATGCAACAAGTTGAACCAGACAAAATTTTAAATACTCTTACTAATCTACAAAAAGTATCAATTTTACTTTTAGCTGCAAAAGATTTTGAGCCAATAAAAGGAAAATTATGGTTCCAAAAAGAATTATTTTTATTATCTAAGAATAGCCCAAATCTAGAAAAAGAATCTAATTTCGAGGCAGATTTCATGGGTCCGTATAGTGAGTCGGCAGATGTCTGCCTTGAACAACTAATGTTAAGTGGAATCATAGAAAAAGAAGAGAAAAGTAGTGCTATTAGATTAACTCCCCTAGGTAGAGTGATCTCAAAGCAAATTCAAAAATCCATTAGTAAGGAAAAAATGGAGCTTTTTGATGATTTTAAGAATTTTCTGAATAATCTTAGTCAGGATGAATTGCTAGGATTCATTTATTTTTCATATCCTGAAATGAAACTTGAATCTTTAAAATTTGAAGAAATATTACCTAGGAGAAAAGTTATCGCATTTAGCCTTTTTAAGAAACATAAAATCAGTTTAGAAAAAGCTTCTGAAATTGCTGGGATCAGTGTTGAGAAATTTATTCAATTTTTGCAAGAGAGAAAGATTGCTATTTTCTCGTAGGCACAGCAATGAAAATTCTTGATACTTCTGTTATTGTCGCATTTTACAAAGAGCTTGATGAACCCTCAATGTTACATAATTTTAACAAATTGGGCTATGAGTTGTATATTCCAAATTGTGTTTTTCATGAACTACTTAAAGGTGAATCCTGCTCTTCGAAAATTGAATACTATGTAATTAATGGGACAATCAAAGTATTAGATGATATGCCAAAAGATGAGATTGATAAATTCCGTAGAAAACATCCATATCTTGGATTGGGCGAGATAGAGGTTATGTTGTGTTATATTAAATATAAATTAAATAAAATTAAATGTTATTGTATTCTTGATGATAAGAGGGCAAGAAAAACAGCAGAGAAATACGGGATTGTATTTACCGGAACTATTGGGCTTATTAATATGCTGTTTGAAAAAGAAGTGATTTCAAACAAAGAGAAGGATAAATTATTAAAAAAGTTAATTAATTCTACATTCAGAATTAAAATAGAATAAATTTAAGTATTATTAAAAAGATTTATAATCCCATGGGTCGGCGTTTAAAGTTCGGAAAGCCTGAGTGGGATGAGAATCTCTCTTTTAAGACGCAGGATATCCATACAAATGGTGTTACTATATCGACACCTATTAAGGCAATAGATCGAACGAAATTTTCAGGTATTAAAATAAATGACAACATAAAAGGTTTGAATGAAATTTATAAAATAATATATGAAAAAAATACACCTAAAAAAACGTGGATAGAAACATTATCAAGCGAGCCAGATGAATTGTATAGGTATAATAACAGTATAACTCGACTTCTAAATACTACTGACCCAAAAAAAGAACTATCGATATGCTTCGTCGCCTATAATGGGGATAATTATCCAACCGGAAAAAAACTGGCACTTTTAGCAGATATAAGTTACAGTTTCTCTGATTTAACCCCCATACCAATAGTACTAAAAATGAGTGAGAAACTCAAAAAACAAAATGGGTTCAATGAATATATGGCATTTTTAAAAGAAGCATACGAAGTTGTCGACACCCTTAATCATAAGCCAATAATGGGTATAATTCCAAATGTAGCTCAGAAAGACGTAGATGTTTTAACAAAATTCTACATTGATAACGATGTTAACTCATTTTGCTTTGATTTTAATGGTAAAAAACCTATTAGTATGCAGCCAAATATTAGGATGTTTTTGAGAACAATCAAAGAATATAATTTACTGGATGAGTTCTTTGTCCACTCTATGAATGTTTTATATGGCAGAGGTAATAAAAAGAAAAATGTAGTGCCAGCAAGTAATATTTTCTCATTTGGTTTTGGATTTAATAGTCTGGGGGAAGATCATACTTTGAGAGGAAATAAAGAATTTTTCGATAAAATAAAAATGTCTAGTAAAGATTCAATTGAGAATTGGATGCGTTTATTCATAAAGGAAAATTATGGGTATTATAATATTAAATTTATTGATGATATCAAAGACAAATATCCCTTAGATTCAAATATCCCCATTAATCTTTTTAATAATTTGCCATCCCAAATAAAAACTTTCCAGAAAGCTTTTAACATAGAACAAATAGGTCTTGAATGTTTGAATCTACAGAAAACGATAAAAGATGGCGATACATTACCATATTTAAATAATAAGACAGAGGTTAATAAAAATGAGCTAATTAAGATAAAGGATGTAAAAAATGACATCTTTTCTAAACAGGCATCGCTATCAGAATGGCTTTAATTTGAGCATATATTTTCATAATTGATTGTACTTTTACCTGTACGTAAAATACGCCACAACCTCACCATCAACGCCATCAATCCTCACAAACCCGAACCTCTCGAACTGCACTACCATATCCATCTCCCTCTCAATCCCGCGCTCCCCCACGCCAGCATATTCACAATCATGCGACGAGAACTTTTTATTATCTTCTGGTCAAAAAAACCACGAAGAGCACAGAGTCGGCTATGAACCCCTGGTTCATAAATGAACATGAAAAAATTAATATTGGTTGCCTTATTTTACTAATATATCTGGTATAAGCAGAGTAGACCAATCTGTGTCTGAGTCTTGAGCTCGTC
>JBAQMZ010000012.1:0-34894 GCA_049303315.1 Candidatus Methanoperedens sp.
CCTGTAAATCCTGTTAATCCTGTCCGATTGTTCATAACAAGTCGTTATTTTAAGATAGAATACTTAGTAAAATCGAAGTACATGGCGTTATACATCCTTAGCGGTCTAATCTGACAAAGTCAAGTTAGTAAAGTTGGGTTATTTAAAAAGGTCGAGAGCAAGAGACGGGGCGTTATGGTGCCCCTGACCACATCCGACAAAGCGCCGTTCATCAATCTATATAATCCGGCGCTGAAGCATGATGTATTAAAACTGAATTTTTTGGGGAGTAAAGAAAAGCTTAAAAACTTCTGAGCGAATATGATATGAGACACAAAAGTTTACAGGGTGAAAAATGACAGAGGTTGTTCTCAAACTCCCCAAGGATTTCAATTGGATAGCGAAGAATAAAGAAAGTTTGAAATGGGTAGAGTCATCTATCATAAATAAACTTACTGAAATAAAAATTGGAAATTTACTTGCTGAAAAGAGCAAGCTGAAGGAAGAGGACATAGACGAACTCGATCATGTCATAAAGCGTGCTCTCTATAAAAAAATAAAGGCTGAGAGATGAAATTAGTACTGGATTCGAACATCATTTTTTCGGCTCTGATTAAAAAATCAACTACAAGAAACATAATTCTCAGCGATGTATTTGAACTGCATGCGCCTGAATATATTTTCAGCGAGATAACGAAGCATAAGGAACTCCTGTTGAAGAAATCCAAAATGAATGAGGAAGAGTTTGACGCTCTTCTTTTGCTTTTGCAGAAGCATATCCAGTTAGTGCAGAAAGAGAAATACAATGAAAATATGGCTCTGGCATTAGCTTTGAATTGCAAAATATGGAGCAATGACGGGCATTTTAAGCAGCAGGATAAGGTAGGGGCGTACACAACAAAAGAGCTAACAAAAACGATTAATATTTAGAGAGTGAATTTTTTATTTTGCCGCCCATAAGATATGGTAATTTTGCGCTTTTCCTTTTCGTTGTTAAGCGCCACAGATTTATCACTGTGTAATTATTAAATCCCCGGCGCCGATGTGTTCCCCGAGCAACCTCCCCGCATTAAAAACCGTGCAGCATAAACAGCGAACTAATACGAACTCGTACGAACTCAAGTTGAAGTGAATCTAGAAAGAGAAGGGAAGCGGGATAATAATGCGCTTTGAAAATCGCAAACCGCAGATGAACGCAGATAAACGCAGATTTTTTCCTAATGCCTTCTGCTGCCTTCGCTTTGCGTCCTTTGCGCCCTTCGCGGTGTATAGCGCCACATATGTATCACTCTTAAAATATTAAATCCCCGGCGCCGATAGATTGCCCGTGTAACCATCGACCACGAAAAATCACAAACCGCAGATGAACGCAGATAAACGCAGATGTTTTCCTAATGCCTTCTGTTGCCTTCGCTTTGCGTCCTTTGCGCCCTTCGCGGTGTAAAGCGCCGCATATTTATCACTTTTAAAATATTAATTCTCGGCGCCGACTTGTTCCCGAAGCAACCACATCGCATCAAAAACGGCATGAGGGGGCATCCTTTTCTATCGAGTTGGCGATAAACTTCTGCCAACCGGCGCTGGTCTTTTTCTGAAAATGAGGCGCTTGTCAACCGTTGCGCCGGTTGGCATCGCACACACGTATGGCTGCGCCATACGTGGATAATATTTCATGTAGCTTGTAAAGGAGGAGGTCGGGAGGGAGGAAGGTATGGAGGGTCTAAGTACACAAAGTCCATCGGTAGTGTGACCTTGTCGGAAAGCTTTTAAGTCATTCAACCAGAATTAATACTATGAAAGATGCTTTAGAATATTTCAGAGCAAATCTTGTGAATATGATTGCCAAATACGAAGGGGAGTATGTCGCCATCATTGAAGATAAAATCATAGCTCATGGCAAAGATGTAAAAAAGGTCTACCAAGAGGCAAAAGATAAATTTCCTAAAAAGGTTGTATTCCTAGGTCAGGTTCCAAGAAAGGAGGCTCTGATTCTTTGAGAAAATGTTTCAAGTTTGCAAAGGAAAATTCTTCAAGCCTGGGGATTGTTTATAGACCGATAGCGAAAGTTGGGTTAAAAGATGCCGGTGGAGAGCTGTTCGAACTAAGCATGCTGGTTGATTCCGGTGCCGATATAACGATTCTTTCGAAAAGAATAGGTGATATAATGGGAGTGGATGTGGAACAGGGCGAAGCGAAGGTATTCCGGGGAATAGTTGGGGAAATGATAGCTTACGTTCATAAAATACCGTTGTTTATAAATGGAAGGGAAATTGAAACGAGAGTTGCTTTTGCCCTTTCCGAAGTACCAAACTTACTGGGCAGGCTTGATATCTTCAAGAATTTTGAGATAAGTTTCAGGAAAGAAGAAGATTTCTGCTTCAGCGATTGATTTTTAGATCAATGAAAGTTGGTTATAATGAAAACACTCAAAGATAGAATGTGTGTTGTATGCGGGCGCAAGTTCGATGTAAAACTTGAAAAAGGTAATGTAATCCCTATCCAGTACTTTTATTCAAAAGAACTGGGGAAAACTCTGACAGGCAAGGAAACAGAATACTGGGAGTGCGAATATTGCAGCGGATACATGAAGGAGAGAATGATAGAGTGGATGAATAAAAATTGGGGTACCCGCTGTCCTGATTTTGAAGAAAACTGCCCGCTTTGCAGAGCATGGAAATGTTTTGATTATCTTTTTGAGATAGACTGATCTTTTCAAATGCCTTCTGTTGACGTCGCTTTGCGCTTTTCGCGGTGTACAGCGCCGCAGATTTATCACTTCTCAAATATTAAATCCCCGGCGCCAATAGATTGCCCGTGCAACCATTGACTATGAAAAATCACAAACCGCAGATGAACGCAGATAAACGCAGATGATTTTCTAATGCCTTCTGCTGCCTTCGCTTTGCGCTCTTTGCGGTGAAAGGCGCCCGACATTGAACACTGATGACACGGATAAACTGAAACCTCAGTTTACACGGTATAGGGCATGCTTTGCATGCCCTTCTTTTGAAGTTTTTTGGACGGATTTTCACGGATGCGTATCCGTGCGTATCTGTGTCATCCGTGCGCTCCGTGTTCTATCACAAGCCCGTAGCTGTTTTTCGATATCAGGCGCCACACATTTATCACTATTTAAATATTAAATTCTCGGCGCCGATGTGTTACCGATTCAGCTACTTTGCTATTAAAAACCGTGCAGCATAAACAACGAACCCATACTGAAGGGAACCCTGAAGAAGAAGTGGAGCGGGGTGCCATAACAAAGAGTTTATCAATACCAAATGTAAATAATAAAACATATGGAGTATTTGAACAACATAGACTCAAAGGTTAACGAAATCTATCTGAAGCATGCTGCTGAGCTTGAAAAAGAACATGAGGGGGATATTGTTGCCATTGACTTTATAAAGGAGACCATAGTTGGGGTTTTAAAACAAGAAAATATTCCTGGATGGATTAAAAATCTCAAAAAAAGCAAAAAAACCGTCGCTTTTAGAAAAATAGGCTCCAAAGAAGCTGTGTACCGTTTCAGGTGAGCTTTTGAGTCATGAAATCTTTTATGATTATATCGACTCCGATCCTGTGGTGCCGATAAAAGTCATATCATCTAATATTTCTAATAAATACCTCGCTTTTCTTGATACAGGCTCTGATGGGATAGCTATTCCCAGAGAACTCTGGGAGAAGCTCAGATTATCGCAGCAATACCCTGTTAGAATTCAGAGTGTTACAGGACTTTCGTGGTCGTTTATTGATACTGTTAAGATTGAAATATTTGGCGACAGGCATGAGGTTCCGGCTGTCATGTCGGATGACCCGGAGATTCTAATCGGTATGGAGATACTTAAAAAGTATATTGTTTGCTTCGATGGGATTAAGAAGAGAGTAGCGGTCAGGAGGTAAGTAACCGAACGATGAAGGCACCCCGAGTCGCGGGCCTCCCGAGTCACGCCTGTCTTCGACACGCTTTGCGAACGGGAGGGCATGTACACGTATTGCTTCGCAATACGTGGGCGCGGAGTCGAGAACCCGCAGGGTTTCGGAGTTGGCGCATTCACGTATGGCTTCGCCATACGTGTCAAGGCGAGCAAAACGCAGATGCTTTCCTAATGCCTTCTGTTGCCTTCGCTTTGCGTTCTTTGCGCCCTTCGCGGTGTAAAGCGCCGCACATTTATCACTTTTTAAATATTAAATTTTGGGCGCCGATAGGCTACCGATGCAACCTACAAGGTTCTTTTTTCAATTTTATTTCGTTCATTTAGAATCCTCTTATGCCGATAAATATAAATAAGTAGTAACTAATTAGTAATTAAACTATAATTAAATTTTGAAAATTAAAAAGAGGATTACTATGAGATGTCCAAAATGCGAAAAGCCACTAAAGTTTAATCAAGATATTGATAATGCTCTCGATTGCAGTGCCTGCCATGCTGTGATTGTAATAAAAAATGTAACATGGGATAATGGAGAGTACGCAAAAACCTTTGAATACGCTGAGCCGGACGCCGATCCAGAATTGATTGATGAGTGAATTTTATTTTTTTATTATATATTAAATAAACAAAAATCTAAAATAGAATTTTAATAATTCAACACAATCCGCTTTCTACCCTTTTATAATTTTATTATGGTCATTCAATAAATATTTCATCGAGAACTCCTTTTTCAATTAAACTAATATTGAATAAATAATTATTATTATTAAATGTCTCTTCCAGTGGTCGCTTAGTAGTTAACCATCCTTTTCCATCAGTAATCCAAATTAATTCTATATTTTGTTTTTGAAGTTCATTAAATAAGGATTTAAATTCGCCGCAAACCGATTTTAATTTTGATCCACCCCCATTATAGAAATTAGTTTCAATTAAGAACAATTTTCTTGTTTTTTTATTCAATACAGCAAAATCATAACTCCGGGCGGATATTTCAAATTTTACTTCATAATCCCATTGTTGTTGAATTATTGACGGGGTTGCTTGAGGAATGCACTCCAAATCATTATTTTTTTCTATACTTTGTTTTAAAAATACTTCAACAAGTTCTTCCATCAGAGTTCCACCCCTATTTTTTCGTCCGTTTGAATCTAACCCTACTTCCACACCAAACACATAATCAACAAAATTTTTTATTTTTTTATCATGGAATAGTTTTATTAATCCACTTTTTTCTATAAACAAAAAATATTTTTTTGCATTTTCATCAGTTATTTGATTTCGGGGTTTAAAATCAAAGTTTAAATAGCTTAAATCTCGATTTTTGTAATCTTTTAGAATTTCAAATTCGGTCTCTCTTACTGCTAATAAAAACGGAATAACTTTTACAGTATTGGGATATTTTTTTATTAAACTTATAAAATCTTCTTCCAGATTTGATGAACCAATTAATGAATTAAGCAAATTTAATTCTATATTAATATCCTTAATATTCCTATTTACTTTATCCCAATTAATAAAATATTCCCATACTTTAATCGATGATTTTAAGCTGTTAATTAATGAATCGAAAACGTCCTTTTCAGAAATTTTGTTTCTTTGATAAAATTGAATATATTTCATAATAGTACCATTTAAAATAAAATTTTAATAATTTAAAATCACTGCTTCTGCTATTGCTCCTCTTCCATTACCATTGCAGTTTATCATCCTCTTTGCGCTGACTTTCTCAATTCTATAATTACTATACAATTCCAAAATGAAGTCCGAATAGCTGTTGCTCAGGATGAGGAGGCATCCTTTTTTATCGAGTTCGCGATAAACTTCTGCTAATCGTATCTGGTCTTTCTCTGAAAATGAGGTGCTTGTATAGCTTGTAAAGCTGGAAGTTGGGGAAAGCGGATGATAGGGGGGGTCGAAATACACGAAATCGTCTGGCAACGCGAAGTTAATGATCTCCTCGAAATGCATTGTTTTGAGCGTAACATCTTGGAGTAGTTTATGAGCCTCTATCAAGTATTTTTCTTTAAAAATAGATGGATTTTTGTAGCTTCCTATTGGCACATTAAATTTCCCCTTAGAGTTCACGCGAAATAGACCGTTAAAACATGTTTTGTTCAAATAGATGAAACGTGCTGCCGATTCGATTTTTGATAAATTATTTGTATCCATGTTTCGCTGAGTATAATAATATTCTTTGCTATGTTTTGACCTGTGTTCTTTTAATAGATCTAACAAACTTTCCAAATCATTTTTTACAAATTCATAACAATTTATAAGTTCAGGGTTATTATCTGAAAGAAAGAACTCTTTTTCAGGGTATAAGTTTTTTATATAAAAGAATACGGCGCCGCTTCCTAAAAAAGGTTCATAATATCTATTAAACTGCGTTGGGAAAAATTTTTCAAATTGACTTAAAAGTTGTGTTTTTCCACCAGCCCATTTGACAAATGTAGGAACGATAATATTTTTTTTAGGCTTCTCTAAGATGACTTCAGAAAGCAATTGTATTTGTGAAGTTTCATTCTTCACTTATGCTTCCTCCGGTAATTTCATCAATTTTGGATAAAACTTTCACTCCCTTCTCAGTTATTTTGTACAGCTTTGTTTTTCGTCTTTCAGGTGTTAAGCAAATAACTATTTTATTTTCCATTAGTTCGCTCAATGTGCTACTTACGTGACTAATCGGAATGCTCAATTTTAATGAAATATCGCTTGGTGTGCTTACTGAATTCTTTAGCATTGATAAAACACGAAGCCTCTTGTCGCTTGATTTTACAAAGCTGATTAAATCCCAATCGTTCATTGGCTTGATTTAGGTTACAAAGTGGTTTAAACTTAGTTACAAAATTATTGTAATTAAATTGTAATTATTAATTTTAAAATAATCTGTAATCAAACTATACTTAAAATGTAACTATATTTATTTATAAACTATTTTTATTATATGCTATGAAAAATAGCAATTGGGGTAAGTTTAAATGAGACAACAGGACATGATTGATAGAGTCCTTAACTTACCGTTTGAAGAGTTTGATGTTCTTCTCACAGACAACGATGGTGTTGAATTATCTATTTTTCGACCAAGAAAAGTCCCTAAGAGGTTAAGACAAAACTATGATCCAAATAAAAATTTCCAGATATGGCTGAAAGAAGATGATGACCATTTTAGACCAAATCATCTACGACTAATGATAGATCTGGATTTGAGGGTTCGTAGCCGACCTGACCTTCAAAAAAAACTTTTAACGGCATTTGATGATATTTTTTATGGGGAAGACCCTGAGATTGTAGTTGAACGGTTCAGGGATGAAACATTTGAACACGAACTTAACAGTCTGTTAATTATTACTACTTTGATGCAACTTTTCGTTGTCGAGCAGGCTATTAATTATACAAGCGAAAGTAAGTTTGACCCACCAACGTTATTTTTATTGGGATGGGTAAGAGCAGTTATTTGTGGGTATAAAGAAATCGATAATATATGCATGAGTATTGGACGATTTCAGCCCCCTCCTTTAACATTCACATCAAAGGATAATAAAAAACATAAAAAATATGACCTGAATAGACGTGATTTGTGGTATTTTGAGGAGTAATTTTCATAAACCACTCATTCCTCAAGCATATCCGCAAGATAATACATTACTTTCCCCATACTGATTTTTTCCCAAGATTTTTCTTGTTTTGTCCCATTGATGATATTTACGATTTCAATTGGAAGAAACATCTGCCTATTTTCACAATCCTTTGACGCTTCACGTAACAGATTTACTAAATCGTTTATCTTCATATAATCACCTAACCTTTAAGAGTTATATAGATTAAAGAGGTATAAATAATTACACTTTGATTACAAATTAATTACAATTAGATACTTAAATAAAAACGAATATTAAGAGTTATTAAAATTCAAGGTTGAAATGAAAGAAATAACCCATCAGGAGTATTTAAAATTTTTAAAAAAACATGACCACGTTGTTATTGAAAACGTTAAAGTTCCCCTAAATGCTCATCTCAAAATAAAAAAATTCGCCCCCTCCACCTTCACTCCCGAAACCACCACTGTCTGGAGCTTCCCCGACCGCGGCGACTGGGCTACGCACGTCGGCAATTACAGGGGCAACTGGTCGCCCTACATCCCACGCAACCTGATTTTGCGCTACACCGCGCCGGGGGATTTGGTGCTTGACCAACTGGCAGGCTCAGGGACAACTCTTGTGGAGTGCAAGCTTCTGGGACGGCGCGCCGTGGGCGTGGACATCAATCCCGATGCCGTCATGGTGGCGCGCAACAGGCTGGACTTTTCGTATGCGCCGCTGGATGCTGACTACCAGGCGCCGGAGATTAAGACGTATGTCGGGGATGCGCGCTCGCTTGACCTGATTGAGAACGAGTCCATCGACCTCATCGCCACCCATCCTCCCTATGCCTGCATCATCCCATACTCGCACAACCGCGAGGGCGACCTCTCAAGCGTGCATAACATCGCCGAATTCGCAGAGGAGATGCGCCGCGTCGCCGAGGAGTGCATGCGCGTGCTCAAACCCGGGAGGCACTGCGCCATCCTCATGGGCGATTCGCGGCGCAGCAAGCATTTCGTGCCCATCACGCCGCGGGTGCTCATGAGCTTCCTCGAAGCCGGGTTCATCCTGCGCGAGGATATCATCAAGCTCCAGTGGAAGATGAAGAGCACAAGGGAGAAGTGGTTCGGGAAGAAGTATGATTTTTATTTAATAGGGCATGAGCACCTGTATGTGTTCAGGAAGCCGGATGCGGGGGAGAGGACAGCGAGGTTCAGGGAGAGCATGAGATGGTGGTAACAAATCTGCGTTCATCAATGCCGAAACCCTGCGGGTTCTCGACTCCGCGACCACGTATTGCGGAGCAATACGTGTACACGCCGGCTCCGAAAGCTACGCGCCCTCCCGAGGGCGCAACTCGGGAGGCTCGTGACTCTGAGCGCCTTTATCTGCGGTTCCCAATTTTCAATAAACGGCGCCGCCTTCGGCGGGTTGCTGCGTGGGGTTATTGAGACAATGAAAACACGGGATTCGCGTTAGTCATAAGCGCTCTTTCGATGGTCAATCCAATTAAGATACACTACTTTTTCTTTTTCATCCGGTGTAAATATTAGTCGATATTTTCTTGAAATTCTTGTCGATTTCTTGCCGTGCAACTCGCCTGAAAGCCATCCGCCGAGATGCAAAGGGTCTTCTTGCAATCGTTTTATTTTCTTATCGAGTTCCGCCAGAACTTCTTTATTTCTTCTGATGACTTTAAGTGAATCAAGAAAAGTGTCTGTTCGCTTGACTGCCCAGGTCATGCTCACAGCTCGCTGAGCAGCTCTTCAACAGAAGATACTTCCTTAACTCGTCCCTCTTTGATGTCAAGGTCGCTTTTACGCAGCGCCGCCATAGTTTTTGGGTTACTGAGTATTTCAACTGAGTCGATGAGGGCATCTAAATCTTCTCGTGTAACCATGGTTCTTTCTATAGTCTTTAGCTCTTGATAGACATCTTCAATTGTAACCGATTCAGTCATATTTTTAAATTTGATTTATATCCTTATAATGGTTGCCCAAAGAAATGTAGGGGTTGCTAAAATTCGCCCCCACCACCTTCACCCCCGAAACCACCACGGTCTGGAGCTTCCCCAAACCGCCGGCTACCCCTCTGACTTTAATTCTGGCTTGGGTTCCACATCATATTCATCATATATCTCCCCCACAAGTTCCTCCAGTATATCCTCGATAGAAACCAGCCCGATAACCTTCATATTATTATCCACGACAACTGTAATATTCATTTTCTTTTGCTGGAGTTCCTTCAGGATTACAGATATCTCTCTTCCAGCCTTCACAACCAGAAGCGGGCGCAGAATCTGGAACACCTTTATCTTCCCGAGTTCATAATCCCTGAATTTCAGTAAATCCTTGGCATAAATCATCCCAACCATATTATCGAAATCTCCCCTGTACACTGGTAATCTTGAATGCCCGGACTTATTAATTAATAGAAGTGCGGTGTCAAGTGTCTCCGATTCCTCGATGCATACGATTTTTTCCCTCGGCGTCATGACGCCGTGCGCTTTCCCGTTGGTAAATTCAAAGACCCTGTGTATCAGCTCCCTCTCGTGTTTTTCAATAGTTCCCTCCTTTTCCCCCACCTTCACCATCATCTTGATCATTTCCTCTGTAACGAAGGGATGCTTCACCCGCTCCTTTCCTCCGGTAAGCGCTATAAGGAAATTGACAATCATTGTAAAGAACCAGACAACAGGTCTCAGGATATCAATAAAAATTATTATCGGGTTTGCAATATGCATGGCTATATATTCAGGGTTCCTCGATGCAAGCGTCTTTGGAAAAATTTCACCGAATACAAGAATAAACAGGGTCATTAAGCCTGTCGCTATCGCAATCCCCGAATGTTCAAAAAACCGCAACGCTGCGTCGGTTGCCAGGACGGAAGCTGTAATATTGACGATATTATTGCCGACCAGTATAGCTGTAAGGAACTGTTCCGGGTTTTCAAGTAATCTGGAGACTATTTTCGCGTTTTTGTTTCCAGTCTCCGCCAGGTGCCTTATCCTTATCTTGCCCACTGAAAGAAGTGCTGTCTCTGAAAGCGAGAAAAAGGCAGAAAATACAATCAGTACTGATATGATTATTATTTCAATAGTAATCCATGAATCCATTGGATATTTGATCAATTCTTATAATATCGATAAGGTTAAAAATTTAACTGCAAATGTAAATATATAAACGCAACCTTATCGATACCCATGCTCGTCCTCGCAGAATTCGAATTTGAAGCCGGCGACAATGCCAGGATAATCTATGAAGCATTGCTCCCCGAACTTGCAGAGGATTACCAGAGGACAAAAACAACCCTTAAGCTTGAGGATAATTCGCTTATCCTGAATGTCGAGGCAAACGACCTGGTATCGATGAGGGCTGCCCTCAATGGGTGGCTTCGGCTTATTAAAATCACATATGAGATGTGTTCTCTCTCTTTGAATACACAAGTTATAAGTTAATGTTGTGCAATACTATACCAGATTTATAAGGTGAATCATGAGTTCAGAATTACCCCCGCAAATTCAAAACCAGCTTGCCCAGCTGCAGCAAATCCAGCAGCAGGCACAGGCGCTCGCAGTCCAGAAAAACCAGGTCGAAATAAGCTTGAAAGAGACCGAACTGGCTCTCTCGGAACTTGAAAAACTTGATGCTGATGCCGTGGTATACAGGGCTATCGGCGATTTGTTGATAAAAACCGGACGTGACAAGACAAAGGAATCTCTCATAGAGAAAAAAGATACCCTTACCCTCAGGGTGCAGACCCTAGTTCGCCAGGAGGAGCGCATCCAGAAGCGGTTCCAGCAGCTACAGGAGCAGCTCAAACAGGCAATCGGTACTCCGGCCGCCCAATAGGTATGGAGTTAGACGAATCGGAATTCTATAATCAACTGCTGGATTACAACAACATTCTTTATTTATGCCACAGGAATGCCGACCCTGACGCCCTGGGAAGCGCATTTGCGTTAAAAGAAGCTGTCGGAGGCACAATCGGCGTCATCGAAGGATGCGACAGGGTAGCGTCCCAGATTGCCGGGCAGTTGAATATCGAATTTGTTAATGAACCGAAAGGGGATTTTGACCTCGTGGTAGTGGTGGATACGTCCACGCCTGCACAATTGAACGGATTCCCATTAAAAACATACGCCGTTATCGACCATCATGCAAGCACATCCCTGAATGAAAAAGCGGCTTTTTATCTTCACAGGAATAAGAGTTCAACAGCCGAGATTGTTCTTGATGTTTTAAAGACCATGGGGGCGCCGATTATGAGGCGGACTGCATTTGCCCTGATTTCCGGCATTATCACGGATACCGGCAATTTCAGGCACGCAACATCGGATTCATTCAAGGCGGTAGCCGAACTGATTGAATTAAGCGGCATCGAATATAGTGAAGTAATGGATATGCTGTCGTCCGTCCCCCAGGACGTTTCCATGAGGATTGCATTCCTGAAAGCAGCCCAGCGCGCTTTGATTGAAAGGGTGGATGACTGGATTATTGTCACCTCGCGGGTCAGTTCATTTGGCGGGGCTGCAGCTTCGGGTTTAATTTCAATCGGGGCTGATGTCGTATTTGTGGCGTCAAAACAGGATGATGTGGTCAAGGTGAGCGCCCGCGCAAGGAGAGAAGCCCAGAATGGGGGTGTGAATCTTGCAAAATTGATGGAAGATATTAGTGTAAAATTCAACGGGACCGGGGGCGGGCATGAAGGCGCGGCTGGAATGGATGTGCGAGGGGAAACGGAAAACGTGCTGGCTGCTTGCGTGGAGTATGTTAAGAATTCACTTAAGAAAATCCCTGAGCCCGGCGCTGTTTGAAAAAACGTACCTAGATTAAAATGACAAAGACAAAGTCTGCCTTTTATTGTTTTATTTCTTCGAACCTCCGAGGGCAGACTTTTCCATTTTATTCCTTTGCCCTCGTTACTTATTTATACTCTGATTTATATAAGTCATAAAGGTGATTTAATTTATGGGTAAAAAAGGTGATAAAGCGGGTGATAAAATTATAGACCTTTTTGGAGTTTTTGCGATTGCTATTGTTGTTATTTATGCTGGATTTTCGATTGTTGATTCATTAATTAAGACTGTTCCTCTTTGGATTCAAGTTATTTTTGGAGGTTTACTTGTTGCTTTTGTGTATGCTATAAGAGAAGAAGTCATTGAATATATTAAGAATATTGGGAAATAAACTCGCAAAAGCAGGGTCAGTTCATTATCAAACTCTAATGTATCCTTTATTACAGTTATTAGGACAGGGTATATCACCCCATATAAAGTCATATACCGTTCCCCTTCCTTTACATGTCCCACACTTTTTAAGCTCTCTTCTCGGCTTTTTAGTACTCCGTTCCCCTCTCGACGATTTACTAACCTTTGTAATGTTTACATTAACTACATTTTTGTTAACATTAGCCATATGTTTTACAATACCCTATGAACATATAAATTTTTTGATATTGATGCTGCGTCCATCAAAGATGAAAGTTAAAAGCATCATTTTTCTAAATAATTAGCATGTAAATAAAATTGTAAAAGATAATGACGCATATGCTATTTTATCGACCTCTCGCGTTTCACTAAATTTTTAAGTTTTCGGCACCATTTAATTGTCAACTTAATGCCCTAAAAACTGCAATAGTTATTAATAGACCTACACTGATAATTATATTCACTAAAAATCCACGCCACCAATAATCATCGAAATATTTAATATCCTCTGCTTTATGGAATGCGTATCTTACGATTTTACTAGTAGCATATCCTACAAGAAAAGGAATGAATAATGATGCCAGAAATCCACCAATAAATGCTCCGATTGCTTCAGGTATTTCAAGAACTTCCGGTATTTTAGTGCTCGTAAAATCTCTAAGAGCTAAATTATAAGCCAGCAAATTAAAAAAAACAGAAAATGCGCCAATGATAACAAATATAAACAACGCAACATACGACCATCTGTGTTCCTTAAAATTCCAGATTATTTCCATATCATATCACTACGTTTTTAAAAATACACTTTATACTATATAAAAATATACTTCAATTTAAAAAATTACTGATGGTATTTTGAGCGGCTGCCGGACGTACCTTAGATCTACATTGAGTTTGAGCCAAAAACGACTCTATTTCTATTTGCGGACTTTATCAATCGAAGTCCATTCAATCTTCTCGAAAGAAATATATACTGTATTTACCTTAGAAATAAGAAATGGATATAATAGATAGGCGGGCTTGATACAATGGGAACATTGGATAGATATCCAGATTGGAAAGACATTGATAATGAAAAAATTCATAGCTCCCATATGTGTTATTTCTGCGAAAAAATAGAAAATATTCCATTTAAGTGTCCGCATTGTAACAAATATTTTTGTGCAAAACATCATTTACCTGAATCACATAATTGTATTGGAAATTTTAGAAATTTCAATAATGGTAGCTGGTTTAAGAATAAACGTAGGGAAAAGATTTTATGGGATTGGACTCCGAAAAAAGTTCATGAAAGTCATAAGTCTCCGTACATAAAGACTCCTCATTTTACTCAAAAAACAAAAATTAGTCATCGATCAATTAAAAGATGGCTTTCTAATATATTAATTTTGATTATAGTGCTTGGTTTAGTAATCGTGTTTGCACTAATGGTTTATAGCTCAGTTAACGGTAAAGACAAAGGAATAACTGAAAATAGTCCTGCGACATTAGGTAATATTACAGAATCCATAAATAATTTTAAATCCTTTATTCATACAATAAATGAAAATTACGGAAACGGAAATTCATCGGATAGAATCTTACAAGATTTAAATGTTAAACAGTCAGAGATAAATTCATCTAAATTAGAACTCCGGATTCATGAATTAATAAATAAACAGAGACAAAATAATGGTGTGGTTGAACTTAGTTTTGATTCAAAACTTGAAGTTATTGCTCAAAAACATAGTCAAGATATGGCTTCTAACAATTTTTTTGAGCATATCAATCTTAAGGGCGAAGACCCTACACGGAGAGGGGCAGATATAGGATATATCTGTAGAAAAGATTATGGTTCTTATTATACAAATGGAATTGCAGAGAACTTATTTCAAAATAATTTGTATGATTCAGTAACATACTATAATGGGATACCTGTTTATAATTGGAATAGTTTTGAAGAAATTGCTCAATCCACGGTAAATGGATGGATGAATAGCCCAGGACATAGACAAAATATCTTGAAACCTACATACGACAGAGAAGGGATAGGTATAGCAATCTCCTCTGATGATAAAGTGTTAATAACGGAAGACTTTTGTTGATTTCTTGATAATCCATTACGATAATGGGTTATTAAGTTGCGATATAAAGTGTCAATAGTGGTCTAAATTTTTATAGGTTCTTATGCAGAATATAAAAAATGTTGCAAAAATTAAACCTTGTCCCTTAAAAGCTGGTTGATTGCAGCCACAAGCGCTTCCACCGATGCCATTACAATATCCTCATTCGTGGCCCGCGCTGAAACCGCCCTTCCTTTTTCATCCTCGACACCTATTATTACTTCTGCAAGGGCATCCGAACCGCCTGTTATAGCCTCTATCCTGAAATCGCGCAATTTGACATTATAGTCCCCGAGGAGACTTGTTACCGTATTGAGCGCCGCATCTACCGGCCCCACGCCGATATGAGCCCCTATACGCTCTTTTCCGTTCACAATCGCTTTTACGGTCGCAGTCGGGGTTATAATATTGCCAGTCATGACCGACACTTCCTTCAGGATGATAGCCTGCTCGCCTTTTGAAGTGCTGCCCATTATTGATTCTGCAATCGCATACAGGTCGGCATCAGTAACGCGTTTTCCCTTGTCGCCTATATCTTTCAGGCGCTTCATTATAGCGTTTAGCTGCTCGTCCGTGGGATGGAGGCCGGCGAATTCAAGAGACTGTTTTACTGCATGCTTGCCTGCATGTTTACCGAGTACGATGCGCCTCCTGTGACCCACCATCTCAGGCGTCATGACCCCGGGTTCGAAAGTATCAGTTCTCACCAGAACGCCGTGCGTGTGAATGCCGGACTCGTGGGCAAAAGCGTTCTCCCCTACAATCGGCATTGTCGGCGGCATACGGACTTTGGTCAGCCTTTCCACCAGATGCGAGGTCTCGACAAGATACTGGGTTTTGATGTTTGTCTTTGCGCCGTACAGTGCGTGCAATCCCATAACGGTCTCTGCGAGGTCGGCATTTCCTGCGCGTTCCCCGAGACCGTTTATCGTGACCTGCACCTGGCTTGCACCCGCTTCGACAGCGGCGAGGCTGTTTGCTACCGCAAGTCCGAAATCGTTGTGGCAGTGCACATCAATCGGTATTTTCACGTTTGAGGCAATCTCACCGATGAGTTTAATCATAGCGGAAGGCACGCACACGCCCACCGTATCGGGCACATTAATAATATCGCAATGCGCAGATTCTACACCTTTATAGATATTGAGCAGGTAATCAATATCTGTCCTTGTGGCATCCATGGCAGAGAACATGCATTTAACGCCGTGGTCTTTTATGTATTCCACCGCGTCTATCGCCATTTTGTAGACTTCATCCCTGCTCTTCTTTATGGTGCTTATCCGCTGGACATCGGATGTGGAGACGAAAGTATGCACCATGTCCACATCGCAGTCAAGGCACGTATCTATGTCTGATTTTATGACCCGTGCCAATCCGCATACCTGTAAATTCAGCCCCAAGCCGGCTATTCTCTTTACTGATGTTTTCTCTCCGTCTGAAGACATCGGGAAACCGGCTTCAATGATATCAACACCCAGTTTATCGAGCTGCTGCGCAATGAGGAGTTTCTCATCGTGGGTAAGCGATACCCCTGGAGTCTGTTCCCCGTCGCGAAGTGTAGTATCAAAAATACTTATTTTTTTGTTCCTAAGCGATTCAATTGTGTAAAAGACGATCCCTCACGTTTGTCATGGTTATCGTATCTCAATAGCGTTTTATTGTATAAAGGCTTTTTCTATGATTGTCCAAACAATTATTATTATATTATATTTAACAATCAAATTGTAGAAAAGTATATATATTATAAAAGAAGATTTTTAGAATAACCCAGGGGCATTACGATGGAGTCGCTAAAACTTAGAATAAAAAGACGCCTTGAGACATATCTGGAGCTTGATATCGATGGTATCAGGAAATCTATAATAGATATATTGCTCAAATTAAAAAAAGTGACAGTTGACCTGCTTTACAATGAACTCAGCCGCAAATTTAAAGTTTCCTATAGCGCGGTAGCTTCAACATTGGGATATATCCATTCCAAACTCGGGATTCTTCATGCTTATAAGGAATCCTATAAAACGCCAATTGTATATTCATTGAAAGAGGAATATATAGATATAATAAAAAACGCATTGAATAAAAGCACTGTTAATCCATCATAGAATTAATTTCGTTATTTAGTTCTATGAACCTGTGGATTATTTTCTTATCAATCTTTTTTTTCTTTAAATTTCTGACCATCTCATCCGCGGTCCCCATCTTATTTCCAAAAACAAGATTATCCGCGTGCGCGACTATTTTCTCTTCAATCGTAACAGGCATGTAATCCTTTTTGGGAATTCCAAGACCCACCGCTTCTTCTTTTGGGATTCCGGCGCCTATATGCCGTTCTATAATATTCACTAATTTATCACCCAGCCCATTTTCAACCGCTATCGCCGCGCCGGCAACCGCATGTCCTATACCATGCGTTTTTGACCTCCCGATGTCGTGAAGCAGTCCCCCCAGATAGACTGCATCCATATCGATATCTATTGACTGCCCTTTTTTCCCTGCGCTTTTTCTGATATTAATTGCAATTTGCCGGGCATATTTAGCCACAGTTTTGCAGTGCTCTATCACATCGGGTGAACACCCTGAACTTATAAGAAGCGCTATAGCGTCTTTTTCTTTCAGGTTTTGACGGGAATCGCTCATTTAAGCTGAAGCGCTTGATATCGTTTCTTCAATCTGGTTGATTCTTTGTTTCAGGGCTTTAATAACAGGTTCATTTTCCTGGTATTTTAATTCCCCGCCGCAGATAGGGCATTTGAATTCCAGTTCAGCCGCCGTTTCAAAAAGAAATCGCCCATCCTGTTTTTCACATACATAAAATATTTTATCTTCCTCAAATTCAAGTTTTGTCTTAAGATTTTTTAGAAGTTTTTTGGATTCAAGTTCAAGCTGGTTGTTTAAATTTGACAGGTCAAGCTGCCATAAATAAGTCAGCCATCCGCTGTCCGTATCCCTTTCCCTGCGATAGATTGCAAGCCTGTTCTCATATAGGATGAACAGCGTACGCCTTACAATATTCAATAATACGCCCGTCGCCTGGGCGATTTTTTCATCCGTGACTTCACCTTCGGGCATATTCGCCACGACTTTAAACCCTTCTTCGCCGACGAGATTTATGAGATAGCCTTTAATAACCGGATCATCTAAATCAACCAAAAATATCACCATCTTATTCTTGTTTTTATATGACTTTAAACTTCCGTCCTGAAAAGTTTTTAATTTTCTCTTTTTCACAACATACTCCTGAGAGCGTTCGAGGATTTAACGACCTTTTCCAGAGCAGCCGAATGGGTCCTGGCGGTTGCGAGCATTGTCGATACCGGCTCATCCTGTGAAACGACCGTTCCCGGTCGCGGTACATCGGCTGCTCTCCCCTTTTCCATGCATCCTTTAAGCGTATCTGAGACCTTTTGGCTTATCACGGTTTCCTTATCTGCATAAACAATGGACTTGGCTGCAAAACATACAGATTCTCTTATTCCGGGAAGTTCCCCTGAAAAGGATTTAACATGCGCATCGAAAATGTTTATTCCAAATGCCGGCTCCACAGTATCCAGGCTGCCCTGGAAACGCGGATTTACCTCGATGACCACTATGCCTTTTTCTGTCAGGATAAAATCCACGCCGTTTGAACCCACAAACCCGAATTCAAGAGCAATCTGTTTTGCATATTGTATCATTTCATCATTGAATTTTGAATGGAAAGGAGTTACATTGCCGCAATAAGCAAAAGGCAGCCCGGTCAACCAGGGAACGCCTATTAACTGTTCATTCAGCGCAACCACAACGGCATCCTCTCCGCTGCTTATTACGGATGCGCTGCAGGGTATCCCTTCAATATATTCCTGTGCTATGAATTCACGGGCATCGTTTCTCCCTTTAAAAACAGACAATTCTTCCTCGTTTCTTAAGACAATGTTCCGCATCCCACCCGAACCTGATTTTGGCTTTATCATCAGCGGAAATCCAAGTTCATGGGCTTTGTCCATTGATTCGGTTTCAGGATGGGGGATATCCATTGACAAAAGCTTCCCGGGAAGCTTTGATTTGTCGCTGACCTCTTCCATTACTGCCGGCGGGTTGTTCAAGGTGTTCTTGAATTTTAATTTCTCATATCCCGGTCCCAGAATCACGGCATCGGCCTCACCAAAAGTTCTCGCTAATCCTTGCAATTCATTTTCCTGGCTGGTTTTGAAAAGCAGGGATTTATCAGAGCAGTTGCATGTGTCCACATCTCCAAAACGGTCAAGAGTAAAAACCGTGTATCCGGCTTTCTTTGCCGAACATACGATACTGCGGGCGCTGTTGGCTATAACCAGCACTTTCATTTGCTTATTACCTCTTTCCCTCTTTTTTTGGGAACAATCTCAATCTCGCCCCCTGTAAATTGCGTTTTCAAGGCGTCCTTACCCTCTATCGCCATAAGCCTGTCAAGAACAATGGCAAGCGCTGCGACCTCGGAGTGCGGCTGGTTTCCCACAGCCACGTTCCAGTCTGCAAGCTCGTACATCTCAGGCGGAACTTTCTCTGCGCCGACTACAATCATAAGATTCCCTGCATCCGCCGCTATTTGCGGAATCGCATCCGGGAGATTGACGCCGTACATGGTCAGATGCAGCACTTTCCCGCCTGCTTCTTTCCATTTTTTAATCTCGCTTTTCCAGCTTGCAATCCTTCTTACATAGAACGAGCCGCCCCACCTTGCTGCTGCCTCATCCAGGCTTTTCTCGATGCCGCTGTCGTCTGAATCAAGAAGCATGCCTTCTGCTCCCAGAGCGCGCGCCGTGAGTGCAACATGGGTGGTTATCCTCTGGTCCCTCTGGATGCGGTGGCCGAGACGGAGTATTGTAATTCGCATAGGTTTGACGTGAATATACATGCGGGCATTTAAATTGATGCCCTAAAGCCAATCAAAAGTGTTATATGAAGCCACCACCATAAAAAACCATTCAATTATCACGATTAAACGAGGAATTTTATGAGCGAAAAAATTGGAATACTGGCACTCGGGCATGGAAGCAAACTCCCCTATAACAAAGACGTGGTGACAGGGGTTGCCGGGCTTATCGCGAAGAAATACAGGAATGTGGTCGTCAGGACCGGTTTTATGAATATGAACAATCCTACAATGAAGGAAGGGCTTGACGCTTTTAAAGGTACTGGCGTGACCACTATCGTGGCCGTCCCTATTTTCCTGGCGCATGGCGTTCATACCACGGAAGACATACCCCAGATTCTTGGCGTAAGCCGCGAGGACAGGAGAACCACGATTAAATTGGATGGCAGGGATGTAACGCTTGTATATTCGGAACCGCTCGGCGTTGATGAACTGGTCGCTGAACTGGCATTCAAGAGGGCAAAGGAAGCCCTTTCATCGAATTGATGCATTTTAAATCTTCATCAAGAGTAGCAGTACTTGACCTGACACACGGCGGCGCAGTTCTAGCCCGGAAGCTCAAGAATATTGTAAGCGAAATTGCTGCGGTAGACGTATATAAGACGCTGGGCGCCGGAGAGTTGGACGCTCTGGAAAATAGTGGTATAAAAACTTCCCGGGGGCCGCTGGACGCATCTGATTTTGACATTATAATCGCCCCTGTGCATCTTGATACCAATTATCCCATGCTTAAGGATGCACTTTCGAATAATATACCTGTTTTATCGCATCATGCAGCAGTGGGGCAGATTTTATCAGGGTACAATTTGAAAAATAAAATACTGATTGAAATAACAGGCACGAAAGCGAAAACTAGCACTGCTATCCTGCTTGCCGGGATTTTATCCGGGGAAAAAAAGGTCGTATCGCACACAAGCCGCGGCATTGAGGACTGGAGTGCTGGAGCGGTAATCAAAAAAGGATTAAGCATAACGCCTGCAAGCGTCCTTTCGGCGCTTGACGCTGTGGTAGAGTCGGGCATTGAATTTGACGTATTCATATCAGAAATTTCACTCGGGGGGACTGGCTGTGCCGATATCGGAGTGATAACCACAATAGCCAATGACTATAAAATAGCCAGTGGCACAAAGCTGGCAAGCGACGCAAAGCGCCAGATGATACTTAATGCAAAACCCAAAACTTCGGTAGTGGTAAACAACGATGCTTTGAGGTTTTTCGGGGCATGCAGAAGGGACGTGAATATTATTTCCTTCACAGATTCAGTCGATGCCTCATGCAATGTTTATTACGAGGACGAAAAAACAATTGCATATTATCTTAATAAAAAACACGGCAGAATAGCTCTCCCTGAAGCGCAGGGTTACGATATGACCGCCTATAAAACCGCATTTGCGTGTGCAACTGCAACAGCTCTCGCGATGAATACCGGCGCCGATGCTATAGGGCATGCGCTTTGTAAATTTAGCGGCGCCGAGGGGCGCATGAAAAAAACCACCCTTGACGGAAGAATGCTGATAGATAATTCAAATTCAGGGATGGACATCAGGGTTGCCGAAAAGGCTCTTGAGTTTTCAAAAGCGCAGGGGGGTAAAATCGTCATGGTGCTCGGTGAGGAGGCAAAAGAAGTATGCGAAGGGCTTGACCCCTCGGGTGTTGAACAGTTCATCCGGAAGCACCTCGATGAACTCGCAGCCCTTGTGCTTGTGGGAGAAAGGATGAAGCCGTTTGTTAATCCTGGAAATAATATCCATTATGCCCGGAATCTTGCGGCCGGGAGTGAACTTGCAAAAAAATTGACGCATGAAAAGGATATTATTTTATCCTGTGTGAAGTGTTTCAGGTAACTAAATATGGAACTTAAAAGACCCATCAAACATGCAAAGATTGTACCTGACATGACGGTGAACGAGCTTGTAGAGGCGTTCTCAGGCTGCGCTTTCGGGGCAGGGCGCCTTTTTGAAGCCGTGGATATCTACAGGGAGATGGTTAATGACCGGGAATGCACGAAGTTCTTTGGTCTTGCGGGCGCTATGGTTCCAGCCGGGATGAGACAGGTTGTGAGCGGCATGATAAGGGACAGAGAAATCGATATTCTTGTCAGCACTGGCGCCAATCTCGTTCATGATATCATCGAGTCCATGGGACTTCACCATTACAAGGGAACTGACGCTGCCGACGATGTGCAGCTAAAACATGATGCCGTAAACCGCATCTATGATGTTTTCCTGCCTGAGCGCCATTTTACAAATTTTGAGGATAAACTCCAGTCGATTTTCAGGGAAATCCCGGAAAACCTGTCGATAACCGAACTTCTCTCGCACATCGGCGCAAGACTGGATGATGACAACTCGATTTTGAAAAGCGCGTATGATACCGGCGTTCCAGTTTACTGCCCCGCAATCCAGGACTCGATAATCGGTCTCCAGGCATGGCTTTACAAACAGACAAAGCCGCTCAACGTGGATGTTTTTGCAGATATGCGGGGATTGATTGACAGGTGCTACGAGGCAAAACGTGCCGGCGTTATGATAGTGGGAGGCGGCGTTCCCAAGAACTTCATCCTCCAGTCAATGCTTGTCACGCCGAGGTCTTTTGATTATGCAATCCAGCTCACCATGGACAGGCCCGAGACCGGAGGTCTCTCAGGCGCAACGCTCGATGAGGCTCGCTCGTGGGGAAAAATCGGGGAGGAAGCGAGGTCCGTGACCGTGTATTCGGATGCCACCATCACGCTGCCGATTATTGTGGCTGCGGCGAAAAGCAGGAAAATTAAATGAGACCAAAATCAGAAAATCCTGGTCTCTCCCATCAATTTCTGGGTCGCTATCCATATGCATATTACAGTAAAAGGATAGGTTATGAACCAGCCCATGACAAGAGCTCCTCCGATACCATTGATCACCATCAGGATAATCCCGAGTATTATCGAGAACTGGAAATTTTCCCTTCCGATCCTGTAGCTCTTCTTGAGTGAATCAATTGCCCCGAGGTTCTCTCCGATCGCTATGGGGATCGCATACTGGAAAAGGAATAATAGTATCAGCCCGGGTATAATGAGAAGAATAAGTCCCGCCAGTACCGCCAAACCGCCGATAATAGCCATCACCCAGCTTACAGCGAAGTAATCAAAACCCTTGAAAACGTCTTTTATTTCCACTTCTTCCCCTCGAATGATCTTCCGTCCCATAATGTAGAGCCCGAAGAGCAATGGCGGCGCCGTGATTATGAGAATCGAACCTATTACTGCGACCACCGTTGCAACAATAACTACGGCGAACTGTTTTTTGTATATGTCGAAACCTTCACTTAAAATATCTTCCACTTTCAAATTCAAAGAATCAACTCCAGGTCAATATCATCCCCGACAAATTATATAGTTTCCTGATCGTATTATTCTTACCGAGAAAAAGTTATAGTGGGGCTAATCAAAGCAATTGAATTATCTATGTTTAACGAAGACGATTTTGAGAAAAAGATATCAATGAAGTTCTTACGGACGCTGAACAGGCATCTTCCCGCAAAAAGGAAAATACTCAAAGAACTTCTTCTGGAGGAAAGACCAAATATAAAAAACCTGGACGGCTCCACTCATTCCTTTGATAAAAAAGAACTTGAAAGGCTTGCATCCGTAATACCGGAATATGAGCATGATAAATTGAGGCTTCCGATTTATCTTGAAATGAGTTCCTCGATGGAAAGGGGAACTATTAAAATTTCAGGGAGGATTGAATGTATGTTGGTAAATACCGTCTTGCACGAAGGCGGAAAAAGAGAAGAAAAAGAGTCCATGATAATTTACTATCCGCATCTTCGAAAAGTACGTAAAGAGCTTCCCACAACCACGCAATTCATGTTCACGATGTAAATACTATTTCCATCATTTTTTCGGTCTTATGCGCGCCCCGGGTTCACCGCTACAGGTAAAAGGCTCTATCTCCACTTCTGACCCTTCTTTGAGTTCTAATTTTTCACATATTTCCACTGGTATGGTAATTACCAGGTTTTTACCTGATTTGTGAAGTTTTACTACTTCTCCCATATTATCACCTTTTTTATAGGATATTTTAGTATTGCTTTAATACCGGATAAGATAAAGGTTTTCAGGCATATCAATCGAAATCCTTAACCGATTGTTCCAAGTATTTCATTTGCGTAAAAGGTGGACTGGAGGCGTGTGATAGAGGCGATAACTCACGATAAACCTTTTATCTGAAACAACCAGATTACTTCATTACACAACATGTCATTAAAACAAAATCAGTATCCATGGCATCCCATTAAACCCATGCTTGCCGAGGCTTCCGAGCCCTTTGATTCAGAAAAGCACCTGTTTGAGATAAAATGGGATGGCGCGCGATGCATTTCTTTTGTAAATGACGGGCAAATACTCCAGAACCGCAGGTTGACGGACATCACAAAACGCTACCCTGAGATAAAAATCCAAATACAGGCTAAACAGGCGGTACTGGATGGGGAAATTGTGGTGATGGAAGGGGGCAGGCCAAAATTTGACCTGCTCCAGCAAAGGGAGCATATCGAAGATGTTTTCAGAATCAAGCTTTTATCGGAAAGCATCCCGGCAAGTTTAATCGTTTTTGATATCTTGTATCTGGATAATAAAGAAATTACCCATTTGCCGCTTCTTGAAAGAAAGAGAATACTTTCGCAAATTCTTATTGAAAATGAGCATGTCTTTCTATGCGATTATATTCTCAAAGAAGGCAAGAAATATTTCAATGAAGCAACGAAACGTGGACTGGAGGGGGTGATTGCCAAGGACATAGAAAGCCCATATTTAACAGGAAAGCGAAGCAGATACTGGCTTAAAATAAAGAAAACTGCAAGTATAGATGCAATAATATGCGGTATAACGGAAGGCGAAGGCGGGCGTGAAAAATATTTCGGGGCGCTTGTGCTTGGTTGCTATGAAAACGGAGAGCTTCGTTATATTGGAAGGGTCGGCACCGGATTCAAAACTGAGGACTTTCCTGTAATAATGAAAGTACTTTCCGGGTTTGAACATACCTGCCCTTTCAAGGAAATACCGGCGATGGAGGTTAAAGTAAAGCAATGGTTTAAACCGGAAATTGTATGCCAGGTTTATTATAATGAAATAACAGGTGATAAAAAGCTCAGGGCTCCAAGTTTCAGGGGTCTGCGCCCTGATAAGCCCGCAGAGGAGTGTATCATATAGCTACATTTTATAAGTTCTAGCCATTCCTATAAAAAAAAGAGGGTATCTGCATTGTTTTTGGATAGGATAGGACGATTTTCTGGATAGAAAATGAATTTACTGCAGACACCCTAATCTATAATTATTATTCATAGTATTTAAATCCTTTCGTAAGCCAGGATGTCAGCCAGTCCTGCCAGTTCCCGGGGTGAGAGTGTTTCAGCCCTTCTGTCAATGATTTCCTGCGGCAATTTCTTTAATGCATTATCAATATTCCTGATTCCAAGAGGAACTGCGTTATTAATTATAGCATTCCTGAGCTTCTTTCTTCTCTGGGAGAATGCAGCCTTTATAAATTTCATAAAAAAACCCTCATCAACAACATCGTATGGCGCAGGGCGCGGAACGAGTTTTATTATTGCAGAACTAACATCGGGAGGAGTTCTGAACGCGCTTTTTGGTACGACTTCCAGAATTTGAACATCGGCATAATACTGCACTGCTATTGAAAGCCTTCCATAATCCTTGCTGTTCGGTAGAGCGACCATTCTCCTTGCAAACTCATACTGGTACATGAGAATCCCGAGTTCAAATTTGCACTCAAGCAGTTTGAATGTCACGGGAGAAGATATCGAATAGGGAAGATTGGATATTACTTTATTAAAAGGCGGAAATTCTATTTTTAATGCGTCTCCTATTATGACTTCCACGTTATCCCATTTGCCAAGAGAGGCTGCAAGTTCAGCGTCCACTTCAATTGCTATCACCTTGCCTGCTTCCCTTGCAAGTTTCCCGGTGAGATTGCCGTAGCCTGCGCCAATCTCAAGCACAGTATCGGTGCTATTTAATTTTCCGTATTCGATTATCCTGTCAAGAACCCGTTCATCTACTAAAAAATGCTGGTCTTTCTTATACCTTTTCATTATCTTTTAGGCGGCATCGGAGTGGTGAAGATACGGTATTTTATATTTTCTTCCTTCAATTCGTCAATTACCCTGTGAGCTATCAGTTTCTCAGGCGCATGAAGACCTTTTACCCTTTCCACAAGATCCTTAAAACTTGCAAACTTTCCTTTCTTTTTTTCTTCTATAATTCCCCACATCAGTTTTTTCCCTATCCCGGGCAGCAGCTCAAGCATGTGCAGGCGTGTTGTTATAGGATAGGCATCATTGAAGAAGGACAAAAACCTGCTTTCGTTTGTAAGCACTATTTTTTCTATGACCGAAGGAAGTTCCATCTGGGCGCCATGAGTAAGTTCATTAAATGTGATTCGCCTTTTTACGTGGTCAATCACCGGACGGTCTCCTTCGCCTATGTACACTTTATCCTGGGATTTCGGCGCCACATTTTCTTTTGTGGCCATTTCCATGAGAACAAAATGTTTTTCTCCGACTCCCTGGGCAAGAGGCTTTTTTTGGTACATCGGGCGTGAATCGTCTGAACGCCCATAAGGCAAATAATCCAGTATATATGCAATATCTTCTTTTTCCGGTTTTTTCCCTAATGTTATCATCAAACACCACCAGTAATTTATAGCTCCTTGCTCAAACTATCAATATTATTAGAATATATGTATATATACTTTACAACCGGCTTCAGGAATATTTTGCCACTAAATCCAGGATTTGTTTCAGTTCTGCCTCGCTGAGGGTATACCGCTCTTTTGCATAAATCGACCTTAATTCGTCATTTGTCAGTGGAAGAATATCCACTATCCGGACTGCTATTTCAGGTTTCATTTTCTCAAGCTTCAGGAGCTCGTTCATTAACTCACGGGAATTTTTCGAATCAAGCTTGGTGAATATTTCTGCATGGGCTATCGCTTTTCGAAGCTCATAGCCGAGTTCCTTACTCTCGTTTTCCCTTTCTTTTTTTACCTCATCAAGCAGTTCCCTGACCTCACCAAGAGTCATAATATCTTCACTGATAATCTGCTTAACTATCATCATTTCACCCTTTATTTCTGTGGGGTCAAATGTTCAGGCAGAATGATAACTTCTTTCATGAGCCCGCCGTCTTTTACTTTGACTATATAGGCACGGCCGCGCTGGCTCACAACTTTCCCTGTTCTTCCCTGGAACTTGGGGTGAGGCATTCCGTTCTGGATGCCGGGGTCAAGATCTATATTAACAATATCTCCCTCAACGAATTCCTGAATCGCCCGGCTTATCGGGGATAATCCTTTCTCTCTTACTGTTTTCCTGAGTTTATACCTTGATTTCCTTCTTGTTCCGTGGGTCTTTGCCATAATTTTCCTCCGAATATAAGTGTTATTTTATCCTACTTTTATCACTTCAAGTTCTATAACCTTTGCCTCGCTTCCGATCAGTGAAGCAACGCTGGGTACAGTACGTCCGCCATCGCCAGAAACCAGTTCCTTGACATAGAGCCCTCCTTCACAATTGACAACGAGGACTGCGGTATTTGTATCAAATGATTCCAGATTAATCGAGTGAACTTTACGCATCCGTTCAAGGTCGGCACGCCTGTGAAGCACTCTGGTGGGTGTTTTCTGTTTGATGATAGTCCCGCTTAATATGTCAAGGCATGATTTAAGTTTTTCCTCTGTTGTACCATGCACAATTTTAAGACGGTACACTTTATCGGCTTTCATTGATTTTAACTGTTCTACAGTCTCGCTTTCAACGAACTTAAGGCCCAGTACCTCGATTTTACCTTCTGCTTTGCTGTTTATCATTCTACCAAGCGCTTCAAGGTCTATCTTCCGCACATGCGGTTTCTTCGCCTCGACCACGAATGGCCTGCCGTCACCGAGCATCAGCGCGTCTATGTCCTCGCGCCCTGCGCCGTGAAAAGCAGTATCCTCGCTCTGAGCGGCAGCCATAAGATGTTGTTTGATAAGTTCATCCACCGACTCCTGGTACATTTTTCCTGTATTGTCGCACCTCTCGCAGCCTTTTCCGCCGCACTCCCGGCACGGCCACCTTGTCTGGGGAATCCCGCGAACGAGTTTCCTGTACCTGCCGTATATGTACAAAGAATTTATTTCAACGTCTACAGAATCATTCTCAAGGTCAAGAAGCGCCACAATTTGCGGTTTTTTGAGGTTTGCCTTTTTGCCCGTAATTTTTTCGACACGTTTTCCGACTTCCCGGTTCAATTCTGTTTTAAGGGGCTCGGCAAACGTTGTCCCGCTTTCAGCCCAGATTATTTCTTCATTCTCCGCTAACAAGCCTGTAACTTTCGTTCCTACAAGGAAATTGTCATATTCATAATCTGAAAGTGCCCGGACGGCTTTCTCGGCCCACGAATCAACTTGTGTGAACAGGTTATTGCATACCCAGCATTTGTTCTGGGCGCTCTTTGCAAGCTCTTCCTGCAATGTATCATCTTTTTCCGCCCCTGCCTGCATTGCAAGTGTGATTCTTAATGCCTTTCCCCGCTGGTCGTTGCCTAATCCGGTGGAGAGTTTTGCGAATTGCCTCCCGAGGCAGTGATCGCAGATCGGGCCTATATTAAGGATTTTGCGGGCTGTGTCAAGGATTGTCATCTGGCTCTGGATATGTGGTGTGGTCTAAATATGTTTCTCTACCCTGTCCATCTCATTATGCAATATGATGATGCAGTGGTCGGCGTGCAGGGATAGCGGACCTACGCTCACTATTTCATGCTCGTACACTTCGATTATTTTCTCTTCATCTTCGCTCAACCCCATGTGATCGCCAAGAACGAACAAAGGTTCTTCGAGGTTTTTCCCGCGTATATCTTCCCCGTCTTCTCGAAGGTATATTATTTTTTTATTCAATTCGCGTAGGAGGTCGCCAAAATCCCCTTTCCTGATACTCACACCAAGCGTGGATTCGGTCCAGAAGTCCTGTGCGTTCTTCTCAAGCGCTTTTTTTATAAGCGAAGCTGCACTACGCTCATCCGGGCTCAAGTACCTGACCGCGGCGCCGTCAAAACTGATGAGTTTCGGCGGTGACGGCTCTCCTTTCAGGACAAGATGCACGCGAACGTCCCTTCTTAAGTCATGCGATAGGAAAAGCGCGGCATTAACACACCTGCACAGGATGTCCATGCGTCCCGCTGCGCCGGGGAGGTCGTTCAGGGAAAAAGGGGCTGTAACAGCTTTATGACCGATGATTATGAAGTCTTTCATAAAGGGTTACGCCCCTTTATGACGTCCCGAGTCACGCCTCGGGAGGGCGTGTCCACGTATGGCGAAGCCATACGTGTGCGCGGTGTAAACTGACGCAACAGTTTTTGATAAACCTTTCTTAAAGTTTTTCATATGAGCAAAAAGTCGTGAAGTATATTAAATGTAGCTTGCCCTAAGGACTATCGATTGGAAATCGCATACGAAATGCCAGTTATTTCCACTCGTACATTTCGACGTGCGGGGTTTCACAGCAAAGACAGCTTCCGCATACCACATTTATGGTAAACTGAGGCGCCCCACAATCTTCGCATGGCGTGCATTCCACACAGCCTTTCTTACACTGCCGTATGTCCATGCTGATGTATTATTTGATTATACTAAAAATAAGTTGCGGTCGTTCAGGCTTGTTTGGGCGACATCAAATAACCTCCAAAGCCTATTACCCATAGCAGGACAGGATATGCAATCATCCTTTCCATCCCTCCGGGACCAAGCCCCAAATAAAATTGAAGCCCAAACAAAGCAAGAGCTGCAAGGCTTGCAATCCCCAGAACCACTGATAAATAAGTAAATGGCGGTTTAACCAATTTGCAGGCAGCAATTGCTGACAAAGCCGCAAAGAGAAAAGCGATGAGCGATACGATCAAATGAAGAATGCCTGTTGTTTCAGGGAACAATCCAACACCCAACGCCCCTAGCCCCGAAAGGCCGATCAATATGGATATCAGATAATTTTGAAATTCGTGCCAGATGCAATATGAACTCAGGAGGATAAATATGCCAAGAATAATGGCGGATGTGTTAAAGATAAAAGCTGAGGGCTGATAGATGATACAGGTGTCGCGGCATGTAGCTCCCAGATCGCTTATGTAATTCCCGGAAACGCTGTACTCAGGATAGAAAATTTCTGCAAGAATCATTCCTATTACGAATTGCACTCCGCCAACGAACATGAATGCACCAGCCAGGCCCCTGTTGTTCATGAAATGAAAATGGTTGTTTGTGATATAAAGGCTTTTGCCGGCGGAGACCATGACATTCAAAAATCTGCGCAACCACGCGCTTTCCCGTCGCGCGCAAGTGAAGGGGGGGGTTGGGTTTGGCATCCAGTAGGTCGAAGTCGCTGTTTGATAGCTCTTATCACTTTCACCCCGCTCTCCTAACCCTTTTTAACCATTACGCCCTCTCTACTATATCATGAACTTTAACAAGGGGAAATAACATGGATTCAAAAGAAGCGCTGGTAGTTTTCGAGGGAGCTAAAATAAGACGAACATGGCATGATAACCAGTGGTATTTCTCGGTGGTTGATATTGTTGGAGCTTTGACAGATAGTCCAACGCCAAGGCAATACTGGGGCAAAATCAAGGACAGGGAATTTAAACAACTTGAGTTGTCCCCATTTTGGGTACAACTGAAATTGCCATCATCCGACGGTAAAAAATACGAAACCGATTGCGCAAACACAGAATCAATGTTCCGGATAATCCAGTCCATCCCCTCAAAAAAAGCTGAACCCTTCAAAAGATGGCTGGCAAAAGTAGGATACGAAAGGATACAGGAAATAGAAAATCCCGAACTGGCGCAGGATAGGGCAAAAGAGTATTACGAACTCAAAGGTTATCCGGAAGACTGGATAGAAAAAAGGCTGCGGGGGATCGCTATCAGGCAGGAACTTACGGATGAGTGGAAAGAAAGAGGAGTTGACGAAAAAAGAGATTTTGCCATCCTTACAAATGAGATTTCTAAAGCGACTTTCGGGAAATCGATCAAGGAACATAGAAAAATAAAAAGCTTAGACCCGATGAATAAAAACCAGAACCTGAGAGACCATATGAACGACCTGGAATTGATTTTCACTATGCTCGGGGAAAAATCTACTACAGAAATCACTAAATCCAGGGACTCAAAAGGATTCAATGAGTGTTTCGATTCCTCAAAAGAGGGTGGCATGATTGCAGGAAATGCAAGAAAGGAACTTGAGAAGAAAACAGGAAGAAAAGTGGTAAGCTCAGAGAATTATCTCAGTATCACAGGGAAAAAAGAAACCAGAAAGTTGAAATAATGATTATCAGAGCAGTCTAACAAAACCATCACTTTCACCCCGCTCCCACAACCATTTTTAACCCTGACGCCCTTTTAACTACCCATGAACTTCCTGCACGCGAGCGACTTCCACCTCGGCTATGCCCAATACGGCATCCCCGAACGCTTCCTCGACTACGCCCGCGCCTTCCAAACAGTAATCCGGTATGCTATCGACCACAAAGTCGAGTTCATCCTCATCTCAGGCGACCTGTTCCACAAGCGGAACATAAATGCACCCACTTACGAGCAGGCTTATAAGGTGCTCTCTGAACTAAAAGCGAAAAGCCCTGCCACTGCGGTCTATGCAATCGAAGGGAACCACGACCTCGCCTTCCACCAGGACGGCAAAAGCTGGCTTGAGATACTGAATTCACAGGGGCTGCTCCGGCTCATAAGGCTAAAAGAAGCCAATGGTGTGAAACTCATGGGCGACTTCGTCGAGCTGGATAATTTCCGCATTTTCGGCGTGAAATACCTTGGCGCAAGCATAGCTTCCATAATCCCCCAGATTGCAGATGAGATAAAAAAAATAAATGCCGCAAACGGGGAAAAATATACTATCCTGATGATGCATTTTGGCATTGAAGGACAGGTAAAGCAGGAAGTTGCGGGGGAAATCCCATATAATTCTCTCCTCCCTCTGAAAGATGCTGTAGATTACCTGGCACTCGGGCATTATCATACGCATTACGAATTGGACGGATGGATTTTCAACCCGGGCAGCATTGAAATGATGTCCCTGAACGAATATGACATGGCAAAAGGGTTCTATCATGTCCGGGATAATGGTGCAAAACTCATATCCCCCATTACCCGCCCGGTCAGGCGCATCAGGCTTGACATGAGCGATATTGCCACTCCCGAATATCTTTATTCAAAAGTCAACGCTAAAATCGAAAGAGAGCCTACAGTCCAATCAGATAAGGCACCGCTTGTCGAACTTCTGCTCTATGGAGAGATGAACTTCCCGAAATCCGATGTGAACCTGGAGCGCATCAGGGATATGCTTATCGAACAATTTAAACCCCTGTGGTCCGAGGTCAAGCTCCAACGGACAAATTCGCCATACGCCATCAAAAAGGGAGACGTGCGGGGGCTTACGCGCGAGCAGATAGAGCTTCGTGTATTCTCAGACCGGATAAAACTTGACGGGAGGTACAGGGATAATGTAGATGATGTCGTAAAGGTAATGACCGAAGTGAAAAAGATGGCTGCTGCGAATATCGAAGCGAACTCAGTCCTTAAAGAATTGAGATGGAGCTTTGCGAAAATAAAAAGCGGTGCCTCAGAAAATAATATCAGGACGGATAAGATAGAAAATCCCCGGCAGACCTTACTTTCACGCATGGGGGAATAAATGCTTATCAAATCCGTGGAATTAAAGAACATCAAATCCTACCGTAATGCGACTATCGAATTCAAGGAAGGCATAAACGGCATCTGCGGCCAGAACGGGCACGGGAAAACCACCATCCTCGAAGCAATAGGATACGTCCTTTTTGACTACCTGCCCTACAAAGATGCAGACTTCCTGCGCCGCGGGGAAAAATCAGGTATGGTTTCTGTTGAAGTTCTCACAAATAATTTGACTTACATACTTACAAGAAAACTCGGTGGCGAATACAGCGTCAGGGGAGAGAATCTCCATATCACAGGCAAAAAAGACGTTCTCTCCTGGCTCATCAGCAACATATTCCCTGTATCCACTGAAGATGAGTTGCCGCATATTTTTGAAAACACTATTGGAGTGCCGCAGGGCATGCTGACGGCAGCGTTCATGGATACCCCAACGAAGAGAAGAAAGACATTCGATGAAATACTCAAGGTGGACGAGTACAGGAATGCCTACGAGAATCTCAGGAACGCGATGAGCCTGATAGATGAAGGTGTCAGGAGCATAGAGAATGACATCGAGAAACTGCGCATCAGAACCGAGAATTATGAGCAAAAAAAGATTGAGAAGGATGAACTTAACAGGACCATTGAGAGCATAAAGAAAATCCTGAAAGAGTGCAGCGAGACCCTGAAGGTAGCTAAGGGCAGGCGGGATGCGCTCAAAAAGCAGAAGGATGCGATGGACAGGCTTGAAAATGAGATAAAGCAGGGTCGCATAAAAATAGAGGGATTGAAGCAGCTTCTTGAAAAGTCAAAAGACGAGCTTAAGAAATCCGAAGAAGCACAGAAGATAGTATCCGCACTTTTGGCGGATAAAGAAAGATACGAAGAAGAGAGAAAAAAGCAGGAAAAGCTTGAGGGCATGCGAAAAGAACGTGATGTGCTGAAGGACAGGTTAAACGGGATTAAAAATGAGCTTGCAGGATTGAATGAAAAACGCATGCGTCTTGAGGCGTTGAAAGCCGAGATAGAAAAGAACGCTTGTGAAAAGACGTCTCTCATACCCCTATTGGAAAAGCAGGATGAGCTTGAACAGAAGCTTGAAACCGTAAAAGGGGAACATGCTGTCGCGCTCAATGAGATTAAGGATATAAAAGGCAGGATGAGCATCGCCGGCACTGAGAACCTTTGCCCTGTGATAAAAGGGATAAGGTGCAATACAGTGGCGGATTTTTCTTCATATTTCAGGGAGCAGCTTGCAGACGCGCAGAAAAGACTTGGGGCTGCGCAAGACACACTGAAAGCCATGAACTCAGAATTAAAGGTTCTGGGCGACCCGCGAAGTAAAATGAAGGCTCTGGAGCTGCTTGCCAAAAAAGGTGCGCAGGATGTTGAAAAAATATCCGGGGAAATAGAAAAAATCCCTGAAAAAGAAAGCGAGGCATCTCTACTTAAAACTGCACTTGAAAAATACAATTCTCTTGATATGGATGCCAGCGAAGTGAAAAAAAAGCTAGCAGAGCTTGAACCTCTCTACCAGAGATATGTGCAGAACCAGCCGCTTGCAGCAAAGTCTGTGGAATATAAGAAAGAGTGCGAGAAGCTTGGAAAAACAATCGTTGAGGAAGAGAAAACGCTTGCGGGCTCGCAAAAGCTATATGACGGGACGGCTTTAGGTTTTAGCGCAAAGGCGCTTGAGGGCGCCGAACATGAGTGCTTGGAGCTTGGGGCAAAAGTTCGCGGTTTTGAAGTGGAAATAAAAGAAAAAGACCGCCAGTTCCTGAAACTTGATAAAGAGATAGCTGAAATGAAGAGCTATCTTGCAAAGATAAGCGAATTTGAGGCAAAGCTTGAAAACGAGAAGCGGTTTGGGGAATACGCGAAGTTCATCCGCGAGACACTGAGGGATTCGGCGCAGCATATCGTTCTTGAACTGATAGGTGAGATAAGCGAAGAGGCGAACAGTCTTTACTGCGCTATCATGGACGACTTCTCGCAGGAATTGCGATGGAGCGAGGATTACGGGATAATAATAACCGAGAGCGGCGAGGAGAAAAATTTCCAGCAGTTAAGCGGCGGTGAGAAAATGGGGGCTGCTCTTGCTCTGCGACTTGCGCTCCTTAAGATGCTTTCCAACTCGGATTTCGTGTTTCTCGACGAGCCCACGCAGAACATGGATGAGATACGAAGAGAAAACCTCTCTGAGCAGATAATGAACATTAAGGGTTTCAAGCAAATTTTCGTTATATCCCATGATGATACTTTCAATGAAAAATACGGACATGTTGTGAAAATCGAAAAAACCAATGGCGAAAGCAGGGTTATCAATGAAAAACTTTAAGAAATTTTTATCAAAAAGGTTTGAAACCTTTAGCAAAGTCGAGGGGTATGCAAAGAATACCCCAACACCGCATAAAGCGAGGTGTCGCTTTTCAAACGACGGGTATGGTGCGCCATACCCGGACACGCCCTCCCGTTCGC
>JBAQMZ010000013.1:0-110092 GCA_049303315.1 Candidatus Methanoperedens sp.
ATAGCGGTAGCTATCTGATAAAACATGCAAATTAAAGAAAAAATGAGAAACGGAGGCAGCATAGGCATGAATATTCATAATATGCTCGAATATCAGGGAAAATTACAAGTTAATCGAAATCCTCTAAAGATTATAATTGACAAGATTCCATAGAGGATGAAAAGTATGGTTTTTGATGTAAAGACTCTTGCATTGGCAAACCTTGGAATCCAGATTTTTCTTATTGCGTTTGTATTTCAGGCGGTATATTCTGTAAAAAAAGGAAACCCTGTTAAACACTGTACCATGGTAAGGATTGCAGTGCCGCTACAGGTATTGGCTATAATTGCTGTCATGCTTCCATCACTACTTGGATATATCAAAATCGAACCTTTTGGAATATTTAATGCCGAACTGCTCATACACCATACGCTCGGGCTGCTGGTAGTTGTGCTCTGGATATACATCAACCTGGCATTTGGTAACGTAATCAGAATGCCGGGTAATTTTCGCATGTTCATGAGAACGGCGCTGGGTTTATGGGTGCTGGCATTGGTATTGGGGCTGCATATATACACAAGGCTATATGTATGAAAATGACAAAATTTGGGAATAGAGGAGGATTATTTTATGGATATGAAATTCAAAGAAAAATTTAACGAACTCTGGAAAAAATATTTTAACAACGCTGAATTGCCCATCACCTTTTATTACACGGATGAGGAAGGACATGCCGAGCTTGCAAAGCCCGAATCAACACCCAGATGCGTTATAGGCGCTTTATCAAAGGTGAGGAAAGGACACTCATTTTCTTTCAATGCAGAATCAATCGGCTGCTTTGGCGGAAAAAGATACCTTGGTTTTTCTGAAAAAATAATGCCCGACTTTGAATATTTCCTGTCATGCGGGATTCCGGGAAAGCTTGAAGGCGAGCGTTATAAAAAATCTCCAGAGCTTGTTAAGGAGGTAATGAAACACCAGCCTGTATTTAAAGCCCCGGCTAAATTCATTGTGTTCAAGAGATGGGATATGCTTGAGGAATCTGATGAGCCCGAAGTTGTGATATTCTATGCCGGGCCGGATGTTATCTCTGGTCTATTCACACTTTCGAATTTTGATGAGTCCGAGCCAAATGGTGTAATTTCGCCATTTGCTGCGGGATGTGGTACGATTGTCCAGCATCCTTATATTGAAATGAAATCTTCGCGACCCAGAGGGGTTATCGGGATGTTTGATGTCTCGGCGCGTCCTCATGTCTCCGGGGATGAACTTACATTTGCGGTTCCCATGAATAAGTTTGAGAGAATGGTTGGGAACATGGAGGAGAGTTTCCTGATCACAGAGTCATGGAAGAGGGTGCAGAGAAGAATTCAGGTGTGAAGGGGAGAAAAGCAGATAGGGATTGTGGCGCAGGTGGTGAAAGAGGGTATTGAGGTGTGAAAAATCGCTTTTGAATTATTCTAACAAAAAAGCCGCAGATGAATACCGATTTTTATAACAATAAATAATCACTGTATTTTTTCTGTATCAAGAATCCCTTCCTGAATGTCTGGTGTCATAAAAAACCCTACTTTTTTCAGTTCATTGATAATAAGTCGGAGTTCTTGTTTGTCTTTTATCGGGCAAAGCTCATAGCCCATCTTGATTATTCCCAGCGTACCTGTTATTTTTATATTTTCTTTCCTTGCAATTTTTCTGGCATCAAGATCGTCCAGAGCCGCTATCCAACCATGTGTTTTTGCAAGGGCGATAACCCCTGATTCGCCATCATGCAAAGTTAAAAGATATTTCTTATAGTCTTTTGCTTTTTCAACTTCTATCCAGCCTCCATTTTTTTTGAGGGCGGCTATAGCTTCTTGAAAAATGATTTCTTTCTCCACCGTATGCGGAATTATCGCTTTGACTTCGAGACGCTTTAATATCTCGCCCAGCAGGTTAAACCTTCCAATCTCGGAAAACGCGCTTATGACGCTTGTATCGAGTACAATCAATCTGCTGTCCCCTTAAGCGCTTCATAGTTCTCATTCAGTTCTCTGACACCTTCTACGCCAAGCCTCGGGTTGATGCCTCTTTCCATGAGAATCTTTTTCATTGCGGTCAAGGAAACTCCGGCAATACCGGCGGCTTTGGCAAGGGATATTTTTTCCTGCCTGTAAAGCGCTACTGCAATTTCTTTTGCGTCATAGTCCCGCAAAAGATGGCGAATAGCATCGCGGACTGCTTCGGCAATGTTTCCATAGAGACCGGCATCTATCAACTGCTTTATCTTTGTCTCCAACTCTCCTTTGATTTCTACTGTAGTGGACATAACTTGATTTTTACTATGTTTTTTCAAGTTAAGTAAGTTTTGGAGACAGATTTAGTTATTTAAAATGGTTTGATAATAAAGTATATACATTATGCGATTATTGTATTGACATTAAAAGTTGATAAATTTGATAACATGGAAAAATAAACCATTAATACCCGACCACAATCGAAACGCGGATAATGAGATGGTAGAACTTGGATTGGAAATACACCAGATAATAGAATTACTCGAAAATGGTACAGAAGTAAGCAAAAGGAAAAAAGGTATAATTGAAAAATGGTGTCAGAGGGGAAGTAACATCTACATTGTTGCAATCGAGGATTATGAGGATTATTGGCTGATAAGGCATGTTGGAAAAATAAGAGCTACAAAAAATAAATTAAAAATAATGCGAGGTGAAACATGATGCATAAATGTAATATCTGCGGAAAAGAGATGAATGAGGTAAACGATATCAACCTGAAAGGGTTCGTGATACGCGGCTTTCGATGCGAATGCGGCAACGAACACAGTCACCCGGAGGATGTGGACAACATAGTAAAATACTTCAAGGCATTGAAGAAAGGCGTGGAGGCTACGGTGTTCAAGTCGGGCAATAGCATATCGGTGCGCCTGCCCAAGGTGATTGCGGAACTCTATCATCTGAACACCAGCCTGAAGCTGCCCATCGAGACAGAACCGGGCGGGATAAGGCTGAAGATTGTGAGAAGGAAGATGGAGGCGTAGTACGCTTAAAAAACGAACCGCAGATGAACGTGGATGAACGCAGATTTGTAGAATTTGACTTTAGCAACGCTTGCCTTTTCAAATTATATCAAGCGCCACGGCGCCGATAGCATAAATATCACATTAAAAATATTAAAATCTTGGCGCCGAATATATAAAAGGAATTGGCGCATCAGACATAGATGATGCTCTTTTCAATATCTTCCGCACTAAGAACTTACCCTGTTGCAGCAGCAGGGATGTGCCATGAAGCTTTGCCTTTGTAAAGCCCGATTTTTTCGAGTTCGTTAAGTTTATTCTTTAACCCATTGAAATAATCTTTACCATACAATGGCACACCTTCACGTACAGCATCAAGCGCCGTAATCCTGAACGCCATCAGCATTGTTTCAAATTCTGCTTCTGTATAGCCAAGAGGCTCTATTGGAAGAGATGATGTATTGGCATCGATTAAATCTTTGATCCTTGACAGGAAATCCGGTTCAAAATTGTTGCTTATTACGATAATATCAAAATCGCTGGCGCCTGTAAAAGTTCCCTTAGCCCTTGAGCCGTAGAGAATAATGCAAGCCGGTTTGAACCTCTTTATGACTTCCATGCAGTAGTCCTGAAGGTCTTTATTTACTGCATCAGGCTCCTTGCGAATTCTTTTATTTTCTTTGCGCATATCAGCGCCTCCTTTGCTATTTTCTCGGTATAATAATCTTCTGGCTTGCCGGAGGGATAGGCATCAGGGTATCTTGAAGGGATATAGTGCCTGTCAAGTTCTCTGGCGCAATGCTCGATATCTCTGATATCCACGTCAATGATGTCATCCAATCTTCGAAGAAGCGACAGGACTGAATGACCCCATGCAGCTTCATTGTTTGCAAGAAGCAACCCTTTTAAAACCTTCTCGGCAGCCTGCTGGGAATAAAAGGCTGATGGGTTGTATTTCTTGTTTTCAAGGAGTATTTTTGCAGTAGCGATGTCATTCTCTCCTTCTTCAAACCATCTCAGTGCTTCTTCACGAATCATTTAACGCCTCTTTTAGATATAGACTATGCTCTTTTTAATATCTTCCGCGACTTTTTTTACTCGTATGCTCTTGATGCCTGCGGGAGTCAGGATGTCCACTTTCTTTCCCAAGACTTTTTCGATATAATCCGATAGTTCAATAAATTTCAAGCCGATGGGCTTTTCAAATTCAACGATGAGGTCAACATCGCTGTCTTCTCTTTGGATTCCCTTTGCGGAAGACCCGAATAAGCCGATTCGTTTTACGCCGAATATGGCTCTTAAGTAGGGTAGTTCTTTCCTCAGATTATTCATGATTTCTTCTGTTGCTAGCATTTTTAAATATCCTAACTATATCTACCTTTAATTAATCGAATCACTCATAGTATTTACTTATCCTCGTATGTCCTCTTATCTGATATTTCCCTTTTAGCGTGTCCTCGTTTGTTTTATAAGGTATTTTGTTCGTTACCCCAAGTTTCCGAAGTTCTTCTCGTACTCTTCTAACATCTTCTTCATCAGTCCAATCATAGGTATATACACAGATAACTTTTGTTTCTGGGTTAGTTGCATTTGGATTTAGTTTTGCAGTTGCCACTTTCGCAGCGAGGCCTAATTTTCCTTCTTTATATGCTTTCTCTACTTTAGCCCAGACTTCATCTACATTTTCTATACCGACAAAAATAAGCCATTTTCCCGTTTTATGAGTTAGTGGCTGATGTTTGCCCCCTATTTTTCCTTTAGCATAAATCCAGTAAACATCTGTTACCTCAGAAGGATTGCCTGATGAATCAACCTGTAGTTTGCTCGTCATTTGTTTCTATTGTTTTCATAGGAATGTTTTCAGCCATATTTTCGTTGTGGAACGATGCCAGTAACTCCCCTCTCTGCTTGTGACCGCAGCCCATACACTGGTATACCTGCCACCTTCCCTCAGTGTTAAGTTTCGTCCCTGTTTTGACGAAATCCTTTCCATTACATTTTGTGCATGTCCGTGTAGAACTCATAAAATCCCCCCTATCTCCTTCTCTCTTATTGGGTATGCAGTCCTGTTCCTTATATTCACTATTTTTCAGCATCTCCACAATCTCTCTGAATGAACTTACATCGCCCTCCTCCTCAAACTTTTTTATTGCTTCTTTCACAGGTTCGATCAATTCCTCCGGGATGAACTGGCATTCTTCAAGACTTCGGCAGAGATGGGTATCAAAGGCACCTTCTATCGCTTGTTCTCTTAATTCTTCCAATTTATCAACGTTTCCACCGCTTCTCTTAATCATTTCTAATTGTATTTGCTGCTTAAATCCGCCTATTTTATCAAGAACTTTTTCTTGCTCATCTGGTGCAAAAGTCTCAGAAAGTTTTGATAATGTTCCAATCCCAGCTGCCCCTTCTGCGGTTGTTAATTTCTCCTGAATGGAAGGAGCAAGATTGAGTAGTGTTAGGTATTTTTTCAAAGTTGAAATTGAGACCCCCGTCTCTTTGACTACCTTGTTGTAATCCAAATACTTCTCATAAATCTTCTGATATGCTCTTGCTTTGTCAATGGGGTTCATGTCAGCTCTGTGAACATTCTCAATCAGTGATATTATCGTAGCATCGGTATCATCGGTAATGTCTCTGATAATTGCTGGTATACTTCCCCATCCCAATCTTTTGCAGGCAAGAAAACGCCTTTGTCCTGCGATTAAACCATAGCTGCCATCGTTATTCCTCTTGACAATTATGGGATTCAACAACCCCTTTTCCTTAATACTATTAGCTAAATCTTCTAATCCTGCATCTTCTGTTCCGGCAGCCAAATCCTTTCTTGTATTCAACTCTGACACTTTAATAGTGGACATCTCAATGTCTTTTATTTCCATGATTAAACACCTCGTTTAGAAATGAGGGCACTCTCCCGTGCCCTTCACCTCGCCCTCACCGATTCCAGCGCCTGCGCCACCATCGCGCGATACGCATCCGCATTCGTATTGTAATGCTCTCTCGCCTTCATCGCATTCGGCTCACTGCCCGCCAGCTTCTCCAGCCTCTTTGCGGTATGCATCGCAGCATCCACAACCCACCTGTCCCTCGTCGCCGCATCCACGACATGCATGGACTCAGCCCTGATGGAGGTAAGCACATTTCCTTCCTTGGTCGTAAATGTTGTCGGCTTTCCTATGACCGCGATGAACTCAGGCGGCGCGGTCTTTGCAAGCACCTGCGCTGCCTCGGGCTGGTACTGCCCCGCGGTCACGAAGAACGCGCCTGTGGGATCGACTATGCGCCCGCGCCAGAACTCGGAATCGGTTCCTACATCTTCCTTCTCAGTGAGCGTGCCCACGATGAACACGCGGTTGCATTTTGCCCCGGTCGGGGTAATGAGGTACTGCGGTGAATACTGGTCATTTCCATCCTTTGCCTGCAGGTTTGATTCCTTTAGCTCTGCTGCGAATATGCGGTGCGCTACTTCACGGACAAATCCATTTTCTGCCATGACTACGCCTCCTGTGCGATCGGTGCGGCAGATGCTGCAAGTATCCTCTTAATTTCTTCTTCTATCGGCTTGACATCCGGTTTTATTGAATCTACGAGTATAAACCTGTCAAGTTTGGCGCCGCTTACCACAAAATACCTGCCTACAAGCTTGCTCTTTATCATATCGAGAACTACAGCCTGATCCAGTGCCTCCGTTGCCATCTCCTTTGCTTTCTCAAGGGTGATGCCTGTAAGAGCCTCTGTAACTTCCCTGTTAAGCAGGATGTCCTGCACTTTCTCGCCATCGTCCATGACCGCTTTGACGCGCAGGTCGTATATTCCTTCAACCTTCCCGTGTTCGCCGCATGCGCCTTTCACCAGCGCCCTGTTGCATTCCGGGCAGCGCTTGATAAGACCTGAGCCGCTCTGGATATCCACTATCGCGCCGCTGAATTCAGTGGGCGTTGAGCCTACTTCGATTTCCTCTGCAACCGGGATTATCTCGCTTGTCTTATTCAATTTGATACTGAACTGCCCCTGCCACTCGGAAGTCGCTACATTTTTGAATATGTAGTTCTTGCCTTCCTCCACAGTCGGCAGCGCCGCTTTTACCCATTTTGTGAATTTAATTGTGCCGGACTCGTCTCCAAACAATCCAACCTGCGAGATGGATTCCTGGTTAACTTCCCACAACTGGACGACTTTACCCCGCACCGTTACCCATTTTCCATCCTCTTTGATATCGGATACCTTTACCAGCGGTGTTTCACGCGGAGCGAAAAATTCACTCTTGGGAACATTATGTTTCTTTAAGAAAGAGTTTATCACGTTTCGGCGTGCTTCTTCAGGAGGGACCTTGAATTTATTTATCAACTGGTCCAAACTTGATTCTATTTCACTTGTCTCTACTTTAATGCCCAGTTCCATGAATCGGGCTTCGATTTGTTTTGCTATTTGTTTCATATCTTTCCTCAAGCCTCTTGTTTGCATTTTTTTTGAGAGGCAGATTCTACCTTATCCCGGGAACATATAAAGGTTCCCAGAGCGGGGTGAAAGTAATATTTTAATAAGTGGGAATTTCATTAAAAATGTATGAACCAGAGTTATCCTGCAATAAAAGATAAAATTGTCACTTTCATAAAATCAAAGGTCAGGGAATCGGGAGCCCAAGGAGCGGTTATCGGTTTAAGCGGGGGAATAGATTCAACCCTGACAGCTTATCTCACAGTTCGTGCCCTCGGTCCTGATAACGTGCTTGGACTTATGCTGCCTGAGAGTGGCGTTACATCAAAACATGATGTGGATGACGCGCTGGAAGTCGCAAAGCTTTTGGGGATTGAGCATAAGGTCATTGAGATATCTCCGGTTTTGCAGGCTTTTTCATCCGCCATTCCCGGTTTTGACAGCGCCGAAAATACTGCAAACGGGAACCTGAAAGCAAGAGCGAGAATGTGCATATTGTATTATCATGCGAATCTCATGAATCGAATGGTTATAGGAACGGGGAATAAAACAGAACTACTGCTTGGATATTTCACAAAATATGGCGATGGCGGCGTGGATATAGAACCTATTGGAGGACTCTATAAGACCCAGGTTCGTGGACTTGCCCGTCACATGGACATAGCGGCAAAAATTATCGACAAAACGCCTACTGCGGGCTTATGGCCCGGGCAGACCGACGAGAGGGAACTCGGTGTATCCTACGAGATGGCAGACCGGATACTCACCATGCTGGTTGATGAAAATAAGGATGCGTCTCTGGTAAAGGAAACATTTCCTCCGGAAATAGTTGACCTGCTGGCAGCGCGAATCTCATCCAACGAACACAAGAGAATGCCGCCGCAGTCTATTGATATCTGATGAGTGGTTTTGAAAGATGGCGGCGGGCGGATGGGGGAACTTCATAGAATCCATGTGAAATGTTTCTCTCTAATGTCTCAAGCACCTGCTCATTTTTGACAGAACCGCATTTCTCGCACCTGTAACCCTGCCCTATACCTTTGGATTTCATGCGTTTGCCGCAGCAAAGGGGATTGCGCAATTCGTGAGTGTTGAGAGAATTTATGTTGATTTTCTCAATGTTCAAGGTCTTATCTTTAACACTCCCGAAAACCGTTACTTCATCCAGTGGGCGAAGCTCCCTGATAATGCGCCTGAAACCTTTTGTGGGTTCAAAAGCTGCGCATTGAATGACTGCACCGTTATCTTTCCCGCCATCTTCCAGTTCGAAAATAACATGGCCTCCGGGTATGATTTTCGGGGCGCTTTTGACTTTTCCATTTAATATGTATGAACGATTATCCAGAACCTCGTTGATTTCTGCAGGCATCAGATGCATATCCGTATTCTGGTTTGTCTTATAGACCACATATCTCTCAACAGGCTCGCTTTTTATCATCGAGAAAGCGCGTCTTACCGTATTTTCACTGTTGCCCCGTATCCCGAACAGGATTGGGTCGGGTGAATGTGGAGCAAAAACAACGCGCTTATTTTCACGATCTACCGAGTCCCATGTATCCGGGCGTGTGGCTGCATCGGCGGCATATACGGACACTTCGTTTATATCCCGCAGCGTGCCCCATCTTTCTTTTTCCCTGTATGCGATTAATTCATAAGTAAAATCAGGAAGGCCGCACAATGCAAATCCAGAAGCGGCGAGCGCTCCTATTAAGCCCCTGCCATTCTTGAATCCTTTATGGCTGATATTGTGCCGTTTGAGGATTTCCACGGCTTCCTCGATTTCAAGGACATCCCGGACGGCGCGCATGGAGAATATGGCAAGCTCGGCTCGCATCTTTTCAGTTACTTCTTCAATAAAAACGACACCGGGATTTGTGTTTTCCTCGGAGAAAACTGCCATGTTCCGAACGGTTTCGGTTACAAGCTCTTTGACAACTTTTGCATCTTCGCTTTCAATATCCAGAGAAATCGCTAGAGCTGCATTGCCGCGTGTTTTGTAGATGATATTCGGATTGAGCCGGATAAGCAGCGGATAATCATTTATCCTGCCGTATTCCTTTAATTTCTCGATGAGCACGGCTGCCAGGTATGTTGTGCACATGCTCTCTTTTGAATCCGTGTCATCGATTCCTATAATCACAAAGGGTTACGCCCCTTTATGACGTATAGGGGACGTGCAACGTCCCCTTATTTTGATAAACCTAAAGGTTTTCATAAAATGCTACACTAATCCTTTGCATAATAAATATTGGCACCATAGGGATTTATATAGACGTAGAATCATTCAAAATTTTATGAATAAGGAGTTGCTAATAGATCAGGCCGTTTCAATCCTTGGCAAGGCCGGCTTCATCATTTCCGAACGATGCGACACCCGCCCGAGAAGTTTTGATATCGCAGCCAGGCGGAATAACTTATTACTCCTTATCAAAATAATCTCTAACATCGACGGCCTGAATGAGGAAACTACCAAGGAAATTCAGTTCCTTTCCAGACATCTGCATGGTTATCCAATCGTAATCGGTGAAAAAACCCGCGACCATTCGCTTGAAGGCGGCGTTGTTTATTTCAGGTATGGAATTCCGGCAATCAATATCAGCACAATGCAGGATTATTTCGTAGAAGAAATGCCGCCATTGATTTATGCAGAGCATGGCGGTCTTTATGTTAATCTTGATGGTTTCATCTTAAAACAAGAACGCATAAAAAAGAATATATCCCTTGGGGCGCTTGCATCACTGCTCGGGGTTTCAAGAAGAACCATAAGCAAGTATGAAGATGGCGAAATGGCTGCAAGTGTTGATGTTGCAATTAAGCTTGAAGAAGTACTGGACAAAGGTTTTACTGTTTCGGTCGATATTTTCGAGAAACTTCATTCCAATGACAGCCAGAAACAGGAAACGGCTGTAAAACAGTATTCGAATGTTTTTTCTATCCTTGAAAATATGGGGTTTGATGTATTACCTATTTCGCAGGCTCCGTTTGATGCGGTTTCGCAGACTTCAAACCGAAGGGATGAGAATTCAACTATTTTAACAGGAGTCGGCGATTACACAAGAACCATTGTCAAAAAGGCGCATCTTATGAGCAGCATCTCGGAAGTTGCAGGAACACAGTCGCTGTTGATAGTTCACGGGGTCAGTAAAACGAAGAATATTGAGAAAACAGTGCTTATAGATGATAAAGAGCTAAAAAAGTTTGATGATAAGGATGATTTTATAGACCTGCTGCAAGAGAGACGGCAGAAAATCAAGGTTTCCTGAGCAGATATTGAAGAGTTGGAAAAGTAAGACAGTTTTAATTTGTGGTTGGAGTTATCCTGAGATACAATATATTACCTTAATACGAGGTTATAGTAGATTATCCTTAAATATAATACTGAAGAATTAAATATCTTTTTAAAACAACTTATTCTTGTAGTTTTAAAAAAAGAGATACCTAATTTTATCTCTTTATTTCATCTATTTTATCTTTTATTTTTCTTAGCAGATTAAATTTATTTACTATTATAATTACTATAACAGTAAAAATTCCCCCCAATATCCAAATATTAAATTGTTCGAGCACGTAAAATACAAAACTTTTCGCTTTATAAGACAATTTTTCTTCTTCAGCCATCTTTTTCAGAGCTTCTGAGCTAATACTAAAATTGATATAGCGGAATCTAACGCTCTGATTATATTCAAGAATAATTTGATCTCCATCTTGAGTGCGCTCGTGAGAGGCATCGGCTGGGAAATCAGAAAAAGAATATTGAGATGGCAATAAAATCTTGTATATCTGTTTATAATCTGGTATATCACCAATAGGATAGAACTCATAAATGCTGTATTTCCAAGTATAAGAATTTACTTTTTCGATATTCTCGATAGCATTTCGAGTATATTTTAGCTCCACATTGATTGGATTTGACGTGTTAGTCGTAAACAAAATCGCTATTTTATTTTTAGAGGTTTTTATGGAATAATACTTTCCCTCATCTAATGATAAATTTGGTTTCAATTCCCAAGGACCGATTAGATTGCTTCCATCTACTTTTATATATTGTATATAAGCATCAGATGACGTATCCAAGGATAATGGAATAGGTAATTTTGGTTTTAGTGGGAACCTATTATCAGATCTGATTATCTCTGCCGTACTTGGAGGCTCAGTTTCATTTACTGGTGGATTAATATAAAATATTTCTTTAGAGATGTATTTTTTAGATTCAGGCTTAACAATTAAAATTTGATTGCCTGAACTAACCAACTTTTGTGATGGTGTTTTATTTAAGAAACCAATCACAGCCAATGGGGTCTCAATTTGAGAATAATTCCAATAAAGTATTGTTTTATTTGGCAGATAAGTTATTTCAGGATTTTCAAAATACGAAAGTGGAAAGATATAACGATCAAGATCAAGAATTTCAACTCTATTTTCATAATTCTTTATATCCAATCTTTGCACTTTTAATGGATTGAACATGAAACCAAATAAATCGCCAGATTGGAAAGGAATTGCCTCAATAGGTTCTGATATTACCTTATTAGGAAATGGCATAATCAGCAATAGTTTTTCACTATCATTTGCAATAGAATTATCATTCCAATTTCTTACAGGAAAAACACCAAATTGAAAGGATAGCACAGATTCTTCAGAGGATGGTTTTTCTGTTTTTTCAGGATCATCGAAATAAATCATGGAAGAAACTAAATAATCGAAGTCTTTGTAAAAATCTGTTTGAATCCTCATTTTCCCATTTTCGAGAGAAATCACGGAATATTCCTTAAACGAGTTTACTCTTAATAACTCCAAAGGCGTAAATTCTGTCACCTTTAATTCAATCTCTAATCTTCCCTCCTTACTAACATTTCTCCCAACAATTGACAATATAGTAGATTCGTTTTGTTTGCTTAAAACATATTCAAATGATGGAGGCAGTTTAGGGAAAAAAATAGATTTATTCCTTCCATATATCACTAAAGATGAATTTCCAGCGTTTATATTTTTAATTTCAACATTGATGCCATGATCAATGATAGTGAGAAGTTGTGGCCATTCTCCTAGAATAAATGAAAAAGGAACGATATATTTAACATTATTCTTAATTTTATAAGTTATATTAAAATTTAATACATCCACTTCTTTATTGTTTATTGGAACCCCAGAACTATCAGAAAAACTGTAATTGAAATTGACGTTAGCATCGTCATAGTCAACAATTTTTCCACTTCTTAAATAGTTATTTGAATCCATGTAAGCCCCTTCTATGGTTTCAATCAGTGGAGTATTATTAAGCTCAAACATCGGTATTCCGGTTCTATTATAGTTAATTTGAGACGCGGTAGTCAACGGAATTGCCAATAACAAAAAAATTATAGCTCTAGAAAATTTTAAATTAATGCTCATTTATTTTAAAATAATGCTACTTTAATATAACCTTTTCTAATACATATCCTATTAAATTAAAAATAGAGCACAAGGTGATTGTATTGAAATTCCAATAAGAAGTTCTGTAAAACTGCATATATTTTTTGTAATATTCATTTTTTAAGAACCTTTTCAATTTCCCAATACTAGAAACCCAAAAGCCAATTATCTTTATTATTTTCCCTGCAAACTCTCAGTTCCTTTCTGTCACAGGATTTAATAGATGTGGATCAGGACTTTACACATCCGACAGTTAAATCTTTTAATTTCTAAAATAATAGACTAAAGAAAGGTTGATTAAATGACTGAGAAAATTGATTGGTACGATAAATTCGTTGATTTGAATTATACCCCGGCAAAAGATGATTTGGTCTGCTTGTATTATTTCGAACCCGCAAAAGGGATAAGCGCAAAAGAAGCCATCGGGAGAATTGCCTCTGAAAGTTCAGCCGGGACATGGACTACACTCCATGAGCTGCCTCCAATGGTTGAAAAGATTAAAGCACGGGCTTTTGAACTGGACGGGAAATATGTAAAAGTGGCATATCCGATTGACCTCTGGGAACCGGGAAATGCGCCCCAGCTCTTAAGCGGTATAGCAGGGAACATCTTTGGCATGAAAGCTTTGCGGAACTTAAGGTTAATAGACGTATCCCTTCCTGCAAAGTATATCAGCTCCTTCAAAGGACCGCATCACGGTATTTCAGGAATCAGGTCTCTTTTGAAAGTAAAAGAAAGACCCATAACAGGCGCCGTGCCAAAACCCAAAATCGGCTTCAGTGCGGCTGAACATGCAAAGGTAGCGTATGAAACATGGATGGGCGGGTTTGACCTCGTGAAAGACGATGAAAATTTGACTTCCACTTCTTTTAACAGGTTTGAAGACAGACTTTCCAGAATGACAAAATTGCGGGACAAAGCCGAAAAGGAAACAGGTGAGCAGAAAGATGCCCTCCTCAATATCACAGGCGAAACAAAAGAAATGATACGCAAGGCGAAATTGCTTCACGATTCAGGATGGAGATTTGCAATGATAGATGTGGTCACCTGCGGGACGGCTTCTGTCCAGACCATGCGCGATGAATGCGGCGATTTGGGTCTGGCAATACATGCCCACAGGGCAATGCATGCTGCATTTGACCGGAATCCAAAACACGGGCTGACCATGTACTTCCTTGCAAAACTCATGCGGTTAATCGGGGTTGATGAAATCCATTCAGGGACAGCAATCGGAAAACTGGTCGGGACAAAAAAGGAGATAATAGGGATTGCGAATGTCCTCAGGGATTCTCACATAAAAGAACCCTTCCTTTCACAGGATTGGGGTAAGATAAAACCGGCGCTTCCTGTTTCTTCAGGCGGTCTCCATCCGGGTTTAATACCGGAGGTAATGGGAATTCTCGGTAACGATTGCACGATTCTCGTAAGCGGCGGCATACACGGGCATCCAAAAGGGACGCGTGCCGGCGCAAAAGCTGTGATGCAGGCAATCGAAGCGACAATGGAAGGGATTGACCTTTTGGATTATGCTAGGAAAAACAAGGAATTACAGCAGGCGCTTCTTAAATGGGAATATTATAAACCAAAATAGGTTAAATATTCTCAGCGGCTTGACTATTTTTTCTTTTTACCTGCTTTTTTCCTGGGCGCCGGTTTTGTTTCCTTTTTAGCTGCCGGTTCTTTTTTAACGGGTTTCTTCTTTTTACCCTCTTTTTTTCCCGGCTTCTTTTCAGTCTTCTCTTCTTCTTTTTCAGGTTCTTTTTCTTCGAATTTAAATTCAATCTTTTCAGGGATTTCAATTTTCCCGGGAGGAACTTTGGGCTTTTTCGCTACTGCTTCTTCAGGGGCTTTCTTTTCCTGCTTTTTAGCAGCCCGTTTTTTCCTGGGAGTCTCCGGCTCCTCAACTTCAGGGAGTTCATCTTCAAGCTTAAGTTCAGCAATTTTACTTGCCTCTATTTTTTCCTCTTCGCCTGCTTCGCTTGTTTTTTCAGGCTTCGATATCTCCCTTTCCCCTATCCCGAATCTTTCCCGATTGAATTCCACTGGCGTTATGTCTGTGATTCCTGAAAGTTCGGTTTGCTGTTTTATTTCAGGTTCCGGTTTTTTCCCGGTTTTTCTCAATCGTATAAACAGGAAAATTGCGATTATAATAAAAACAACATTTGCAACCAGCATGATTATTTCTAATGTTGATAGTGCCATAATTTCTCCTTCATTCTGGATTCAATATTTATATTATAGCACTTAATGTTTTTGATGGCTAAAAGGATTCTGTTAACTATAGCGCCTCTCCTGCCAATAATCAACTGGCACCCTTCCCGATCATGTTTTACCCGAACTTCAATCGTATATTGGCAAGGATACTTGAAGAAGCGAAAATCCATTTCAAACTTCCAGAAGGACCTGATAATGCATTTGAAGAAATAGGTATCGTGTGCAGCGGCTTTTATATCTGCCCTGCAGGTATTCTCTCAGGTTTGTATCCTGTCATATAATCCACCTTCAGTTTCTTAAGCCTCTTCTGAACTGCGGGGTACAGGATGAGCTCTTCTACCTCAAAATCCCCGAATGCCGGGTTTATTGAGCTTAATTTCTCTCTCAAAGCCGCAATATTTTCAGGCGGAGAGAAGCTTATCATGCAGGCAGGATGGGCATTTACTTTATATTTCGTCAGGTTTTCAAGCGCCTTAAGCTGCAATTGAAACCCTTCAGGTACCGCGCCTGTCAGCCTTGAGAATTCTTCCCCGCATGTGCCTTTGAGGCTCACTCTTACATAAAGATTCGAAAACCTTGAGAGTTCCTCTGCGTAGGTCATGTCGCTGCCTATGAGTATCCCGTTTGTTTCGAGAATAAAAATAAGATCTTGCGGTATCAGTTCGAGGACTTTTAGAAGATGTTCCCTGCATATGGTTGGTTCATTCCCGCTAATCCTCAGTTGGCGTAATTTTTTGCTTTTTGCTATGGCAATAAGTTTCCCGGCGACCTCCTGCGGGGAATAGAATTTCCCGCATACCTCTGGTCTTGCTACTACGTTCCATGACCAGCAGAAAACGCATCTTAAGCAGCAGCCCACACAGTCCGCAGTTGCTATGCCGCCGTAGAATCTTGATGAGCGAAAGCGGTAGTATTTTCTCTGGCTGTTTTTGCAGACGATGCTGCGGGTGAGTTCTGCAAGTTCGAGGGGGTTGAACATGAGAAGAAGCCGCAGATAACGAATCTAAATACTGCTTTATTTAAGCGATTCTATCAACTCATCCACAGGTATTGCCTTATACGTCGCAGTCTTTATACTACCCCGCGATAATATTTCAACAGCCGCCCTTGCGACAACGGATTCATCCTCTGCTTCCACAATGGTCAGGAAATCAAAATTCCCCAGCACCGCATATTGGTCAAGCACGTTCACGCCCATTTCCTTAAGCTCGGCATTTACTTCTTTCACCCTGCCGGGATTTTTCTTTAGAGTCCTCGCGCCTTCATCCGTCAGGTTAGAGATTATAATATATCTTGACATGGTTTTACCTCCAATTCCCATATTAAATTAGTGCTTTTATTGTATATAAATTCTATAGCTGCGAGCTTTTTAAGAACAATGCGAACCAATATTTAAAGAATATATGCAAAATCTCAAGAAAACAATAGAATTCACAAATGAAGAGAGAAAACTGATTTCGGGTTTTAATCTTCCTGCTGATGCCCTTCTCCCGCTTTTGCTCTCATTAAGAGATGGCGGCGACTGGAGCTATTCATCCGGCAATATAAAGACTATTGCAGTGATGGACAAGACCACCGTTTATGATGACAATAAGAAAACAGGATATTCCCTTGAAGAGATATACCTGTTCGTTAATCCGGTTCTTACAGACGAGGAGGGAACGGTACACAGGCTTGAAAAGTGCGGGGATGAGGAAGTCAGGATGCTTGTCATGCGACCTTATAAGATCAGGATAGGATGCGACCGTATTATCAAAGCGACTGTTCGTCCTCTTGAAAAAGAGATAAAAGTTGAAGAACTCAATGCAAGAGAACTTGTTTTTGAAGGTTCTACTGCTTATGATATAGCCCATGAGATAGAACACTTAAAACATAAAGAAATCAAAGGCAAAAGTCTGTGGGAGTTCAAGTTTAAAGGAATCAGCTAAACGCCTCATCATTAAATTTTCATTAGTAATCTTTTAATCTTAAGCAGACACTTGTGGTATGAAGGTGATATTATTCAGGAGTATTCATTTAAACGAGGTTTTTCGCAGGATGCAGGGCGAATCAGGGCAGAGCTTGAGAAGAATTTTCCAGCGCAAGTAAAGGAAGAGAACGGGAAATGCACAATAAATTACGGTGCCTTCAAAACGTTAACTGTCTGGGTTGATAATAAAAAACTGTGCGTGGAGGCCGAATATAACAAAGACGTTAAAGACGATGTTATTCTCGATACCAATAAGCGCTACAGGGTCTTCCTTGAAGATGCCACCGGTTATACTGCAAAGGAACGGCTTGCAAAAGCCAAGAAAGAAGTGCAGGGAGCCTAATTTGTGGGATGCACTTAAAAGACCTGATGTTCCCGCATGCCTCCGCATTTGCGCAGGCACTGACGGCTCGGTCACGCAGCTTCTTGAGGTGCTCACCGGGAAAACGGTAGTAGTCAAAACACTTGAGCAGGGTATAATAAAAGCAACGCCTGATATCGCAAAGCTTCTTGATATCGAGGTCGGGGACGAGGTTAACAGCCGTCTTGTGACATTGGATGCCGGAGGGACTATTTACGTGCTGGCAAAATCCCTGGCGCCTGTAAAAAGAATGCCGCAGCCGGTAAGGGACGACCTCATGCGGGCGGATATCCCGATAGGAAGGATTCTGCGGGAGCACAAGCTTGAGACAAGGCGTGATATACTGAAAATGGAAATTGTGCGGCAGGATTTTTTTGGGAACGTTCCTGTGCTTTCAAGGGAATACAGGATAATCTATGAAAATAAGGTGCTTATGTGGATCAATGAATGTTTTCCTGTGGATGACAGGTGGAGAATATAATCAATTACATTATAATGTAATTGAATTTAATTATTTGTTACATCATATTGTAATCTATGTGAAGCAGGTCAGGAAATTCATTGAAAAGTAGAGGGTGCGAATTGCGTAAATGATATATAATTGTAATACATTGTAATACATATGAACGAAGTCCTGACATTTAGAGAAGATAAAGATACGATAAAAAAAATTGACGAATTAGCAAAATGGAAAATGAAGCCAAGATCGGATATAGTCAGAAAAGCAGTAAGAGACTACGTTACCCGCAAACTTGAGCTTATTGAGATTCAGAGGTTAGCTGCAAAACGCTACACGCAAGGTAAACTTTCTTTTGATGAACTTGTAGATATTCTTGGTTACGAAGAGGCAAAGAAAATAGCCTATTATAAAGATATTGCTGAAGCTTCTTTTGCACAGGTATTTCATGAAGATAGTAGTGGACACCAGCTCTCTTATTTCTCTCGAATTTATGAGCATACTGGATGACGCTCTCGGTATCGTTGAAATCTGCACCACATATATCGTAGAAGACGAATTGAAGGAAATAGCAGGTTTTAACGATGAAAAATCAAAGGTGGCAAAAAGAATTCTAAAACATATAAACAAAACTAATATCAAGAGCTTTCAGGTAAAGAATGATTCGTTCTCAAAATATCTCTCAAGAGACGTGGATCCGGGAGAAGCGTCATGTCTTGCTCTTTGCATATCGAAAAAAATCCCGTTTTTGATAACAGATGATGCCGATGCTGCGTATTATCTTGGAAGAATAGCGATGCAGAACGGAATAGAACTCAGGATATGCGTGGCGGTTCTTATAGAATTAATAAAATCCAACAAAATAAGCAAATCGGAAGGTAAGCTCAAGCTTGAAAAGCTTGTAAAAAAACGCGGATGGGAAGGTGGCGTCCTTGAAGTGCTCGTTAAAAGGTATCTTGAAGATGATGCTTTCACCGATTAAATTGTGAGGTTTACTTAACCACCACCTTCATCTTTCTAACAGTTTCAGCCACCCGGTCAAAGAACATCTTCTCAGTATCAAGAGGTCCCGGATGCGCTTCAGGATGGTACTGGACAGACACTATATCCAGCTTTTTATGCTCAAACCCCTCTACTGTGCCGTCATTGGCGTTTAATTGCGTGATAGATACCTCTTTTTCATCCATGCTGCTCTCATCCACCGCATAACCGTGGTTCTGTGATGTGATGTACACGATACCTCGTTTCTTGTCCTTCACGGGCTGGTTGGCGCCGCGGTGCCCGAACTTCATTTTGTATGTCTCTCCCCCGAGCGCCAGCGAGATAATCTGGTGCCCGAGGCAGATGCCGAAAATTGGTAATTGACCTGCAAGCTCTTTTACAACCGAGATGCCGTTTGTCGCCTGCTGCGGGTCACCCGGGCCATTGGAGAGAAGAAGGGCGTCGGGCTCGTAATTCAGGATGTCCTTTACCTTCGTTGTTGCAGGAACAACAGTGACATTGATTCCCCGGTTGTTCAGGCTTTTAATGATGTTTCTCTTTGCACCAAAATCCATGAGCACGATGTTGCCGCCATCTTCCTGCCCTTTTACATGGTACGGCTCTTTGCAGGTGACCCTGCTAATCAGGTCAAGACCTCCTATATCCGGCTGCTCCCTTGCAAGCCTTACAGCTTCCTCGCCGTTATCGTCACCAACGATTATTGCGGCTTTCATGGTGCCGTGCTCTCTTGTTTTTATTGTGAGCATACGGGTATCAATTCCCATGATGCCTGATTTGCCCTCGTCCTTCAGGAACTCGTATATCGAGCGCCGGGATTTGTGGTGGGATGGGTGGTCGCAGGCTTCCCTTACAACCAACCCTTCTGCCTGCATCCTATCGGATTGGAAGGTCTCGCCGCTTATGCCGTAGTTGCCTATTAGCGGATACGTGAACATCAGTATCTGACCTTTATACGACGGGTCTGTCAGGGCTTCTTCATAACCTGTGTACTGCGTGGTAAAAACAAGCTCGCCACGGACAATACCTTCCACTCCAAGACCTTCTCCTTTTACAAATGTTCCGTCCTCAAGCCCGAGTACAGCTTTCATGGTTGCTTAACTGTAAAGGCATGGTAAATAGATTACGACTTGAGAAAAAGAATCAAATTTATCATCATTAATTATTTTATTCGTATTTGTACGAACCAAAATCCTTAATATGCTGCACAGCGTTTACATCAATTGTAAAACATGACACGATGTGCGAGAAGAAAAACGACAGACAGATTGCACTGCACATATAGTGCGATAATCGACATCCTTGAGATGGAAAACAACAGGGAACCGACAGCAGAGGAAGTAAACAACCTGATATTTTCGATAGGTGACCGTGGAACTTCAAACAAATAGGAGATAAAATGTTAAAAACTGCCGCAACTGTAGAAAAACCCATCCAGGTAAGAGTATTTCCAAAGCGATTATTACAGCCGGAGACTGCTGAAAAGGTCTTAAATGAGATTGACCGGGTCGAGGGTGTAATAAGAATGCTCATTAACGGCAAAAACCTGCCCAGGAAAGTTACTTGCGGTCCGGGTACAGGGGCTGATGTGAACCATCCCGACAGAAAAATCATCCACGTTGGCAACTGCGCATTAGAATTACATATAATTGTGGGAGAAATACTGGTCGAAGTCGAAAACGAGACTTCTGTCGAAGGAGTCAGAAAAGCGTGTGAACGGGCGCTTCCCTTTGCCTTTGAGTTCAAGCGTGGGCACTTCATCAAGAGAAGACCGACGCTGACCGATTACGGCAAGTACGGGTTCAGGAGCAAAACCGATGAAAGTATCAATCTTGAAGACGAGCGCATGCTTGGCTTAATAGACCCGAATGCAAAACCGGAAACAAACATCTGTGTAATTGGCACAGAGAGTGAAAAATAAATTAGCGGGGTGACAGGCAACAAGTTACATTATTAATAATGACGCTCCGCATCGTTAAAAATCGAAATGTTTAAAACCAATTATACCCTCTAATTAAAAAAAGGTTATAAACCCCAAAGAAACGCTGGTGGGTACAAACGAGTAACGTACAAGCCTGTTATCAGTGCGGTAAATGCACATCTATTTGCCCGATGCGCCGAGTTTCAAAGACCTCACCGCGCAGCTCTATTTATAATGCTAATGTGTACGGGCTTGAAACAAAGGATATCTGGATGTGCCTTACATGCGGGCTCTGTCCAATTGGATGTCCGCAGCAGGTGGATTTCTTAAGTTTTATTAAGGAAGAAAGGGCAGGAAAGCAGCCGCTTGAAATTGCTCATCTTGGAGTTTTTACGGAATTTGCGGAATTGAGCTCCAAACTTGACGGCACAGCAAAACCGGAAAGCAGCGATTCAAAGTACGGGTACTTCCCCGGATGCGTGGACTCGCTGGGCTTATTCCTGCATGATGTCAAAACTGATTTTGGCGAAATAACAACTTCATCGCTTAAGCTTCTTGATAAGTTAGGAATTAAACCGCAGGTCATGAATATGAAATGCTGCGGTCATGATGTCCTCTGGCAGGGGAAAAAGGATGTTTTTGACAGGCTTAAGAATTATAATACAAAATACCTTAAAGATAGCGGCATCGATACCCTTGTAACAAGCTGTGCTGAATGTTACCGCACTTTTTCAAAAGATTACGAGCTTGGAATCAAGGTTATCCATATCTCCGAGCTTCTGGATAAGCTTGGATTGAAGATTAACGCAGACGTGACATATCACGACCCGTGCAGGCTTGGGAGGCATATGGGCGTATATGACGCGCCGCGCAAGGCTCTAACCGCAAATGGTGCAAAAATAAAAGAAATGGAACACTCAAAAGAAAATGCCCTGTGCTGCGGAGTCAGTAGTTTTATGAATTGCAACGAGCAGACAAAGGCACTTCGTATAGCGAGAATGGATGAAGCTGAGGCTACCGGTGCTAAGACATTGATAACTACCTGTTCAAAATGTCTTGCTCATTTTAATTGCCTGAAGAACGAAAAAGACGCGATAAAGAAATATGGTTTTGATGTGGTTGACCTGAGCGTGTTCCTTGCACGGGAATTGGAGGGAGCAAAATGATTAAAACAAGTGAACTTGACCCGAATTTCAAGTATGAAATAGCCAGTGAGCCCGGCGGCGAAAACATCAAGAAGTGCTTTAACTGCACCGGTTGCACCGTTGGCTGTCCTGTAACCGAGATAGACAAAGGTTACAACCCTCGCAAGATACTCAGGAAAGCGCTGCTGGGCATGCGCAATGAAGTCCTGACCGACGACTCGCTCTGGCTCTGCGCTTCCTGCTACCTCTGCTACGAGCGATGCCCGCAGGATGTGAAAATCACAGAAGTGATGGGGGCTATCCGTGCGATAGCGCAGCGCGAAGCAAAAGCAGGGAAAATCAAGCTCAACAATCCAAAACCTCTTTTTGATAATCTTTTCATCGACTCGGTCAGGAGCAACGGAAGGTGGTACGAAGCAGGCGTCAGCGGCACGTTCATGCTCAAGACAAAAGGGCTTGGCGGCTTGATAGGATATGCCCCGATGGGACTTGAATTGTTCAAGAAAGGAAAACTCAGCATCCTGCCGCATAAAATCAAATGCAATAACCAGCTAAAGCGTATTTTTGAGGAAGTGGAGAAAAAATGAAGCTTGCATATTATCCCGGATGCACCCTGCACGGCACTGCACGCGAATATGATGCATCCACAAAAGCCGTATGTAAGGCGGCAGGCATCGAGCTGACCGAGATTGAGGACTGGAACTGCTGCGGCGCGCTTGAAGCCATCTTCGATAAGGAATTGTCCATGGGTCTCTCGGCGAGAAACAATATGCTTGCACAGAAAACAGGACTTGATCTTGTGATACCGTGCAGTATCTGTTCGCATAACCTGTCAAGAGCCGATAAAGCTATGAAAACCGACGATGCTTTCAGGGAAAAGATTGAAAGGGCGCTCGGGGAAAAATACGATGGTGTTAAAATCAAACATCTTCTTGATGTAATGGTAAATGATGTCGGTGTTGATGCATTAGCCAAAAAATTCGTAAAACCATTAAAAGGCATAAAAGCCGTTCCATACTACGGTTGCCTTCTTGTCCGCCCTTCCGAAGTATCTAAATTCGATAACCCGGAAAATCCCACATCCCTTGACAACCTGATGAGAGCCGCCGGCGCGGAATGTCTTCCTTTTACCCAGAAAACCAGATGCTGCGGCGGCAACCTCCTGATGAGCAAGCAGGATTACGCATTCATACTCACAAAGAAGCTGTTCGATGAAGCAAAAGCAGCAGGCGCGAATTGCATCGTGGTGGCGTGTCCCATGTGCCATATGCTGCTTGACGGACAGCAGGCAATGGTGGAAAAGGCGCATAATACCGTTATCGGCTTACCGATTCTCTATTTCACCCAGCTTATCGGGCTTGCGATGGGTTTAAGCGAGAAAGAACTTGAACTCGATAAAAACATGGTTACAACTTCGAAACTTATTGGCTCCATTGGCAAAGAAGAGAAAAAAGCTGAGGCAAAAATCGAAACCAAAGCAGCGGTGGAAGTGGAGGCGGTGGAATGAAAGGCTCGGTAGCGGTTGTAGGAGGAGGCATAGCCGGGATACAGGCAGCGCTTGACCTTGCAGATAGCGGATTCAAGACATATCTCATAGAATCAAGACCAAGCATCGGGGGAACGATGTCGCAGCTTGACAAGACTTTCCCAACCAACGATTGCGCCATGTGCATCCTCTCGCCGAAACTCGTTGAGACCGGAAGGCACCCGAATATTGAATTGCTCTCATACAGCGATGTAAAATCCATATCAGGCAAAGCCGGGGATTTCAAAGTAAAAGTTGTTAAAAAAGCGCGCTATGTGGATGACACAAAATGCACAGGATGCGGCACCTGTACTGAAAAATGCCCTTCTAAAGTCCTCGATGAATACAACGCAGGCATGAGCAAACGCAAATCCATATACATTCCTTTTGCCCAGGCAATCCCCAGGGTTGCGACTATCGATGCTGCTCATTGTTTATATCTCACAAAAGGCAAATGCGGCGTATGCAAGAAAGTATGCGGACCAAAAGCAGTGGATTATGAGCAGAAGGATAAAGAGATAGAACTGAACGTGGGTTCGGTCATCCTTGCCACAGGTTTCAAGCCATTTGACCCTTCTGAGCTAAAACAGTACAGGTTTGACCATCCCGATGTAATCACTGCGCTTCAGTTCGAACGGCTCCTGAGTGCAAGCGGCCCGACGCAGGGGCATGTCACAAAGCAATCAGACGGCAGGGTTCCGAAGAAGCTCGCGTTCATCCAGTGCGTTGGCTCACGCAACCCGCGAATAGGCAGGAAGCACTGCTCTTCTGTTTGCTGCATGTATGCCACAAAGGAATCCATCATCGCAAAAGAACACGACCCTGAACTTGACATCACAATATTCAATATAGATATTAGGGCATTTGGCAAGAACTTCGAGGAGTTCTACAATAGGGCACAGAGGGAATACGGAATCAAATACAACAACTCACGCCCGCCTGAAGTTATCGTTGATGCAGATAATGCACTCTCTTTGAAATACGAGGATTTCAATACAGGTGACCTTAAAACCCAGAATTTCGATATGGTCGTTCTTTCCATAGGGCTTGACCCTGCGGATTCTACGCGAACTCTTGCGCAGTCGTCAGGCATCGCGCTTGATGATTTCGGCAACATCGCCACAACTATTGAGAATCCTGTGGAAACGAGCGTTCCCGGCATCTATGTCTGCGGTGTAGCACAGGGACCGAAGGATATCCCTGATACAGTCGCCCAGGCAAGCGCAGCCGCGGCAAAGGCTGCCGCACTTCTCTCAAAAGAACGCGGCACGATGATAAAAGAGAGGAAATTCCCTGAGGAAAAACCCCTTTCTCTGGAGCCTCGAATCGGAGTGTTCGTATGCCACTGCGGGATTAACATAGGCAGCGTGGTAAATGTGCCGAACGTGGTAGAGTACGCAAAGACGCTGCCAAACGTAGCGCATGCGCAGGAGATGCTGTATGCCTGTTCTTCAGACTCGCAAGTCACGATAAAAGATGCTATTACCAAAAATAACCTGAACCGCGTGGTTGTTGCGTCATGTACGCCCCGCACCCATGAACCGCTTTTCCAGAATACGTGCCGTGAGGCAGGACTTAATCCGTATCTTTTCGAACTGGCAAATATCCGTGAGCACTGCTCTTGGGTACACATGAAAGAAAAGGAAAAAGCTACCGAAAAAGCAAAAGGGATTGTCCAGATGGCAGTGGCTAAATCCGCTTTGTTCCAGCCGCTCTACAAACAAAAGGTTTCGTTAATCAATAAAGCGCTTGTGCTCGGCGGAGGCATTGCAGGCATGACCGCGGCGCTTGATATTGCAAATAACGGTTACAGCGTGACCCTTATCGAAAAGGAAAAAGAACTCGGTGGTATGCTTAAGGAAATGACCGAATTATACGATGGAAAGAAGCCTTCCGATGTATTAAAAGACCTTATCGGCAGGGTGAACCGGAATAAGAACATAAAGGTCATTAACGAGGCAAAACTCGCAAAGGTCGAAGGTTATCTTGGCAACTTTAAGGGAGTTGTAGCGGCCAAAGGAAAAGAGATGCCTGTTGATTTCGGGGCCGCTGTGGTAGCAACGGGCGCACGGAACTTTGAGCCTGCCGGATTATTCAACTACGGAAAAGATTCACGCGTAGTTACGCAGGCACAGCTTGAGAAAATGCTCGGTAATGGTATCAGCGCAAAGAATATAACGATGATACAGTGTGTTGGAGCACGCAATAAGGATAGGGAATATTGCGGAAGGACTTGCTGCATTGATGCTGTCAAGAATGTCATAAGGATTAAGAAAGCAAATAGCAGCGCCAATGTCTATGTCCTCTACCGTGATATGAGGACTTACGGGGTCATGGAGAAACTATATGAAAATGCAAGAGACCTCGGGGCAATATTTATCAAATACGATGCCGGGAATCCGCCTAAAGTTCAGGATGGGGCGGTAGTTGTACACGATGCCATGCTCAACGAGGACATCGAGATAGCATCAGACCTTATAGTCCTGAGCACGCCGCTTGTAGCGGGCGAAAACGAAGAGATAAACCAGTTGTTCAAGATACCTCTTGACAGGAACAAGTTCTTCCTTGAAGCTCATCCAAAATTACGGCCTGTGGATTTCGCCACCGACGGCGTTTTCCTGTGCGGGAGCGCGCAGGCGCCCAAGCTTCTGGATGAGGCAATATCGCAGGCAAGCGCGGCGGCATCGCGGGCATGCACCATTTTATCCCGCAAGTTCATCGAAACAGAAGGCGCGGTCTCGGTGGTCAACGAAGCAAGATGCATAGGCTGCGGAACGTGTGTTACCGTCTGTCCGTATAATGCGCCATCATTGCAGGAAGTAACGGTGAAAGCCGAAGAGGTCACATACACAACAAAGAAGTCGCGCATAAATCCTGCGGCATGCAAGGGATGCGGTTCTTGCGCAGCAGCATGTCCTGCCGGAGCGATAACTGCCCAGCATTTCTCGTCAAAAGAGATAGGAGAGGCAATAGATGCTTTTGATAAAGGTGTCAGGAGCATTTCCATAGAACCAGAGACCGGCACGGTGGAGGTAGTTGTATGAGTGAGCAAGCTTCGAAAACAACTGAATTTGAGCCTAACATACTTGCTTTCTGCTGCAACTGGTGTTCATACGCAGGCGCAGACCTTGCAGGAGTGAGCCGTTTCCAGTATCCTCCCACGGTCAAGATTTTGAGGGTCATGTGTTCAAGCAGGGTCGAACCTTCGTTCATCCTGAAAGCATTAAATGACGGAGCAGACGGCGTTCTGATAGCCGGTTGCCACATAGGTGATTGCCATTATATCGACGGCAACAAGAATGCTGAGGTCAGGATTAATAACACTAAGAAAGCGCTGGCAAAACTGGGGTTTGATAAGAGGCTCAGGCTTGAGTGGATATCAGCCAGTGAAGGATTGCGATTCTCAGAAGTTATTCGAGATTTTACAGAAGAGATCAAAAAATTGGGTCAAAACCCTGTCAAAACAAAAATAGAACCGCAGATAAACGCAGATGAACGCAGATTAAATTCATCGGCTTTTAAACCTGCGGCTAATGTTCAAGGAAGTGAAGATAAATGAGTGATAGTAAGGGCGTAGAGAAAACTGTTGAATCAAAAGTTGATCGGGAAGAAAAACGGGTTGGCGTATTTGTATGCGAATGCGGAGTGAATATCGGGGGTGTCGTAAATACGCGGGCAGTAGCGGATTATATCGGGACTCTGCCGGGTGTAAAAGTCACCTCAGTCAATAAATTCACATGCTCCGACTCGGGTCAGGCCGACATCCAGCAGAAGATAAAAGAGCATAACCTCAACCGTGTTGTTGTGGCGGCATGTTCTCCAAAGACCCATGAACCAACATTCCGCGCATGCATAGAGCAGATGGGATTGAACCAGTACTTCCTTGAATTCGTAAATATCAGAGACCACTGCTCATGGATACACATGTGGGAAAAGGAGAAAGCCACCGAGAAGGCAAAAGACCTTATCCGCATGGGTGTTGAGCGCGCAAAGCTGCTCGAACCGCTTCAGGCAAGCGAAGTCCCTGTGATTGATAAGGCGCTTGTTGTGGGAGCCGGCGTTGCAGGAATGCAGGCTGCTCTTGACCTTGCTGATATGGGATTCCAGGTTTATCTTGTTGAGAAGGAACCCTCAATCGGGGGCAGGATGGCGAGATTTGACAAAGTATTCCCCACGAACGATTGCTCTATTTGCATCCTCGGTCCAAAGATGGTGGAAGTGGCAAGGAACAAGAATATTAAAATAATGAGCTATTCGGAAGTTAAAGCCGTGGAAGGATATGTGGGTAATTTCAACGTGAAAATCGAGCACAAGCCCAGATACCTCGATATTGAAAAATGCACGGGCTGCGCAAAATGCAGCGAGGTCTGCCCTGTCGAAGTGCCTTATGACTTTAACGAAGGTTTCGGGACGCGAAAAGCGATATACGTCCCCTTCCCGCAGGCTGTACCGCTCCGAGCAGTACTGGATAAGGAGAACTGCATCTCATGCAAGGCTTGCGCCAAGGCATGCGAGCGCGGGGCAATAAATTACGATATGCAGCCGAGTTTTACGGATCTAAATGTGGGAGTGATTATCGGCGCAGTTGGTTTCAAGACATACGACCCTGAACCCAGACATGATTTCGGATACGGCTTATATGATAATATCATTACAGCGATGGAATTTGAGCGTCTGCTGAATGCCGCAGGTCCCACTGGCGGGCATGTGGTAAGACCGTCTGACTGCAAAGAACCGATACGCGTTGGATTTGTGAACTGCGTTGGTTCACGCGATAAGAACACCAACATCTACTGCTCAGGCGTGTGCTGCATGGTTACCATAAAGAACGCGCAGCTCCTTAAAGAGAAGCGCCCTGAAACTGACCAGACGATAATGTATATAGATATCAGGACACCCTTCAGAGGCTACGAGGAATCATACAACAGGTCGCGAAACCTCGGCGTGAAATTCCTTCGTGGAAGACCCGTGGAAGTGAAAGAAGACCCGGTTACCAAGAATATCAAGGTGCGGGTTGAGGATACACTCGCAAATGAGATACGAAATCTCGAATTTGATCTGCTTGTCCTTGCAACCGGCATTGTCCCGAATGAGGGTATTAACCAGATACAGCAATTGTTGAAATTATCAAAAGCAGCAGATGGCCTGCTTATGGAAGCGCATCCTAAATTGAAACCTGTTGATACCACCATAGATGGTGTGTTCCTTGCGGGTTGCGCTTCAGGACCTAAGGATATTCCCTATGCGGTTTCCCAGGGAAGTGCATGTGCAAGCCGTGCCACGATTTTACTTAAGAACAAGAAAGCCATAACTGAAGGCATAACCGCAGTCGTGAATCCTGATGTATGCGTGGGATGCGGTGTGTGTATACCCATGTGCCCGTTCCAGGCAATAAAGATGGATGAGAAAGAAGGCAAGGCAAATGTGATGAAGGCGCTGTGTAAAGGCTGCGGGACATGCGTAACAGCATGCCCGACTGGAGCGCTTGAACAGAGCCATTTCAAGAATAACCAGATCCTTGCGCAGGTCAAGAACGTGTTCAGGTTCCAGGAGGTAGCGGCATGAGCGCAGAAGCTGTTGCGGCTCAGCCTGCTCCGAAAGGGAATGGCTGGGAACCCAAAATCGTGGCGTTCTGCTGCAACTGGTGTTCATACGGGGGCGCGGACAGCGCAGGTATGGGCAGGTTCCAGCAGCCGGCGTCCACGAGGATAATACGAGTGATGTGTTCGGGAAGGATAGACCCGCTGCATGTGTTCAACGCATTTCTGGAAGGCGCAGATGCAGTACTGGTGACAGGATGTCATATCGGCGACTGCCATTATGTTAACGGTAATGATAAAACAAAAATAAAATACAAATATCTTGAAAATGTGGCGCATGAGCTTGGTCTTGAAAAAGAGAGGCTCCAGCTTAACTGGATATCGGCAAGCGAAGGCGAGAGGTTCGCAAATTTTATCCGTGATGTTACAGAGCAGATTAAAAAGATTGGACCGAGTCCGCTTAAACCTGAGGGGGTGGCGTAATGCAAAAAGGTGAGATGTATGTTGGTTGGTCAACAAAAGAAGACGTAAGAAAACGAGGCGGTTCAGGCGGTCTTGTTACGTCAGTACTTGCGGCGGCGCTTGATAAGAAATTAGTTGATGCTGTTGTGGTATTAAAGAAAATCAATGAGTTTGAGGCTGTACCGGTTATAACCTCTGATGTGAATGAGGTGCTGAACTCGGCAGGCTCTTTGCACTCAGTCCCGAGCAACTTTGCAAAACTTATCGCCAATAAGGACCTGAAAGTGGCTCTTCCGGCAAAAGGCTGCGATGTGCGCGGGGTTATCGAGCAGAGTAAGCGCAATGCCGTAAATCTTGATAATACTTTTATAATCGGTCTTAACTGCGGAGGGTCAATGCATCCGGTGGTGACGCGTGAGATGCTTGAAGTAATGTACAAAATCAAGCCAGAAGATGTTCACGGCGAAGAGATTGAGAAGGGAAAGCTCATTTTTGAGACAAAGGATGGAAAAGAGAACGCAATAACCATTGACGAGCTTGAAGAGAAAGGATATGGACGCAGGGAGAGCTGCCGGTATTGTACTATCAAGATACCGAATAATGCAGACCTTGCTTGCGGCAACTGGGGCGTTACAGGCGACCTTGTGGGAAAAGCCACATTTGTGGAGATTAACTCCGAAAAAGGCGCAAAACTCCTCCAGAATGCCATTGATGCAGGATATGTGCAGGTACAGAAACCTGATGAAAAAGGGATTGCAATGCGCGCCAAGATAAAAGGCGTGATGGAAGACCTTGGAAAGAAATGGAAAGGAAAGGTATTTGTTCCAATCGATAACAGGCTTGAGTATTTCAGGAAAGAGCTTGAGAACTGCATAGATTGCGGCGCCTGCAAAGCAGTTTGTCCCACATGTTCGTGTGGCGACGTTTCAAAATGCACCGAATTCCACTTCCGCGCTGATGCTTACAAGATGTCGATGTATCACCTTGTGCGCTTTTTGCACCTTGCAGATTCATGTATCGGCTGCGGGCAGTGCAGTGATGTGTGCCCTGTTGATATTCCGCTCACAAGATTGTATAGACGCTTTGCAAATCCTGTGCAGGAGCAGTTAAAGTATGAACCTGGCATGGATATGCGAAAGCCCCCCTATTTCGAGGTGAAGTTAAATGAGTGAGGATTTTAGTTTGATTAAACCGCAGATGAAAATAGATGAACGCGGATTTGCTCTGAATTTATGTGAGTCTCTGGAGAAAAAACACGGGGATGCAGAGGCAAAGGGAGGTTTTTCGGGTTTATCTCCTTTGCGTCTTTTTAGTGAAATTCATGATAAAAATCTGAATGGCGATTCCCTGGATCAGGAGCGTTTAGCCAAAGAAGACCTTGAAGAACTGAGAAAATCAGGGTTAACTCCTTTGCATCCTGGTGGCGAGATTCATAATAGGAATTTGAATAGTGTGTCTCCGGAAGAAGGATTTCCAGCAGCAGAGAACATAGAAACGCTGAGAAAATCTTCAGGCTTAACTCCTTTGCGGCCTGGTGGCGAGATTTACAAAAGAGGTTTGATTTAAATGACCGATAATGTTTTTTCAACAATCTGCCCGGGCTGTAATTTCGGCTGCGGATTATATATTCGAGAGAACGGGAAATCTGAAGTTGATTTCAGGAAATCCTCTCCTGCCAATGCAGGAAAGCTTTGCAGGTTCGGGATGAGCCTCTCCCGCCTCTATGTGCCTGTTAAGTCGATGGTGGACGGAAAGGAGACCTCGCCTGAAGAAGCTGCAAAGGAAGCAGCCAGGAGAATATCGGCAGGCAAAGGTTCTGCAGCTTTCCTCTCGTTCGGCAACACCACATGCGAGGAGCTTCTTGCATTCCAGAAAATCGCTGAATCTTATTTGTGTACGGGAGCGAATTTTGAAGCGCTTCCAAAAGATGCATATCAGACGCTGAGCGTGGGTGTACCATACAGTGAAATAGAAGCAGCAAAACATATCGTGCTCTTTATCGACCCGTATGAGCAGTATCCGCTGATAGTCCGGCGCCTGCTTTCAGCCAGGAAGAAAGGAGCGAAGATAACTTCGGTGTGGTGGAAGGATATGCCTCTGGCAGATGAGAATATCCGGCCTGCTGATATTTCAAAATTGCAGCTCACAAAGGATTCACTTGTTATTGCTGATTTCCACCCGCTTTCGGATGTTGAGCAGGTTAAGAGCGTACTGTCTCTTGTAAAGAACGCAGGCGCTAAAGTAACATTCCTCAAGCCTTTTGCGAATTCAACAGGTGCATATTTATTGTATAAGGATACAAAGCAAAAGTCACTGGCGCAGCTTGTTGAGGATATAAATAAAGGGACGATAAAGACATTGTTATGTCTTGAATCCGACCCGTCTGCGCTGATACCATCTGAGACACTTTCAAAACTCACGAACCTGATAGTCCAGACCGGGCAGGCGGTTTCGGCAAAGGCGAATATAGTTTTAGCACATGAGCCCCTGTATAAGAAGAGAGGCACGCTCATCAACAACGAGGGAAGAGTACAGTCTCTTGGCGGTGCAGGAACAAACGGGCTTGACGCGCTTGGCATTATTGCTGGCGCCAAATTTGATTTCAATGCTCTTCATGAATCCGTTAAAAAGTCTATTGGCATTGCGGCAGTCGATGAATTCACGATTCCGAAATATGATAGACCCGCCTACGGTGCAATACAGGCCGCTCCAAAACCAATGGAAGCAAAACCCGCGCTTATTGATGTGTATAATCCTTTTATGTGGTTCAATCTGGCAGACGATAACGATTTTGTGGAATTGAATTTGAACACTGTGAGGGCGCTCAAGCTCTTAAAGGGCGGGATGTTAAAGATAAAATCAAACGGAAGCGCAGTTGAAAAGAAGTTCAAGGTTGCGCCTGTTCAGGATAATATTTTGCTTACAGGCAGGAAGTTTGGGATTGAAAAGGGAATTCTCACGCCGGTTGAGATTTCGAGGTGATGGAAATGGCAGACGAAGTAAAGAAAACAGCAAAAGAAGCGGCAAAAGCGACCTTATTGGCGATGACAGGGAAGGAACAAAAAGAAAAAACCATGGTTGTCAAAGCGTCATCACAAGTACAGACGGCGCCAAAAGCTGAATCTAAAGCCGTTCAGGCAGCGGCTAAATCATCAGAGCCGAAAGTAAAGACCGAAGCGCCTAAAGTTGATGATAAAGTCGTTAAGGAAACACCCAAAACCGCGCCAGTAGAGGCAAAAGCAGAGGCACCGAAAGCCGAAGCCAGGAAAGAAGCAGACCCGAACAAGGAGTTTGTGGATGGCATCATGACAGAGATGAGCTTAAAAGGTGCATCAAAAAAGAGGCTTATCAAGATGCTGGGTGAGCAGTATGGTTTTGATAAGCAGAAGGTGCTGTTCAGGCTCAGGCGCGCGCTGATTACGGAGAGGTATGCGGCGGCGCATGAGGCGAGCGCGGGCGGGCATTGAGGGATGGGAAGTTATTGTTTTTTATCAAAACGTTATAAAACCGCCAGTAAAAGTCCTAAAATTATCATTGCTGCAATAATAACTTTGATGCGATCGTCGTTTATTCTCAAAACCTTAATGATAATTATCCCTGCTATAACTCCAACACCAAAAAGTGCTGCTCCAAGTTCCTTAATCATATCGCATCTAAATTAAATTCAAAGTATTTATATTTATCGTTGTTAAAACAAATCCATCCCTTCCGCAAAACCCCACAGGCGCCCCCCATCCAGCGCCCGGCGCTGCTGTGCTTTGCGTTCTTCGCGCCTTTTGCGGTGAGCATGCACTTGTTGTTGCATCGGTTTCCTATCGGCGCCACAACTGTTGAAATAATTTAAGTAATACGTTTGCCAGCCCTTAGTATTAATTAAATATATCCTGACACATAAAGCATGATGTGCCATACGAAATCATAATCCCCGATAAAATTCAGAGGATCATCGATAAGAAGTGTGATAACCACTTAAAAAAGCGGCTATTTACAAAATTACTAAAACTCGAAAATACTCCGCAATCATACGCTAAACCCTTACGCGTTCCACTCGCAGGCATATGGGAAATTTATTTTGAAAAGAGATGGCGGGTGCTTTTTGAAATAGATGAAAACAATAAATTAATCATTATTGTTGGATTCAAACACAAAGATGAAATGACTTAGAGCTTATTCTTTCATTAGTTCATGTAGCGTTTTAAAATTACCAGATTTATAATCTTCCCTGCTCTCTTTAATCTGCTCTATAAGTTCGGAGTCTGAAAGAACTTCCAGAGTAGATTTCATAGATTCGTATTCATCACTGGAAATAGTTACCCACTGTGCTTTATGTTCTCCAGATGTTTCAATAACGCTGCTCATTATGGTATTATTGCAATACATCATATTTAAACATTGTTTTTGTTGCACCCTATCCAAAATTTATCCCCATCCGCGCTCCTTCCTGCAAAACCCATGCGTGCAAACCCTTATGCGCCCGGCGCCGCGGGGTTCGTACGAGTTCGTATCAGTTCGTTGTTTTTAAAAAATGCTGCTGTGCTTTGCGCTCTTCGCGCCCTTTGCGGTGCGTTTTAATTACTGCATTGGCATCCTGTTCACGATCGTCAGATATTTTCACACCCCTCTTTATCAAGGTATATACCTTCTCCCGCCCTAAAGCAACTTATCAGCATTTAAATACAAATCTCATATAAGGGAACTTACTAAGGACATTTTGCCATGAAATATATCACAAAAGAAGTAACAGAGGAACTCATTATCGAATATCACAGGAAAGGATATTCCATCTCCAAAATATCTGAAAAGATCGATGTACCTGTAACCGGGGTAATGGATGTGCTTTCCAAGCTTAATGAAGAGAGCGAAATAGATAAAGAGCTTGATGAAATTGAGGCTGGCTCTTTATTATAACTCCTCTGCAAACAACTATAATCGCCTCCCCAAAAGGCGCTGCGTCCTGACACCGCGCCACAGAGTCAGTACGAGTTCGTTTTGAGTTCGTTGTTTTTAAAAAATGCTGCCGAGCGTTGCGTTCTTCGCGCTCTTTGCGGTGAGTACGCCCCAATGGTTGCATCTTTTTCATATCGGCGCCGCAACTGTAGAAATAATTTAAGTACAGGTTAATCCCGCCTAAATCAACGATTCCTCTTTAAGATACTTCGTATTTTCATTCAGGTATCTTTTGAAAAACCATTGAAGAAAAATCATCGTATCCTTTTTTATCTGAGACCGCTCCAGAGCGCTATAATAACCTGCTCTTTTTTCATAAGGTATATTGAGCATAGGGAAGCCATACTTATTTAAAACAAAGTTCATCATCAGCCTGCTTATCCTTCCGTTCCCGTCTGCGAAAGGATGAATAGTTACAAGTTTCAGATGGACAAGTGCCGCAAGCTCCAAGGCGTGCATTTTGTCTTTATTTTTACGATACCATCTGAAAAAATCCATTAGCAGAGGATATATTTCTGCGGGAAAAGGCGGTATAAACCTGCTTCCTGCGATTGTCACCTGATGCTGCCTTATCATCCCGGCTATGTCTTTTTTCGTGTTCTCAAATAATTTCTTGTGGAAGTACAATATGAGATCAAGCGATAAGTCCTTTTTGCAATCCAGCACTTCATAAAATACGCTCCGGTGCGCTTCCGCCTCTTTTACATCACGCATAGGTTTTGCATTCGGGGTTATGCCTTTTTCGAATAGCAAAGAGGTTTCCCTGAATGTCAGGGTTGAGCCTTCTATCCTGTTCGTATCGTAAGTGAATTTGATAGCAAAGTTCTCCAATTCTTTTTCCTGCGCCGATGGAGGGATTGTTTTTCCCTGCGTTGAATATTCTTCTTTTATTTTGTCAAAAAGGTCAAACCATTTCTCCCTGTAAATCTCAGAAACAAAATGTCTTTTCAATTCTTCGATGTTTTGCGGCAACGTTTTTCCAAGGTATTTTTCCTTCTTTTCCACCCTGCCGTTTTCACGGAAGCTGTGCTCGATATAATAATATACCTGTTTGCCTATCGTCTTTTTTCTAATTGCTACCATAAGACTATATTATCCCTACAAGATTATAAGTTTTATGGTTTTTTATAAATTGTAGGGGTAAGTACACTTGTATCCGTCTTTTTTATCTTGCTACCAGGACAGTGCACTTAGCTTTCCTTACCACGGCCTGTGCCACGCTCCCGAGTTCCGGGTTAATCTCTGTTTCCCCCTCGCCGCCCATGACAATGGTATGAACCCCGTATTTCTCAGCCGCATCCAGTATTGCCTGCGCTATAATCTCTGCTCGCGCTCCCATCTTTGGCATTCGCTGCATGCTGACCCCGACCAGCATTTTCTGGATAGCCACGCCCATTTCGGCGCCGGTTTCTAACACGCGTTCCAGCACTTCCTCGCCCCGCGCCACGAGTTCCTCGCGCTCGGAATCCTTGCGGGCTACGGCTACATAGATAGCCGCCATGCGGATATTGTACGACCTTGTGATTTTCATCGCCGCAATTTCGGCTTTTCTCGCGCACGCCGTGCCGTCGGTAGCCAGCAGAATCTCGTATCGTGTCATGGTTTAACCTCTGTTTTTGTTATTTTTTGCGGAAGCTTATCAAGCGCAACCATGATGCCGAATATCACTGCCTGTGGCCTTGGCGGGCATCCGGGTATGTATACGTCCACGGGGATGTATTTATCAACACCGCCCCCGCTTGCGTAAGTATCCCCGAATATGCCGCCATTGCATGCGCATGAACCCATTGCAACCACAAGTTTCGGGGATGGCGTGGCATTATAGGTCTTAAGGAGCGCGAGTTCCATGTTCCGCGTAACAGGACCTGTGACCAGCAGCATATCCGCGTGGCGCGGGGAAGCAACTATGTGGATACCGAATCGTTCTATATCATATATGGGATTTGACAGTGCATTTACCTCAACTTCACATGCGTTGCATGAGCCTGCATCCACTTCGCGTATGTGCAGCGAGCGCCCGAAGATTTTTTTAATCTTGTCATTGAGGCGCTGACCCATTATCTCGACTTCATCCTCGACTGTCATATCTTCCCCCGGATACTGGTAAGAAGGTCTTCTTTTGTCTTTGACGCAAGTTCGTATTCCTGTGAGAGCTTGATTGCACCTTCGGGGCATACTTCCTCGCACCTTCCGCAGAATATGCAGCCGCAGTATGATAATGTAAGGATTTTTTCACCCCTTTCTTCGGTCAGCCATATCACGCCGGGCGGACATACTGCCACGCATTTACCGCAGTAATTACACTTATCCGACAGGAGCTGCGGTTTCCCGCGAAATCCCGGAGGTGCAGCATCCGGAATTTGCGGATATTTTGTGGTTTGCGAGCCGGTTTTAAGGGTTTTTTTCAGGATATCAAGCATTTTTTCACCTACATATCATTGCCGGAATATGACAAGCTCAGGCTTTTATTGATAATCGGGAAATCGGGAACGATATTATCAAGCACGGCGTACTCTATGGCGAGCCAGTTGCAAAACGACGGGTCCCTTACTTTGCATCTTACAATCCTGTTGTTTTCGGTCATTACCCAGTATAGCGTTTCTCCCCTCGGGGCTTCCGTGTATCCCAGGGCATAACCATCGGGAATTTCTCCGACGTTTATTTTAATATCGCCATCGGGAAGGGACCAGAGCGCCTGCTCTATTAATCCTATGGATTCGCATATTTCATCGGCGCGCACAAGCGTTCGTGCATTCACATCGCCCGCTTTTTGTACCGGCACCTTGAAATTGAATTCCGGATAGGCTGCATACGGATGGTCACGCCGCATGTCCCTGTCGATACCAGAAGCGCGGGCTATCGGTCCCACGACATGCAATCCTTTTGCAATATCATTGTAAATCCGCCCGGTGGTTTCAATCCTGTCAACAAGGGACGGTATTGCCATGAGGTACTCAATCAGCTCCCTGAATTCATGCTGTATCTCGGACAACCTGAGTAATATCCCATCCTTTTTATCACCAATGTCGCGGCGCACGCCGCCGATTGCATTCATGCCGCGAAGAAGCCTGCTTCCTGTTACTTTTTCGTTTAGCTGCAGTATTTCTTCCTTGAGCCTGTTGGCATGAGCCGCACCCATGGCGAAAGCCACATCGGTTGCAATCCCGGCAATATCACCGAGATGGTTGTACACGCGTTCAAGTTCGAGAAGGACAACGCGCATATATTTTGCCCGCGCAGGAATATCAACCCCGGCTATTCTCTCAACAGCCTGGCAGAAGGCTACCGCATGCGCTGCTGAGTTGTCGCCTGATATCCTTTCAGCAAGGAATACAGCTTTATCGAGGGATATATTCTCAAACAGTTTTTCCACACCTTTATGCGTATAGAAATGCCTTATCTCAAGGTTGATTATCGGCTCGCCTGCAACGCTGAACCTGAAATGACCGGGCTCTATGACGCCTGCATGCACAGGCCCCACTGGAATTTCATAGACCCCCTCGCCCTCAACGCGCCGGTACACATACTCACCTTTAACGCGCGGCGGCTTTGTCCTTATATCAAAATCCTTCCTCAGCGGGTAAACCCCATCCGGCCAGTCCTCGAAATTCACAAGCCGCCTCGGGTCCGGATGACCGACCGGAACCAAACCGAACATATCCTGTATCTCGCGCTCATACCAGTTGGCTGCTGCAATCTTATGTGTAATGGAATTGTATCTGGGAGATTTTTCATCGACATTTATTTTTATTATAATGAACGCATCGCCTTTGTCGAGGGAAAACACATAATGGACTTTGAAACAGCCTTCCTTTTTTCTCTCGTCGGTTGCGAAGATTGAAACAAGCGGTATATCCAGGTGGTGGTAAATATGGTCGCATATTTTTACATTTGCTTCTTTTTTTACGGTGAGATATGTTTCATTACGCGAGGTTATTTCATCAAGAATAGTATTCCCAAATTCCTTTTTTAAAGCCTCTGTGAATTCCCTGCTCATCACCTGACAACCTCCACGACTTTCATTATCATATCATAAAAGAAGGGCGGGATATAAACGCCAAGCACAATGACAAATACAATCAGTATTGACATCGCAGCAAGCGTCCACCTGCTTACTTCCCCTTTTGTTATTCCGGGTTTTGGCGTCCCGAAAACCATCTTGCTAATATTGTTGAAAAAGCCTGCAAATATCATAATCAGGAACAGCAGGAATAATAACGATGAGACAAAATAACCCTGCAGGAACCCGGCTGCAAGTATTGTAAATTCGCTCAGGAATATGCTGAAAGGAGGCGAACCCGTGATTGCAAGCCCGCCGATGATTAACATCGGTCCTGTTACCGGCATTGATTTCACTATCCCGCTGACTTTATCTATCTCTTTTGTTTCATATTTTAATAGGACATTTCCGGCTCCGAAGAACATGAGGGATTTTGTCATTGCATGGTTGAACATGTGAAGAATGGCTCCGAATATCCCGTAAACTCCGCCAAAACCGATACCGAGCGCAACTATTCCCATGTGTTCAACGCTGCTGTAGGCAAGAAGCCGTTTATAGTCTTCCTGCAAAATGATAAAAGGCACTGCGATACCGAGAGACAGAAGCCCGAATATTATTAGGAGATTGCTTGTAAATCCAACACCAACGGATTTTGTCGCAATCGCATAAAATCGGATGATGCCGTACATGGCGCAGTTAAGAAGCACGCCTGAAAGAAGCGCGCTGACGGGCGTGGGAGCCTCGCTGTGGGCATCTGGCAACCAGGTGTGCATGGGGGCAAGCCCGGCTTTTGTGCCGTACCCTATAAGGATGAAAATGAATGCAAGTTTCATTATGGTCGGGTCGAACTGGTCTGCCACCGCAATGAGCGATGTCCAGTTAAGCGCATCCCCTGTCTCTCCCAGTATCTTCACCGCTGCATAATACGTGAGAATTGTGCCAAAAAGCGCAAACGTGATACCAACCGTGCATATTATCATGTATTTCCAGGCAGCCTCAACCGAGGATTTCCTGGAATAGAGAATCATCAGAAGCGCGGATACCAGCGTGGTCATCTCGATGGCTATCCAGAGCCCGAGGTTGTTCGTGACACCGACGAGAAGCATCGTAAACATGAAGAGATGGAAAAGAACGTAATATAGTCTCAATCGTTTTATATCCATTATGCTGCGGTCAAATTCATGCCCCATGTAACCGATAGAGTAAAAAGACGCAACAAAACCCACAATTGATACGATTAGCACAATAAACGCGCTGAATGCGTCAGCAAACAGGGCGTTTTGCAATGTGACTATATTTCCGTATTTGAAAACATTATTTACAAGCACCAACCCCAAAGCAAGTGTGGCTATTGAACCGAGAACACTTACAGTCTCGACCTGTTTTCGGGTTTTTGTAAAGAAGCATAATATGCTTGTAAGGATAGGGGCTAGAAGCAGGTATTCGATCATTGCAATCAACCTATCAACGTTTTAAGCATATCGGTATCGATGCTCTCGAAGGTCTTATTTATCCTGAATATCAGGATTCCCATGATGAGAACGCCTATCAGGACATCGAAGAATATCCCGAGTTCAACAAGCAGGGGCATACCGTATGTAAGGGATATGGCGCCCAGGAAAAGCCCGTTCTCCATTATCAGTATTCCGAGCATCTGCATTATGGCTTTCTTGCGGCTTATCATTACGAAAAGCCCGATTGAGACAAGCGACATGGATGCTGAAAGGGCAAAACTTGAAAGCTCGGATATAATATTTATTGATCTGATAAGATAATATGAAATTACGACCAGCACCCCGCCAATAATTAGCGAAGGTGAGACATTTACATACAGTTCCACTTCCCTTTTCACCTTGATTTCCCGGATTATATAGATGAAAATATAGGGAATCACTGCGGCTTTTATGACAAGCGTGAGCAGGGCCACTATATAGATATCATTTTTTCCAGTGGAATATGCCACAATACCTGCCACGCACGCAAGCAGGAACGACTGTATCCCGAAAGCCCTGACGCATGAATAGAGCCTCGTGGAACCGAGAATCAAAAAGGTCGAAACGAGTATCAATGCAATAATCAATTGCACCAATTTAGAGCCTAAAATAATTTCTGACATATTATCCACCTTTTACAATAATAAATGAAACAAGGGCAAGGAATGAAAACATGAGCGATATCGAAAGCAGCTCCGGCAGCCTGAAAAGCCTCCATTTTGCAGTTGAAGTTTCAACCATCGCCATAACAGTGCCCAGAACCACAATCTTAACGAAATAAACGAGCAATGCTATTATAATCGCCGCTGAACTTACCCCCGATGCAATTCCCCACGGGAAGAATATGTTGGCAAGGAGTGAGAATACAAGCAGTTGTTTTATCATTGCCCCGAGTTCAACTATTGCCAGTTGTTTCCCAGAATACTCAAGAATCATTGCTTCGTGAATCATGGTAAGTTCAAGGTGCGTTGCAGGATTATCCACAGGTATCCGTCCCGTTTCCGCAATCGCGATAATAAACAGGGCGACGAATGCAAGTATCTGGTACGGTGAGACTGCATCAATGCCCATTGCTGATACCGTTTGCGAGATGTAGCTTAAATTCGTTGAACCGACATTCAAGGCTATAGCGAAAATTGAAAGCATCAGCGCCGGCTCAACCAGGGATGCCACGAACATCTCGCGGCTCCCGCCCATCCCGCCAAAAGAGCTTCCTGCATCAAGCGATGCAAGGGCTGTAAAGAACCGCGCCAGCGCAAATAGGTATACCACAGCTATCAGGTCGCCGGCAAAACCGAAAGGAAGTTCCGTAATGAAAATGGGAACCAGAAGACCTGCCGTTAGCACGGCGACAAAAGAGACAATCGGCGCCGCATGGAAGAGCCATGAAACGTTTTGCGAGACTACGGAATCCTTCTGCAAAAGTTTAGCAATATCATAATAGGGCTGGAAAATGCCTGGGCCTTTGCGTACCTGGAAGAAAGCTTTTATCTTTTTGATGATGCCGCTAAGAAGCGGTGCCAGGGCGATGATGGTGAGGACTTGAAGGATTACGAGTACTATCTTTGCAATCATTTAGCTGCCTCCTGCTATTACGAACATGAAAAGAATGACGAGCGTTCCAAAAATATAAGAAAGGTATGCATGGATGCTGCCGGTCTGGATGGCTTTTGCTCTTTGCGACTTTGCCATGACGAACCCCACAACCGGATTATAGATATATTCCTCGAATACCTGTTCTATCCTGGATTCAAACCTGAAGGATTCCTTGAGGAACGGAGAAGCAGAATACGTAGCCTCGGTTTGCCTTGCAGGGCGGTATAAGCTCTTAAACCACATCTCTACAGGTTTTGAGAAAGCATGGGCTGTGTATTCGTTTCTTGATGTGGATTCGGGCTGGCCGCATCCCCATGTCTCATAAATTGCCCGCGATTTTTTAGCGTTATACAGAAGTAAAAACGGTACCAGAAGGAAAATGAACATGAACACTAAAAGAAGAGGCGTGGACAGGGAAATCTTTGCCGGCAATACAATCGTACCGAAAGCGCCTAATGAAAATGATTGGCTAAATGCACTTACGCCGATGAATGTCCGGGCGACCTTATCCAGCAATGGCAGGATGTAGAATGGTAAAATACCCAGCAATATTGATAAAATAGCAAAGAGTCCCATGCCAAAAAGCATTGGCGTGTTTACCTCGGTTGCATGTTCCGCTTGCTCGCTTCTCGGGAGAGCCAGGAACCCTATGCCAAAGGTTTTCAGGAAACAGAATGCGGCAAGTGCCCCTGTGAGGGCGAGAACCGCTGCGCTAATAGATAGAACAATCATAGTAAACGTATTAAAATTAAAACCCAAAAGCAGTGACTGGAATGTTAGCCATTCACTCACAAAACCGCTAAAAGGAGGCATTGCCGAAATGGATAGCACCCCGACAAGGATAAGAACCGAGCTTACTGGCATCTTCTTTATGAGACCGCCCAGTTTTTCGATGTTCTTTGTATGTGTTGAAAAAATTATGGAGCCTGCGCCCATGAACAATAACCCTTTGAATACCGAATGATTGAGCAGGTGATAAAGCGCCGCTATTGCCGCAATCGCTGCAAGGACCGGTTTTCCGCCTTCTAAAAATATCATTGAAGCGCCGATGCCAATTAAAATAATACCCACGTTCTCAATACTGCTGAAGGCAAGCATTCGCTTGATATCAGGTTCGACGACTGCGTATAATATTCCGATGATTGCCGAGAGCGTTCCCACTGCGAGCACAAGGTATCCCCACCATGCAAAACCGCCGCCCAGGAAATCAAAGAAAACACGGATGAGCATAAAAATAGCGGTTTTGATCATCACGCCTGACATGAGCGCTGAAACGTTGCTCGGTGCAGCCGGGTGAGCGTAAGGAAGCCAGATGTGAAGCGGTACGATACCGGCTTTTGCCCCAAAACCAATAAGAGCAAATATGAATGCCATGTCCTTCAATAGCGGAGGCATTGCAGTACCTGCCGCGCGGAATGTTTCGAAGTTGAAGCTGCCGCTTGAACCCGCAAAAATAAGGAACGACAGGATTATGAAACCTGTTCCGATATGGGTCATCACGATATAGATAAAACCGGCTTTCCTGGTTTCTGGTTTCTCATGCTCGTAAACCACAAGGAAGTAAGATATCACAGACATCAATTCCCAGACTATCAGGAACATGACCGCATTATTTGCAGTGACCACCAGTATCATTGAAAGAATGAAGATGTTATAAAGGAAACCAAGGTATCCGATATTCTTTTTGCCGAAATATTCTCTCACGTACCCGATTGAATATACAGAGACTGCAAAGACTGCAACCGAGATTACAAGAATGAAAAATGCTGACAGCGCATCCACAAAAATACCGAATTGCAGAAATGAAGTGCCTGGAAGAGCTAATGAAAAAGCACCGCCAAGAATCACGGATAACGAGAAAACAATCCCGAAAATGGAGCCAACGGCCGCACTGATGAATGAAATAAAGGCGCAAACCCGGTCTTTTTTATTCAATAGCACAGAGGATACAGCGCCAATAAGATAAAAGATAACAAGTCCAAAAAATAAATATGTATCCATCATTTCACCGAAAATTTATCGTTTTTATCGGAAACGAACAAAAACAGTTGACGTAGTTTTAATTATATTTTATCCCAGCTTTTTTCTATTTTTGATTTATGAATAACAGAACCACACTTTACCTATGTTTCTGTATTTAAGATTAACCAGTGAAAAAGAAAAGATGTATACCGATTATTAATGTGGGATTTTTGAGATGCGAAGTCACAAGCACAGGTATAATAATAAAAGTCATAGGATTCAATAAAAATCCATAACCATGCATGGAGAAGGCATTTTATATGATATATCAATATTATTGATAATCTATATGTAAGCCCATTTCTTCAATATATTGAGATGGCTGTTGTTCTTTCTTAGTTCCCCATGGCATCAATTTTTTTCTTGGAAATGTAATATAACAAAGTCGCTTTGACCTCGTTATAGCAACAAAAATATTGTGATGTTCCTCTTCTAATTGCTTCCCACCACTTTGCAAGGCTCTATAATCAGGAAAAACCCCTTGATTCATCCCAATAATAAAAGTTACATCAAATTCTAATCCTTTTGAGTTATGTATTGTTAATAAAGCTAAACCCTTAGATTCTGTATGGTCTTGGGTTTCACCCAAGGAAACTTGATTTCTAAATTGAATAAGTAATCTTTGACCACCAACTGTTTGACTTAAATATTTTTTCCAATGCTTTCTCCACATTTCTATATCTTTTAAAATAAAAAATTTAGTTTCTTCATCTTTAATTTCAATATTAGTATATTCTTCTATAATTCTTAAAGCATCTTCAAATTTAGGGTTTTCTAATGAAAGTTGTTCCCAGCCAGTCAATATAATTGGATATGTCTTATAAAATTGAGATTGAAAATCTATTTTTGTGTTTATTTCTTTTAATATATCAAAACCGTTATCATAACTATTAATCTTAATATATTTAATTTTAATTATCTCAAACAATTGCCTTAAGTGTATATCATCCCGTGAATTAATTATAATTCTCAAACCTAATTCAAATATTTTCATGATATCAGATTCGCTTTCAACAAATTCGTTCGTCTTTTTATAATAATAAGGCATTTTATTATCGATAATTAATTTTTCTAAAAACGAAAATATGTACCTATTTCTTGCTAAAATAGCACAGCTTTCCCATGAAATCTTATCTTCAATGTCAGGATGTGTATTGTTTATTAGACCGTTTAACTTATTAATTACCCATTGCGATTCAGTTTGTTCATCTGGCAGGCTTATTACTTTTAACTCGCCTTTTATCGGCAAAACACCTTGAATATCAAAATTTGGTTCTAATTTTTTAGCAGAATTAATAATAGCTAATGAAGAACGATAATTCTCGTTTAATTTGATTTCAATTGGTTGGAAATCTTTTTTAAAATTCTTCATCATAAAATCGCTACTTGAACCATTAAATCCATATATGGCTTGATTTGGATCTCCAACCATCATTATATTTTTGAATTCATTTCCACATAAAGACTTAATAATATGGTATTGAGCATAGTTCAAATCTTGTGCTTCATCTATACAAATATATTTAAAAAGATTTCGATAAAACTCTGCAATTTTAGGTCTTTCAGTAAAAATTCTATAAGTGAATAACAAAATATCATCAAATTCTAATGCATTTTGTGACCTTAAATAATCATTATATTCTTTATAAACCATGGCGAGAAATTTTTCGGAATCTGACAAATTCGAGACAAAATCTGCATCCTCTGGAGGGATTAAATTTCTTTTTTTATTTCCGATATAATCTAAGATGTTAGTTAATAATTTATCTGGATTTGGATTGTTTATTAGCTTTGGTTTTAGATTTGGAATATTCTCAAATACTTGTTTCAAAACATTAATCCTATCAGATAAAGATTCAAATATATGTGGTTCAGAATCTATGCCTATAACTTTACCTCTTGAGCTAATAACCTCCATACAGAATTTATGAATAGTACCAATAAATGCTTTATCTTTTATATCTTCAACATCCTCAAGTCTATCACTTATTTCTTTGGCTGCTTTGTTACTAAATGTTAAAGCTAATACTCGATAATTTCCATCTTTCTTTAAAACTAAACGTTTAACTCTCTCAGTTAATACTCTTGTTTTCCCACTACCTGCGCCAGCTATGATTAGAAGTGCCCCATCTTGATAATTAACAATTTGTTGTTGAGCAGGTGATAAAATAATTACCATTAATTATCCTCAGCTTTAGGAATCCTAATTTTATCGGAAACGATTTCTAGTAATGTTTGTATCTTTGAAGGAAATATTTTTGTTTTATTGTCCGATCGTATAATTGCATCCGCTATAAAGGTGGCATATTTTGTTTTATTTGAAGACAATTCGTTTAATAATGCTTCATTATTTAAAGGCGCAAAATCTCTTTTTATCGCACTTTCATGCTGTTCGTTACATGAATTTGTTAATCTACAATTCAAAATAGCTTGATTTAATTCATTAGAATATCCTTCCTTTATTAAATATGACTCAAATTTAGTATCATTATCAAGTATAACTACATTATCTGGAAAAATATTATCATTCATTATTGACATATTTGTCAATGTATTCTTTAACGAAGAAATAGTATTACTTTCACCGTCGCTTAAAATAAACCATTCAATGCCCAATGAGTTTGCAATTCTTAAAAAAGGTTTATAATTTGTTCCACTTACACTTAAGAAACTTATACCTAATTCGAATGGATAACGTCCCCAATATTTTTTTGCAAAGATAGGTAAAGCTTGATCTTCAGTTTCTCCTTCAAATAATACTAAGGCCCTGGCAAACAAAAGTTCACCTCGTGTATAAATTACTTCTCTGTTAAGTTTCCGTATGTCTTCTGCATCTAAAGTATCTAAATTAATGGGGTTTACGTCTGTTGATTCTCCTTTTTTATTAAAATGACGGATTGATTGCAACGGTGATTGACTAGATATATAAGGAGAATGTGTACTAATAAATTTTTGTCCCATAATATTATTTAATTGCTCAAATATATGACGTTGCGCTTGTGGATGAAGGTGTGCTTCTGGTTCTTCTAATGCCAGAATTGGATAAAATGGCTTGTTTTTTTCTTTAGCTTGATTACATTTCCAAGAAATATATGCTTCAAATGTCAAAAGGGTGGCCCAACTTCTCGTTCCCATTCCATGATTCGATAGTGAGAAACTTTCAGCATCTCCATCTTTATAATGAATATCCATTCCTCTGTTTAAATCACGTATTTTTCTTGTTAAAGGAGTAATTCTAACTCCCTCATTTATATTTGAATTTGAATTGGATTTGTTTAAATTCTCCAAACTATTTTTTAAATGTTGCAAAACTTTACTATTTTTTATAATTTTTTCATTTATATCGCTTAACTCACCTTCTATTTCTTCTACATCTTTATTTGATAACCCTATATCCGAAACCAATTTACCCCAGAATGAACTTCGATTTTTAAGATCTTCCTGAATATCTCGTTGAGCATACATAAAATAAAGAGGAATTGCTTCTAACAGTTTTTTTGATAAACCTGGCTTACCTTTTGATTTTTCAATATCATCAGGATTGGTTTTCCATTCTGTTAGATAAAATTGTGAGATCTCATATTCATTTTTATCAAAATTATATTCACCTATAGTTCTTACCGCAAAAAATTCGTTGTCCTTATCATCTTGTTGTATCATCATCCCCAAATGTTCTTTCCATATACCTTCAAATGCAGCTATTTGTTTATTATCATTATCTACTGGAACAATTAATATGTCAATAATAACTTTTCTATCATTTGGTAATACTTCATTTTTATGAATAAAAATGTCATCGTGATTAAAATTTTTATTACTAGTACCCAAAGCTAATTCTAAACATCTTAAAAGACTAGTTTTACCATAATTATTTTGCCCCACTAACAGAGTTAACGGTTCAAGAAACACATTAACTTTTTCTAATGAGTGATAATTCCGAACTCGTATTTCTTTCAATAAGATGCCCATATGTTACCTCTTCATTTCTTAAAATCCAGTATGTAAATTGCTATAATTCTTCACGGCTTATATTGGGAATAGGTGTTAATGCATTATTAACTTTTTGAAGAAATATAGTTCACTTATCTTTATGCCCCGCTTCCCACAAATATCAAAGCAACGACCAGCGTGATAAGTATGTAAAGCAGGTATGTCTGGATGTACCCGGTCTGGATAACTCTCATTAATCTCGACACCGTAAGCACCAGCCATGTGACAGGTCTGTACAAATATCGCTCAAATACCGGCTCTATCTCTGACTCGAAAATCACCCTGTCCTTAAAGAACGGCGAATCCGAATAAGTGGTCTGGATCTCCCTGCGGGGACGGAATATATTGCCAAGCCACATGCGTATGGGTTTTGAGAAAGCTGTCGCCGTGTATTCATTCCGGGAAGTCAAAACAGGTTGTCCGCATCCCCATGTTTCGTATTTCACCGTATTCGTCCGGCTCATCAGCATATACACGATAACAGGAAGCGGGAGAATGACAAATACCAGAAGGGCAATCCAGGTTGTGGAAATGCTTGCGGGGAACGAGGAAAGTGTTCCGATTGTTAAATCAAAACTGATCCTTGAAGCTATACTTGTCCCGACAAGCGGGGCGGATACCGAATCAAGTATACCTACAACATAAAAAGGGAGGACGCCAAGAACAATGCACATCAAAGCAGGAATAGCCATTCCTGCAAGCATTGGCACCGGCACTTCTTTTGCATGTTCCGCATGGGGGCTTCTTGGCAGCGCAAGAAAACTTATGCCGAACGCCTTTACAAAACAAGCGGCTGCAAGAGCGCCTGTCAGGGCAAGACCTGCGCCGCTAAAAAGCACTGCAATTTTTATAATGTTATCCGTGAGATTGATGCTCAGCAACTGCGCCTGCAATGTAAGCCACTCGCTTACAAAACCATTGAATGGCGGCAGCGCCGAGATGGATATAGCGCCTATCAGGAAAAAGAAGGCAGTCCAGGGCATTCTCTTAATCAGGCCCCCATATTCTTCGATATTTTTGGTGTGGGTTGAATATATAATTGAACCTGCGCCCATGAAGAGCAGGGATTTGAAGACAGCGTGGTTAATCGTGTGGTAGAGAGCGGCTATCAATCCGAATGCTGCAAGGTCAGGGTGCCCGGAAGCCATAAAAATCATGGAAACCCCTACTCCGATAAGGATTATCCCGATATTTTCGACGCTGTGGAAAGCAAGAAGGCGTTTCATATCGTGTTCCATTAATGCATACATCACACCGATAAGGGCGGAAACCGATGCTATAATCAACAAGAGCATTCCCCACCACCAGGCTCCGCCTCCAAGGAAATCAATAGAAACCCGGATGAGCATGTAAATCGCAGTTTTAATCATTACACCCGACATGAGCGCAGATACGTTACTTGGCGCGGCCGGATGGGCGTATGGAAGCCAGATATGGAGCGGGACGATACCTGCTTTGGTCCCGAATCCGATAAGCGCGAAAAGGAAAGCTATATCTTTTAAATGGGAGGGCATGGTCATGCCCGCGGCTCGGAATGTTTCGAAGCTGAAACTGCCGCCAGAACCTGCCATTATCAAAAATGATAAAATAATGAAGCCGGTTCCGACATGAGTCATTACAATATATATGAATCCCGCTTTCCTTGTTTCCAGCTTTTCATGCTCAAAGACCACAAGGAAATACGATATTACTGACATCAGTTCCCAGACTATCAGGAACATGACTGCATTGTTCGCAGAGACGACCAGTATCATGGAGAGAATGAAAATGTTATAAAGGAAACAGAGATAGCCGATATTCTTTTTACCGAAATATTCTCTCAGGTATCCTGTTGAATAAATCGAAACTGCAAAAGCTGTTATCGATATTGCAAAAATGAAGAATGCAGATAGCTTATCTGCAAAAAAGCCAAAATTCAGGATTGGTGAGCCTGAAAGAGTTAATGAGAAATCATTGCCCAATAAAATGGAACCTGAGAATATTATTCCGAATATGGAAGCAATGGAGGCGCTCAAAAAGGATGTATAAGTACAGATGCGATCATTCTTGTTAAAAATAAGCGCCGACGTCGCGCCAATCAAATAAAAAAGAATCATCCCGAAAAATAAATAGGTGTCCATCATAACTACCCTATCGGTTTGCTAACTCCTTATCAATTGGAATAATCGACTCCAATTTTTTAGTTTTTGCATAAGAGCCAATGAATACCTGTGATTTGTATTTAAGATTTCCTGAAAAAGTAAGAAAATCCATATCGATTATTAATGTAAGATGATATCAACTAAAGAAAGCTTATAGCCCTTAAAATCATTATTATGTCCATGCTTGCCGTTAAAGCCGAAGGTTTATTTAAATATTATAAAGATGGCGCACATGGGAAAAAAGAAGTCCTGAAGAATGTTTCCATTGATATCGAAGAAGGCGAGATTTTCGGCATACTTGGACCTAACGGCGCAGGCAAGACCACGCTGATATCTATCCTTTCAACGCTCACAATACCGGATAGCGGGAATGTGGAAGTCTTTGGAATCGATGCGCTTTTGGATCCGAATAGCGTGAAATGTATCGTGAATGTAAGCAGCGGGAATCCGAATTTTCCCTGGAGCCTTACGGTTTACGAGAACCTCAAATATTTTTCATTGCTCTACGGGTTAGACAATACGGCTATTGAAAAGGTCATTGATACGCTTGAACTTCTGCCTTTCAGGAATGTCAGGTTTGACTCGCTATCCACTGGCACAAAACAGCGCCTTTCGCTTGCGAAAGCCCTCCTCAATGAGCCGCGCCTCCTGTTCCTGGACGAACCGACGGTTGGCCTTGACCCGGATATGGCGATTAAAATCAGGAGACTGATCAAGCGGATACATGATGAAAAAGGGATTACAATTGTACTGACAACCCATTATATGAAAGAAGCCGAGCAGCTCTGCGAACGGATTGCATTTATCAAGAAAGGCGAGATAATTGCCAATGCAGCGCCGGCTGAGTTAAAGAGACAGATGAAGCTTGGCGAGACGATAACGATAGAGTACAAAGGGAAGTTTGATGATTCCCGGTTAAAGGATATTCCCGGTATTCTTGATATCCTGCACGAGAATGGGAAAATAAAAATCGTGGCTGAGAATGTCGAATCTATTATCGATAATGTGATGAAGAAGTTCTGTGATATTCATATCAGGAATATTGAGATTTCCCAGCCCAACCTTGAGGATGTGTTCCTGAAACTTGCTCATTAAATGTATATAATAAAAAAGCATAAAAGTGCACATTATGAAAAGCTCCACCAAAATCAATCCCAAACAGGCCGCTGGCGAAAAAGCCGCGCAGCTCGTAAAAAACAACACGGTCGTCGGACTCGGCACAGGTTCAACAACCGCATATGCAATAAAAGAACTCGGAAAACGTGTGGCATCGGGCTTGAAAATACTGGGCGTGCCAACATCATACCAGTCAGCGTTCTTAGCAACAGAGAACGGCATCCCTCTTACCTCGCTTGATGAGCATCCAATACTTGATATCGACATAGACGGGGCCGACCAGGTAGCCAATTTTGCGGCAATCAAAGGGGGCGGCGCGGCGCATACGAGGGAAAAAATCGTAGCTCAATCTGCGAAAAAGTTTGTTGTAGTGGCGGATGAATCCAAAGTCGCCGAAGTCCTGAACCACCCTGTTCCCCTCGAAGTCCTGCCTTTTGCGCGAAAGCTGGTTGTAAAACAGGTCGCAGAGTTGGGAGGAAATGCTGTTATGCGCATGGGCGTAAATAAAGACAGTCCTGTTATTTCGGATAACGGGAATTTCATCTTGGATGCGGATTTCGGGGAAATAGCCGACCCTGTTTCTCTCGACAGGGAGCTTTCACAGTGTACAGGCATCGTTGAGCACGGGATATTTACTAAAATCGATGCCGTTTATATCGGGAAAAAAGACGGCTCAGTAGAAATACTTGATTAGGAACCCTTTATTTCGTTCCCGAAGTCTTCATTCCCCATGTTCTCGCTGACCTTTGACCCGTTTTTAACCCTGACTTCTGGCCATATCCTTACCTGCGAATTCACTGTCACATCTTCTCCTATTATTACCCGCGGGCCAATGACCGTGCCTGTTTCAAGGATGCATGAGTCTTTTATTTTGGTAGCATTATCAATAACAGCACTTGAAACTGCTGTGTTTAAACCTATTTCGACATTATTGAAAATATACGAAGATAAGATTCTTGAATTATTACCTATCTTACAGTTTGAGCCTATGGAGGTATAGGGGCCTATTAAAACATTGTCCCCGATGGATGTGTTCTCACCGATTACTATTGGCCCTACGATAGAGGAATTTGATCCCATAGATACATCATGCCCGATATCAATAGGACCCGTTACTTTTGCATCTTTGATGTTCAGGCGCCCCGAAATCTTCGTGCCTGGCATCTTTTCAAGCATCCACCTGCACGCCTCCCTGTAAGCCTGGGGGTTGCCTATGTCTGTCCATCTCCCGTGCACAAGGAAACCATTAATATTCTCTCCACGTTTCATGAGGTCAGGGAAGAGGTCTTTAGCAAAATCGTATTTTTTCTTTGGTATAAAATCAATTACTTCAGGATCACAAACGTATATGCCCGTGCTTGCAAGGTTGCTGAAAATCTCACCGGGTCCGGGTTTTTCAAAGAACCTGTTTATCCTGTTATTGACATCCATGTCCGCGATACCGTACTCGCGCGGGTCATCTATCGGGATAAGACCGATGGTGACAGGCGCATCGTTTTTTTCATGGAAACGGACGAATTCCCGGAGTCCGAGGTCCATCACATGGTCGCCGCCCACTACCATGAAGGGCTCGCCTTCAAAGAGGTCTTCCGCATTTTTCACTCCCCCTGCAGTCCCCAGCTTCTCTTTTTCATGGACGTATTCAACATGCACGCCGTACATGCTGCCGTCGCCGAGCGCAGCTTCTATTTCACCGCCAAGATATCCCAGAGTTAGCACGATATCATTGAATCCCTCGATAGCCAGATGTTCAACCAGATGTACTAATGACGGTTTATTCAAAAGTGGAATCATCGGTTTTGGTCGGTCAAAAGTCAGGGGGCGCAGTCTTGTCCCTTCGCCGCCGCACATGATGCATGTTTTCATTTTAATACCTTGCTCGAAATTGGTCTGGCAGTATATAGATATAACGAAAAAAGAAAGCTTGAGATTGAGTTTTTTGGTCACCCGCCCAACTGCTCAATATCGGCGCTTAAATAGTGTTCCATTCTTTCTGTTTCTGACGAAATAAATCCACGCAGCAGCAACGCTGCACCCTTGTAAAAATCCTGCTTTGTATTCTTTATTATATCGTCCGAGAATGCTGGAACCCATTTGTTCAAATGTTCCTCAAGGAATTTTCTCTGTAATTCTATGTGCTTCATTGCCTCATGAGCATCCTGGGTTTTCAGTGACGATGCTGTTTTATCGCAAAGGTATTCCATGAATTCAAGCTCTGCACTTATATGGTCGTCGGGACTGGTGTAAATTCCCTTGACTTCAAGTCCAGCCTGAAGATATGCTTTCCTTACCTCGATGGTGGGCTGTTGCATCACAAGTCTGTCGTCTGTCCTGTATACTGATTCGTAAGGTGGCGCAGGCAATCTGTATGGACCTATGAACAGGCGTGTGTGTTCCAGCGCCAGTTTTTCTGGTTCGCAATTTGCGCCTTTTCCAAGCAGTTCCAATCCTTTAACAACATCTGGAGTACTTGTGCTATCATTGACGCCATTGAGTTCTCTCAGATAGTTGAGAAGATCCTGGGAAGGGGGCTTAAGAAACACGTTTTTCAGCAGTGTGTAGATTTTACTTCTTATTTCACAGTCTTCTAATATTTCATTCATCTAAAGTTTAACCAAAAAATTTAAAAAAAGATGTATTTCTACATCTTTTTTGCCGGAATAAAGCGCGCAGAGGGGTCAGTGAACGCGGGATTGAACCCCGGAATTTCCTTAAGCGCCGGTGGATACTTCTTCTCCATCTCGCTCAGGTTCCCGCTCTCAAGGGCAAGACCCATGCAGGTCATTGCGCAGGCTGGCTTTAACCCCTGGTCGATACGGTGGAAGCAGTAATGACATTTCTCCACCTTCTTTGTCTCTGCGTTGTACTGAGGTGCGCCATACGGGCATGCCCACTCGCAGCGTCTGCATCCAATGCATTTGTCCTGGTCGATTATGACTATGCCATCCTTGGCGCGTTTTGTGATTGCATCCACAGGGCAGGATTTGAGACATGCAGGCTGCGCACAGTGGTTGCATGAGCTTGTGACGTAATATTTTACAGGCGAAGGATATTCACCTGTCTCACGGGTAATAACCCGCCTCCACCTCACGCCTACCACTACTTTGTTCTCATTCTTGCATCCGCCTTCACATGCCCTGCAACCCACGCATCGCTCAAGGTTAATAGACCATCCTACCTGCTTATCCTTCGAAACTATTGGTATATCCACTGCCATTTAAGCCACCACCTTGGATATTCTAACGGCAGCTTCTTTGTTTCTGGACATGCCTGAGATTTTTTCGGCTTTACCTGGAATTATCCAGCCGTCATGGGTTCCTTTTCCTTTAGCAACGTTACCCAGTGCCCAATGTCCAAACCCTCGCGGGAAGGCTACAACTTCGGGATGTACGCCATGCGTCAAATGTACTTTTGATTTTATCTTGCCTGTCACTGATTCGATATCTGCTTCGTCACCTTCAGCCAGACCGAGCTTTTCTGCGGTTTTTGCGTTTATCCAGATGGGGTTACTGCCAAGCATCTCAACCAGCCAGACATTGTTCTGTGTCCTGGTATGTGTATGCTCCTGCGGCTTCCACGAAACAAAGAAGTATGGGAAATCCGTAGTTGGTCTGTCTTCGGTCTCCGTATACTCTGGCAATGGATTCAGTCCTTTATCTTTCATCTGCTTGGAGTAAAACTCAAACTTTCGAGACGGTGTATTAAATCCTTTCATCACCACACCGTCTATGCTTACTCCAATTACTGTGCCACCCTTATCTTTTACAACTCCAGTACTCGGATCAGTCGTGGCTCCAGCCGGCACAGTAACTTTGTCTTTATATTTTTCGTATGTAGTACCTTTTCCGATCCAGACCGCTCCCGGAAGTTTTTTCAGGTCATCGAGGGTTATCCCTATGCCGCCTTTAATCTTATCGCTGAGATACTGCTCGTATGGCATGTCGAATCCTTTAAGTCCCATCTTACTGGCGACTCTCATGAAGAACTCGTACTCAGCTATTCCGTTTATCCACGATTCCACTGTCGGCTGCCTGAGAGACAGGCTCTGGAATGTTACCCAGTTAGCAGTAATATCGTACCTTTCAAGGTAGTTCGTGCCTGGAATGAGTATATCGGCAAGCTCCCCTGTCTCGCTCATGTGCGTATCCACCACAACAACAAAGTCCATCTTCTTTATGGCGTCTATGTTTTTCTGTGCATTTGGCACTGACATCGCGAAGTTCTGCATCACAAATACAGCGGCGTGCGGCTGATATGGCTGCCCTGTGAGCATAGCCTCGCGGGTTTCTATGTATATTCCCGAGCTGTGGGCAAACGGATATTTCTCACCCCTTCCGTCAACCCTCTTTGCTGTTATCTTGGGCCAATCAGCTAAAGCAGCACGTTTCTTTCCACCTTTTCTGTCAGGGTTCATAATGGTTCCCGGTTTGTCAATCTGCCCAAGAAGCCCTGCCAGCATTGCAGCAGCTCGACCACCTTCGGTACCATTGGCTTGCTGACCCGGTCCTGACCATACATCAATGACAGCAGGTTTGCTGGCTGCTAATTCTCTTGCCAGCCTTCTTATTGTATCAGCAGGCACGCTCGTAATCTTCTCAGCCCACTCAGGCGTTTTGTCTTTTATAAAATCTGAATACTCATTGAAGCCCACAGTCCATGTGTTAACGAAATCTTTGTCATACAGATTTTCGCCAACAATGACGTTTCCCATTGCGAGCGCCAGCGCACCGTCTGTCCCCGGTCTTATAGGAACCCATTCATGTGCCTTTGATGCAGTCTTGCTGAAAACAGGGTCAACAACTACCATTTTTGCACCGTTTTTCACTATGCCGTCCATTATAATGGCAGGCAGGTGCGCCCACTTGGTAGCATCTAAAGGGTTCCAGCCAAAAAGAAGTATATACTTTGCGTGGGCGAAGTCTCCAACCGGTCGCTCATCCCCCATAGTAAGTCTAAATGAGGCTTTTCTTGCAACGTCGCAGAGATTTGCATGATTATGGTAGTTGGGCGTTCCAAAAGCTGCGCAGACCTCTGATTGCAGGTCGGTATCCAGCGAGTGGTCTTCTCCGAACCATACAAGCGACTCAGCACCGTATTTATCTTTGATTTCAGTCAATTTTGCGGCTACTTCATTTACTGCCTCGTCCCAAGAGATAGGCTGCCATTTGCCCTCGCCGCGTGCCCCTATCCTTTTCATAGGCGTTTTGATTCTATCAGGGTCATACAGTGATTTGATGCCGCTGTTGCCTTTAGAACATAATCTTGCGCCGCGCGCTTTTTCTTTTTCAAAGTCAGCAGAGATATTGTGCACACCTATAGGGTTGAAATCATTGGGTTCTATTTTCACCACCGTGCCGTCAACCACATGAACTTTTATACCTGACTGACCTCCGCACATATTACATGCAGAATATATCCATTCATCCTGCGGCACACCGGCTCCCCGCGCAGGCTGTAGAATATCAAGCTCTTTTCCAAGCAATCCGCCACCCGCAGCAAGTGCTGCCAGAGCAGCCGTACCTTTTACGAATGTCCGTCTTGAAATTCTAACATGCTCCAGATCAGCTAACGTAACTTCTTTTTTGCTCATGATGTATTCCCTCCTATGTACCAGGGCGCATTGCCATGGCATTTCAGGCAATCGGTTGTGGTTATTGAATCAAGATTAACAAAGGCATTAACCCCTTTTGCCTCCATTTTTACCTTATAGTTGGAGTGGCACATCATGCAGTCTTTATTCTTATTTGCAGGATCCATATTGGTAGAGAATGGGGAATGACATTTAGCACAGAACTCTGTGTCTACCTGTTTGCGCACGGCAGCGGATGATTTTTCATTAAGATCCACAGATTTATGACAGGTATTGCATTCAAACTTAAGAAGAGGAGATGTCAAATGAACAACATGCGGCGGTTTTATATCCGCTTTTAAGGATGTTTCCTTGAGTACATCGTGACATCCTTTGCATTTATCACTGGATATACTTGCAGCATTAAGATGCAGCGGTATAAGGTTCTCAGCCGGTGTTACTTTCGGCGTGGGTGTGGGCGCAGTCGGTGGCTTCTCAACACAACCAAGAACGATGCTTATTGTTATAATCAATACTAAAATTATCCACTGTTTTCTCATAATGTTCCCTTCCAAATTTAATCTTTAATTGAACTCTTATTATTTTCCATAGCATTAACTTCTTTTTCCGATTCGATTCTTGCCTTCTTGAATTCGCCTGCGGCTTTTCCCATAGAGCGTGCAAGTTCGGGAAGCTTGCTTGCCCCAACAAGCAGCAGAACAACAGCAATGACTATTAACAACTCCTGTGTTCCGATCACAAAACAACATCCTCAAAATATAGTATATTATCGGTATGTATATAATAGTTTCCAGCCGTTCAAGTAATTGTCGAGTTACGGGTAAAAACCTATGATACCGTTACATACTGCAATAGCAAAGATGCAGGAGCTTAAAAGCAAGTATTACTTCAGGCGTGAATCCGAACACGTCCATCTAAATGATTCCGTAGGAAGAGAACTCAGTGAAACTATTTTTGCTCATTCCATATCGCCTGAATTCGATATAGCAGCAATGGATGGATTTGCCGTTCGTTGCGAAGACAGAAATCCATTGAAAATATCAGGCAGGGTATATGCGGGCGATAGGATTAGAGAAATAAAAAGCAAAGAAGCCATAGCAATAGCAACAGGCGCTTTACTTCCGCAAAGTGCGGACGCTGTGTTGAAGTTGGAGGATGCAGAGGTTAAAGGAGACCTTTTATACGGCAAAAAGTTAAAAAAATGGGAAAACGTGTTCCGTGCAGGTTCTGATTACAGGGCAGGGGACAAGATTTTTGAGAAAAATCACCGAATAATGCCCCAGAGCGCTGCTCTTTTATATAGCCTTGGTATCGAAAAAGTACCTGTATATAAAAAGATCAGGGCAGGCATAATCTCGACAGGTACAGAGATTCATAATGGGATGATAAAAAATACCAACGCGATGCTATTACAGGGCTTCATGAAGGAACTGGGCTGCGCGTCCGAATTCATTGGTACTGTGCCAGACGACTATGATAAAACAAAGAAAATGCTGTTGCAAGCCTCCGAAAAATATGACGTTGTATTTACTACAGGTGGCGTTTCAGTTGGTGAGCGGGATTATGTTGCAGACATAATTGCCGAAACGGGTGAAATTATATTCCACAGGGTTGCAGTCCGACCGGGGAAACCAATCGCTGTGGGAATAATCAACGATACGCCCGTATTCAGCCTTCCGGGTAAGCCCACCGGAGCATTTGCAGCTCTTGAAATTGTGGTTCGCAGTTATTTCACAGATATACCCAGAGCCACGCGCAAGCTCACGATAAATGAGGACGTGGTTCTGCAAGAAAAAGGTTTTAATTATATATTGTTCGTAAAAATAGCACAAAACATAGCAAACACCATGGGGTATAAGAATTCGGATATGAACCTGTTTGAGAAGGATTACGAGACAGCGATCATTTCATCATCCCCACGCTCTACCATCGTGGATGGATATGTTGTAACAGACAGGGATATTAAAAAAGGCGAGCTGGTTGAAGTCCATCTATTCAGTTAGGAGAACGAGGAATAAAAAGTTCTACGGAAGCATTATCAAACAATAATATATGAAAAAAATAAATTTCGAACACCTGAACATACGGTTCGATAGAAATGAAATAGCAGGTTCACTTGGAGATATGGGTATATTTATCGTATTTTTAGTTGGTGTTGTGACTATTTCAGGTATGAATCCTTCTCCGATACTGGTGTTTAGTGGAATTTTTAATATATTCAACGGCTTCATGTTTGGACTGCCAATGGCGATTCAACCCATGAAAGCCATAGGAATCATAGCAATCTCCAATAAATTGCCTTCCACAACCATAATCGCTGCCGGTTTTTTGATGGGATTAATTATACTTGTGTTATCCATGACCAGAGTCATTTCAAAAATAAATAATTACGTGCCTAATTGTGTGGTTCGCGGAATCCAGCTTGGTCTTGGGCTGATATTTTTAAAAACTGGTGCAGACTTGATAATAGCCACTGGAAACTGGTCTGGATATGATAGCTATTTTACTGCATTGCTTGCGGCTGTTGCAGGATTTTTACTGCTCAATAATAGAAAAATCCCGGCTGCACTGGTTATTTTTTGCATCGGCATTTTATTAATGCTTCCCAATTTTAAATCTTCTATCTCACCAGATCTTTATTCTCCCATGATATTTATTCCTGACATAAGCTCGTTTTTATCAGCATCGTATCTGATGGTGATTCCACAGCTTCCTCTTACAATCCTCAATTCCATGATTGCAACTGCGGCACTTGTAAAAGATTATTATCCGGAACAGGCAGGAAGGGCAAACATAGATAAAATCGGTTTCAGTATGGGTCTCATGAATCTTCTTACCACACCATTCGGCGCGATGCCCATGTGCCACGGCGCCGGCGGACTGGCTGCCCAGCATAGATTCGGGGCGCGCACCGGGGGTTCTGTTGTATTTTTGGGCATTGTTAAATTACTGCTTGGACTGTTTTTCGGAGGCTCGGTGCTGCTACTTTCCAAATCATATCCTGTTAGCATACTGGGAACTATGATAATATTTGGAGGATTGGAGCTTGCAACTCATATAAAAGGTGTGACAGCGCACAAAGAAATGATTGTCATGCTGCTTGTAGCAGGCACTTCTTTTACAGTTAACATGGCATTCGGATTCCTCGTGGGCATGATACTTTCATATTACTGGAAGTTCAACAGCCACGATTATATAAAACAGGAGATACATGGATAAAAAAATCGTAAACCTTGCAATAGAGCTTCACGGTCACCTGGCGCCCGGTATTGCTCTTGGATTAAGGATGAGCGAGCTTGCACTCTCGCGATTGAACGCCAGAAAAGGGGATAAGCATCTTATCGGGATATCCGAAACCGCACGCTGCCTTGCAGATGCCATGCAGGCTGCAACGGGCTGCACTCTCGGGCATGGGAATGCCTGTGTTGAGGACTACGGGAAGCTTGCCATTACCATAGGAGATGTGAGAACAAAAAAAGGCGTGCGTGTGGCACTTAAGGAAGGTGCGAACATGCACTACTCTCTTATGAATAAATGGATGATGCGGCTTGGGAAACCCACCCATGAGGAAGAAGAGATACTGGGTATGCAACTGCTTACTCTGGATAGTTCATATTTTTTAATCCAGAATGTTGAGATTAAAAAGAACCAAAGTTTCGAGAAATCCGACATAGTCAGATGCACTAAATGCAATGAATTAATCCCGCAAAGCCTGTTAATAACGGGAGAAGATTATTGTAAAGCATGCGGCGGCCTGGCATATTACGAATTATAAGAAATAATTCTTTTAAAAAATTCTCTTAATAATCCTTATCTTTCAGATATCTATGTGTGTAAAATGTGCTTTTCTTCACACTTTATTATAAATCCATGTGAATCCCGTTGGCCATGTATCTAGGAGAAAAACGGTATTGAAACCTAGTGCACGAGGAAACTGAGGTATTATTTATGAAAAAACAATTAGTGGTTATGCTTTTCCTGATCATTGCTGTCATTGCGGCAGGATGCATAGGAGGCACCACAAAAACCATAAAACAGCAATCAGAACTATCTGGCGTTCTGAAGCTTGACGGGTCAACAACCGTCTATCCGATAGCAAAAACAGCTGCGGAAGAGTTTATGAAACTCCACCCGCAAGTTACTATCGATGTACAGCAAAGCTCCACAGGTGAAGGGCTTGTAAAATTCCTGGCAGGCGAGACTGACATCTCGGATGCAACACGAGCGCCTAAGGATCAGGAGTATGCAGATGCAAAGAAAAAGGGCATGGGACTTCATATGACCATTATATCAAATGATGCCGTTGGTATAATCGTACACCCGAGCAACCCAATTTCTGACCTGACAACAGCACAGTTAAAAGCCATCTACTTTGATGGAACGATAACCGACTGGAGTCAGCTCACAAACGGCACAAAGAAGGGTAAAATAAAAATATACAATACAGACCCTAAAATATCTGGAACTGCCGAGCTATATAATACTAAAATAGCGGGTAATGCGGAGAAGCCCTACGTCAACGGCTCGACAATAATACATCCGACCCCCAAGATGATACCCACAATAAGGGATGACCCTGATGGTATCGCCTATACACCGGTGAACTGGATAAATAGCGATGTCAAGACCGTGAAGGTTAACGGCGTAGCCCCAACACAGAAAACAATCCTTGATACATCATACTTGCTGTCAAGAAAGATGTATATGATAACCGATGGGGCGCCCAATGGACTTAAAAGAGAATTTATAAGTTTCATTTTAAGCGGACAGGGACAGAGCATTGTCCAGAAAGAAGGATTCATTCCTGTAACGTGAGGCGATAAACAATGAAAATAATGTATAAATTAATGAGCGGATTCATACTGCTTGTCCTGTTATTCTCAATAGCAGGAGCTACAGTCATTTCAAACCTGAAAGTAATAGAGACTGTGAATACACAGGTCGGCAGCGACTTCGCAATAAACCAGTATGCAACCAATTATGAGAGAGGGGCTGGAAAAGTGCAGGTTGGAACTTACCTTTATTCTCAGGGCAGCCAGGCAATGGGCAAGCAACTGATTGATGAAGGAAAAGATGCCATGGCACAGAACAGGGATAACCTTAAGAATATCATGAAAGACGAAGCCGCAATAAAGGAGCTTGGCGAGATAGAAAGAATTGAAAACCTTGCAATGGAAGCATCAGACGGGGTGGTTTCAAGGGTGAACAATCCGGATAAAGACGCAAGTATACAGGAAAAACATCTTAAACAGGACATGCATTTCCTGGAAGCGAGAGTAGATGCGCTGAACCTCAAGCTTGGTACTTTCGTTGACAAGACCCAGGAAGAGACGTCATCATCCCTTAAAGTGGCACAGGAGAGCGGAAATCGAACGACCAGTGTAACAATCTATGCAATTGTGCTATCGTTATTGATCGCTCTTGTTGTTTCGTTCGTAGTGGCCAAGAAGATAACCGACCCGGTAAAGCAACTTACCAATGTTGCCAACAAGGTTAGTAAAGGGGACATGACAGAGAAGGTCGAAGTGTCATCTTCTGATGAGATTGGAGACCTGGCAGAGTCTTTCAAACGCATGATAAATGCCTTTAAAGTGATGGAAGCTATGAGCAAAGAAGAAAGCGCTCCAAAAGGGTGATCAAGAATGGCAATAAGTGATCAGGTCATTAAGATATTGGCTGAGGATATGGGTCCGTCAGCCCTTCCTTTCCTGGAGAGACAATGCAAGTTCCATCTCAATAAAGAGCCTGCAAGACTCACGAATTCGGATATTGAGGAACTGGCAAAATGGGTTCAAATAAGCTCAAAGTTAACACTTGGAGACGATATTGCGAATAAGTTAAAGACAAAGGTTCTGGCTCTTAAATAAAGCAAATTGATTCAAATGTTCTCCCGCAGATAAAGCTGTGGGAGAACCTATTTTTTAAGGTATATTCAATAGTTCATTATTTCCCACAGCAAGTTGAATTTTTGCTTTTAGAAGAACTGCACGTAGATTCTTTCCTTGATGCCTTTTCATCAGTTGACGCACTGTTTTTGACATGCTCTGCCACTACAGTCTCAGCCACAGTACGGGCGCATTCCCTGAGTTCTTCCTCTGATACCTCATCTATCCCGAATGGGAGAGAAGTTTCATAGAGCGTATCTGCCTGAACTATTTCAGGGCAAAGGTCGGCCAATACACCTTTCATCATCCTTGAAGAGCATGATATAAAGCATCCTTCTATGGCAATCGTTTTGTTCGCCCTCCTGACCAGATTTCTTTGCCCTGTATCCTTTGTAAAGGCGCCGCCAAGACAGATGCGTACTGTGTTTTCACGGGCAAGCCGGTGGGCTACGAGGTTTGCCGCCAGTCGCGCAACCTCGCCTTTTGCGCATGCTCCCTCGCATGCCATAACTGCTATCCTGGGCGGGTTTGTGGAGTGCTTCTCTGCGTATTCTTCACATGCGGGACAGGTTTTTTCTACTTTTTCGATCTTGATTGTTTCATAATTCATATTTGCCTCCTTTCGGATTATTTTATCATGATTCTTAATCATTATGAACTATTGAACTCAATATCAAAACAAATTGAAATTGGGATTTGTTACATCCTTCAATCCAAAATTTTAAGCAAGATACGACCCACGGGTTACATCCGCAACATCAATAGCGGTAATACTTTATCTTTTGATTGCACTCATGTTTTGTTTTTTCTATGGATTCGTCGCGTTTCGTTTCGTCTCTTTTTGAAATGCAGCACTCCTTTTTTATCTCCTCAGTAAACTTTTTTTACTTGCTCTTATGAATACCGAGTGGCACATACAGGATGCAAAATCCTACTATGCCAGTCATTAGAATAAATGCACCAAATATGGCAGCGTATACTGCATATGGAATGATATTAAATATCCCAAGTGCAATCAACACAATACCAACTATTATCCTTATTGCTCTATCAATGCTTCCTATATTTTTCTCCATAATTTCACGCCTCGATCATTGATTTTCTGAATTATCTGTTCTATGCTATTCCTGCGAATTTTATTGGTTTTTAAGTTATTTTAACCATATAACTGAATATCAAAACAAATTGAAATAGGAGGTTTGTTTATCCCCCAATCCCGAATTTCAATGCTCTTGAAGGACATGAGTCAATACAGTCACCGCAGACAATACAATTGCTATCTTTGATACTCGTGCCCCCATTTGTCCTGTACTTTTCTATATCTACCCCCATCTGGCAGTTTTTATCGCATCTCTTACAATCAGTGCATTTTTCTTTATCCATTTTTATCTTTAATAAACCGAACTTGGAGTAAACGCTCATCAGTCCTCCGAGCGGGCAAAGATATTTGCAAAAAGACCTGTTCCCAAAGTAGTGGGTAAGGAATACCGTAATAGGAAACATTGTTACAATACCGGCAAAGAATAACCACAGAGGCCCGACATCCAGTCCATTGCCCATTTTGAAGTTCAATTTATCAAGATTCCTGATAACATTGAAGATGATGCCACCCCAGAAAATAGCAGTGATGACATAGATTAACTTCCTGTGATTAAACTTCTTGTTGTTTGGATTCTTTCCTGCGGCTGTAAGAAGGAGTGCCGACTGCTCCTGGACGGGGGTATAAACGCATACCCAGCTGCATAGAGCCCTTCCGAAGATTAACACTAATAAAAAAACCGCAATCCAGAACAGAAATGGAATTCCGAATGAACCGGTGAGCGTCAAGTCGGTAAATGACTGCGGGCAGATACTGGGTATGCTGGATTTCCCTGAGGCGACCAGCAAGATATGGAAAATAATTATGCCATAAACAAAAAGCTGGAAAAACGTTCTTCGTGTTCTCCAGGTCTTCCACTTTGAGAAGTGAATACGTCCGATATCTTTATTGAATTCTTCTTTTGTCGGAATGAGAAATATCAGGGCTGTTACTGTGATAAATACCCCCGCCATTATCAAATATTTGCTTATTTCGATGATGGGGCTGAATATCGAAGTTGTAGTGCCTAATAAATACAGGATACCGCCCAGCGGTAGAGTAATACAGCCCAGAATCTCTTTGGTCGTAGCGGCTATGCCAAAGAATGTAAGGAAAATACCAAGGACCAATAAAGCCCTTTTGCCATTGAATCTTCTGGCAGGTAAAGGAGTAGCCTCCATCACAAGACACATGCTCAAATATTCTGGCACTCATACCCACACACCCGCCTGGACTTACATCGTTCTTCTCGACAAATTCGATTCCCCGTAGTAACTAATATTAAATTTTTGCTCATTTTAACCACCATTTTTAATGTTAACGCGGTTATCTTCTACCACCCGTTTTTTTTTTGAAGTCAACCGTATGAACACCTTCACATTGAAACGCCTATATAAACCAGAAAATCAAGTATCAAAAAAAATTGTAATAAAACGATAACCTTTTATATTAAAAACCTAAAAATCCAGAAAATATTACAAAAGTATTTATCATACAAAGGAACTCTGTTTATCATGCGACAGGTTCGGTGCTGCCCGGCAGATTGTGCAATCAAAAGTGATTGGGAAACTGAACTTCAAGTGGAAAAGGATTTGTTGGAATCAAATAAATTTTATGAAACAAACACAACATTAAAACTTCTGGGTAATCCGTCAAGATTAAAAATAACTTTGCTGCTTTTAAACAGGGACCACTGTGTTTGTGAAATAATTTATATTTTAAATGAAAGACAAAATCTGGTTTCATCTAATCTGGGTATATTAAAAAGATTCAAAATAATAGACTCCTACTATCGTTCCAAGCATAAATATTATAAACTGAATGATAATGCAGTTAACATAATCAGATTAATTAAGGAAAATTTGATTGGTAAATAATATTTGCTTTTCATGATTCAGTTTTTCTTGATATCGGTGGTATATCCTTATACATTTAACTGACAGATTAAATTGCTGCAATATTGAATTCAAACTCCAGATTTAATGTAGAAAATGTTTGTCAAACGAATCGAACAGGTGCTTCCCTGCCTTTCAGACCCATGGAAACTCCGGATTATCGCTTATCTGGATAGCCCTCCTGACCTGAAAGAGCTTGCAGAAACACTGGGTGCACGTTATTCCGAAAGCCTTGGCGTCGTATTAGTACGCTTTGGGAGGCGCGAGGTCAATTTTTTTGCGAGCGGCAAAGTTACTATCAGAGAAGTTAATGATATAGAAGAGGGAAAGAAACTTGTCAATTCCATACTTGCCATGGCAGCCCAAAAGCAGATACTTAAAGAATTATAACTAAGTAAAATAACTTATATGCAGGAAATATGAAGAATAAATGTCTATGCAAATCCAAACCAGCGGAATTATGCTGCCCCGGTGATGAAAAACTTCGAAAAGATTGGCTTTTGAAACTGGAAAAAGAGCATAAATATTTAAAAAATACCTCAAAGGAAATCGCCAGGAAACTGAGAATTATTTCGAATTCCAATAGGGTGGAGATCTTATTGATGCTTGAGCAGCGTGAGCACTGTATGGATGAGATTGCAAGAAAGCTAAAAGCTCGAAAATCGGCTATTTCCTATCATCTGGGATTGTTAAAAAAATATGGTATGATATGTGTAAAAAACCGCTCTCGTTTTGCTTTTTATTCTCTTTCTGAAGAAGGGATGCGGGCTCTTGAGACTTTTGGAAATATTTAGTTATAATTGTTCAACTTTTTTTGAATCGGATTGTAAGGTTTTATTTGACAAAGTTCTATAAGCGACAACAATGGAATCAAAACTCTCGTGGATTAGCAGATATCTGACTTTCTGGATTCTTCTCGCCATGGCAGTTGGTATAATTACTGGCGCTGTCTATCCTGAGATAGCCGCCATACTTGACGCTGTCCGCATCGAACAGGTCTCGCTTCCTATCGCTATCGGGCTTATATGGATGATGTACCCGCCTCTTGCAGGCGTGAAATACGAGGAACTCTCAAAAATGAAGGGGCAGGGGAAAGCCCTGAGCGTATCAATCGTCCAGAACTGGATAATAGGTCCCATACTCATGTTTGCTCTCGCATGGCTCTTCCTCCCGGACATGCCCGAATACCGTATTGGATTGATACTGATAGGTCTTGCCCGCTGTATCGCCATGGTTCTTGTCTGGAACCAGATGGCAGGCGGGGATAACGACCTTTGCGCCGTGCTTGTTGCTATGAATTCCCTATTCCAGGTGGCGCTTTATTCGGTGCTCGCGTATGTATTTATCACCGTATTATCCACATGGATAGGCGGCGCGGGAGCCGGAGCAATCGTAAATATATCCGTGTGGCAGGTAGCAAAGGCAGTTTTCATCTATCTTGGTATTCCATTCGTTGCAGGCATAATAACGCGGTCAGTTCTGCTGAAAAAGAAAGGGATAACGTGGTATGATGACGTGTTCATGAAAAAACTCGGCCCGACAGCGCTTATAGGACTGCTATTTACCATTGTTGTTATGTTCTCATTAAAAGGCGGAAAACTCGTCGAGCTGCCGTTAGATGTTTTCAGAATAGCTATCCCGCTGCTTGCCTATTTCTCTATAATGTTCGCCCTGTCCTTTTTCATGTCATACAGGCTGGGATTTTCCTATGAGCAATCCACGACGCTTGCATTTACCGCTGCAAGCAACAATTTTGAGCTTGCAATTGCGGTAGCTATCGCAGTGTTCGGGATTGGTTCAGGCGAGGCATTTGCTGCCGTCGTTGGGCCGCTGATTGAAGTGCCTGTGATGCTGGGACTGGTGCATGTTGCAAGAAGAGCAAGAGTGATGTGGTTTTAAGAAAAGGAAATTGAATAAAAAAAATCACAATAAAACTCATGGTCTTAGCCCTAGGTAGTCACTGAAAACGATAAGTATTCTCATGCTCTTATCGGAAGTAAGAAACCAAAAATCCTCCACGAATGCTGAAATTCAGGCACAAATAATCATCAAAAACAAAAATGGCTAATTCATAAACATACTATTTGTGAACGTGTTGAATTGCTTATTTAAGGAAGACGGAGGATATTGGGATTCGAAAATAAAATAATTTAGCTATACAATAATGCTTGTGATAATATGGGTAGCGAATTTCACAAAGAGTTTGATAAAGTCGATATGCAAATTAGGGAATTTCTTGGCAACTATAGTAAATCAACAATTCTACAAAATTATTTTCTGAATGTATTTGAATCATTATTCTATGGAAATTTAATCAATAATTTTTTTATTAATTTGAACCAAACGAACATCAAAGATTACAACTTGCCAAGAGGCAAAATAGGTAAAATTAAAAGAAAATATAAAAATACACAGAAATATGCAAAATTAGCATTAACTTCATCTTTAAAAAATAAGAAAATTGATGAAACGTATTACAATAATTTCAAATTAAAAATACAAAATGACTTTCCTGAATTTCAAAAAATAATTTCTGAAATTGAAAAAGAAGTTGGGAAGACAAAAGAATATTTGAAGAACAAAGTAGCTGAAATTAAAAAATCTGGAAAATCTGACACAAACTTTAATACCTTTATTATAACTACAATTCTAGAAGCGTATGTTCAAAGAGAAAAATGCCTACCGATCGGTAAGAAATTAGACAAAATATTAAAGGTTGTTGCTAAACAAATTCTCCCAAAAGTATCTCAACAAATTTTGAAAGCACTTAACAAAAATAGCAAAAAAATGCTTTATGATCAAAGAAAATATCAAAAAGGGTTTGAAAGGCGATTATATGAAAGATGGAAAAAACCTTTAGACATTTTAGAATGTCTAATTAGAGTTTCTCTTGAATCAGGAGAAGAGCAAAAAAATAAACTAAGTAAAACAACCGATAATACAAATAACTTCAAAAGGGAAGCTCTTATAAAAACTCATACAAGAGCATTACAAATTTCTAATGAAATTTTAATTTTGCTGAAATCAGGTTATGCAGATGGCGCTAATGCTAGATGGAGAAGTTTATATGAGCTTGCAGTAATCTCTTTTTTCTTAAAAAATAATAATAATGAAGTTTCTAAAAGATATTTAGAGCATGAAATTGTAAGAAAATTCAAGGAAGCCAAAGATTACAGAACCCATTATAAGAAATTGGGTTATTCTCCGCTAGGAATAAGAGAATTTAATAAAATAAAAAGAAAAATGGATGAACTTTGCAAAAAATATAATGATCAGTTTCAGAAAGAGTATGGATGGATTCCAAGTTCTGTATTAAAAGATAGGAACTTCAAAGCTTTAGAAGAGCTTGTAAAACTAGATAAATTTCGTCCACATTATAATTCTGCATCAGATTCCGTTCATAGTGGTGCAAAAGGCTTTTATCGTTTGGGCTTGATGGATGATTACCAAAGCAAAATATTACTTGCTGGTGCAAGCAATTATGGTTTGGCAGATCCAATACAAATTACAGCAATTTCTTTACTGCACGTTAATATTTGTTTATTAAATTTGGAACCAGATTTTGAAAGCATAATGCAGATGCAAATAATGAATGGTTATGTCGATGAAATTACGATAAAAGCAGTTAGTGTTCAAAAACAGATTAAAGAAGACGAAGAATCTTTAAAGTTTCCTGATTGATATTACCCCCATTATATTTTGAAATCTTAGAGAAGTTTTCCAAACTTTTATGACGTCTCCCGCTCTGCAAGTTCTCCATCCTTGAGCCAGACCACCGTGCTCACATACTTCATATCATCGGGTTCATGCGTTACCATCAGAATCGTGAGCCCGGTCTCCTTATTTAATTTCTGAAATAGCTCAATTATCTGTTTTGAAGAGGTACTATCAAGATTTGCCGTCGGCTCATCCGCAAATAGTATATCTGGTTTGTTTATCAGTGCTCTTGCAATCGCAACACGCTGCTGTTCTCCTCCTGACAGCTCACGGGGGCGGTGATGCAGCCTTGTGCCAAGTCCGACCTGTCCCAATACGATAGTCCCGGTTTTTATATACTCGTCCCTCTTTCTGCCGAGCGCCATTGCAGGCAGATAGACATTTTCAAGTGCAGTAAGCTCAGGCAGAAGTGCATACTCCTGAAAGACGTAACCGAATTTTGACAGACGGAATTTCGCCTTCTGGGATTCAGGCAGCCCTGAAATGTTCTTTCCACCGAAAATGATCTCTCCGGACGTAGGTGCATCGAGCAATCCGAGCTGGTGCAGCAGTGTTGATTTGCCGCTTCCGCTCTTGCCCATAATAGCTACAAAATCCCCTCGCGAAATTTCGAATGAGACTTTATTCAGCGCCTTCACTTTCACTTCTCCCATGCCATAAATCCTGGAAAGTCCCTTTATTTCCAGAATGGATTCGGTAACACCTGTCATTTTAATCACCCCATATTGTATCTATTATCGTCTTGCGGACTGCCATCCATGAAGGTATAAACCCGGCAGCGATCGCAGCTATTATCAGGCTTATTATATTCATCGAAACTTTTTCAGGAAGGATCATTAATGAAGCCAGTCCGATAGGGAATTTCAAAGGATGCTCAATGAAATATGGTTTTATGGCAAAAAATATTATTATCAAGCCGATAAATACACCACTTATCACAATGAACAATGCCTGGAAGATATACGATTGTATTATTATGGATTCTTCTATTCCGACAGCCCGCAAAATCCCTATCTGCTTTCGCTTGCTGATAGTATTGGTATAGACTATTATAAAAATAGTAATGACCGCAACAAACAAGCCGATTGCAGTTATCATCATTGCGATCATATTAAAGCTGTTTGTTATGTTTTTTACCATTCCGGCATATACTGTCCATGGTTTTATTTTTTCTTTAATACCCATCTCTAACAACTGTTTTATGTACCGGTCTTCATTTCCATTATCTCTGGTCTTGACCAGTATTTGTGAAGCTTTGTCTTCCAGGCCGACTACGGATTCCATGTCTTTCTGGCTGATGTATGCCATCGTATTGGTTTGAATGAAATTCGCATCAAAAATTCCCTTTACCTTGAAGCTCTTTTTAACGCCATTATCGAACAGCACATCTATGCTATCACCAACTTTAACCCCAAGTGAACTATAGTCAAGATCACCGCCATACCCTCCTGCAATCTCTTTTCCAAGTAAGATCTCGTTCTCGTCGAGCTTGCTCAGGTAATTGCCGGCGATTAGATATTTGTGATTCGTAGTCACTTTCATCTCGTCATCCGGATTGACGGCGCGCACAGTCCAGGTTCCATGTTTATCCTTATATGAAAGTGTCACGCCCGTTACATATTGCGCTGAGATGCCCACTATACCAGGAACGCCTTTTATTTTCTGTTCCAGGGAATAGACATCGCTTATATATTTTTCATCCTTTTTGGGTTCGATCACTACATTGCTATACAGCGAGTTGATTACCTGTTTGTTAGTTGCCTCCGTCACTCCAAGAAAAATGGAACCTATAAATACTAAATTTACAAAGATCAAGGACATTATAAATATTATTAAAAGCAGTGTGCTTTTATTTCCTTTAATCATTGACCTGGATGCCAGAAACAACGACAGCTTAACGTTATTGAACATATAACCTCTTCATTTAGTATTATCTGGTTTTTTCCTGCGGTGAAGATAATATATTCCTCCCGCTATTATCGGCAGAGTCACAATAACCGGTGCCGCCATGCCATTTTTATTCGGGGTGCGCACATAGAGGTTCAATGGTTCAGTGACAGTCCGGACACCGAGATCGTCTTCGAATTCGATATTAGCGGAATAAGGAATATCGCCACTCTTCTCTGCGTAGAAGGTAAAAACGCCTGGCGCATCGTCATCGGGTTTGATCTTACCAAGGAAAGCGGTTCTTGTTCCTTCAAACGGGACGTCAAGGCTGACTTTCACGGATTTCGCTTCACCGGTTCCTGAATTTTCAATGCGCATATTCACAGTGACAAGGTCACCTTTTACCGGATTTTGCGGTTCGATTTTTAAATATGAAATCGCAAGTTCTGCCTTACCAAGGACCCTGACGCCTGCGAAACTTTTCGAACTTATGTTTTCCCCGTTCTCATCCTTATAATCCATTCTGATGGGGATTGAATACGATGAAATTTCGGTCTTGTCTTTAACCTGGATAGCGTAGCTCATTTGAATGGATTCCCCCGGATTGAGTCTCTTTACATTCTTTGTATCAGCATCCACAGGTACGAAAGGCAGGCCGCTCGTGACAGCGCTTACCTGTACATCTCGTGCCGTACCGGTTCCATCATTTGAGACTGAAAACGTAATATCAAATTTATCCTTCGGGCTTATGCGCTCAGGATTTATCGTGATGTTAGAAATCATGAGTTGAGGTGCTCCTCGTACCATTACCTTGAAGGTTTTGTTGGTTTCACGGAACATGTCATTGCTAAACCAGCGTGCCCTGAATTCAATATCGTATGAACCGGAAGCTGCGAGAGGATCGACATGCAGCAGATAGGTTTCAGCTACAGCGCCATATTTGATAATCCTGCCCTCATCGATAATGCGGTCATTTTCATTTTTGAGTTTAATTGGCGAGTCAGGAAGAATCTCAAGTATTACATTATCTATATCGCTAAATTCATTTTCAATCCTGACTGACAACGTTAAATCCTGCCCCGGTTCAACGGGCTGGGGTGAGAGCTGATCCAGAACGATTTCAAGTTCAGCGTTAGCAGGAGCAATCATGAATATGAGTGCAAACACTGCAACCATAGTCAATAATGGCTGTTTCATGGCAAATCACCCTCTACGTTTCTGTGAGCTTCTCGCCCTAACTCAAGTCCTTGAAGGAAGGAATATACCTTTATTTCAACATCCGGCATCATGGTCCTCGCCCCTTCCAGAAGCTGTGGCGACGGGTCGCCATACACGACAACATTATGATCATAGGCGAATTCCTCAAAGAGTTTTTTTAGAGCTTTGCGAAGGTTGTGCTTATGCTCTGCCAGAGCCTCCGAGCTATCATAGACCTCGCGAATTTCACACTCTGTCCGGTCGCTGCTGAGGAACCAGTCGTACTGGAGCGTTCCCGTGTCCTTCTCTTTCGTCTGTCTTATGATTTCTGCAGCTTGCTGCTTGAATCCCTCTAACTTTCCCTCCCGGATCTTCATCCGGGCGCTTAAGTGTAGTTTGTTCATTTATTTTCACCTCTTTTTTTTACGATATTTTTCAATTCAGACATTGAAATGCCCAAGTCGATTACACCGAATTTGCCCGCAACCCTCAGGATTTCGCCTTCGACCATCGTAATCTCATCGGCTTCCAGTGTTCCTCCGAACTCAAATTCCTCCTTGTAGTCGCATCTGATTTTGAGGTCTTTTATCATGTTTGGCTTCAAGGTCACATAGAATGCAATTTCGTGTACGACCATTTTTTTGTCACCAGGGGAAAAATGGAATTGGAAATGCTTAAATAAAGTCTGGCACGAATGTAGAGTTAGCAACAAGCTTATAACAAAGGTTACACAAATGTAATCAGGAAAAACGATGAAAGTCTACGAGCTATTTACGGAACTGTCTTCAGAAAACAGGCTTGGTATACTCCAAACCCTTGATGAAAAACCGATGACATTCACCAACCTGATCAAAGAAGTTGACATGAACTCGACAGAAGCATCAAGACAATTATCAAGATTAACAGAAGCCCGGCTAATTGAGAAAAAAGGGGACGGGAGATATTATAATACACTCTTCGGGAAACTGGTTTTATCCAGCATATCAGACTTAAGCTTCATTTCAGAGAAATCAGGATACTTCCTTGAACATGATACTGCACCGATTCCACCCGGTCTTATAAGACAAATAGATGCCCTCTCTAAAGGAGAGATAATAACAGGTGTCTATAATATTTTAAATACCCATGAAAAATTGGGCGATGGTATAAAGAGCTACATGTGGTACATGTCAGATGATTTTCCCAGGCACCATCTGCCCAATATCGAAAAGAAATTGGAAGAGGGATTGGAAATCAGGGTAATACTTCCAAAAAACCTATGTACCACTTCGCCACTTAGCGAAAAAAACAGGAAAAAGATAGAGAATAAAGTAGCGGACGAGATTAAAATATCAGTAATCGTAAGCGATAAATTTTCTCTGCTCGAACTACCTGGGCCTGATGGAAAGATTGATCACAACACTGCCATCTTCGGCTATGATGACCGATTCAGAGAGTGGTGCAAAAAGCTCTTCCAGTACTACTGGGAAACAAAAAGTTACACTTGTTTATGAAAATCTTCACTAAAAATACGAGATTGGAACAGAAAAAGAGTAAATCCAACCTTTCATAATCAAATCATTCTGTAGTTTTAATTGCCTATCAAGCCACCGAAATTCTTAAATACGACCATGGTCATAAATGACTATAGTCATTATTTATCAAGGAGAGAGCAACATGTCCCTGCGTGAGAAAAAGAAAATAGAGACGAGAAATAAGATCTTCGAGGTATCCGGAAGATTATTTAAGGAAAATGGCATCGAAAATACGACTATTGATGATATTGTAAAAGAAGCAGGAATAGGAAAGGGCACTTTTTTTAATTATTTTCCGAGTAAAACTGCACTTCTCCTTTACTTCGCACAACAGAAGGAAGAATTGACCTATAGCCAGATAAAAAATGAAACATTAAAAGGTATTTCGACAAGGGAAAAGATAAAAAATGTCCTTGTTTTCGTTGCAAAGACCAATGAAAAAGACAAAGAACTGACAAAAATGTTTGTCTTTGAGTATATGAGACATTATGGATCCGGACAGGAAAGGAGAAGTCGTGGTCTCAGTAACATCCTTCACAGTCTGATTGAAGAGGGTGTAAGAAAAGAAGATGTGAAAAGCACTATTGATGCAAAGAAAGCTGCTGAAATCATTTCAGCTATCTATTTTCATTCCCTGGTGGAATGGTTATGGTCACAGGTCGATTATTCCTTTTCAGAAGATATATCAGGAAAAATCGACATGGTATTTGATGGTATCGGGAGTTAAGACCATGCGGGAAAGAATCAATCTGATCCAGGATGAGCCAGAAAGAGAGGGGAAATTTAGAGCGAATCAAGTAATAATAGAGACTACAAGAATTAAAACTGCTCACAAAAAACCAGAGACTGCGCTTGAGAAACTGGAAGATACAGGGCTTGTTAACACAGTTGCTGCTGCAAGAGAACGAGAAGGAAATATAATTTTTGCGACGGTCGACCAGATAATGAACTATGCGCGTTTGAGTTCTTTGTGGCCCTTATTTTTTGGTCTTGCGTGCTGCGCTTTCGAATATATGGCTATTGGTATGCCACATTATGATTTTGCACGTTTCGGTATGGAGATCGCTAGACCAAGTCCAAGGCATGCAGATGTGATGTTTGTGGCGGGCACCGTAACCAAAAAAATGGCGCCGAGACTGAAAAAACTTTATGAAATGATGCCCGAACCGAAATGGGTCATTTCGGTAGGAAGCTGCGCCAACACGGGAGGGCCATACCGCGAATCGTATTCTGTCTTGAGGGGTGTGGATTTAATTATACCTGTAGATGTGTATATCCCGGGCTGTCCTCCAAGACCTGAGGCATTGTTATACGGGATTATCCAACTGAGGGAGAAAATAAAGAACGAAGGATATGGAGCAAAATGGGGGTTAAATAAATGAGAGAACAATATTTCCTGAACTGGGATGAAGCTTTCAATTCTACAGCAGCACAGGTGGGCGGCAAAGGCCACAACCTGGCCCGGCTGCACAGGTATGGTTTTCAAGTTCCAGCAGGCGGAGTCTTAACTTCAAAGGTTTACAGGGATTTTCTGGAGTTTAATGGTTTGCAGGATTCCATTAATGCTATTGCTTCAATTAAAGCAGAGGCTGTACTGGATCCGGCTATTGAAAAAATATTGACAGAAATAAGGAAAAAAATCAGCGATGGGCAGGTACCAGAAATATGTATACGGGAACTCTCAAAACAGCTTACGTTCCTGAAACTGGCTGATAAACCCGTGGCAGTCCGGTCATCTGCAACAGCTGAAGATTCTGCAACGGCATCATTTGCCGGAGTCCATGAGTCATTCCTGAATATCAGGGGGCTTTCGAATATCGTAAAAGCAATAAAGGACTGCTATGCTTCCCTCTGGACACCCCGTGCTGTTGCCTACAGGCGCAAAATGGGATTTGACGATGATAAGGTCGCTGCGGCTGTGGTGATAATGGAACTTATACCCGCGGCGGCAGCCGGTGTGGCTTTTAGCTGCGACCCGCGTACAGGCAGGCGCGACAGGATCACTATCAGTGCGAATTTCGGTCTGGGAGAGTCGGTAGTCAGCGGATCTGTGGAGCCGGATGAGTATCTGCTAGATTCAAGAATCCTGCTTCCGAAGATTCTCACGAAGAAAATCGGAAGTAAGAAGCAATGCACAAGGTCAAAATCCGGAAATGGTACTGAACTTGTGAGCCCGGGCGATAGCACCAATAAACAGGTCATTGATGACAGCAGGATTACTGAACTGGGTTTGCTTACCCTTCGCGTGTATGAGGCTCTTGGTTCTGGTATTGCTCATCAGGATATGGAATGGGCATTTGACGGTAACAGATTATTTGTTCTCCAGGCTAGACCCGTGACCAACCTTCGTGAACCGAGCTTCCCTGAAATAGCAGGCCAGCCTGTCATCTGGTCAAACGCAAACTTAAAGGACGTAATGCCGCAGGTCCAGTCGACTATTACATGGAACCTTGCAAGCTGCATGCTTCCCAGGATGATGAGCGCGAACCTTCAGGCTGCAGGTTATCATGTGCCTCCCGGTATAAACTGGGTCAGGCTTTACAAAGGGCGGGGATATTTCAATCTTTCGGCGGTTCAATGGGGTTTCTACGATTCAATGGGATTCATGCCCGGAAAAACCAATGAATTTTTCGGCGGTCACCAGCCTGAAATCAAAGTTCCTGCCGGAAATCCCTTGAGCGGACTGAAAGGAGTCAATCGAGTCCTGCGGCAGCTTTATTATTTTATCAATATCTTGCGTATCCAGGGCGCTGCCGAAAAAATATTTAAAGATATCCGGGAAAAGGCGGATAGCTGGAATCAATTGAACTTGCGCGGCATGAATGAAAATGAACTCATCTCGCTTCTTTCGGATATGAGGAAAAAATATGTGGAATTCGGGCCGTCATACATGACCCTTGGCTCTTCGGCCTCAGTTTACATAGAGATGCTTGCTAGGACACTGGATGCGGATTTTCCCGGCCGCGGTTATTCCCTTGCCAATGGAATGCTTGCAGGAACTTCAGAAAAGATGACCAGCGCGCAACACGGTTACAGGTTAATGGAGCTGGCACAGACAGCGCAAAGAGACGATGCTGCACGAAAGTACTTTATGGCCGGGCACTTTGATCCTGCGGCATTCCGGAATGAAATTCCCGAAGGCTCACAATTCATGATCGAATTTGAAGAGTTCCTGAAAGATTATGGTCACCGCGGGATTTATGAAAGCGATTTAATAAATCCCAGATGGCGGGAGGATCCTGGTTATTTACTTGAGAATGTTCGTGCAGAATTGTTGTCCCCCGGATATGCCGATTTTAGAAAAGCCCAGACCGAAAAACGAAAGGCGGTTGAAAAAGAAATTGAAGAAAAACTAAAATGGAGTTTTCAGCGGATAAAGATCAGTATCTGTGTTAAGCAGGCCAGAAAGGGTGCAGAAATGAGAGAAATGGCCAGGTCTGTTCTCGTGAAGCCTTCTGAATCTTCGCGCCTGGTTTTGCAGGATATCGGTCGCCGTCTTGTGGAAAAAGGAATATTGAATGAAAAGACCGATGTATATCACTGTGCTTTGCCGGAAATTATCGATATCCTGGCAGGTCACTGGGACGGAACCGGTTTAAAGATACTAGTTGAAGATCGAAAACGGATCCGAGAGGAGTTATCTGAACTCGAACCGCCTGATGTTATCATCGATGAAGTACCCCAGCCGCAGACCCAACATCAGCAAGCCCATGGTACGGTGCTTTCAGGGCTTGGTGTGGCTGCAGGCAGCGCTTCAGGGTCAGCGCGGTTGATCCGGCATCCCAGGGAAAACAGCAAGTTGCTGGCAGGCGATGTTCTGGTCGCCCCGTCCACAGACCCGGGATGGACGCCGATGTTCCTGAGAGCAAAAGCTGTGGTAATGGAAGTGGGAGGTTATCTATCCCACGGAGCGATCGTAGCAAGGGAATATGGCATCCCGGCAGTGGTCAATGTGCCGGGAGTGATGAAGGCTTTGACAGATGGAGAACAGCTCACGGTTGACGGTGATGAAGGAAAGGTGTACCGTGGCTGAAACAGGAGGGAGAAAAATGACTGGTAAATCTATTATTATCATCGGGGCTGGCCTCGCGGGTCTTTCCACAGGCTGCTACTCACAGATGAACGGTTATCAAACACATATCTTCGAGCACCATGCCACGCCGGGCGGAGTGGCCACCTGCTGGAAACGCAGAGGCTACATAATCGATGGCGGCATTCATTTCCTGATGTGCCACAAGCCAGGTCAATCGATCTATGAATTGTATCGCGAACTGGGCACAGCTCAATCCAATCGTTTCCTTGACATGACCTCCTACTGTCGTTTTATTGATGAGGCCAGCGGGCGCAGCGTTCATATCACCCGGGATTTAGACCTCCTGGCAAAGGATTTAAAAGCAATCTCGCCTGCCGATTCACAAATCATCGATGACCTGATCGCCGGCGCCAGGGTCATGCAGGGAACAGATATGGGGGATATGGGCATGAGCCAGCCTCAGGAGCTTTTGGGCTTCCCGGATAAGCTCAGGCAGATGTGGAAGATGCGCCGGTTTTTCAAATACTTCACCGGCAGATATGCCAAATCCGCCGCAGATTACGGGAAAGCTATTCATGATCCCTGGCTGCGCTATATCTTCGAGAACATGTTCCTGCCAGAAGTGCCAGTCTGGTTCATCCTTATGCTCCTTGGACTGCTGGCAGACGGGCAGCTGGCCCTGCTGGAGGGGGGTTCGCTCAATTTTGTCCTTCCGATCGAAAAGCATTACAGGAACCTGGGCGGGCAGGTGACTTACGGGGCTACTGTAGAGAAGATCCTTGTGGAAAATGATCGGGCTGTGGGCGTGCGCCTTGCTGATGGCAGCGAGCACCGTGCAGATATCGTGGTCTCTGCCGCTGACGGATACAGCACAATATTTGAGATGCTGGATGGGCGTTATGTGGACGCGGAGATTGAGAAGCGTTACAAGAACTGGAAGCTGACCCGTCCCCTCGTTATGATAAGCTTCGGAGTTGCCCGTGAATTCAAAGGTGAACCAGGTCTGAATATCATAAAACTGGAGCACCCCTTCACAACAGGCAGTAAAGCTGTTGATGGAATTACGATACGAATTTTCAACTACAGCGAAGGATTTGCTCCACCGGGCAAGACCGTGGTCCAGGTAATGTTCGAGACTGAATGGGACTGGTGGAACGAGTTGCAAAAGGACCGACAGGGCTACGAAGCGCAAAAAAAGCGAATGGCTGATCAAGTGCTGGAACGGCTTGAAGCGCGCTTTCCCGGAATCTCATCGCAAGTGGAGATCATCGATGTTGCCACTCCTTATACATGGTGGCGTTATACCCGCAACTATAAAGGAGCCTATGAGGGGTGGCTGATGTCTTCGGAAATAATCAATGCCCGGATTAAAAAGACCCTTCCAGGTCTTTCGAATTTTTATATGGCCGGCCAGTGGTCAACCCCGGGTGGGGGAGTCGTACCAAGCTTATACTCCGGCCGGCACGTAGTACAGATACTTTGCCACAGCGATGGGAAGCCATTTTCGATTGTTATGCCATAAGTGAAGTCCGGATAACAATGAGGGGGAATAATATGGCAACACCTGAAAAACAATATAAAACAATTGATGAGTACATCGCCATGTTTCCCAAAAATATCCAGGATATTCTTGAAAAACTCAGACAAGTTATTAAAGAGTCGGCGCCTGAAGCTGAAGAGACAATAAATTACGGAATACCCACATTCAAATTAAAAGGTAATTTAGTGCATTTCGCAGCATTTAAAAATCATATCGGTTTTTACCCTACTCCATCGGCAATTGTTGCTTTTAAAAAAGAATTGTCCCCATACAAACAAGCCAAGGGCTCTGTACAGTTTCCAATAGATAAACCGATCCCATTTGATATTGTAAAGAAAATTGTAAAATTCAGAATAAAAGAAAATGAAGCAACATAATATTTAAGAGAAAGGGGCGACATTTATAAGCATAAAGGTTGTGGGAAACCTTTGTTTGCAAATGTCGGACGAAGCATCTCGAAAGCTAAGATATTTGGCAACTTTCGCCAGCAAAAACGTCTCATACATCGGAACCATTATACGCAATTCATTTTTAACATGAACCTTCACACCCGCATGTAACCTCTTTTTGTCCCTTGACCGCAGCCAGCATCATTGCTGACGCACATCCAACGCCGCTGTCCACTTTTATTGCTTTTGTCGGGCAGTTAAGCTGGCAGGCTCCACATTCCATACATGCCCTGGGATTTACCAATCGGGCTGTCTTTCCATTCGGACTGAATACACCATGGGGACATACTGTGCTGCACATGCCGCAATTGATGCACAATTCCGGATCGTATTTCAGGGTGTTTGAAACATACGAATTAAACATATCAAATTCCTCCCAATATTTTGATTGATGATAATACAATTACCAGGATAATGCCAATTCCGGACATCCATGCTATTTTTGTCATATATGTAAATATCTCGCGTTTGACCCCGGTTACGGATGTAAATGTTGAAGAACCTGTGAAGTTCAGTGCCAGAAAAGCACTTATTGGCGGCATGACCAGCATATATGCCAGAGCCCAACCATAGCGCAACCAAATGGTTTCATCCATGCCATAAAATGAATTAAAAGCAAATGGCAGTGCAACCAATCCTCCTATAATGAATCCCTTTGTGCTGAAATCAGTAGTTGGTATCCATGGCAGCAGGATTGGAAATAATACTAATCCTGAGAAAGTAGCTGCGATGGCAGCAACTGCCGCGGTGTAGTTTCCTGTAAGTGCTAAAATTACTGATGCGATCAACACAGGGGGCAGGAAATTTTTCATCTCCACAGGTATGAGAACAATCCTATCAGAGAGAGTAAATCGCACGCGGCGCATTTCTTCTGTTGCCTGGTGTGTTTTCAGATATTCCGGCAGGTCGGATGCTCTTACCGGACCGAATTCGACTTTGAATCCAGAGCGTCTCCTGACCTCCCTGGCATCAACTCCTGTTGCGCCCAGTTGAGGAACAATCAGTGTGCGGTGGTTGACAACATCATTAAGTCCCACAGCTTCGATCCGATGTACCAGTTCATCAGTTCCAAATGTTCCCTTACCTGCGGCACACCAGACATTGATACCCTTTGTATCAAGCACAAGGATATAGCAATCATTACCATGCAATGCGGATCTTAAGGCATCAAAGCTTAGCGTATAATTTGCGCTGACAAAAACAGGAGACTCTTTTGTGGGCTTTCCCATGGCATAAAGCCCGAGTTCTATTAGATGCTGCTCGCGTTTCACTCCCAGGCGTGCCATCAAATGATCCCGGCGATTAGCAGGTGTGATGTCGCCAGATGTGGATTTGATTGCAGGAATTGCAGTCTCGGATAATAACGATATTGTCTCTGATCTACTGCTCGAAGAACTGCAGCATGACCCTCTCTTTGGAATTTCGTTTGTTATTGTTCCAGTGGGATTTTTCAAAACCTTGTTCATAATTCTATCTCAACCATTTAACTTCAGGCTCTCTTCGTTCTGGAATTGCGATTGCGGTTCTACCCTGAGGATGTCCGAATATCAATGGAGCAACCGCTTTATAGCCCGGGGGCGCGCCAAGCTCTTTCAATATCTTTTCATCCATGAGAGCAGGCATCGCAAACCCTATCCAGCAGCTGCCGATACCCCGTGAATGGGCAGCCAGCATCATGTTCTGTGCAGCCATCGCGCAGTCCCAATCGGCAGTCAGTGATTTCTTATTACCAAGGATTATTACAAGCAAAGGAGCATTGTAGAACAAGTTGGTGCCCGTTTTGAGAAAAGAAATGAAACCGGGTGCTTTATTGGGATTATTTACAATCTTTTCGGCAAGCGGTATCATCGCCCTTTTACCGTCTTCAGAGAGCTTGTTAATCACTTCTTTGTTTTGTATCACTAAAAAGCTCCATGGCTGCATATTCATACCCGATGGGGCGTATCTGGCACAGTCTATCAGGAATTTTATATCTTCATCGAGTACGGGATCTTCCTTATAATCCCGTACACTTCGCCTTGTTTTGATAATCTCAATTACGTCTTTCAAAATAACACACCCATATTTAACTTCGCTTAATCTCAGTTATTCTATTTTCTTCCCTGTACCTTGATACTAATGACAGACTTCCCGATTTCTTTAACTTCATCTATCGGCATCTTGAATTTCTCAATAATTGCTTTCCCAACCGGGTCATTAGACAAAAACTCAACCGGGAAACTCGTTTCTTCAAGCACCTGTACATCTCTGAAGCCTGCATTTTTTATTGTTTTTAAGTACTCATCTTTCTTTGCGGCACCGGCAACGCAGCCGATATATGCTTCGATGGAATCCCTGATGGATTCGGGAAGTTCCTTTAACAGCACGATATCTGATATCATCAGCCTGCCGCCCGGCTTTAGCACCCTGAATGCTTCTTTGAAAACCCTGCTTTTATCGGGTGCGAGGTTGATGACGCAGTTTGAAATGACAACATCAACTGAATTATCAGCCGCCGGTAGATTCTCAATCTCCCCGAGCCTGAACTCCACGTTTGTATAATTCCCTTTCCTTGCATTGTTCCTTGCCCTGTCAATCATATCAGGCGTCATATCCACGCCTATGACTTTTCCTCCTTTCCCCACCCTGTTGGCTGCAATGAAGCAGTCAAACCCGGCGCCTGAGCCGAAGTCGAGCACTATTTCCCCTTCTTTTAACGAGGCAAGAGCTATGGGGTTCCCGCAGCCGAGACCGAGATTTGCGCCTTCAGGCACTGAGCTTAGTTCTTCATCACCGTATCCTATTCTTTTGCTGATCTCCCCTGCAACACTGGCACTTCCGCAGCAGGAAGCTGAAGGAGCGCAGCAGGAGCCTTCTTCCCTGGCTATGCTGCCATATTTTTCCCTTACTGCTTTCTTTATTTCCTTTTGTTTCATTCAGATACCTCCTTTTATTTCTCCATTATGTCCTTCATCACGGGGCCAAGCATACCTTTTACAATTTCTGCAAGCTTCTCGACCTTGATTAAAGAGATACAGCACACTTCGCCGTCCTTTTCCCAGTTTACAACAGCCAGTTTATCACCGGAATGGATTTTTGCTTTATCTCTGATCTCTTTGGGAAGCACCATCTGCCCCCTTTCATCTACAGTTATTACAGACTCAACCTTGCAGCAACCAATATCGGCACAGCAAGATTTGTTTTCATCTTTTTTTGCCATTTTATCACCTTGAAAACTACATTGTATTCTGAATATTTAAACTTTTCTGATAAATCAGAATATACTGAAAAATCCTTGTTGAAAGTCGGGGACTGAAGCAAACACCGAATTAAAAGTTGTGCTTATCGCAAAAATTTCCTGAACATCATCGCCTCAACCTTGCTTATATCAAGAAGCCTGACCAGCATCCTTATATCGCTCTCACCAGGCGCGCTGGCGGGCAGCATCGCTTCGCCCTTGTAGAAAATCACCCCGTCTTTCATGTTTGCGCCCACGTAACCTTTGGCCTTTCCTCTTATTATCAGGGTGCCTCCCTTCATGTATGCGCCCGCAAACTCTCCCGTATTACTTACAATGATCATTCCTCCCCTCATAAGCACGCCCGTGTTCATGCCCGTATCGCCTTCCACACGCACGAACCCGCGCTTCATCAGTATGCCTGTGCTCATGCCCGCATCCCCTTCCACAATAACGGTCTTATCAGCATCAAACCTGGCTGCAATTGTATCCCTGATTATACCGTCCTTAAGGAACAGCTCATCTCCGTTCAGGATATTGGGAGGAAGAATTTCATCCTTTAACCCTTCATGGAGTAAATTTGTAATCGACCTGAACTTTCGATAACCAGCCCGGTCAGACTTCACTTCAATCACATTGCCAATCGGTTGTTTGACATTGCCATTTACATAGATAGCCCCCGAAACCATGCTGATGCCCATTCGCGTATCAACATCCCCGTCCACAATTATCGAGCCAACATCAACGGGTCTGCCCGTCCCACCAAAGAATTTCAAATCAACCCCGAGACTGCTCCCAAGCCTGCGACCAACATTCCCCTTAATATGAACATCCTCTCCCCTTTTCAAACACGAGACAAGGTCTTCGTATGTATAGGACATGCCCTTCTGGTGCGGGATAATACCTGAAGGCAAAAGGCGCTTTCCCCCGTGTTGCCAGTAAAAATCATAAGTAAAATCGCACAGGCAGTCAACGGGCTGGATTAATTCAAGAAACATGCTGGAATAATTCTCTCAAAAGTACATGATATTTTGCAGGCGAAGTTATATCCGATAAAGCACAACATATTATTTGGGAAGTGGTTGTGCTGTTTACACCTGTACGGATGAAGAAATTATTTGCCGTAGTTCTAAAAGACAAAATCGGCAAGGTAATCTGTGCGCTTGGTGAGACCGGAGCATGCCATTTCATAGAAAAAAGCGGCTCTAGAATTGATTTTGCGAAAAAGAAAAAACTGATTGCATCAATTGAGAGGCGCATTGATGAAATCTTATTCAAGATTCCGGCGAGGGAGCCGTTGAAAATAGAGATTGATATTTCAAACGATGTCGATTCATTGCTTTATAAACTGGCAAAAGATGTAATTTCCATAGAAGAAATAACCGCAGGCAGACTGGTAAATATTAAAAAAACATTGCTTTACCTGAAGTCTGTTTATAGCATATTGGAAAATTTTGAAGAGACGCGTTATACCTACATTTTTGAAGCGTGGGTGCCAAAAGAGAAGCAGGATATTGTCGGGGCTTCACTCGATGAGGCATCAAATGGCGGATGCTCTGTTTATTTTTCTGCCCCCGATTTTGGAGAGACGCCGCCAACAATGCTTTCGAATCCGGCAATGATGAAGCCATTTGAAAAGCTTGTTAAAACTTATGGTCTGCCATCTTATTACGAAATCGATCCCACCTGGATTCTTTTTGCAACATTTCCATTGATATTTGGAATCATGTATGGAGATGTCGGTCATGGTATAGGTCTTTTTCTGCTAAGCACGGGGCTTTTATTGTCCGGGAAAAGTTTTAATGTTGTCAAATTTAAAGAATATGCCCTGATACTGTTAAGCTGCTCGATTTTCTCAATTTTTTTCGGTTTTCTGTACGGTGAATTCTTCGGATTGAAAATCACACCGCTCTGGTTAAACCCGTCTGAGCATATTGCATATTTTCTGATATTATCTGTATGGACAGGAGTTTTGCATCTTGTCTTCGGGCTTATCCTTAATGCCATAAACCTCTGGAAAAACAAAAAATATCTCAGGGCAATATTCCAGGTTCAGTGGATTATTTTTTCAGGAAGCAGTATCCTGTTTATAACGACTTTCTTGTCCGGGGAATTTATCGTGTTTACCGAAGGTTTCCTCGTGTTAATGCTTTTCCCGATGGCGGGTATGGTTATCGGGGGTATGCTGATAAATTCGATTGAAAGAATGGGCAGCTTCAGAGGCGCATTTATTCCTGTATATCTTGGTCTTAAATATGCCATGCACCTGATGTCGTATATGCGTCTTTTAATAATGGCGCTGGCGCATTCCACCATCAGCGCTGCTGTTATTGTAATCAGCGGGTATTCCACGGTTTCACTGACGCTTGCCGGGTTTATCACCTTTGTCCTGATTATTGTCGTTGAGACTTTTCTGGTTTTCATCCAGACCATCAGGCTTCACTGGGTAGAGTGGTTTTATTTGTTCTATAAAGGAAAGGGAACGGAGTTTATGGCTTTTAAACTGCTGCCAGAAACTATTTGAACTTCCCCAACAACCTTTCATAGAACCCGTTATCCTTATTCTTCCTCGAAAGCCGCTCTACTATAAGCTCAGGCGTGCTGCGCGCCAGGTAATTATATCGTGGGTTCCTGTCAACGATAAGATTCAAGTGCTCATCAAGACCTTTTGCTTCGATTCCATCAACGCGGATACTGTGAGTCGTATTCTTGAGTATGGATTCTGCAAGGTGGCTCACAAAAACCCCAAGCCCGTTATTATCATCCAGTTCCTCAAGGATGCCCGAGATTATCTTAGCAGACGCTCCGGGCTCAGTGATGGATTCCATCTCGTCTGTAAGTACAATCTTTCTCTTATTGTTCGCCACAGCCGAGAAATCCTTGATAGTGCTCTCGAAAGCCCCGGCATCCATTGTTCCTTTGGATTTGCCGAAATAGAAAAACTCCTCGGCAAGACCAATTTCGCACTCCTTTGCGGGCACCGGGAAACCCATGTGGGCTAATATGACGACCTGTGCGAGCAGTTCAAGCGTCGAGGTTTTCCCTCCTGAGTTTACGCCGCTCAAAAGGACCACACGGGCATCTTTTAGCTTGCCCAGCCCGGAGTTCATACTTGAAACACCGACCGTATAGTTTATGGGGACTGCATTTTCAAGAAAGAGGTTGGCGCCTTCCGTTATGCCAATCCCGTTTTTGGTATTGAGAAAAGGCATATTAAGCCTGTATTTTCCTGCAAAACACGCAATCGTGTAGCCCACGTCAAAATCAAGAACCTCGCGCACCATGAGGGATGCGGTATCCTTTAAAGCTGAAAGCGTACGTGCGTTATCCCTTAAAAGCACAAGTTTTTTCGATGCTATGATGCGCAGCATGTGGTTTTTTAATCCATCAACAGCGCGCGGGTTTACTTTTATGGGATGTGAAACCTCATCTCCGAAAAAGTTATTAACATACTGGGATTCTGTCGGGTTCAAGCCAAGTTCGGAAACTACGGAGCGAAGCGCTGCGGCTGTTACCGAGTTGTATTTTTCTTTTATCTCTTTCTCAAAAAGGCGGTTGATGCTCCCATCCATAGCTGTTAGCAGGTCAAAACCCTTCACGGTTATGGAACTTTTTTCTATGAGTGCGCCAAATTCAAGATTTGCTTTCCTTTCCGCATCCGTAACTGCATCATTTAACCTGTCGTAAATAGAGCAGCAGCGGTCTATTTCGCTGTCAAGCCCGCTTTTTAAGTCCCCGGCAGGTGATAGCTTTGCCAGAGACGAGGACAGGCGCTCAAGCTCTTCATCTTTTATCCTGCCGCAGAAATCCGGGATGTGCTGTCTTATGAGCCCCAGCGCTGAAATTGCAGAAGTGATGGATTCAATATTTTTTGTAAAGAAAGAGAGTTCTTTTTCAGGTGCAACCTGCCACATCCCGGCTTTCCTGATATCCATGAAATCAATATCCAGGTCATCAGGGAAGTCCATTCCTGCAAGGTCTGTGCTTGCGATTACATGGGAATATCCGCGGGCTACATCCACTGCTTCCCTGGCGTCCGAAACGAGCTGGACTGATACAGGGAATTTTTTTGCTGCCTCGAATTCCCCGGCATTTGTCGCTATGATTACCCTGTCCCTGATAGCAGGGATGTTGAAATTCGTCTTTATGGGTTTTATTTTTGATAAAAGAGCCGAGAGTTCATTTTCGTCAAGCTTTCCTGCCTTCCCGATAATGGCGCCAATTTCTTTTTGCGTTTTTTCAATCTTATCCTTTTTATGAGCAGGATATGGGAAATATAAGCTTAGTTTGCTCTTCGCGTGCCCGGTGTGGGCAGAGTCTTTAACAAGCTCAAGGATGCGTTCATATATCTCATACGCCTCGTTCGTCCTGAGGAAATCCCCAACGCCTGCGCCTTCATCCAGCGCGATTGCTTCCAGAACGAGGGCTATGGCGGATTTTTCCGTCATCCCCTCAAGCTCGCAGAGCGCTGCTATATCATGGTTCATTATAGCATCAAGCGCCTGTTTTTCCCCACCGAAATGCTCGATGAGGCGGCGGGCGGTCTTTTCTCCAATGCGGGGGATGGATTTCAGGGTGGTTATCATTGTTAGTTCTGAGTTGTGTCTATATTTTTTATACTCAAAAGGGGTTATGGTTTTAAAAATATTGGTGTTGGAATACAGCGACAATTAGATATATTTGCCAAGTGCTTAAATTACAGGAGGAATAGAAACGAAAGAGATTATCGAATTGATTGTAGCGCTTAAGAATCCTGTTCAATATAACAGCAAAAGAAATAAAGCAATGAAACAATATTAATTTTTAATAAATATTATGAATCCAAAACGTCTTGAACTCGGAAAATCCATATGAAAACCCTCGAAGAAATAAAAAAAATTATAAAAAATCAAAAACCAATATTGAGAGAGAAATACTCCGTTCGGCAGGTCGGCATCTTCGGCTCTTATGTTCGTGGCGAGCAGAAGAAAAAAAGCGATGTCGATATCCTTGTCGAATTTGAAAAGCCAATAAGCCTCCTCAAATTAGTAAATCTTGAGAACTTCCTTGCCGATGTTATGGGAATAAAGGTGGATGTAGTCCCGAAGGAAGATATACGCCACGAATTAAAAGAGAAGATATTGAGGGAAGTGGTTTACATATAAAGCGGGATTTAACGATATATATCAGGGATATTTTTGAGAATATGGAGCTTGCGGAAGGTTTTGTTAAGGGCATGAATTATGAGCAATTTGTCAATGATGCAAAGACAAACCATGCGGTCATAAGGTGCATTGAGATTATGGGTGAAGCTGCCAAACATGTGCCAGAGGATTTTCGCGAAAAATACCCTGAAATTCCCTGGAAAGACATAGCAGGAATGAGGGATAAAATAATCCATTTATATTTCAAGGTGAGCCTTGAGAAAGTATGGCTGGTACTTAAAGAGGATATACCAGGATTAAAACCGCGCATCCAAAAAATGTTGGGAGATATGGAAAATTGAGGCGCATTAGGTTATAAGTCTCATCAAGAAACCCCAGATTCATAGTGTTCTCTCAACGACCTCTTTATGATTTTATCCATTTCCATAGCGTCTTTTTCTGTGAATTCACTCTTTTCGAGGATTTTATCCAGTAAATTGAGCTTCATGGCATATTCCCACATTGCCCTGCGGGCGATTTCACTCCATTTTATCTCTTTATGTGATTTTATTATGTCGTAGAGGTCGTTTGGCACCGATAAGGTCATGGTAGGCATTTTATCACCATGATAAATTATGTGTGTATACATATTTATGTTTAAGTGTTAATTCAGCGAGATAGATTGTATGGTTCATCGCAAGAAAGATGAAAAATGCTAAGCCTGAGTTGCGCCTCCGCGGTGAGTTCTATATCTCACACAACATACCCGATAGAAATTTATATTAAGTTAACAGCCCCCTAAACCCATACGAAAGTATTATCCAATAAACTGTCCTATTGAAAACCCCAAGTTTTCATCATAACCCCCGGATTTGAATACGGGGTCTCCCGGAGAAAAAAGATGCCTGTAAAAAAAGAAAAAGAACCTCTTATAATGCACCCGCGCCCGAGCTCGATTGTTGCAGCGCTTTACACTTTACGTGACCTTGACACCGATGTCGTGATACTTCACGGTCCTCCCGGATGCAGCTTCAAGCATGCCCGGCTTCTTGAAGAGGACGGCATGAGAGTTGTCACAACATCGCTTGACGAATCGGGATTCGTATTCGGGGGGCACGACGCCCTTGTCGAAGTGCTTGAAAAGGTTATCGAGCGATTCAATCCCAAACGCATCGGCATCGTAGGAACATGCGCAAGCATGATAATCGGTGAAGAACTGCATGAGGCTGTTACCGAAGTCCAGCCTGACGTGCCTGTTATCGAGGTTGAAGTGCATGCAGGCTACAGGGATAATACAAAAGGGGTTATTATGGCGCTTGAGTCCGCACTTGCCTGCGGGATTATCAGCGAGGCAGAATTCGAGAGGCAAAAGTCGCTCCTGAAAGAAGCCACCCTGGTTGAAAAACGCCACGGGGCTGCAAGCAAGGAATATCTTGAACCGAGCAGGGGGGATTTGAAATATAAGGTGGCTGAAAGGCTGCTTGAGCTTATGAAACAGGGGAAAAAGGGTCTCAATATACTCAATGCCAAGAAAGAGACCGCGTTCATGTTCGCGGATATCAACCTTGCAGTCGCGCAGACGGCTGAAAAGCTCGGCAAAAGCTCAAACATCGTGAACATGGCTAACCTTGATGAAAACCTGGGTCTTCCCAAGAACAGGAGAAATGCCCGCGAAATTCAGGACGACTTGAAGCAGAAAGGGATGAAACTGCATCATATCATCGGAGGGCTTGATGAATACCCGGTAGCGGGAAATAAGGCGAGTGAGATAATCGGCGAAAAATATTCGGATTATGATTTTGCAGTAATAACGGGTGTACCCCATGCGCTTCCTATGGATAACATAAAGAATATGGAATTATTCTCTATCACGAACGGGCCGCGCCAGGTAGTGCCGTTAAAAGAAATGGGACACAAGCACGTTGTGGTTGAAATCGACCTGCATCCCAAGACGCTCGGGGTAAGCCACATTGTAGAGTCGGAATTCGGGGCGACGCTCCGGGAGATGAGCAAAAATGCCTAAGCAAATCGCCATCTACGGAAAAGGCGGCATCGGGAAATCAAGCACAGCCTCAAATGTCGCAGCAGCGTGCGCCGACGACGGCTACCGCGTCACAATAATAGGATGCGACCCCAAGAGTGACTCATCCATCACGTTACTTCGCGGCAGGCGCATCCCCACGATTATGGACTTGATGCGCGAGGGTATGGACATAAAGGAAGAGGATATCGTATTCAATGGGTATAAGGGTGTCAAATGCGTTGAAATCGGGGGTCCGGAGCCGGGAATAGGATGCGCCGGAAGAGGCATTATTGTGGCAATAAGCCTGCTTAAGAAAATTTCAAAAGCGATAGAGGATACCGATCTTGTTATATACGATGTGCCAGGCGATATCGTGTGCGGCGGGTTCGTTGCTCCTGTGAAGAAGGGGCTTGTGAACGAAGCTTATGTGCTTACATCAGGCGAATATATGCCGCTATATGCTGCCAATAATATCTGCAAAGGACTTTCGCGCCTTGAGATGACGTTAAACGGCGTTATCTGCAACTCCCGCGGCGCTTTGAATGAGGAAAACATTGTCAGCGAGTTCGCAAAGGAAATCGGAAGCCAGTTGCTTGCATTTATCCCGAAGGATGTTCTTGTGCAGACATGCGAAAGAGAAGGTTTTTCAGTAATTGAAAAGGCGCCAGATTCCGATATTGCCGGGGTTTACCGCAAACTTGCGCACAGTATTATGACAAGAAATGAAGGAAAAATCCCCGTGCCGCTTGATGATATCAGGTTGAGAGAGTTGACGAGGATATAATAAATAGTATGGGGTAAATTAGGAATATGAATTAACATATGTAAAAAGCGAGCAATGATGATTCGGGTTAGACAAAATCTATGAGGAGATGAACCAGACTAAAATGGACATTATAAAAATACAGGAAGCAATAAAGAAAGGGGGGGTAAACATCAGTGAACATGCAGATGAGGAACTGGAAAATGATGCAATCGAGGATAATGACCTGTATTATTCGGTGCTACACGGTGAGGTTATAGAGGATTACGCTGACGACAAACCATTTCCGAGCTGTTTAATATGCGGCATGGATAAAAACAATAAGCCAATTCATAGCGTCTGGGCATATTCAGATAAGCATAAAATTGCAGTTCTTGTAACTGCGTATATACCATACCCGGAAAAGTGGATAAATTATAAAACAAGAAAACCTAAGAGGTGATAATATGAAAAAGATAATTCCAGTCTGTCCTAACTGCGGCGGCGAAGTGATAGAGAAAAAAGTAGAGAAGCTTGTTAAAGGTGGCTGCAATGCGGCTGTACTTACCGTGGAGGCTGGCGTATGCATAAAATGCGGTGAGCGCTACTACACAAAAGAGACTCACGAAAAGATGCAGAAGATCAGAAAAGAGCTTGAGCATGGGTCTACCAGAAATTACCGTTTAATCGGGCATACGTATGCGTATGAAAAGCTGATAGCATGAAAGATATAGGCGTGTGGTATTGTTCATATTTTTAGAAAAGAGGGGGAATAAAGGGATAAGAACAATGAATCGCACAACCGCAGATGAACGCCCAGAGTCACGCCTCTGGAGGGCGTGTCCACGTATCGCGAAGCGATACGTGTTGTATGGAAGTCGAGAACCGTTAGGTTTCGGTCTGAGAACCCGCAGGGTTTCGGCATGATGAACGCAGATTTAACGAAAACACTTGATATTCCCCGTATCCTCATTGCCGGAGACCGCTCCTCAGCCGGAAAAACCACAATCTCAATCGGCATTATGTCGGTGTTGCGGGATATGGGATATAAGGTGCAGCCATTCAAGGTTGGGCTTGATTTTATCGACCCGAGTTACCACACTGAGGTAACGGGCAGGCATTCCCGCAACCTTGACGGTTATTTAATGTCCGAGCCTGCTGTGAAGGAAGTGTTTTCACATGCTAATGAGGGGGCTGATATTGCAGTTATCGAGGGCGTGCGCGGACTTTTCGAGGGGCTTGAGGCTACAAGCGATATCGGAAGTACAGCCCAGATAGCCAAGATATTAAAATGCCCTGTCATTCTTGTCATCAACGCTAGGAGCATTACAAGGAGCACGGCAGCTCTTGTTTCGGGATATAAGAATTTTGACCTTGAGGTGAATGTTGCCGGGGTAATACTGAATAACATCGGCAGCGGGCGCCATGGTGAAAAGGCGAGGACTGCAATCGAGACATATACCCGTACGCCTGTTATCGGAGAAATCCCCCGCAACGATTCCATGAAAATTTCGATGCGGCATCTCGGATTGATTCCTGCAATGGAGGGGAGGCGAAGGCTTGCTGATTTTGATGAAAACCTGGGCAGGATAAAGACTATTATTAAAGAAGGGATTGATATCAATAAATTCATATCAGTTGCTGAATCGTCAGAACCCCTTCCAAAACCCAAAGAAAATATTTTCAAGGTACAATCCCTGAAAAAGAAGGTTAGAATCGGGGTGGCGCTGGATGAGGCATTTAATTTCTATTACCGGGATAACCTCGAACTGCTTGAGCTTGCCGGGGCTGAACTTGTTTATTTCAGCCCTGTAAACGACTCAGTCATGCCTGAGGTGGATGGATTGTACATCGGCGGCGGATATCCTGAATTGTTTGCGCATGAACTTGAAGATAATATCTCCATGCGGGAATCCATCAAACAGGCTTCATCTGAAGGGCTGCCAATCTATGCAGAGTGCGGCGGACTTATGTACCTGACGCAGGAAATCACGACAGATGTACCAGGAAGCGGGAACTACCACATGGCTGACATGCAGGGCGGCACTTTTGCGATGGTCGGGGCTATTCCGGGAAGGACATTGATGGGGCACAAAAGGGTTGTGAGTTACAACGTGGGCAGTTTTGTGAAAGATAACGTGATTGGCAAAGCCGGCGCCTCGTTTATCGGGCATGAATTCCACCATTCAGAGATAATTGATATTCCCGAAGATACAACATTCGCTATCAGGCTTACGCGCGGAACGGGAATCAAGGGCGAGCTTGACGGCATACTTGTGAATAATACTCTTGCCGCTTATGCGCACCTTCATGCGGCTTCTTATACCGGTTTTGCGAGGTCGTTTGTTGATTTTTGCAGTAAAAAGCGGAAAATCTGAAAAGAATTATATACATACTATGACTTCATTTAGTCGATGAAGAAAGGACATTTTATCCTGTTAATCATATTATTTTTGATTTCCGTTACATCAGCATTCTATTTTTTTGATATTATCGACTTTCCCGGCCTTGAATTACTCCCATATTATGCCGGGTCTTCGTTGCTGAGAATGGGTTTTGCTTATTTCTTTGCCCTTTGTTTTGCCCTCTCGTACGGCTATATTGCAGCAACAAATACGAATGCAAGAAAAATAATGATGCCTGTTCTTGACATTCTCCAATCTGTCCCGATACTCGGGTTCTTCCCGGCTGCCGTTCTTTTTTTTATCGGTCTTATACCGGGCAGGACAGGGGTTGAGTTCGCCGCTGTTTTTCTCATCTTTACAAGCATGGCATGGAACATGGCTTTCGGAGTTTACGAATCCCTGACTACCATCCCCAAAGAACTCATTGAAGCGGCAGATAGTTTCGGGCTTCGCGGCTGGCAGCGTCTTGAAAGCCTTACGCTTCCCGCCTGCGTCCCGAAACTGGTTTACAACAGCATTGTATCATGGTCAGTGGGCTGGTTCTTTTTAGTGGCATCGGAGATTATTTCGGCAGGGTCGGAAACGTACAAACTTCCGGGGATTGGAAGCTTCCTGATAGATACGACATATTCGGGGAAAATTGCCCTGATGCTTGTCGGATTATCCGTCCTGGTAATTATCATACTTTTACTTGAATTATTTATCTGGAAACCCATGCAGTCATGGGCTGACAAATATAACTATGAATATGCGGGTGAAAAAAAACCGGGCGAGTTCATTTTCAATACGCGGATAATCAAATATTTATTCCGTTCTATTTTCGAGCTTTTCTCAAAAATAATGGTTTCATTGTATATAATATTCCATAAGCATAAATTGATTAAGAGAACTTTAAAATTCGTGGGGCATCTTATTCTAATTTCAGCCATTGCATATATTGCATATACTTTTATTGTTTTAATTACCAAAATCCTGCTAAATATACCGGATGAGGCTTATTCTATTCCGCTTGCCATTGTGTATTCATTCCTCAGGTTAAGCGTAGCGTATGTGATTTGTATCTTATGGACTGTTCCGGCTGCCGTTTATATTGCAGGAAACAAAAAAGCGTCATCGTATCTCATGCCGGTTATGGAAGTTGCCGCATCTATCCCTGCTATCGCGCTTTTTCCAGCTATGGTGGTTATTTTCATAAGATACGGCAGCCTGGATATTGCGGCTATTATCCTCATACTTCTGGGTATGCAGTGGTACCTGCTTTTTAATATGATAGCTGGAGTGAAATCGATACCTAAAGACGTAGATACTGTCGCAGCGTCTTTCGGGATAAAAGGGAAGCTATACTGGAAAAAAATTCTCCTGCCTGCCATATTCCCATCATTTATTACAGGAAGCATTACGGCATGGGGCGGGGGGTGGAACACATTGATCGTGGCTGAGTATATTGTCTTTAAAGGGAAGGAGTATCACCTGTTCGGCATAGGATACCTGCTTGACAGGGCAACATTCCAGTCGCCGGATTCGAGCATGGTCATGTTATCGGTGCTGGGTATGGCTGTAACTATTATATTCCTTAACAGGCTTATATGGCAGCCAATGTACAGGAAAGCGCTGGCAAAATATAAATTCGATTAGAGGCACCGATGCTTGCTGAAATAAAAAATGTATCAAAGACCTATGAATCGGACGGTAATAAGATACAGGTTCTCGATAATATTAGTTTCACAGTGGAAGATAACGATTTTATATGCATTGTAGGTCCGTCTGGATGCGGGAAAAGCACTCTTTTGAGAATAATCGTGGGACTTGAAAAACCCACATCCGGGGAAGTTCTTTTTAAAGGCGAAGTGATTGCGCCGGATAACCCGAAGGTGGCCATGGTTTTCCAGAATTTCGCCCTTTTTCCATGGCTCACTGTCAAAGAAAATATTGAGCTTGTGCTCGAATCAAGAAAACACGGGGAAGAAGCTGAAAAGGTCGCCTGTAAATATATCAAAGCGGTGGGTCTTGATAATTTTGAAAGGGTTTATCCGCGGGAACTCTCAGGCGGCATGAAGCAGAGGGTCGGGTTCGCGCGGGCGCTGGCTGTGGAACCGGTATTATTATGCATGGACGAGCCGTTCTCATCGCTTGACGCACTCACATCCCAGAACTTAAAAGACGAACTACTGATGCTCTGGGCTGATGCCAGCATGCCGCCTGATGCGGTAATCATGGTGACGCATAATGTGGAGGAAGCTGTTTACATGGCTAACCGCATAATCATTCTTTCACCCCGGCCGGGAAAAATCGTTGCGGATTTAAAGATCGAATTGGAAAGACCGCGCAACAGGAAAGACCCTGAATTCTATCGATGGGTTGATAAAGTGTATTCGCTAATAGTATAGGTAATACATGATTTTCCCGAAAGCAACAATCAGTGAAATAGTAGGACTCCTTGAGGTGGTCAACGATTCCGGCGGCATAGAAGATGCTGCCCGCCTAGCCGCTGATTTTGACCTTGAGCTCGATGAGATACTCCCGTCAATAGACGGCGCCGAATTGCTCGGTTTTGTCAGGGTGGCTGACGGCAATATCGAATTGACCGCAGACGCCAGGAACCTCCTTGAAACAGGTATCAGGGACAGGAAAAAAATCATCAGGGATAAAGTTGCAGGCGTTGGGATAATAAAAGAACTCACAAGTAAGCTCATGGAATCTGATGAACGCAAAATCAGCAAAAAAGAGACCTTGAAATTCCTCCAGGACAAGATTGCTACTGCTGATATCGAGAGTTATTTCAGGATAATAATCAACTGGACAAGACATGCAGGGTTAATTGGCTATAACAGTGATTCCGAAGAAATTTGTCTTATGTCAAAATAAATAAGATAAATCTGGATTTTGCGTGCAAAGATTTAAGTAATGAGGTAAATTAATATATGATATATGATTGGAACGCCAGAATTGATATTGATTTTGATTATTGCCTTATTTTTATTCGGACCGACGAAACTCCCTGAATTGGCCCGCTCACTGGGTAAAGCCGCGGGGGAATTCAAGAAAGCCCAGGTAGAAACTGAATTTGAGCTAAAGCGTCTCGATAAACCAATAACTGAAAGAGACACAAAAATCCATAATTTAGCAATAGAACTTGGGTTGAATGCAGAGAATAAGACAACGGAACAGCTTATTGAAGAAATCCGGTCAATAATTAAATCCGGGAAAGCTTCACCGGAAAAAAAAGCGAGCGTTTGATATGGCTATTGGAACACCAGAGATTTTAGTAATAATTGTTCTTGTCATTGTTTTATTTGGCGCAAGCAAGATTCCCGAACTTGCACGGTCACTCGGGAAAGCAAGCGGTGAATTTAAAAAAGCAAAGCAGGAAACCGAACTTGAATTGAAGGATTTTGAGAAATCAATCAGGGAAAGTAAATCCCCTGAAGATAAGTCCTCCAGGATCAGGACGATGGCAAAAGACCTCGGGATAGCGATTGAAGGCAAGAGCGATGAACAATTGCTGGATGAAATACAGAAAAAAATGCCAACTGTAAAATCCGAAAAATAAAAGGAAAATTAAAAAATTATTTCTTCTTTGGCTTCTCTTTCAGTAAGAATTTTAATAAATCCTTGCTGAGGCGCGTTTCCCTTCCTAATCTATCCAGTATTGCAGTTTCTGATAAGCCCTGCGATTTCAGTTCTTCCATCCTGTCGAATACGGCAGGTTTTACCTCGGAATATTCATTGATGTCTTTCCTGTGACCCCATACATCCCCTTCCAGGAGGGCAATTCCCTGCATGTCCAGGAACATCCGGGTTGAGGTCGATATCGTCTTGATATAGGAACTCGGGACATGTATGGCTTTCACATTGGGGCATGTCTGCACCAATGCGAAAATATCTTTGTTTGAAGGCCTGAATGCAAGGTGAATTATCTTTTCGCCTGTTCCAAGGGAGTTGATTTCCTCTTTAGAGCTTACTACTCGAATTCTCATATTATTTTACCTCCTTATTTTATATTATGTATGCTGCAACTTTTTTACTTAATATAAAAATTAATCGAAATTACAATAACTATATTTACAATTCACCATATAAATAATCTTCGTTTATTTAATGATATTTGGAATAAGTTATACTGTTAATATAAAATACAGATTTCCTATCCTTGTCCGTTTTTCTCTCTATTTTTTGAAGCCAGGCTGGCTATCCTTGCGGCAAATGCCCCGGCTACGAAACCTGCATCGATATTCACGACCGCCAGCACGGAACAGGATTGGAGCATGGACAGGAGCGCAGCTTCTCCCTTGCCGCCGGCGCCATAGCCGGTTGAGACCGGGACACCGATGACCGGGACACCGACCAATCCTGATACTATTGCCGGAAGCGTGCCTTCGCGTCCGGCGGCAACTACAATGGCGTCCACGCCTGCTTCAACAAGTTTGGTTAATTCCGGGAATAACCTGTGGATTCCCGCCACACCCACATCGTATATTGAAGTAACGGAACAACCCATCTCCTCTGCTATCACCTTTGCTTCTTCTGCTACGGGAATATCGGCGGTGCCTGCTGAAATAACACCAACTTTTCCACCGTTTTTCCCGACAGGCTCACCGATGACGATAATTTTTGCCCGCGTTTCCAGCCTGATTTTTGCCCCGAACTCTTTGGCTAATGATTTTAACGCCTGGTAATCCTCATCTTTTACCCGCGTTACAATAGCACGACCTTCATTTTTTAGAAGGACCCGCGCAATGGATACCACCTCATCACAGGTCTTGCAGTCGGCGATAATAGCTTCGGGGATGCCTATCCTTTTTGCCCTGTGGACATCTACCCTGGCAATATCGGATAATAATTCAAAGTTTGTTATCCGAAGCTGCCGCTCCGCTTCTTCAAGACTTATCTCATTACTTTTTATTTTTTTCAGTACATCGGATAATTCCATGCTCTTAAATACGATGGCATATAGATTATTCTTATGCATCAATCCATGTGTATGGTTCTTATTAAAAAATATGATAAAATAAAAATATAAGGATATTAAAACCAAAAGTTATTTATACAAAACAAAAGTTTAGATGAACACCAAAAACGGATAGGTATAAAAAAGAAAAAAGGCAAAACGTATTTGTCTAAAACGGAAGGTTTGAGTAAGATGCGTGTGAAATCATTTAACAAAATCATAATATCATTCATAATTTTAGCAGGATTTTTCTTTTTTTTAGTCCCTGATGCCAGTGCTTCTGAAAATTCATGCATTGATTGCCATAAAACATTAACGCCATTTATTGAAGAGCAGCAGAAGTTCAACCAGATAAGAATAAGGCATCTTGAAAGAAATGTGGGTTGTTCCCTTGAATGCCATGAAGAAAGGGTGAGGCAGCTTGCCACTGCGAACTACCAGCAGTGGTCTGAATCTGTCCATGCACTTAAAGGAGTGACATGCGATGCCTGCCACGGTGGAGACCCGAAACAACCGACCAAAGAGAAAGCGCATGTAAATTTTAAGAATACCACTGACCCTGAAAGTCCTGTCTATTATACCAATGTTCCAAAAACATGCGGGAGATGCCATACCAAAGAGCTTGCTAATTTTGAAAACAGTAAACATTACCAGAAACTTGAATCATTGAAACTCGCGCCGACCTGCACCACATGCCACGCCCCTCATACATTTACAGTCATGAATCCTGAAGAGTTCAGGACTTCATGCGGGAACTGCCATTCAGTGTATAAGAAAGTAGCGCCGTATGATATCCCGCTTAAAGCCGAAGATTTGCTTGGAAAAGTAAATAAATTGAAATTCAACATCGAAATGGCAAGGCAGGATATTTTCTGGGCTAAAAAGAACGGAACCGATGTAACACAGGCAGAGCAGTATGCAGATAATGCGCTAAATGGACTTCAGAACCTTGCGCCCATGTGGCATGAATTCAATCTGACACATTTTGAAGATGAATTAGATGCAGCCAACAAAGAAATAAGGAAAGCTGAAACGCTTGTTAAGCCAACCGGAACTCCAATAAGTACGCCAGCTCCCAGGACGCCCGGGTTTATCGGATTGACAGGGATGATTACACTATTGGCAGTGTGGTATTTGATAAGAAAGAAATAGGGAATTAAAAGGGAATAAAAAAACGATTTATGAATACGAGAGAACCCCTGTTGTTGGTGAGTAACTGATGCAGCCGCATTTGAAGAAAGCATTTACTTTACTGGCGCTTGCGATAATTGCATTTATCTTCGTAAGGTCGCTTGTTGTCCCTTCGTCTTTCGGGCAATACGGATGGTATCGGGGCGACTCTGTCGGGGATATCAGAAATTTTTCAGTTGAATATGCAGGATCAACAAGCTGCGGTGAAGAGAATTGTCATAAACTCATTTATTCGGTTTGGGTCAAGGACAGGCATAAAACCGTAAACTGCGAAACATGCCATGGTCCTTCTGAAAAACACGTCAACAATATCAGGGAAATGCCCGGGCCTGTAAATGATTCAAGGGACTATTGCGGTGTATGTCATTACAAACGTGTAGCAAGACCGACCACTTTCCCGCAGATAGACCCGGATGTTCATGGCGAGAACCTGAAATGCACTTATTGTCACAACCCCCACAAGCCGTGGTTCATATAAACGGAGAATGAAAATGGAAGTTACAAGACGCGAATTCACAAGAATCGGGTGCAAAGTAATAATTGGGGCGGCGGCAGGCTCTGCTATAATAGAATCCGTTGTAACAAATGGCACGGCAGCAGAGAATTCCCCTGCAGGTGAATATGACTGGAATGAGCATTTTTGGGGTTATGTTGTCGATACGCGTAAATGCATAGGTTGCGGAAGATGTGCAAACGCCTGCAAACTTGAAAATGATGTTCCTTTCGATGAACCTGTTTACAGGACATGGGTTGAAAGGTACAGGACAAAAAGGGATGGGGAAGTAGTGATAGATTCACCCAACGGAAGTATCGATGGCTTCCCTGATGATATCCCGCCTGAAGAAGTTAAAAAGGCTTTCTACGTTCCTAAAATTTGTAATCATTGTGATAATCCACCATGCGTACAGGTTTGTCCGGTCGGGGCAACGTATGCGACAAAGGACGGCGTAGTACTAGTGGATTATCAATACTGCATTGGATGCCGATATTGTATCCAGGGCTGCCCGTATGGTGCCAGGTATTTTAACATTGAAAAAGGGACTGCGGATAAATGTACGTGGTGCTATCACAGGATAACAAAGGGTCTTTTGCCCGCCTGTGTACAGGCATGTCCAACGGGGGCCCGGAAATTCGGAGACCTCAAGGACCCTGACAGCATCGTTAATAAAATCCTTGATGAAGAAAGAATCAATGTCCTTAAACCAGATCTTGGCACAAAACCCAAAGTCTACTATGTAGGAATGGACAGGGAAGTGCGATGATGGAAAACCTAATCTGGGGATACGTGTATCCCAACGAAGTTGAAATACAATGGAGCATACTGATTGTATTATATCCTTATATCACCGGGCTTGTGGCCGGAGCGTTCATAGCATCGTCGCTGTATCACGTTTTCGGTAAAAAAGAAGTAAAGCCTGTCGCAAGATTCGCCCTTCTTACCGCACTATCCTTCCTTCTTGTCGCGACCATGCCTCTTCTTACACACCTCGGACATCCCGAACGTGGCATTGAAATCATGTTTACTCCACATGTAACCTCTGCAATGTCGGGATTCGGGTATATTTATTCATTTTATCTCATAGTCGTTGTGCTTGAGATATGGCTTTCTTTCAGGGAGGACATTGTCAAAAAAGCGCACAACTCCAAAGGATGGAAAGAGCTAATGTATTCAGCCCTGTCTCTTTTCTCGTACGATATTTCTGAAAAAGCCCTGCATGAAGATGAGAAACTTGCAAAGAAACTCGCAATAATAGGAATCCCATCGGCTGCGTTCCTTCATGGTTATGTTGGTTTCATTTTCGGCGGTATCAAGGCAAATCCCTGGTGGTCAACTCCTCTTATGCCACTCATATTCCTGATGTCTGCCATAGTATCAGGAATAGCGCTTTTGATTTTGCTGTATATCGCTTCCATGAAGATCCGAAAACATGCTATTGACCATAAATGTCTTCATTCACTGGCGCATTACCTGTGGGTCTTCCTGATATTTGATGTCACTCTGGAATTGCTTGAGATTATCAGTATGAAATATGCTTCCCGGGAAGAAGTCGAGATTATCAACAGACTTCTGTCAGAAAAAATCGCATTCACTTTTTATGGCGTGCAGCTGACAATGGGTATCTTAATCCCGTTCGTGCTGCTCCTTCTGGTAGGTATGATAAAGAACCGTGAAACCCTTAAGATGATCATGATAGCAATTTCTTCCATCCTGGTAGTAATAGGCGTTTTTGCCATGAGATGGAACGTTGTCATTGGCGGGCAGGAAATCTCAAAAAGCCTTAGCGGAACGCTTACCTATGTCCCGGTTTTCTTCAGCAAGGAAGGCGTACTTCCAGCGATAATAATATTAATAATTCCATTCGTAATACTGATAGCATTAACGTATATACTGCCTCCATGGAAGGACATGGAAGAAGAAGTTACCGAGTGAAATACCCTTATCTAAGTTTCAAGATTCAGCCGTAATGTGACGATAGATGGATTTTCCATGATACGGTAAGCTGCATCTGTTTCTTTTCCTATTTTCACATCCCCCTTCCTTCCCACAGTCGCTGTTAAAAGATAATCTTCACCGCTATACACATCCACGGTTTCACCAGAAAGTCCCTTGACTGTCAGTATCACGTACTTTTTAATACGCTCAACTGCGGGTATATATCTTGAAATCTCTCGTTTGCCGCCATGCTTTCCTGCACCTTTTCTCTTCTCTTTCTCACGAATATCCAGGTGAATACCGAGTTTTCTCTCTATCTGGTCTATATTCTTCCCGCCTTTTCCGATGACACCCGCGATATCTTCCTCGTCAACATAAACTGTGGCGCTTGAATCTGAAACTACATCAACATCCACCTCGCCGCGGGTATATCTTTGTATTTCCTTCTGTATTTCACCGACCGCAAGCGCCCAAGTGCCGGGACGTTCCATTTCAATTCCGGTGACAGGCATAACTACAACCTGCTCCCCATACGTGTATATCTCATACTCAATATTCCCGGTTTCAAAATCGGCTACGGTTATCACAGGCCGGGCCAGGTCCTGCTCGACCATCCCGTGCGGGACTTTTACCGTGAATTTAATATCATAAACCTTGGAAATTTCGCCTTTGTCTATGAAAACAACGGTATCCACGACCTGCGGTATTATCCCGAGCTCAACGCGTCCGATAAGCCTCTGTATTGCATCTACCGCCCGTGTGGCATGCACCACTCCTATCATCCCCACGCCCGCCATCCTCATGTCCGCGAATACCTGGAAATCCCTGGTTTTCCTTACTTCGTCATAAACCGTATAATCCGGTCTCACAAGTAGCAGGATATCTGCCGTTTTTTCCATATCGCCTTTTATCGGCGCATACTGGGTTATTGCATCGGTTACCTGTAAATCGCGGGGCGATTCCATGGTTTTCACGATGAAACCCTGTTCATACAATACCTCAGCCACACTTGCAGCAAATGTGGATTTTCCGGCGCCGGGCGGACCGGCGACAAGCACTCCCCGCTGCCTTTCGATAATCCGTGCTTTAAGTTCTTTGCTTAACCTGTAATCATCAAGCCGGACGTTTGCAATGGGTCTTACCGCAGTTATTTCCATGCCGTCTGAAAACGGAGGCTGGGCAACTGCTATGCGCATCGAGCCTATCTGGAAAACCATGACGCCTTCGTATTCTATTTCCAGATGCGATTCCGGGTCGCGCTTTGCCCTTTCGATAAATTCCTTTATGATTGCATGAAGCTCGGGTTCCGAACATTCACTGTCCCTTATCTTTACAAGTTTCTGTTTCCCCACGCTGCCCCTTTTCGCCATCGGGATAACATTTGCCTTAAGATGCACTGAAAGGGTGTCATCCGTGAAAAAGTCTTCAATCGTGAGGGTTTTTAACTCTTCCATAAGCGGCATAAGATATTCCACGTTCAACCCTTTGGCTCTGGCAACTTCCGCCTGCACCCTGTCGCTTGTAATAAAAATCGCATTATTCTCAACAGCCACGGCGCGTATCATCGAGTCTATCTCGCCGGCGGATGCAAGCTTTATCTGTTCGAGTGAGGGTCTCTTTCCCGTAAACTCAAGCCTTATCTCCCCATTCTTTGCCATGTCGCTTAGTTCTTTTAATTCCTCAAGCCCTTTGAACCCGGTTTCTTTTCCCCTGTTTGCCTGCGCTTCCAGTTCGGAAACCAGCGCCTCGGGAACAATGACCCTGGCATTCTTAAACTCCCCGGCTTTCAATTTTGCAGTAATGCGCCCGTCAATGATAACACTTGTATCCGGAACTATAGAAAACTCATCGTTCATAATAATATAGATAATTCTTTTGATGCTAAATATATTCTCGGATTCAACGGATAACCGGGATATTTTTTTAATACACACCATCCATCCATACCATCCAAATTTATAGAAAACTATATATGTAGGTAAACGGTAGCTTGTAGTCGGTCTTGACATATTCTTTGAGGCAACCTCTCAATTTGGGAAAATACATTGTAACAGTTGATTCAGAGTTTAGCGAATCTACATTTTGTCGAAAAGGATATGTTGGGATCACTACTTAAAAGGAGAGAAAAAATGATAGCACCTGAAATGTTTCCAGAATCCATAAAATATAATAGCATAGAATGGATAATTAAACAGGCAAGATATGCAAATCGAAAAGCTGTAATGACACAGAATGATTTATAACTACAAATAGTAATAAAGTTGAAAAGAATAAGTGATAAAATATGATTAGAACAAACGAAGATGTATTAAAATCGATAGAGGAAAACCAGGTACGATTTTTAAGATTGCAATTCGTTGACATCGGGGGAATGGTCAAGAACGTGGGCATCCCGGTTTCACAGGCTGAAAAAGCACTGAAATCCGGTATAGCTTTTGATGGTTCTTCAATCGAGGGATTTGTCAGGATAGAAGAATCAGACATGATACTAAAACCCGATATAAATACTTATCAAATCCTTCCATGGGAAGTTAGCGGCGGTAAGGTAGCAAGGCTGATATGCGATGTTCACAGGCCGGATGGCAAGCCATTCGAAGGCGACCCGCGCTATGTTTTAAAGAGAGCGATACAGGCAGCCGCCAAAAAAGGTTTCGTAATGAACAACGGGCCTGAACTTGAATTCTTTTTCTTCAAGAGAAAAGATGGAAAGGCGATCAGTCCCCCGGAACCTCATGACTTTGGAGGTTACTTTGATTTCCCTCCTATCGACCAGGCTGAAGAAACACGACAAAATATTGTTGTAGCGCTTGAGAAAATGGGTTTCAACATTGAAGCTTCCCATCATGAGGTTTCAATCGGACAGCATGAGATTGATTTTAAATATGCGGATGCGTTAAAGACAGCGGATAATGTAATTACCTTCAAGTTCGTTACAAAAACTATCGCACAGAATAACGACCTGCATGCCTCCTTCATGCCAAAACCCGTTTTCGGTATAAACGGTTCAGGTATGCATACAAACATATCACTTTTCAAGGGGAACAAGAACGCTTTCTATGATGAGACAATGGACATGGAAGTAAGCGATACGCTGCGATATTTCGTAGGCGGATTGAAGAAACATGTAAAATCTTTCACAGCGGTAACAAACCCGATTGTGAACAGCTACAAGAGAATAGTGCCCGGATATGAGGCTCCCGTCTATATAGCATGGTCGGGCGCCAACCGCTCATCCATGATACGCATACCTGCGGCCAGGGGCATGAGCACGCGCATCGAACTCAGGAGCCCTGACCCTTCATGCAACCCGTACCTGTCCTTCGCTGTTATCCTGATGGCAGGGCTTGACGGCGTTGAGAACCAGATTGACCCCGGTGAGCCAACCACGCTTAACCTCTTCCACCTGAACGATGAAGAACGGAAGAGCCATGGAATTGAATCACTCCCCGGCAGCCTGAAAGAGGCGCTGGACTACCTGGAAACCGATAGCATTATAAGGGATGCGCTGGGAGAACATGTTTACGCAGATTTCATGAGACTTGGAAGAGCCGAATGGGATGCATATAGGATAAGAGTCCACCAGTGGGAACTCGACCGCTATCTGAATACGATCTGAATTGAAAGGTGAAATGGCAACAACTACTATCGACTCAATGGTTCAGAGGAAACTCATCGAAATACTGAGGATACTCTTTGAGAACAAAGAACCGATAGGGGCGCGGCTGATAGCTGACAGGATGAATGAACGCGGATACCCCATTGGCGAGCGGGGCGTCCGTTATCACCTCCGCATCCTTGATGAGCGCGGTCTTACCCAACGCCAGGGTTATGACGGCAGGGTTATTACCGAAAGCGGGATACATGAACTTAATAACGCGCTTGTGGGGGACAGGCTTGGTTTCATCATCACAAGGATAGAGAAACTCATATATGATACCACTTTTGACCTCAAAACAGGGCAGGGAAGTGTGATTATTAATACTTCGATAATCGACAGGAAAGATGTTGACAAAACTTTAGAGATAATGCGGCATGTGATTTATGAAGGTTATTCTTTCAGCCCGTATATAAAATTAATAGAGGAAGAGGAAGTGGCTCTGGATATTGATATCCCTGAAGGCAAAATAGGCATAGCTACCATGTGCAGTATAACGCTTGACGGGATTTTACTTAAGAACGGTATTCCTGTGGCACCTAAATATGGCGGCTTACTGGAAGTGAAAAACAGAAAACCTGTAGGGTTTGAAGATATTATTATTTATAATGGGACTTCGATTGACCCGATGCGTATTTTTATTTCAAAAAAGATGACAAGGGTTCTTGATGCCGTGGATACGGGTTCAGGCAGGCTTCTTGCAAACCTGCGTGAGATTCCGGCGTCGGCTGTGCCCGAAGCTGAAAAAATCATGGAATCCGCAAGAGGTATTGGTATTTCGAATGTTGTCCAAATCGGGAAGCCGGGCAAATCGGTTCTGAACGCGCCTGTTGATACCGGGAAGGTTGGCGTGGCGGTTTATGCGGGAACGAATATAATGGCTGCGGTTGAAGAGAGCGGGATTAATGTCACAACTTATCCGATTTCTACGATTATGGATTTCAAGGAAATGAAGAAGCTGTAAGTTTTATTTTTGGAATGGGAATTGTTATGACATAGCAGGGAATAATCCCGTATGTTCCTGAAAACGGTAGATGCAGGCCTTGTACATCGTACGGGGTTTGTGATTTTTTTAATGAGATAAGGCTTACTCAGTTATTCCTATAAATAGCATCAGTCTTATCTTAATTGTTTTACATAGATTCAATATTCAATTGCATGTTAAGCATTTAGGAGGAACTGAACATGGAACAATGCAAAATTGATTTTACATCGATCCCATGGGAAATACCGACAGACGGTGTAAGATTTAAAGCTTATAAACAGAACGGCAAACAAATACGTTTGGTAGAGTTCACCGATACGTTTATCGAAACTGACTGGTGTAAAAAAGGACATATTGTGTATATTTTAGAGGGCAAATTGGAAGTAAATTTTGATGGAAATGTGGTTGTGTTCAATACTGGTGATGGATTATTTATACCGGCAGGTGAAAAAGATAAACACATGGGCAGGGCTCTCACAAAAGTTGTCAAGATGCTCTTCGTAGAAGGTGTTTTATGAAACGAATTGGAATTATAGGAGGACTGGGACCGGAATCAACCATTGATTACTATAAAGGAATAATCAATATTTTCCGACAGCGAGAATCTGGCCTGGCGGCCCCTGAAATAATAATATATAGTGCTGACGTAAACAGACTATTGGAATTGGCTGAAGCAAGAGAATGGAATAAACTTGTGGAGTGGTTGGTAGAAATGGTTAATGCACTTCACAATGCAGGCGCAGAGTTTGCTGTAATCGGGTCGAACACACCACACATAGTTTTTGATAAAGTCAAATCCAGGTCCCCCATACCTATGCTTAGTATAGTTGATGAAACATGCAAACGGGCATCAAGCATGAAGCTAAGAAAACCTGGTCTCATTGGGACAAAATTCACGATGGAATCAGACTTTTTTCAGAAAGCATTTCACGATGCGGGTATATCGGTAATAGTTCCCATGAAAGATGAGCAGCAGTTCATTCACAATAAGATTATATCAGAAATTGCGCTTGGTATCATTAAAAATTCAATCCGGCAAGAACTCTTATCCATTGCAAAACGTATGATAGACGAAGATTCTATCGATGGTTTGATTATTGGTTGTACGGAACTCCCTCTGATTCTCGAAAAAGACGAATATGGTATTCCTTTCCTGAACACAACAGCTATTCATATCGCTAGCATTGTGGATTATTGTATTGGAAAAAAGTGACATGAACAAAGAAAGACTTTTTTGGGATAAAGAATATGAAAACAGCCTTCGCATCTGGGGAGACAGGCCTAGCGAGTTGGCCATCATTGCTGTCAAATATTTAAAAAGTCATCAATTAGACGATAAATATCTAAGCGTATTAGATATTGGTTGTGGTTATGGCAGGGATTGTTTATATTTAGCGAAACACCTTGATTGCCACGTTTTCGGGATTGATACGTCTCAAAAGGCCATAGAAATTTTAAAAAATTCAATTGCTGGACCATACACAAAGGCAATTGATTTTAAGTGTTGCAATTTTATGGATATCGACCAATGTAAGTATGACGTTGTGTTCGCTTCTAACCTATACCAGATATTACAGGGAAGGCAGAGAGAAGAACTCAGGGAAAAAATCGCCAGTCTTCTTAAACCTGAAGGTTTGTTATTTCTGAATAATCTCTCAACGAATGACCCGGAAGAATACGGTAAAGGGGAGCCCTGCCCGGATGAACATCATTCGTTTATAAATAATAAGTATCTTCATTTCTGCACGAAAGAAGAGCTGGAAGAGGATTTCCAATTTCTCTCTATTAAGGAACTGTACGAGCGCGCATACGATGAACCCAGAGTTCGGGGGGAGACGCATCATCACATTTCATGGATACTCATAGCCGAGCATGGCGGGTAAAGATAGGAGGTGGCAATGAATATAAAGGAACACTATGAAAATCATCTGGCAAATTATTACTCCTGGATGTTTGGTGATTTTAATGCTAAACTAAACGAAAACCAGCGGTTTTTCCAGTGCCATAATATCAAACCGGTTTCATCGAAAATTGCTATTGATCTGGGGGCAGGTTGCGGCTTTCAATCAATTCCACTGGCAAAAACCGGATTTGAAGTTAAAGCGATTGATTTTAGTAAAAAATTGCTGGATGAATTAAAAAGCAAAAGTAGCGGCTTAAGTATTGAAGCAATAGAAAACGATATTTTAAATTTTGATGCCTACTCTAACTGTAAACCTGAATTAATAGTTTGCATGGGAGATACTATTACTCACCTTGATAGTTTGGAATCTGTCCATGAGTTAATTAAAAATAACTATGAAATACTTTTAAAAAATGGGAAACTGGTTTTAACATTCAGGGATTTGACCTTTGAACTTAAAGAAGAAGACAGATTTATTCCAGTTAACAGTGATAACAATAGAATCTTTACTTGCTTTTTAGAATATCACCCAACTTATGTAAAAGTTTTTGATATAGTTTATGAAAGGGAAAAGGGAAGATGGATTCAAAAAATAAGCTCCTATAAAAAATTAATAATCTCACAGACAGTAATAAAAGAATATTTTGAAGATGCTGGATTTAAAATAGAATTTATGGGCATTGAAAATGGATTAGTTACAATAATAGGAACAAAATAACGCTACCAGTACTTTAAATTGAACCCTGCGCCTGAAAAGAAACATAGAACAAGTAAACCCACAGAAAGACGAGAGCCGAGCATCCGTATTGCACTCTAACAATCCGCTCCCACAACGAACTCCCCCAGCCTTTTTATCGCATCGTATCTCTCTTTCCTGTCAAGCCTGGCGCTGTCCAGCGATTCCTGCAATACCCGGATTGAATTATCATATACTTCCCTGTCCACAGGATATGGAAAACCATCCTTTCCACCGTGCGTGAAACTATACTTCACAGGGTCGCGCCAGCTCGGTGCTCTCCCGTACACCAGATCCGAGATGAGAGCAAGCGCGCGAATCTTTTTCGGTCCCATGCCGCCAAGCGATACCAGTTCCTCGTAGTTTTTCGGCTGCAGCTCGTATGCCTTTTTCAGCACCTCCATTCCCCGCTCGCTGATATCGATATCCAGTACAGGATGGCGGGAAGGAAGCCCGAACCCTGTTTCAAAATCAGCCAGCATCCGCTGTTTTGAAGGTTTCAGGTATTTTCTGAGGTGTTCGGGATTGTCCTTAATAAGGTCAAGGCTTATCCTGCGGCAGGATTCGCTCTCGGCAGAGGTCATATCCAGGACATTCGCTTCTTTCCTGTCGCAGCAAATGCCATCTTTAGGCTCAATAAAGCCCTTCATGGAATCTGAAAGCCAGTGATAACGGCGCGCGTAATCAGTATTCATGCCCTGCTGCACTACAGCCCAGTCGCCCTTTTCAGTGAAGAAAAAGCAGTGGTGGTATAACTGGTAGCCGTCCTGGATGCAGGAATTGTCCACCTTTGCAGCCATCCTGCTTGAATATTTTAACCTCTCTATCTTATCAGGGGAAAGAGAGAAAATCTCACCGCTTTTTTCAATCTCATCCGGCGCTTTTCGCGACACTGCACCTTTCCCGCCTGCGACTGTTATACCGTGCTCCTCAGGTGACAGCGTCATCTTGAGCGCGCCGCAGGTGGTCGTTGTTGTGCCGGATGAGTGCCAGTCAAACCCGAGCACGCATGAGAACGCCTGGAACCAGAATGGGTCTGAAATTCGCTTTAAGAATTCGTCTTGGCCATATTCATAACCCAACTTTGACAGTTAAATAAAATAAGTGCCCTTAGCATGTTTGTTGATTTTCCATGAAACAAACAAAACTAAGGACAGATGAAATTATCCCGAATGATAATATATGCTTTCCCATAGGCAC
>JBAQMZ010000014.1:0-10159 GCA_049303315.1 Candidatus Methanoperedens sp.
TTGACCTATAGTCTTCCGCCAAACTTCTGAAAAATGTAGATTTGCGTTGCCTGAAGAAAATACAATGATAGATCCGGAAAAAGATTCTGTTGATTGCTATGGAGTCTAAAGAAAACGAACCGCAGATAAGCCGAAACTTCGGCTTGCGCAGTGTTGGGGGTATGCTCTGCATACCCCTCGTTTGATAAACCTTTCCTAAAGGTTTACGCAGATGAACGCGGATTTGTAGCATCAAATCCAGCGCATCTTATCGGTTCGTGGAATTTAGCGTTCTTCCTGTATTTAAGTTTCTCATATGTGTTTTCTTCGGGAACGATTCGGCGCGTGGGATTATATGGTTTTGGGGTTATTATTTTTCAAAAACCGTAGCATTAAATCTGCGTTTATCTGCGTTCATCTGCGGCTAAATTTTTCAAAAGCTGAACATAGTAATTCATATATGCGCGCAATTGCGCCGCGTCCATAACAATATATCAAGTTTTTTTTATGTTTTGCGGAAAACTATAATTATCTCGATATCATTTGACAATTTAGCCTTGGCAGGACACTATGTGCATTTCTTCAAAGTTTTTTAGCAAGGCTAAAACCAGAATACTTTTCATCAACACATTAACAAAAGGCTTAAATGCAACAAAACCCTTTATGCGAATCCCCAAAAGTCCGGATAGTGTAGCGGCCTATCATGGAGGCCTGTCGAGTCTCCGACCCGGGTTCAAATCCCGGTCCGGACGTTTTATTTTTTTGTTAATTCAGGCATCACGAACCTCGTTTTGAAAAATGAGTCATCGATGTGCGTGCATGAAGGTTTTTTATCATATATTTGTTATTTCGGTATTTACCAAAAAGGAGGGGCACGAAAGTATATCGTATCGGATTATTCTAAATTTAACCGATACCGATATTGCAAAAGCTGTAGATGAGAGCCTGACAATGTATCTTTCTATCTTTGGTAGAGTTAATGAACTGCTGCCGCTAAAGATGTCGGCGAAGCGATTGAAAGCACAGTACAGAAGGAATGATTGTTTGGGGCGAGATTACTTTGAAATACAGAAATCAGGAATATAAATCAATCCATAAGATAACACTGTTAGTCCCAAGGAATATCTCTTGGACTGCTCATATCCGCTCCATTATACAACAGCATAGTTGCAATAGTATGCCTCAAGTAATGTGGTGTGTAGTGGTTTCTGATATTTGCTTTTTACAGTATTTTTTGAAGATATTCTCGATAGAATATTGCTGAGTCTTTTCGTTGCTACATATTAATAAGAAATTCGTTATCATCTCTAGAAAGTATTCTGTCCAGCCCGTGTTGTTACTGGAAATAAACATGATATTTCGAATCTATCCACTTTTGTTTTACATAAACGGGTAGTGCTTTTTCGAAATATTCTTTTCTGCATAGAATATAATCCATTTTTTTCTTTAATAATAATTTTTCATATGGACACCCGCCGGCGCATAAAGGAAAGAAACGGCATCTTCGATTGATACACTCATTAAAATTTATATCACCTATAGAAAATGAATTGCAATTATCATTCTTAATCTCACAAGATAAATCGGTAATATAAAATTCATCTACACCAAAAGCTGATATGCAATTTCTTATTTGACCGTTAGGTTCTATTAAAAAACTGGAACCACTAAAAGCCATACATGGCGTTATAAAAAAAGAAGAGGTGTCAATTTTAAATTGCTTCTCATTGGCCGCTCTGCAAATCAAATCAAATGCATTTGCCAATTCAATATCTTCGGGAGAGTATAATGAAATTTGAGTGCTTTTGTTCTTTAAGATATCAGTCGTGATCATAATAGTTTCAGGTTTTATTATAACCGACTCCATATTTAAATCGGGCAACGCAATTAAATCACTGAAGAATTCCTCAATTGATAATATGTTTTCAGGTGAAAAATTCAGCTTTATCGTTAAAAGAAAATTATGGGATAAAAAAGGGATTAACTTTAGAGTTTCTACGTATATATTACGATTATGATCATTTTTGCCATCTCGTATTTTTCTGTTTTTGTTTGTAAAATATCCACTTCCATCGAATGAAATTTGCAAGTGATTAAGACCGATTTTTTTAAGATCGAGAAATAATTTCTTAGTCCCTTTTAATGCATTTGTTGTAAGTAATATAGGCAGGAGATCAATATTATTTTTTTTGCACAGTTTTTTGATAGATCTAATTAAATTCTTGATATAAAGCGGTTCAAGCAATGGTTCACCGCCAAAAATAACAATATATAATTTCGAGAATAATCCAGTTGATAGTTTGCTTTCTATCCATTCCATAGATTTCTTAAATGTATTAGGCGACATAGTAATGCGATTTTCGCGGTTTTCAAAGCAATATTTACACGTTAAATCACATTTCGTAGTAATTGTAAAAACGACATATAAACAATCTGGAGTTCTCTGAATTTTGTTGATTACATCCATGAATTCTTTCTTATGGTCAAAGTCGCCAGATACTATGAAACCACTCTCGCTCATTAATTTTATTTGGAAGTTTGATAATTCATTTATAATTATTTTATTGTCGGATAATTGTAATATTTGACCGGTCAGTGTGTTAAACAATAAATATTTATTATCATTTCTGATAAACACATTAAATATGCTCTCACGATAGGACATAATTATCCCTTTTTATTAAAGATTCCAAAGAAAGTTATTTGCAAAATAAATACATTGCGACACCACAGGGTGTATACTCTGTGAGTCGCTTATAAGGAAATACTCCAGAACTCGGGGCTTAGAAGATTAGTTAAGCAACTCTCTATAAAATTATCTGTCCCCTTTAATGTCCATAATATGAGCCAATTTACAGGCTTCAAACCAGCTAGGACGTTTTTCAGGATAGAACTTTTTTATGTGTAAGATTATGGCTCTGATTGCAAAAGCCTCATCCGGAGATACTATAAATTCTTCTTTTGTTTTATCTTTTGTATATTCAAATGTTATTTTTAAATCATTTTTTTCTTTCATTGTTTTCCTCCTGCTTGCAAGTCGATGACTATAATTTTTGTAAACTATGTGGCATCACATGATTTTAATATTTCCAATTACGATACACCCAGCATATCATTTCTCTCAATGCTAATAAATCTTCCTATCAGTGCATAGTGGTTCTGCTTCAACAATCGAGAGTCAATCTGAAAATTTTTGAATTATCCCGGAGCAGGATAGAATTGGAATTAAGCAACTATGCCAGACACCAATACAGATTAAAGCAATTTCAGTCTATCATCCCTTCTTTGTACCACTATCCAGCCAAACCATCTTTTATCTGCTGAAAAACCTGATTCAGAATTACAATTCAAGCTTCTATTCATTTCATAATTTAGTGCCGGAAAGTGCCCTAAAACCTAAACCAGTTTGTTTACTGAGTTCATCTATCAAGTATATGTCACAGTATACCGTACGATGTACGAGGCCTGTATATAACGTTTTTAGGAGTATACAGGATTATTCCCTGTTATACTCGTATGTACTATGAGCTGAAACTATTTCTCCACAACCTCCCATCCATTACCCACGCTACCATGGAAACAACTCAGCGCCCAGAGATGGTCTCCGCACCACTCCTTAAGATACGGGATTCTCACATAATCTACCATTTCCTGCTAAGTCACCTGTCATAGATGACTATAGATTTGTTATTTTTTTTCTCTGTGCCCTCTGCGTTCTCTGCGGTTTTTTTCAACCAAATCACAAATTATATTACTCAAAGCCCTCATTTCAGTATCCCATGGGAACCGAGAAATCAAGAAAATTATTCGAAGAGGCAAAAAAAGTCCTCCCCGGAGGCGTGAGCAGCCCTGTCCGGGCAATCAAGCCCTATCCATTTTACACGAAACGCGCAAACGGCTCAAAAATTATAGATATCGACGGCAACGAGTACATCGATTATGTCATGGGATACGGCCCGCTGCTTCTTGGCCATAACCATCCCGCTATTAAAGAGGCTGTGATAAAACAGCTCTCTGACGGCTGGCTGTACGGCACTCCAACCGAACTTGAGGTAACGCTTGCCAAAGAGATAATCAAACTGTACCCGAGCATAGATATGGTTCGCTTTGTTTCCACGGGGACCGAGGCTACGATGGGCGCTCTCCGGGCGGCAAGAGGATTTACAGGCAAGAACAAATTCATCAAAATCGAAGGCGGGTTCCACGGCGCCCATGAAGCCGCGCTTGTAAAAGCAGGCTCAGGCGCAACTACGTTCGGCACACCCGATTCTGCAGGTGTCCCGAAGGATTTCACGAAAAACACGCTGCAAGTGCCTTTTAATGATATCGAAGCAATGACCGCTGCAATAGATGCGTATAAAGACGATGTGGCTGCGGTTATCATCGAGCCGGTGCTTGGCAATATCGGACCAATACTTCCGAAAGAAGACTACTTAAAAGAAGTCCGCGCAGTGACGCGTGAGAATGATGTTGTGCTGATTTTCGATGAGGTCATAACGGGCTTCCGTCTTGCCATGGGCGGCGCACAGGAATATTACGGAATAACACCGGATATGACCACGCTTGGGAAAATACTCGGCGGCGGCTTTCACATCGGCGTGATAGGAGGAAAGCGCGAGATAATGGAAAATATCTCTCCCGCAGGAGCGGTGTACCAGGCAGGCACTTTCAATGGAAGCCCTGTATCCATGACCGCAGGACTTGCTGTCATTAAAACCCTGCGAAATGAAAAAGTCCACGGGAAAGTGAACAAAGCCGGGGATTCAATGCGCGCCGGTCTATCTGATGTAATCAGCGACCTCGGTCTTGATTACAGCGTAAGCGGCATCGGGAGCATGTTCAAGGTGTTCTTCGGCGATATGCCCTACAATTACCAGGATGCTTTAAAATGCGATAAAGAAAAGTTCAATGTGTTTTTTAAGAAAATGCTCGCTGACGGCATCTTCCTGCCGCCGTCTCAATATGAGACCAACTTCCTATCTGTTGCCCATTCACAGGACGATATAGATAAGACCATAGAGGCTTATCGAAGGAATTTGAAATGAAGCTTTCCGGGAGGGCGCTTCGGATAGGAACGAGGGGCAGCAAACTCGCGCTTGCCCAGGCAAACCTTGTTTCAGGACTTCTTTTAAAAAACGGTGTTAAAACCGAAATAAAAATCATAAAGACGTGCGGTGATACCTTCACAGACAGGCCTCTTCATGAAGTGCAGGGATTCGGTGTTTTCGTGCGGGAGATAGATGATTCGATGCTGGCAGATGATATTGATATCGCAGTGCACAGTATGAAGGACGTTCCCACGGAACGCCCTCCCGAACTTACGATTGCGGCTGTGATGAAACGCGACTCACCGTATGATTTCCTGCTCACGCGCGACGGCGCCAAATTAAAAGACCTGCCTGAAGGTGCAATTATAGGAACCACGAGCCTTCGGCGCAGCGCACAGCTTATGCGATTCCGCAATGACCTGAACATCAAGGAACTGCGCGGTAACATCGACACACGCCTTCGTAAACTCAAAGAAGGGCAGTACGATGGCATTTTCCTTGCAGAAGCGGGGCTTGAGAGGATGAAATGGGATATTCCGGGCGAACGCCTGAATCCCGATGATTTCGTCCCGTCCGCAAACCAAGGGACAGTGGTCATAGTCACGAAAAAAGGCTCTGAGGCTGAGCGCGCGGCAAAAGCGCTGGATAATGAAAAAACACGACTTGAAACAAGGATAGAGCGCATCATTATCGGTATCCTTGGCGGCGGCTGTCTTGTACCAATTGGGGCTTTTGCACAAACTGAAGGTGATAAGATTCATGTTCGCTGTGAGGTTCTCTCGGTGGATGGAAAACGCTGCGTAAAAATAGATGAATTTATAAACCCTGCCGAATATGAGCAGAAAGCTCTGAGCATCGGGAACGAGTTGAAACGAAAAGGTGGAGGAGAACTCGTTGAAGAAGCAGTGAAAATGTTCACAGCAAAAAGAGGAAAATATGACCGGGAAAGTTTATCTTGTGGGCTCAGGTCCTGGTGACCCTGAGCTTTTGACAATAAAGGCAAAAAGGCTTATAGAGAGCGCTGAGGTTATCCTTTACGACCAGCTGCCTGGAGAGGCGATACTTAATATGCTGCCCGAATCCGCGGAAAAAATCGATGTGGGGAAATATGCAGGCAACCATAAGCTTTCACAGTGGCAGATAAATGAATTGCTGGTCAAGCGGGCAAAGGAAGGAAAAATAGTAGTGCGGCTTAAAGGGGGAGACCCGTATCTTTTCGGGCGCGGGGGCGAGGAAGCCCAGACACTTGCGCAAGAGGGTATTGAGGTCGAGATTGTGCCTGGTATCACCTCGGCAATCGCGGTTCCGGCTTATGCGGGAATTCCCGTGACACACCGTGATTATGCTTCAATGGTCACTTTTATCACAGGGCATGAAGACCCTGAAAAAGAAGATACAGCGCTCGATTGGGAACTCCTTGCCCGGTTTGAGGGGACGCTTGTTATCCTTATGGGAGTCAGCCTGCTTGAACGAAATGTTAAAGAACTGGTAAAACACGGGAAATCCGTGGATACGCCTGTGGCTGTTATCGAAAGAGGAACGCGGCCAGACCAGCGCGTCACTATCGGGACGCTTGCGGATATCGTGGGACTGTGCAAACAGCGAAAAGTAAAGGCGCCCGCAATAACCGTAATAGGTGATGTGGTAAAACTCCACCATGAATTGGTTCGTTGAAAAAAGAAAGCTATGAAAGTAATTGCCATTATGAGACCTGCCCGGTATCTTGCCGGGTCGGTAAAACTCGCAAATTCAATGGGATTCGATACGATTACCGCGCCCATGATTGACGTGGTAGATAAGACAGATGCCAATTTTAAGGGGTTTGTGGAGAGGGTAATGGGTGGAAAGGTGGACTATGTGATATTCACAAGCGCAAATGGCGTCGAGTTCACGCTTTTAAAACTGGATGACCCTGATGAATTTATAGAAATGCTCAATAAGACACATGTGGTCGCAATTGGCCCGAAGACAAAAAAAGCCCTTCAAAAAAACGGGATAGAAGTGAGTATTGTGCCGGAATCGTTCAGTTCGCATGGGCTTGTTGAGCAAATGAGCGGAATTGACGGGGCGGTAATAGAGATTGCCCGGAGCAGCCACGGGGCGCCTGAACTCGTTGAAGGGCTCCTGAAAAAGGGCGCGGTTGTTCATGAGACTCAGGTGTACCAGATAATAAGCCCGAGGGATGAAAGACACAAAAGGCTTATGGAGCGGGCACTTGCCGGGGAAATTGATATATTCGCGTTTACAAGCTCGATGATGGCAAGGAATTTCATGGCGATTGCGGATGAAATGGGAGTGAAGGATGAGCTTGTCAGGATAATGAATGAAAAGACCGTTGCTGCAATCGGGAAACCGACGGCTGATACGCTGTCGGGGTTCGGGATAGAAGTTAAGTTGATGCCGAAACACTATACGTTTGAGGAACTGCTTCAGGAATGTAAGAAGCGGGACTGTTAGAACGATAATAAAGCTTAGATAGTATCATCAACAACTATAACGTAGATGCAAAAGCAAAAATTAAAAGATGAAATGGACACATTGGATATCGTTGAGAACAGGCTGGAAATTATGGTTGGCGCCAGGGTCAGGGATAAGGACAGGATGATGCATGCATTAGAAGTACAGGATAGGTTGCGGGGCAAATCCAGAGGCTGGAAGGGCGCAGATGAGATTAGAAAGTGGAGAACCCAACGCAAGTGAAACATGATGTACGTGCTGGACGCCTCGGTAATTATCAAATGGTTTTCTGAAGAAGAATATACCGATAAAGCTGTCGAGATTAGGAATAAATTCTTTAAGGGGGCATACGAACTTGCAGTTCCCGACCTTGCACTCTACGAGGTCCCAAATGCACTTCGGTTCAATCCCAATTTTAATGAAGAAGATGTTATTGAAGCAGTAAATTCATTGTTTGATATGGGGATTAGTATTATTGTACCCACTCCCAGGGTCATAAAATCCTCAGTGGCAATTGCTTTCAAATACAACATCACGATTTATGATGCTTTCTATGTTGCACTGGCAAATGAAATCGGTTTTACTTTCGTGACGGCTGACAGCAAGCTTTGTCAAAAAATAAAAGATATGAAATTTGTAAGGCATATAAGCAAAATTAAAATCTGAACAATATTACTTATTTTTTGGGATAAACAAATACATGAAGAACCAACCCCTTTTCCTTCCCATGTCCATGCGTGAAGCCGCAGAGCTTGGAATCCATGAATTTGACATAATCCTCGTAACAGGCGACGCCTATGTTGACCATCCCTCATTCGGCGCTGCAATAATCGGGCGCGTGCTATGGGATGCAGGCTACACTGTGGGCATCATAGCCCAGCCAGACTGGAAGAGCGATAGTGATTTCAAGAAACTCGGAAAACCCAGACTTTTCTTTGGCGTCACATCCGGCAACGTGGATTCCATGGTGAATAATTATACTCCAAACCTGAAAGTACGAAGCGATGATGTTTATTCACCATCAGGAAAAGGAGGACTTAGACCAAACCGCGCTGCGATTGTCTATTCGGATAAAGTTCATTCGATATTCCCCGGAACCCCGATAGTGTTGGGAGGCATCGAGGCAAGCCTGCGGCGGTTTGCGCATTATGATTACTGGAAGGATTCGGTGCGCCAGTCCATTCTTGCGGATGCACCGGCGGATATGCTGGTGTTCGGGATGGGTGAAAGGCAGGTAGTTGAGATTGCTTCACGATTATCAAAAAGCGAGGACATAAAAGACGTAACCGATATTCCCGGCACTGCAATCAAAATGGAAATAAGCAGGTGGCGCTTGATAGGGCATGAGGGTTATGTGGAGATACCGTCTTTTAACGATGTCTCGAATGACAAAAAGCTTTACGCCGAAGCGTTCAAACTCCATTACCTGGAGCAAGACCCGGTACAGGGAAGACCTGTAGCGCAACCGCACCCGAAAACAGTAATTATCCAGAACAAACCTGCCATGCCTTTAACCACTGCGGAACTTGATCATGTGTATGAACTCCCATACTCAAGAAAAGCCCACCCTTCCTATAAAAAACCCATACCTGCGCTCGCTCCTGTCAAGTTTTCGATTGTGAGCCACCGCGGATGCTTTGCAGCGTGCTCTTTCTGCGCCCTGACGCATCATCAGGGAAGAATCGTGCAAAGCCGCAGTATCGAATCCATTGTGCGCGAGGTAAAGAGAATGACTAAGATGCCTGATTTTAAAGGCATCGTGCAGGACGTTGGAGGACCGACTGCAAATATGTATATGCTGCATTGCGCGCGCTGGGAGACGCAGGGCGCATGTACAGATAAAATATGCACTTTTTGCAAGAGCCTTGATGCGAGTCATGAAAAACAGGTTGAACTCCTGCGGCGCCTTCGCGAGATTCCAGGCGTTAAAAAAGTATTCATCGGCTCAGGTATTCGTTACGACCTCGTACTGGCGGATTCATCCGGTTATCTCCCGGAACTTTGCGAGCACCATGTCAGCGGGCATCTTAAGGTCGCACCCGAGCACATAACGCAGCATGTCACCGATATGATGCACAAACCGTCAAGGGAAGTGTTTGAGGAATTCAAGATGAAGTTTGACGCCTTGAACAAGGAACTCGGGAAAAAGCAGTATATTCTTCCTTATTTCATGTCCGGTCATCCCGGCTGTACTGTAGAGGACATGGTTGAACTTGCTGAGTACATACGCGATAATAACCTGTACACGGAACAGGTGCAGGATTTCACGCCCACGCCGATGACTGCGGCTACGTGCATGTATTATACCGGAATCAATCCTTTCACGATGGAAAAGGTGCATGTTGCGAAAGGGAGGGAGAAAAGGATACAGCGCGCCCTGCTTCAGTATAAGGACGAAAGGAATTACGGGCTTGTGTATGAAGGGCTGAAGATGGCGGGGCGGGAGGAACTGATTGGGGAGGGGCGGAAATGTTTGATACAGAGGAGAAGAAAGGTTTAAACTCGGTCAGTGTAATTTATTATTTTAATAGCTCTTGTAAAGATTATTATAACCCAACTTTGACAGTTAAATAAAATAAGTGCCCTTAGCATGTTTGTTGATTTTCCATGAAACAAACAAAACTAAGGACAGATGAAATTATCCCGAATGATAATATATGCTTTCCCATAGGCAC
>JBAQMZ010000015.1:0-157953 GCA_049303315.1 Candidatus Methanoperedens sp.
ATAGCGGTAGCTATCTGATAAAACATGCAAATTAAAGAAAAAATGAGAAACGGAGGCAGCATAGGCATGAATATTCATAATATGCTCGAATATCAGGGAAAATTACAAGTTAATCGAAATCCTCTAATAATATTCCAATATAAAAGATGAACTTTATTATTTCAAAAATCACACTACCATATGTTATTATAACGTATCCAATAAAAACTATTCCAATAAGAGCAATTATTTTTTCTGATTTTTCCACGCATATATACCTTTTTTTATTGGATTTAAAACTTTCTGATGATTATTATCATATTATTTATTGAAATCCGGCAAAAGCCTGTCAAAATACTTCACAACAACGCATGATTCAGTACATTTCCCGCATCGTGTGCACTCTTTGCTTATTTTAAGCTGCGGCTCAATAACGATAGCGTCGGCAGGACAAACTTTCAGGCACACTCCGCATTTCGTGCACTTCTTCACCCGGATTAATTGCTTTGCCGCATTCTCAAAAAGCGACAATGCCTCTTTTTCATTCGGCGCATTGACAGAGATATGACCTGATGAGAATATCTTGACGCTTGAGCCTTTTGTTTTAACCAGGAGCACCCCGAGGTCTTCTGAGAATACATTATCACCGAGGATGTTGACGATATTCTGTGCTTCATCAAGTGTGAGCCCTGAAACTTTCCCTTCCATCGTATATCCGCCCGTCTTACAGGGCGAAACCCCGCCTGTCACCACGATGCCGAACTCTTCTTTTTTGCCCTTTAATGCTGTACTGATTTTCAGCTCTTCAGCAAGGCGTATCATCTTGGGCGGCAATATTTTCCAGCGCCAGAATCCATGCCCGATGAATTCATCTGTAACTCCGTGCTCTTTTGCCCATGCCAACAGGTAATCATTCCAGCGCGCAAACAATTCAGGATGCAATTCCCTGACCCGGTAATATTCGGCGCTGAGCTCTGCCGGGCAGAGCCAGCATCCCACGCGTTCAAAACCAAGCTCGTACAATGGATTGAATTCAAGTTTCCTGTAATAAATATAGAGCCATACTTCAATGGCGCGCCAGTCGCGTATCGGGAACACGCTCACCTGCCCGGGAATGAAGGGATTCTCTTCTTTCGGGGCTATCCGCGAACGTGTAAAGGACTCATATTTCCTTTTCCCGTCAATTGTCAAACACTTCCCCCCTCCGCGCGTGCATTCTTCTATAACGGCGTTGATGGGCGCAAGCTTGCAGACTTTGCAGCACCACCTGAAATCCTTTGCAGGAGGACCAAAACTCGGAAGATTCTCCCAGAAAGCTTCTTTTGTTTCCACTTCAATAAGCTCGATACTGTTTTCTTTGCAGAATCTTCTTACAAACTCAACCGTTTCCGGAAATTCGATTCCAGTATTTGCGAAAAATACCTTTATTGGTTTTTTCACTGCGCTTCGCGTGAGGTCAAGCGTTGTAAGGCTGTCCTTGCCGCCTGAAAAAGAAACATAGACCGGAGAATCCCTGAATTCTTTCTGGTTTGCAATGCCCCTGATGGTATTTACAGCATCCCTGACAAGCCTTTTCATGTGAGGCGCATTGGCGCGGATAATTTCATCCATGGATGGATTACCTGAATGAAAGCTCACTTTTTGCGATTCGATTTTTTTGATCTTTAACGCCTGCCCCGGGTTTTTCAATTCAAAGCTATCGCGATATGATATGCCAAACCCGCTTAAGTTCCTGGCAATTACAAGAACGATATCTCCTTTCCTGATATCCTCCGAACACTCAAGGACCTCTGTCCCGTCGATGTTTTTCCCGCTCAGATGCCTCCCGCCTGAGGAGATTTTTACAATTTTACTGGATATGCCTGAATTTATGAGCGCAGAAGCCCCTTCAACCAAGAGGTCAAGCTTGAAAGCGAGTTCCTTCATATCGAATCTCAACACGCCGAAACGAATCCCATCGACGAGAATCTCGTCTGTCTTATCTTCGCCTGGGATTTTATTCAAAAGAATGAGTTTTCCTGCAAGAGGATTGCTGCCAAAAAGCTCCAACATCAGGTTGTTGATTATCTTCCTTTCATGCTGCGAGGAAAACCGCACGTCTCCGGGCAGGGAAAGCTCGATTTGAGCGCCTTTTTCATGGCATATACCGCACTCTTCCTCAAGCAATGGGATGTTGCACTTGGGGCACCAGAAAATGTAATTTTTATCCTGTTCCCATGCAGTCGATTGTGCTGGTTTTTGTCTTTGATTCATAGCCAGATTCAGGTTAATATTCATAGGTTATGTAATTAAATGTTCGTACCGGGAACCATCCGTCACTTTTACAAAAACAAATCAAGATGACACACTACCAGCTATCAACACCGGATAAAGCTGCTCCTATCTATTGCAGAGTATAGGTTCTTCGTCTTCAAGAACTTTTAAGTGATATATTTCTAACAAAAAAGAAAGATTTAAATAGTTGTATATACCTAACATAATGTTGTATATAACTAACATATGGGTGGAAAAAAAACCATGGAAAATAAAATTGAAAATGCGAATACAATATGGTTGATGCTTGTGTGGATATATATCGCCGCAGCCGTTTATATTCTCCTTTACGGCGATTTTTTCTTGAAAGAGATAGTAACAAGCACTATCGGAGTGGCGCTGATAATTAATTATCTTGTTAGAAAAAGAAAATATAAGGATGAACTCAAGCCTGACGAAATGGCAAGAAAGATCTCTGAGATGTCTTCTAATATTGCTTTTATATCAACGCTAATAACTATCGCGATACTTGCAATTGCACTTGAAAAGAACCCCTTGCTGATCGATTCGAAGGGCATATTGGTGGTTCTTGTGTCTGTCACAATATTCTCAAAGATTACAGGTCAATTGTATTATACAAGAGTGAAGGATGATATCGGGTTCTGACAAGGGTGGTAATCATGAAGAGTGATTATAAAATCCGTATAGGGCTTGGAATTATGCTGCTGCTTCTGGGTATAGCGTTAGAGATAATCGGGAAGGGTGTTTACAGCTTAGTTACAAATTTATTTACATTATTCGGTTTAATTCTCATATTAACCAGTGTTATCAGGCATCTAAAATTCCGGGATGAACCAGAAAAGGATGAAAGGACAACAAAGATAGGCACTTTTGCGATGGCTTATGCATGGTTAGTTACTATGGGAGTCTTGGCTTTACTTGTGTGGTTAGATTATAATAATCTGGTTAAAATGACTGCTTTCCAAGCTCTTATGGTGATATATTCTGTTTCGCTCTTAGCTGCTGGAGTTTTCGGGTGGTACTTCAAAAGAAAGGGTGACGTGGAATGAAACTCTGGCACAAACATACGGTTCTTTGGATGGCAGTGGCATTGATTTACCTGCTCTGGGGCGCAGCAATAATACTTCACGGGGGCACGCTGGAAGAGGCGAAAGCCGCAACATATCCGCTAATAATCGTTGTTTTCGTCCTTAGCGGCATATCCGGGCTTGCCCGGATAAAAAGCGATGGGAAATTCTTCAAGCCGGATGAACGAACACTAAAATTATCAGGCATCGCCTTTCGCTATTCATGGATTGGCATGATGATGACAGTTGCTGTATTAATAGGAATAGAGGCGCTTTATCCCGCAAAATTGACAGTGCCCCAGGTTCTTTCGATACTGGGTGCGGCTGTGCTTGCCATTCCGTTTGTGCTTCTTCAGTACTTTGAAAGAAAAGGTGATGCGGAATGAAATTTAGAAAAGACAGGGATATTTCAAAACTTCTTGGATTCTGTTTGGTTGCAATTTTGGCTGGAACATTTATAATTTGGTTCATTCCCCAGATTACGATTATTGGGGCTATTTCAATTTCTAGCGGACTGATGGGATTTATAATAGGTTTACGTTTAGCTTCAAAACCAAAAGATTACTTTATGGAAGATGAGCGGTCTGGAAGAATTAAGGAAAAAGCAGGGTATTATGCGTATGAAATAATGGTGTCTGTGGCGGCAGTAATTATGTTCCTTAATATTGTGAAGTTGTCCCCCTCGTTAACTCCTTCCAACGATTTCTTGGGTGGAGCTCTTCTAATTTGGGTCATAGGGCTGTACTCTTTCTTGATACTTAAGTGGTATTATAACAAAAAAGGTGATATCGAATGAAACTTAACGAAAATAAAAAACTACTATTGATGAGTAAGATCAGTCTGGCGCTAAGCGTATTCTTGCTCGCGTTTGCATCTTTTTGGTTCCTTCAAAATATTTATGAAGGAAAACCGTATTATGAGACCTTGATTTTTGTCATTTTTGGCTTGAGTCTTTTGATAACCTCATTTTTCAACATCAAAAGGTTCAAGGCAGAATCAGAAGGAATAGTAAGAGCTGATGAGCGGTCCCTCAAGGTTGGGGAGAAAGCTGGATCATTTACATTTTTGCTGCTTATTGCTGTCTTGATCGTTTCCGGCCTGGCTAACATCATCTTTAATTTAAAGCTGGAATATACTAGCACGGTATATGTGATTTCAGTTGCCAGCATGTTTTCGTTTATAATTATTGGGCGTTATCTTGACAAAAAGGGTGATGTATAATGAAAACCAGAGATATATTACTTCGCCAGTGTCTCGTAGGCGTATTTTTTGTCCTGTGGGGTATCCTCTGGCTCACATTGTATTATGAAAACACTTTTGGTAAAGCGCTCAGCGGGTTTTTCATAATTCTTGGGATTTTTATGTCGATTAAAACCTACAGTAAGTGGAAGAAATGGAAGGATTCAGATATCCATACCGACGAGACTCTTACCGACGAGCGCTCGGAGTTAAACCTGCTCAGGGCATCAAGGGCAGGTTTCAACTTCCTTTACGGATCAATAGCTGTCTTGTTCACATTACTCGGTTTAAGGCTGATAAACGAAATAATATTCACGGCATTGATGGGTCCGGTTTTTGCTGTCGCCTCTGTCTTATACGTCCTGTTATTTTACAGGTACGAGAAGGGGGTTAATGAGAACGAGAATTAAAGAGCTCAGGGCAAGATACGATTTAACCCAGGAAGAGCTTGCTAAAAAGGTAGGTGTAAGAAGAGAAACCATCCTTTTTTTAGAAAAAGGGAAATATAACCCTTCGTTAAAACTTGCATACGATATAGCTAAAGTCTTAAAATCTAAAATAGAGGAGGTCTTCATTTTTGAGGACTAAATCTGGTGTGGTGAACTGATATTAAATCTGGAGGAAAAAATGAACTTTATTGAAAAAGTAGTTGAAACAATAAAAAACCCGAAAAGCACGATGAAAAACATAGCAGAGCAGCCCATGATCGAGGAGGCTGTTATAATCGTAGGAGTACTGGCAATTCTGAGCGCGCTTGGCGCATACGTACGATCCTATACATTGATTATTAATGTTGAGAACATGCCTCCCTCAATGCAATCGATAATAGCCGTAACAGGTGTTATATTTGCACTGATAGGTCCTTTTCTCATGTGGCTGATAGTCACAGGGATACTCCATTTTATCTCAATGATACTAAGCGGTGAAGGAAAATTCTATCCTCAGATGATGACAGTCGTCGGTTACAGCATGGTTCCGCTTTTTTTCTCAGGTCTTATTAGCATTATATTCCTTTTGATGATGGAGCCCACGACAATAACAGTATCTGCAACAAATCCAACGGCAGTGAATGAGATATATAATAATCCCTACGTAATCGGTTCAAGCATAATCGGAACAATAATGCAGGTCTGGGCATCAGTAATCCTCTTCTTCGGCGTGCAGAGCGCCCACAGGCTTACTCCTATCAAATCAGCAACAGTGGCAGGAATCCCACTGGCAATTAATATAATATCTCTGGTATGGAGTTTAAGGAGCATCGGCATCATATGAGGGCTGTTCTAAATATTGAGAATGTATCAAAGTCATATACCCTTGGTAAACTTGCAGTACCTGTACTGCACAACGTCAACCTTGCGATCAACGAAGGAGAGTTCGCAGCAATAATGGGTCCCTCAGGCAGCGGAAAAAGCACTCTGATGAACCTGATAGGATGCCTTGACAGACCTACATCCGGGAAAATAATAATCGGGGATATGGACATCTCCATCCTCCACGATATGGAGCTTTCGCGCATCAGAGGAAAAAAAATCGGCTTTGTTTTCCAGACCTTTAACCTGATATCCCGCTTGACTGCGCTTAAAAACGTGGAGCTCCCGATGGTGTACCAGGACATTTCCGGGGCGCAGAGAGAAAAAAGAGCATCGCGGTTGCTTGGAATGCTCGGTCTTGGAGACAGGGCGAACCATAAACCTGCTGAGCTTTCAGGCGGTCAGCGCCAGAGGGTTGCGATTGCGAGAGCGCTTGCCAATGGACCTGAGATACTGCTTGCTGATGAGCCGACAGGCAACCTTGATTCAAAAACAGGACAGGAGATCATGCAAATATTTAACAAATTACATAATGAGGGGAGGACTATTCTCATGGTGACCCATGATAGAGGGCTTGCGCAGAATTGCGATAGGATTATCAGACTAAAGGATGGGAGGATTGGAGATGAGTAAAATCTCAAACATGCAGAAAATTCTGATTGCAATATGTATTATCCTATCTTTAGCAGGTGCATCAGAAGCAGTAGTCATAGATAACTCTTTACAGATCAGCCTTATAAAATACGACCCTTATCCAGTCAGTCCAGATTCGGATTTCAGCATATGGGTACAGGTGAAAAACGTAGGTGACAGCGACGTAAGCGGAGCATCCATAGAGTTTGTGCCGAAATACCCTTTCTCTGTTAAAAATGAGAGCGCTGTAAAATATCCCGGAACAATAAGAAAAAACGATGAGGCGATCTATAAATTCACAGCGCATGTTGATAAGAACGCCTATGTCGGAACGAACACTATTGAAATAGGCTACAGGGTGGATGGCTCTTTTGCAAAAAGAGAGTTTGATATCGAAGTCGGAAGCGACGTAGTAGATGCAAAAGGGACTGTCAGGCTTGAGAAATTTACGCTTCAACCTGAGGTACTCATGACTGGCGATACCGCAACTGTTACTATTACTCTGAAGAACAGCGCATCCGAGTACACCATCAAAATGGACGGCAAGGATTACAGCATGAACGCGCAGATACAATCGGCAGAGCTTCTCGGAAATGAGTTCATTGATGTGACCAGCGAACCCTATTACAATGCAGGTATCTTAGGTCCAGGCGATTCTCTTGACCTTTCATACACGGCCAGGGTCAAGAATAATACGCCTGATGGCACATACTTCCTTGATTTTAATCTTAAAGGAAGCGCGAGACTCTACAGCCTGAACCTGAAGATACCTATAAGGGTGGACTCTTCGTCCATACAAACTGCTCTATCGGGAACACCGGAATTGAACCCAGGCAATATCGTACTCAATGTGGCGAACAACAGGCCGAACACTTTGCAGGCAGCTTCAGTCATTCCGATGGGTAATGCCACATTCGAGCCTGCCGAGTATTTTATCGGCACCATGGAACCTGATGAGCTTTTTACGGTTAAATTCGACATGAAGCCAAGCAATCCGCAGGAGAATTTAAAGTTCATGCTCAGGTTCAAGAACGGGAACAACTGGCATGAATCCGAGCCACTGACAGTTATGCTTAACGGCTCAAAGACCATACAAACCCAGGGTGCAGACAAGCCATCCTTCCTGCCTGTAATAGCCATCATTGCAGCAGTGCTTATAATAATTGCCGGGTTCTTTGTATATATGAGGCGCAGGAGAGCGAAATCGGGATGAGGCTGGTTGATGCCTTTGAGCAGGTCTCACTCAGCTTCAGCAGCAATAAATTCAAGACCCTGATGTCAAGCCTTGGGATAATAATAGGCGTTATCGCCATCGTTGTCATGCTCTCAGTGGGAGAAGGACTTCAGGAAGGCGTGGGAAAGGCATTCGGGGGAATGAGCCTGGATGTGATTACAGTATTCCCCGGAGGCTCCAGTTTTGAAAACGGGAAATTCGTTTACCAGAAGCCTGCTGAATTTGATGAAAAGGACGTGCATGCACTTGAGAATACTGTTGGTGTTAAAACCGTCTCCCCAAGAACGGGCAACGGTGTATCTATCAAGTTCAGGGACGAAGAGCGCTCTGTATCTATAACCGCTGTCACGGCGACGAAAGAGCCGGAACTGTCAGATTCAATCGATAAAGGGCGTTTTCTCATGGAATCCGACAGGAGTTCTGTAGTGATAGGCAGCGACATTGCCAATAAAATGTTCAAAATGCCCCTGAACCCTGGTATGCGTATAAGCATCAAAAATAACGACGTGAGCAAAGAGTTCACCATCGTGGGCATCCTTACGGAAAAAGAGATGACCTCGGCTTTCGGTGGAAATTCGAACATGGAAATTTTCACCACGCATCAGGCATTAAAAGACCTGCTTGATGTAAAGAACTATTCGTATTCCCAGATACTTGTGATAGTAGAAGATCAGAACCAGATAGAGATAACTTCGCAAAAAGTGGATGAATCCCTGCGAAGGCTGCATAAAGACGAAGCATACACTGTGTTTATGATGAAATCGATTCTTGAAGGAATCGGTCAGGTGCTGACCATGGTGAAATATGCCCTCGGCGGCATAGGTACAATAGCTCTCATAGTTGGAGGCATCGGCATAGTCAATGTAATGATGCTCACGGTGACCGAGCGTGTAAAGGAAATAGGGGTGATGAAAGCGGTAGGCGCAACAAAAGAAAACATCCAGATGATATTTATGCTTGAGTCAGGACTTCTTGGACTGGTAAGCGGTCTGATAGGTATTATCATTGGCGCGGGAATCTCAATACTGATATCTACGCTCGGCTCAATTCCGATAGCGGTCACATGGACTTCGTTGGCAATCGGACTTCTTTTCGGGGTGATTACGACCACTTTGGCTGGCGTCTATCCTGCAAATAAGGCAGCAAGGCTTGACCCTGTGGAAGCGCTGCGGGCTGAGTGATGATAGTAATGAAAGAAAGCGAGATAATCTTCGACATCATCAAAGGCGGCGCAGCTTCAGGCATTTTGATAGCGAAAAAATCCCCGGCGCCGCCCAAAAAGATGACACTTGAAAAGGTCAGCATCAATGGCGCCGAGGGAAAAATAATGTCCGGGTTTGGAGAGAGCAAAATACTCACATGGAACATCGGAAATCTTGAACTGACGGTTTCCAGCCCATTGAGCAAGGAAGAACTGGTTAAAGTGGCGGGGTCTATAAAATGACCCCTTAAACTGAACAAATTACCAGGGTATTTAATTGATTTCCAATATCACTTTTTCCTTTTTCTTCTCACCCTTGTTATACCAAGTTTCCTGATGCTCCCGATTGTACCAAGATTCGTGCCGTCAAGCAGATACGCAGTCGCTTTTTCAAGCTCGATTGCATGATGAGCAAAGACCGGGCCCAGCAGTTCTTCATGAATGGACTCGTTAAAAGGTATCCCGCCGCATAATTCATTGAATGCGGGCATTATAATAACCTCCGGGTCATTCCACACAATATCCCCGTAATATTCCCTGATGGCTTTTTCAATAAAATGCGTCCGTATCCATACCTCCTCAGAAACAGCATGGCCGAGAGGGTCTGTGAACCTTATCGTGGGATGGTTGTGCGACATTACAACATGCGATGCTGATAGCAATTCAGCACCAGGCCATGTATGGCCGTGGAAATAACCCACGCCGTCAAGCACAAAACCCCTCATCTCATGCATCGTCACGTTTTCAGGGATAAGAGCATCTATATCCCCGTCATGGTTGCCGGGAACGATATCCACTGGCGCCAAGGCCGCTATTGTCCTCAGGAATTCCGGGACTTCCTTCTTTTCCTGCCATGATGTCCTGGGCACATTGTGTTTGATATCCCCGAGAAGTACTATCCTGTCTGGATTTACTTTTTCAATATAATCGCAGATGCGTTTTTTGCGCTTCTCAACCTGGCTGGGAATAGAAAAACCGCGATGATAAAGTTCCCATTCTATCCCCAGGTGTACATCGGCGATCACAAGCGTCTTTTTGGTGTTTTCAACGATAAGAGCAGGCTCATTCAATAGAGGATTGATTTCCATTCTCAGACTTTCCGCAGCACCCCGATTTTCGGCTCATAGCATCTTCCTTCATCCATAAGCTCCTTGATACCTGCCTCCACGGATTCCGGCTTAATACCGGCATTCATCGCGGTTTCAACAACCGAAGAATAAGAAATTCCCTTCCCTGTATCAAGTTTGTCGATTATGGCTGCAATGGCTTCTTTGGGTTCAGGCGTCTTTTCGATCTCAGTAATACCGGGTTCCTGCGGGCTTTCGGCTTCTTCTTTTTCTTCTTTTATTTCTTCCATCTTGAGTTCCTGTAGAAGTGGCTCATCGCCTGAACCCTGTGGGTTCTCGCTCGCTTGCACGCCCTCTGCCTGTCCCTTTCCAACTGCCTGTTCCTGGGCACCGCTCTCTGAAGTAATCGTCTTTACTGCATGGATTACGGCGTTTTTAAGTTCCAGTTTGATTTTATCCAGGTTTTTATAATGCTGGAGCGCACGCGCGGCTCCATCTGCAAGCAGGGGACTTGCTCCTTTTTTCTGCAAAAATTCCCTCAATTCATCACCGGATAAACCAGAGTTCAAGGCTTCTTCCATAAACTTTATGCGTTCCAGCGTGCGCTCTGCCGTATCCAGAACCCATCTATCCCTCTGCTTTTCATCAGCTGCATTCATTTCCTCGGGCCTGACCGATATATAGACACTTCCGTCCTCGGGCTCGTATTTTCTTGCTTTCCCCACAATCGCTACGTATGCAGGCACCTGCAATTCAGACAAAAAAATAGCGGCTTCGGGCTGGTACTGCCCTGCATAAACGGTAAACACGCCAGTCGGGTCTGCCACGCGTGCGCGCCAGAGGTTATTGTCCTTGCCGATTTTCTCAACTTCGGTGACTACCCCGACAATAAAGAGCCTGTTGCACTTCACTCCTGTTGGCGTAATGATATAATTCGGGGCGCGCTCATCCCCTTCACTGACATGCAGATTTGACCTGTTAAATTCGTGGGCAAAAATGCGCCATGCAATTTCCCTGTCCATTATCTTTTCAGTCTTTTCCATATTATCCCCCTATCCTCCCGAGCAGTTCATTTGCTTTTTCCCTGGTTATTTCCTGCGGTTCCCACACATCATTTGCCACAAGCGTAATCCCGAATTCGCCTTTTGACATATTACCCCTTGCAGCGAGAATTTTTCCGATAAGTTTCTTTTTGATTTCATCTTCCACGGCTTTCTGGGACATGGCTGTTTTTGCCATCTTTTGCGCTTCCTCGATTGTATATCCGCATATTTTCTGCGTGAGCCCGGCATCGAGAACGAGTGTCAGCGCCCCGGTTCCATCATCGATTATTGCTTTAATCCGCATGTCCATTTTTTCATCCACTTTACCGTGGACACGGCACATGCCTTTCTGGATTACCCGTGAACATTCGGGGCAGCGGGCTATCAATCCCGACCCCGGTCTTATGGAAAGGAGGTTCCCTTCTATTATAATATCGTAAGCACCGTCTTTCCCGATGATATCCCCTATCCTGACGCTTCCGGTTTCTTTATATTCCATCCTCGTATCGAGTTTTATTACAGTGCTGTTTTCATTGATATTCAGGGTGGGAACGCCCCGGAATGACCTTATATATGCGTTTTTCACTTCAACCGTGTTCCCGGCTGCAAGCTCTGGAAGTATTACCCATGCCGTAAATGGAATTTTGGTATTTTCATCTGCCGCGATGCCGACCAGAATTTTTTTAGCGCCGTCTTTTGTATTGATATCATGCGTTTCCATATTCAGGATGGTGAACACGGCATGTACATTAATGTCCCCGTCCTTTAATTCTGCAAGTTTTTTAATCTCGCTTTCCTGGTTGATTTCAATCTTTGAAGTAAGTTTTGTTACTTTTGATTTGTTCCCGAAATTTATCTCGGGCCGTTCCTGCCAGTTTCTCACATAAGCCTGCATGACCCTTATTACATCGCCCGCTTTAAGGTCAAAATCCGACCATGCCGTGAAACTTCTTGCAGTCGTCTCATCACATATAGTCCCTGAAAAAATGGTCTTTTCAACATTTTTTATATTAACCGTTTTCTGGGAGATTTCCAGAACCTGCCCGGTTATTTCGATGTTGCGGTCCCCTATTTGTATATCCTTTAGTTTCTTGATTGTAGTTTTTTCCCCACCGCCATATTTCTTAATCAGGCTTCTCTTGGCTTCGCTAAGTGGTACCCTGTATTCAAGCAGCTTTTTTAGGTCTGCGATAATATTACTTTCATCTACTTCGTTATCGAGCGCCCTTTTTATTTCTTCGACATGGGGCGCAAATTCAAGTTCCATAAAGCCTCCTTCTTTGACGACCCAAAATTATTCTTTCAAGAGGGGTTCATCAACCTGACCGATGGAATAAGTGCTATATGGCAATAAAAGATAAAAAACCATCGGATAATTTTATACAAACATTCATTTAGGCTGCGAAAAGAATCGATTATGGTTAATCTAACCGTTAAGCGATTGCATGCTTGCCATGTGATAAGGGGCTATATGGTTTAACAATGTGCCATTTTTGTTTTGCTATATTGTATTTTCCCATATACTGACGCGTACGTGCTGTAAGGCGCTGTTGAAGAAAGACTGAAACATTTATATTACAGTTGTTACAATATTGTCACATATGTTACAAAAATATAACAAATGGAAAGTGGTTAAGGTCTTCTTTGAGAATCCGAATCCGGAAGGCGCAGGATTCCAATTAAGAGAGATTGGCAGAATTACAAATCTTGCCACAACTTCTGTAAAGCGGTATCTGGACGAACTGGTTAATGAAGAACTGGTTTTACTATCCAAACACAGGATACATGCATATCCTGTTTATCGGGCTAACATGGACAGCGAAAAATTCAGGTTCCTGAAAAAAATAGATACAATAATGACCTTAAAAGACTCAGGCTTAATAGAGTTTCTTGATAGCGAATATATGCCTGACGTTATGATTTTGTTCGGCTCTGCATCACGAGGCGAAGATACAATAAAAAGCGATATAGACTTATACCTGATGTGCAAAGAAAGAAAGATGGACTTACAGGATTTCGAGAAAAAAATAAAAAGAAAAATCAGCCTGTTATTTAGCAAAGATTTTGGTGAACTCAGCAATGAATTGAAAAACAACATAATAAATGGGACAATTTTAAAAGGCTACCTGAAGGTGTTCTGATGGAAGAAGGCATCATAAAAACCATCCCTGACAGGGAAAAGGCAAAATCCATCTTGAAAATGGTGGAAACCACAATGGAAATGATAAGCGCAATAGACTCCAGGAAATATCCATCCAACGTACTTAAGGAATATTATGAGGTCATTCGGGAGCTTATTACAGTCATTTTACTTTTGGATGGGTACAAGACGCAGGGAGAAGGGGCGCATAAAAAACTGATAGAGTATCTGGAGAAAAATTACCCGGAATTCAAAGGACATGAGATTTCACTCCTTGATGACCTGAGATTGACAAGAAATCGTATCGCTTATAACGGATTTTTCGTAACCGATGAGTATCTGGAAAGAAAAATGAAAGAAATTCTGGCGATAATAGAAAAACTTAGAGTGATCATCTATAAAAAACTGTGACCGCTATTTCCCCAAATCCACAACCTCATAATTCAATCCCTCGGACTCAAGCCTGTTGAGCAGCGAAGGAACCTCCTCGTCCACCGAAACTACAAGCGAGGAAAGCCCATGAAATGCAGCCTCCACGACTGATTCTTTGGCCCCGAAGAGAATACCGGGCTGGATATTGATTTTACGAAGAGATATCAGCGCCTCGACGCCTATCGCTGCGATATACGGCTTATTCTCAACATGTTTCTTTAGCATCTCGTAATCCACATTCCGGGAACCACCTTTCTCTACTCGTGGCACCTTGCAGATGGTAATATTGACCGGCGCAAAACTTATCATACCCTTCAAATCCGTCACCCCGACATCTTCTCCTTCCACCGCATCTGATATTGTAATACCAGTGACCTCGCCTTTTGAACCTGCAAACAGCAAACCATTCTCCATCCGGAGCGAGACCTTTTGCCCTTTTTTAAATCTTTCCATTGCAATTGCAGTAGCTACCGAGACGTGGCTTACAATATCCTCCATGACAAAACGGGCGTATTTTTTAAGCTCCTGCGCCCTTTCAAGGACCCACTCAATGCCTTTTTTGGTAACACGGTAACGCACCCTGCCGTCTGAGTATAAAAGCCCGTCCGATACAAGGTCTTTGATATATTCCGAAACCGCCTGAGGTGTTATGCCTATCTTATCCGCAATCTCTTTCTGCATTACATCAGGCTGGTGTGCGGCTATTTCAACAAGAATCTGGAATTTAGTTATTTCTTTTTTACTCCGCAGTATCATAAAGGGTTACGCCCCTTTAGGACGTCCCGAGTCACGCCTGTCTTCGACACGCTTTGCGAACGGGAGGGCGTGTCCGGGTATGGCGCACCATACCCGTCGTTTGAAAAGCGACACCTCGCTTTATGCGGTGTTGGGGTATGCTTTGCATGCCCCTCGACTTTGCTAAAGGTTTCAAACCTTTTTGATAAAACTTTCTTAAAGTTTTTCATTCGGTTTCCCCGAACAGTTCAATCCTCTGTCCTTTCACTGATAGGATGTGTGAACGCCTTGCGACCGCGCGGATGAACATAATACTCTTATCTACTACCCTCTGCAGGCCGTTCATTGATTGATTTCCGGCTTTAACTTCTTTCTCTATTATCTCAATATAATTCCTTATTTCGCTATCGCTTTTAAAAGTGACCATTATCATGTCGCTTAAATCTTCAACGCTGCATTGGAAATTGACCTGGACCCTGGAATAAGACGAATGATATTCTTTTTCAGGGGTTTTCCCGGGCTGCGGCATTCGCCACTTGCTTTCCACAAATCCGCTCTTTTTCAAAATATCAAGACTTTCCCGCGGTTTAAACCCAACTTCTTTCTCAATCTCCTCTTCGGTTTTCCAGCCATTTTGGAGGCAATCGAAAACTTTTTTATGTGCATCAGAACCGAATGCACGAAGAAGTGGAACAATGTCCGATGGTTCATTAATAATACGAGTTCTTTTTCCCATGAATGGTCTCTCTCAAATAGATGTTATACGCTCTCTCAATTAACACGCTATATAATGCATCATAAATGGATAAATGTTTTGAAGAAAACTATACTCTATTAAATATATTTATTCCAGTAACGGTTAACACCGTGACCACTATTCCCGCTATCAGAACACCTGCAAATATTGCGAGGAGAGCGTTCTTGAAATTGAAGCCAAAAACAAAAGCTGCCGCGCAGCCCGTCCACGCACCCGTAGCAGGCAGGGGCACGCCTACGAAGACCGCAAGCCCGATTGACCCGTATTTTTCAAATTCACCGCTGTGCTTATGATGGGTCCTGTTGAACAACCATGTAAAATACCTGTCCCATGTATTCCATCGCCGCAGATAATTCGAGACAGGCTCAAGATAGAGAAGCAATGGTATTACAGGTAACATATTGCCGATAATCGAGAGGATAAAGGCGGTGAGCGGGTCAAACCCGTATCCATAAGGGGGCTTCAGTATCGCAATTGGGATAGATAACCGAAGTTCTGCAACTGGCAGCGCTGCGATCAGGATGACCGCAAGCCATGGCGGAATGGAACTGAAAATATTCAAAAGTGTTGCTTCAAGGGTCATTTTTTGCTCGCGCCGCAGAGAATAAAATGGGCTATCAGTGCCTCAAGTTGAATCCGCTCGTTTGCACCCTCCGCCATCCTGAAATCGATTTCACCGATACGGTCAATAAGGTCCACTTTCAGCTTGTCGGGAATCGTCATGTCAAACATGGCGCGGTATATCTGTCCTATTATATCCTCGCCTGAAAGCCCCTGCTCAATCAAGAGGTAATCAAGCTGCGCGCGGGCTTTCATGAAATTCCCCTCAAGGCCAAGCTTTATCAATTCAACCACTTCTTCAGGTTTTGCAGTTGCTGTCGTCTTGTAAATTGCATCCATATTAACGGTCTTGTCAAGCATGGCAGCAGCCTGGAGGGCATTGATGGCGCGGCGCATATCGCCTGCCGCTACATATCGTATTGCTTCCATCCCGTCATCCGTGAGGGTTACGCCTTCAATTTTGGCGATATGCCTTACTCTTTCCTCAACCGCCGCGCTTGATATCGGTTTGAACCGGTAAATCGCGCATCTTGACTGGATGGGTTCGATAATTTTGGAAGAATAATTGCATGAAAGTATGAAACGGCATGAGGCTGTGTATTTTTCCATGGTTCTCCTGAGCGCGGATTGCGCATCAGAAGTAAGAGCGTCGGCTTCATCAAGGAAAATTATCTTGAACTCGGCTTCGCCAAGTGGTGCTGTCCTTGCAAAGTTCTTGATTTTATTCCTGACCACGTCGATGCCGCGTTCATCGCTGGCATTTAACTCGGTGAAATTGTTGGCCCATGATTCGCCAAAAAGCTCACGCGCCACGCATATGGCTGAAGCGGTTTTCCCGACTCCGGGTGGTCCTGAGAAAAGAAGGTGTGGAAGGTTCCTTGCCTGGATATAGGATTTCAGGCGCTTTATTACTTCAACCTGCCCCACCACGTCATCCAGCTTTTTCGGGCGGTATTTTTCAATCCAGATTTCTTCTTTGAGCATGCAAGGCTTATTAAGAAGCAGGTATTATTTAAGTTTCCCTGATTCTCATCAGCACTCTGCACTATAAGATAAATATGCCTGAAAATAGAGATAAAAAAATCAACTTCTTCATCACCTCATCTCTTTTCCCTTCGCTCTCGATTACAGGAAGCTCCTGCACCCTCATGTGCCAGCACTGTAAAGGCAAATTGCTCGAAGCCCTTATTCCTGCAAAGACCTGCGAAGAACTTGAAAAGAAAGCCCTGGCGCTTTATAGAAAAGGGGCAAAAGGCATACTCCTGACAGGCGGCTGCGATGAACGGGGACGCGTGCCGATTAACAGTTTAATCCCTGCAATAAAAAAGCTCAAGGAAAAAACAGATTTGATTCTTATCGCGCACACAGGTTTTATTTCAAGCTATGAGGCTGCCCTGCTAAAAGATTCGGGGCTTGACGGCATTGGTTTTGACGTAATAGGCGATATGACCACGGTAAGGGATGTTTACGGTCTTGATGTTTCGGAAAAGGAATACACGGACAGCCTCCGCGCTATAGAAGATTCTGGTCTCATAGTATTCCCCCATGTGTGTGTGGGATTGCACTTTGGCGAATTGAGAGGGGAATACCGCGCCCTTGAACTCATAAGTTCAATCAATCCGACTACGATAATAATAACCGGATTGATGCCTGTTGCCAGCACTTCCATGGCGCATATCAAGCCCAAGCCTTCAGATTTTGAAAAAGTTATAAAAAAGGCAAAGGAAATGTTCCCCGAAACGCCGGTTGTACTTGGGTGCGCCCACTCAAGCGGGAAAGACCGGGATGAAATAGAAAAAATCGCGCTTAGGGGCGGCGTGAGCGGCATTGCGGCGCCGACTATGCAAACGATTAGTTTTGCAAAAGAAAATGGTTATGAAATAAACTATTATGGTATGTGCTGCGGGCTTGTGCCGGATGAAAAAACGAGGGTAGAGATGCCTTCGAAATGGAATAACCAGGAACTTTGATTTTATTCCCTTGCTGCTTCCCTTACAATATCACTTACACACAATATACCAATCGGCTTTTGTGATATTCCCATTCCTCTCTCTGAAAGAATAAGTAATCTATGCACATGCTTCCTCTTCATTATATTTGCAGCTTCCATTAGTGTAGATGTAGGTTCGACTGTTTCGAGGTTAGGGGTCATAATAGATTCTGCAGTCATATTTTCCCAGTCTTTTATTCCTATTATTTTAAGTATATCCATGTCAGATATCACACCAAGAGCTTTACCGTCATCCCCTATGACAGCAACCCCTGAAATATCCTTTTTACTCAGTAACTTAGTAATCTGCTTGACATTATCATTTATCGATACTGTTACTACACCTCTTGTCATTATATCTCTTAATAATTTATTTTCAAATCTCAAAATGTATCCCTCGCCTTATCATAAATATTAGTATTCATGTGCTAAATAATTAACCTGATAAGGATGGATACTATTTCTTTACCTTCATTAGCTCGTCCAGCAGTTCCTTTGCCCGGTCTGCCCTGACTTTCCTTTCTTTGACCATGATTTCGGCAATCTTATCCACCAGCTCGCCGGTCGCACCTGCCTGTATCGCAACGTTCCTTGAGTGAAGCCCCATGTGCCCCCTCTGGATTCCTTCGGTGGCAAGCGCCCTCAGTGCTGCGAAATTCTGCGCCAGTCCCAGCGCTGCAAATACCTCACCCATCTCTGTCGCGGTCTTGACACCCAGAATCTTTACTGCCGAGCGCGCAATCGGGTTTGTCTTCGTGGCGCCGCCCACAAGACCTACCGCCATGGGCATTTCAATTGTTGCTATGAGGTCTCCATTTGCATTTTTCTCGTAGCACGAAAGCGGCCTGTATACGCCGCTTCTGGCCGCATAGACATGCGCTCCAGCCTCTATTGCCCTGGTATCGTTACCTGTAGCCAGCACAGCCGCGCTCACCCCGTTCATTATGCCCTTGTTATGCGTTGCCGCCCTGTAAGGGTCTCCCGCAGCAAAGTGATAGGCTGCCAAGATGCCGTCCACAGTTTCTTCGCCGCCGATAGCCTCCTTTGTGAATACCGCTTTTGCTCTCATGATGCGCTTGTCCGCAAAATTCGATATGATTCGAAGGTACACCCTTCCGCCAGTCAGCTCCTCGATATACGGGGCCACCGTTTCCGCCATGGTATTTACAGCATTGGCGCCCATGGCGTCCCTGCAATCCACAATCAGGTGGGTGATGACCATTTTGCCGCCCGGCGTGTCTATCACCCTGACCTCCACATCCTTTGCCCCGCCTCCGAACTTGACAAGTACAGGGTCAACTTCGTTGGCGCGCCTTATAATCTCGTCTTTTTTCTCAAGTATATTCATCCTGGCGCCGTTGGGGTCTGCAATCCCCGCAGCCTGAATCTGTCCTATCATCACAGGGCCGGTACTGCTCGTGGTAAAACCACCGCCTTCCCTTGCCATCTTGGCAGAGTTGCTGGCTGCAGCTATCACCGAGGGTTCTTCTATCGCCATGGGGATAAGATAATCCCTGCCGTTAATCAAGAAATTGACCGCCACGCCCATGGGTACTTCCATGACCCCTATGAGGTTCTCTACCATGCGGTCTGCAGCTTCAAGTGAGAGAGCGCCGGTAGCGCTGATGCACGAAGCCTCTTCATCTGTAAGACCTGAAAATTCGGATACTATTTTTAGCCTGTCCTTCGGGCTTAATTTATAAAAACCTGAAAGCTTTGATGTTTTTGCCATGAGTATATTCACCACGCGAGGATTTTAGATGGCAGGAGGGTATAAATAGATTATCGCCAAAAGCTTTATCAACAAATCAATACCTTATGGATAATCCCATTTAAGATTATCCGGTGAATTTTTTATGACTCAAAAGACAAAAGGAAAGAAGAAACGGCTGGCAAAAGCGCAGAACCAGAACCAGCGCGTTCCCGCATGGGTTATCGTGAAAACACAAAGAAATGTTATGACCCATCCGAAGAGACGCCACTGGAGACGCAGCACGCTGGATGTTTAGGTGATTAATATGGCAGACATTGAAAGAATATATACGATTCCACTTTCAGATGCAAGGAAAGTCCCGCGCTGGAAGAGAGCAGAAAGCGCAGCAAGAAAAGTAAGGGCATATCTTGCAAAGCACCTGAAGACTGATTTGAAAGAAGTTAAGATAGATAAGACCATTAATGAGAAACTCTGGGAGAGAGGCTCCATGAAACCGCCATTGAAAGTAAGGGTAAGGGCTGTAAAATTCGAGGCGGGCGGCGTGCAGGCTGAACTCGCCCAGGAATAACTTTTTTGGGGGTAAAAAGGGGCAGATTTGAAACGTAAGTTAAATATTTCAGGGAGCCCCGTACTTGGCGTTTTTGCTGCTTGTACGGATGAGCTTGTTTTTGTTCCAGGCAATACATCGCCTGAGACCATCAAAGATATAGAAGAATCACTTGGTGTAGTTGCCGTCAGTTCTTCCGTGGGAGGAAGTTCGATTGTTGGCTCGCTTCTGCGGGGAAACAGCCGCAGTGTCGTGGTAGCGGGTCTCATCTATGATAAAGAATTGCGTGTACTCAGGAAACACACGAAAGCCGCAAAATTGACGGGTGAATTAAATGCCGCAGGAAATCTCATACTTGCCAACGATACCGCTGCGATTGTGCATCCCGACCTCAGCGATAAATCCGTCGGGGTAATTAAGAAGGCTCTTGGCGTGGATGTTAAACGCGGTACTATCGGAGGGTTAAAGACTGTGGGTATGGCAGGCATTGCAACCAACAAAGGAGTGCTTGTGCATCCAAAATCAACCCCTTCGGAAATTGGGGTAATTGAAGAACTGTTCAATCTCCCGGTGGATATCGGGACTGTTAATTTTGGTTCACCGCTTGTGGGTTCGGGAATTCTTGCCAACAGCAAAGGATATGTCGTGGGTGAAGATACTACCGGGCCTGAGATCAGCCGGATTGAAGATACCCTGGGTTATCTGTAAATCTTTTCTGTCAGGGTTTTGACTGGTAAATAGTTCATCAGACCGAAACTTTTAAATACGTTTAGTCATTATTATAATCATGAGCGGGCATTGCTTTTTTAACTCCCACACCCTATCAAGCCTGCTCTTTCCAATCATAAAATCTTTATGCAATAACTTTTATTGAGTTGGATATGGCTTTAACATATTCGCAGGCTGGCGTTGATATTGAAAGGGAGAACAGGGCAATAGCAGCCCTTGCAAAACAACTTGTTTATAAACGAAAGGGACTGGGAGCGCCCCTGACAGATGTGGGTCATTATGCAGGTTTAATAGATTTCGGGGAGTATGCCCTCGCGCTTACCACAGATGGCGTGGGTTCGAAAGTCCTAATTGCAAACGAGATGAAGAGATGGAATACCATAGGTATCGACTGCATTGCCATGAATGTGAATGACCTCCTGGCAATGGGCATCGAGCCTCTTGCATTCGTGGATTATATCGCCATCCAGGAACCCAATAATGAAATCATGAAGCAGATAGGGGAAGGGCTCGCAAAAGGCGCCGAGATTTCCCGGATGACAATAGTGGGAGGAGAAACTGCGACTCTTCCGGATATCATAAATGGTTTTGACCTTGCGGGCACGTGTCTTGGCATGGTGAAGAAGGGCAGCATTATTACAGGTGAGCGCATTGAAATCGGGGATGCCATTATCGGGCTTCCCTCAAACGGCGTGCACAGCAATGGTTATTCCCTTGTCCGCAGGATTATAAAAGACTCGGGCTACTCTTACCATGACCCTTTCCCGTATAATAAAGAGACCACCATCGGCGATGAGCTGCTAATCCCGACAAGGATTTACATGGAAATCCTGGATGCTGCAAAAAAATTCGATATTCACGGGCTGGCGCACATAACCGGCAGCGGGCTCATGAAACTACACCGCATCACAAAACTCGGGTTTGATATTTCCGACCCGCTTCCGCCGCAGCCCGTATTCAGGTTCCTGCAGGAGGAAGGGGATGTAGAAGATGTTGAGATGTACAAGACATTCAATATGGGAATGGGTTTTGTAGTGGTAGTACCTCAAAGTGAAGCAGAGGAAGCTTCAAAGATGATTGGGGGTAAGATTGTTGGGGAGATTGTGGATGAGGGGATCTTTGTTAAAGGAATGGAAATAAAATAAGAAAATCGAAAAAGCCAATCCTTAAATAAGAACAAAGCAGACAATTATTGATAATTATGGCGGATGAATTGTTGGAGTTATTAAACAAAGCGATTGCAAGGGAAATCGGTGTTAGTGTACAGTATATGTGGCAGCATGTTATGGCATTGGGCATGAAAAGCCCTGAGATAAAAGATGTTTTCGAAGATATTGCCATAGAAGAGATGAAACATGCCGAGAAGATTGCTGAACGCCTTTTCTATCTTGGCGGGATTCCTACAACCAAACCAACGCCGATTAAGGTGGGCGATTCCCTGAAAGAGATGATTGAGAACGACCTCCAGGCAGAGAACGAGGCTATCGGGATGTACAAAGAAATAATAGATAAGGCATCCGAAAAAGAGGACTCGACCACACGGTTGTTGTTTGAGGAGATTTTAACGGCTGAGGAAGAACACAAACATACGTTCACGATCCTCTTGAAATAATAGCTGTTTGACGTACCAACTGAAAACGTATTTTTATTTTGTTTTACATTTCATCCTGCATTTTATATCATTATTATTCAACCCCTTTATTTCTTCTGGAAAAATTAAATTATGGTTGTTATAATAATCATGGAAACTAAAGAATGATCTCGTTCGTCACCATTCGATTTAATTTTTCAAGTTCATGAATATTTAATTTTTTCCCCCTTATTTTTAGTCTGTAGTTGTATCTTTGAAAAGATAACCTCGGTTTCCTATGGAAACTTTTATTAAGTCATTCTTTGACCCTTTTCCACAGAAATGCTTACATCTTTTAGGATTATTGTATATTCATCATGTCCACTGATGATAAAATGCATTCTATTATAAGTGACCTGCAAAAGAGGGATAGCGTTCTCGTGGCCCTTTCGGGTGGCGTGGACAGCTCCGTGCTTGCCGCGCTGGCATACAGGGCTCTCGGGGAGAGGGCAATTGCCGTTACTGCGGACTCCCAGACTTTTGCTCCCGGTGAGCTTGAATGCGCAAAAGAAGTTGCCAGGGAAATAGGGATCCGGCACATTGTAATATCGTATGATGAACTCGGTGAGCCCGGATTTGCAAAGAACCCTGTTGATAGATGCTATCACTGCAAAAAAGGGCTAATACGCGAATTAAAGAAACTTGCCGCTATACATGGTATGGAGACAATTGTCGAGGGAACAAACATCCAAGACCTGAAAAACCACAGGCCTGGTCACAGGGCAGTAGTCGAGGAAGGGATATACAATCCATTTGTTGAATTTAAAGTCACCAAGGAAGAAATCCGGGAAATGGCGCGTAAACTTGACCTATCTGTTGCTGATAAACCCTCTATGGCATGTCTTTCCTCGCGTTTTCCATACGGGCAGGCAATCACCGCTGAGGCGCTCAGGCGCGTGGGTGAGGCTGAGAGTTATCTTAAAAAAGCCGGGTTTAATGTGGTGAGGGTGCGCGACCATGCCGGAATAGCGCGCATTGAGATCATGCCTTCCGAGATGACACGTTTTCTGCAAATGCGTGAGGATGTTGTATCGGAATTTAAAATGCTCGGGTTTTCTTATGTTACAATCGATCTTATGGGTTTCAGGAGCGGGAGCATGGATGAGATATTTGCAAACAGATGAACCGGCCTAAACTTTCTCAACATTGGCTGATTGGCACGATGGGCATCTCATCTTTTTTCCAATCCCGCGGAATTTAGAATTACAATCCAGGCACTTAAATTGGATTGTGATCAAATCTCCTTCCTCTATGTCCATACTGATTGGTGATTCTGCTGAGCACATATTGTTACCTCCTTTTATACGCGTTTATGCATGATAGTATTCACCTGTAGTTCTTGCCTGCACCGGAGAACCGCAGGGCTCGAATCCCGGCACCCCTATCGCATCCGCGCGGCACTGCCTGCACAGTCTGAACTGGGGCAGGAACTCTTCTGCTATCGTCCTTGCCATGTTGAGTTCATCGCATTCCGGCGCTCTTTCTTTCTCAAACTTGTTAAGCGGTATCAATGGAATAATGTTCATGAGTATGGCGCCGTTCCCGGCAGACCTTCTGGCTATTTCCTTTACCTGCTCAAAGTTGACCTCCGGAATGAGCACCGTGTTTACTTTTACATTCAGCCCTGCTTCGCTTGCTTTCTTTACCCCCAGGAACTGGTTCTCAATAAGCAGTTTTGCGCCTTCAACACCTTTATAGGTCTTATCGTGATACCTGACAAAAGAGTATATCTTCGCCCCGACTTCCGGGTCAACTGCGTTGATGGTAACCGTGACGCTTGTGACTCCCACTTCGACGAGCTTATCCACTTTTTCAGCAAGTAAAAGACCGTTGCTTGCAACGCATTTTATTAGCTCAGGATATTTCTCATGGACAAGTTGCAGGGTCTCGAATGTCTCTTCGTTTGCAAGCGATTCCCCGGGTCCTGCGATGCCAACGACGCGAAGGTTTGGCATCTCTTTTATGTACTTATCAACCCTGATTAGCGCTTCCTGCGGATTGAGAATGGCACCCGCTACACCCGGCCTGTGCTCGCATTTGTCCAGTTTCCTTATGCAGTAGTTGCACTGGATATTACAGCGCGGCGCCACAGGTAAGTGAATCCTGGCTGTCGTAAAATGCGCTTTTTCGTTGTAACACGGGTGCACACTCGTAAGATGTGCAAATTTTGACCCGATGTTGCCCCAGCGTTCCTGTTTCATATTCGACTCGTTTTATTCGTAATTATACGAATTAATAATTGGGTTCAATACTATTTAGGTATTTTCCCAATTGTTCCCCTACAAATTCTTCGTTAATAAATCTACCGAAGCTTCGAGGTTCTTTAAGTGACGGCAACTCTTCAGTTACATTTTTTCAAACATATCCTTGCCCACGCCGCATTGGGGACATACCCAGTCGTCCGGCAGGTCTTCAAATGCTGTCCCGGGTTTAATCCTTGGAGTGTCCCCGACTTCGGGGTCATAGATATAACCACAAACAGTACAGCGATATTTTATCATATTTCACCTCGTTTTAATAAAGTCCTTAAAGTAAAAGTCATACTCACACACCTACCAAAAACTATTATCTCATTGAGATAAATAACTATCGTGGGAATGAATATGACAAAAATTGAATTAACAGACGGTGTTTACTGGGTTGGCGTCGTGGATTGGAACCTGCGTGATTTCCACGGGTACACGACACCGCGCGGCGGAACGTATAATGCATATCTCATAGTCGATGATAAAATTGCACTCGTGGATACCGTAAAACACGGTTTTGCAGGCGAGATGATTGAACGTATAAAAGAGATTATAGACCCCTCGAAGATTGATTATATCGTATCGAACCATGTTGAGATGGACCACTCGGGCTCCCTGCCCGAGATAATGAAAATAGCAGTAAATGCCCAGGTTATTGCCACTGAAAAAGGAAAAGAGGGGTTGTTGCGGCATTACAGGGCAAACTGGAATTTCAGGACTGTCAAGACAGGCGATGAACTGACGCTTGGCAAAAAGACGCTGTTCTTCATCACTGCGCCGATGCTCCACTGGCCTGACAGCATGTTCACCTACCTGAAAGAGGATAAAATCCTCCTGTCAAACGACGGGTTCGGGCAGCACCTTGCCTCTTCATTCAGGTTTGATGAAGATTTATGCAGCCTCCTTGGATACGAATGCGATACCGTGATGGACGAGGCCGCCAAGTATTATGCCAACATACTGATGCCATTTGCAGGTATTATCCTTAAAAAAATAGAGGAGATCCAGAAACTGGGCATAGAGATTAAGATGATAGCGCCGTCGTACGGCATGATATGGACAAACCCGGGAAAGATAATCGACGCATATCTCAAATGGGCCAAAGGGGTCTCGAAGCAGAAAGTGCTTGTCATTTATGATACCATGTGGAACAGCACCGAGATAATGGCAAATGAAATCCTGCGAGGGGTCGCCGATTCAGGCGTGGAGGCTGCGCTATTCCACCTGCGCAAGAATGATTGGAGCGAGATGGTCAAGGAAGTGCTTGAAGCCAGGGCAGTCATTATCGGTTCACCCACGTTGAATAACGGCATGTTCCCGACCGTCGGGGGATTTCTGACCTATCTTCTGGGCTTGCGGCCGAAGAACAAGCTGTGGGCGACCTTCGGTTCTTTTGGCTGGGCTGGCGGGGCTGTTAAGAGTGTAAACGAAAAATTAAAATCCGCGGGATACGAACCCGTTGAGTCGCTGGAAGTGATTTTCAGGCCGGATGAGCAGGATTTGGCGAAGTGCTATGCCCTGGGGCAGAAAATGGCATCCATGGTTAAAGCTAACGAAACTGTATAGCTTCCGGTCTTATGAAATAAAGACGGTAGCGCAGACATTCTTTGAAGTTGTCTCCCTCAAAGTCGCATGGTTCAAGGTTCGCTGCCGTGCATTTTTCTCCTGAGCAGAATGTACATTTTTCAGATGGCATAATTGGATTTTGAATATATGATGGATGGGTATTATGTGTTTCGGTTGTGCCTCAGTACTCATAGGGCTCATCATTTTTCAGCCTTGTTTTGTTTCATCATCGGCACTTTTCTATCTCTTTAGCTATCTTTTCAGCTTCAATTCCGGGTGTCTTTGAATTATAAATAGTCCGCCCCACGATAACATAATCCGCGCCCGCTCTTATCGCATCTGCTGCGCTTCCTCCCTGCGCGCCCACGCCTGGCGAGATTATGGTAAGCTTGCCAACAACGCCGCGTATTTTTTCCACTCTTTCGGGGCGCGTTGCCGGTGCTACCACGCCCTGCGCTTTGCATTCAACCGCATGTGAGGCAAGTTCCAGAGCCTTTGGCGCCATGAACTCAACAGCGCCCGGGTGGCTCATTTCCGTTACCACAAAAATCTCTCCATCGTATTCGCTTGCAGTTTTCACACATTCAATAAGGCTGTCGCGCCCTGTAAAACCATGAACGATTACCGCGCTTGCACCCGCTTCAAAAGCCTGGCTGCAAATCAGATGAGCGGTATTCGGGATATCAGCCACTTTAAAATCCGCAATCACTGGAGCAAACTTACAAATCCTGCCAATTATCGCAAGCCCCGCGCCCAGAACCAGCGGATAGCCTATCTTGATGGCATCCACATACTCTGCTGTCTCTTTTGATATCGCGACTGCCGTGTTCTTATCCGTAACATCAAGAGCCAGTATGAGGCGCGTGTTCTTTTGCATATGAATCATAAAGTCTTTCAATCCCCTTTAATATTGCCATGGAGGTTAGAAAACAATTTAAGCAATAGGATAATGTTTGACCCTGAAATATGGATGAAGTTGAAAGAATAAGACAATTGAAAAAAGAAAGAAACGCAATCATCCTCGCACACAATTACCAGCGTGGGGACGTGCAGGATATTGCTGACTTTGTTGGCGATTCATTCGGTTTAAGCCAGAAAGCAGTCTCAAGCGGCGCAGATGTTATCGTTTTTTGCGGTGTGGATTTCATGGCAGAAAGCGCGGCTGTACTTAACCCTGAAAAAACAGTACTTATGCCAGAACTTTCAGCCCAGTGTCCCATGGCAGCCATGATAACCCCGGAATCCCTGAGACATGAAAAAGAAAAATATCCCGATGCTGCTGTTGTCTGTTACGTCAACACGCCTGCGTCTGTGAAGGCTGAAAGCGATATATGCTGCACATCGGCGAACGCCGTTAAAGTGGTTAATGCATTGCCGGAAAACGAAATAATCTTTGTCCCTGACAGGAACCTTGCCCTGTACGTTGCAGCCCATACTGAAAAGAAAATCATTCCCTGGAACGGCTACTGTCCCACCCATCACCTGATACTGCCCGGCGATATTTTGCTTGAGAAAGAAGAGCATCCTGACGCTGAAATCCTTGTTCATCCGGAGTGCAGGCCAGATGTGGTAGCGCTTGCAGACCAGGTATTGAGCACGGCAGGGATGTTGAAATATGCAAAACAATCTACCTCTAAGGAGTTTATCATAGGAACCGAGCTTGGGCTTTTGCACAGGTTGAACAAGGAAAACCCAGACAAGACCTTTTTTCCTGCAACGAAATACGCTGTTTGTCCGAACATGAAAATGAACACGCTCGGGAGTATAATCCGCGCGCTTGAGAGAAACGAGCACGTAATTAAAATCCCGGAGGGTATGAGGGTAAAAGCAAAACGGGCGCTTGACAGGATGCTTGAAGTGGGGCGCGGTGATTGATGGAAAACTTTAGGATACTCCTTGAACTGATGCGATACAGGAATTGCGCCATGGCAGGAATTGCAGCCGTAATCGGCGGATTCATAGCTTATAGCGCGGTGCAGGGACCATTAATCTTGTTGCCTGTATTCCTCACTGTTTTCCTGGTCACCGGCGCAGGCAATGCGATAAACGACTATTTCGACGCCGGTATTGACGCTATTAATCGCCCTGACCGCCCTATACCTTCGGGGAAGATAACTAAAGAATCCGCCTATAACTTCTCAATTGCACTTTTTGCAGCAGGTATTATCATTTCTTACTTTATTGGCACATCGAGAATCCCTTTTTTTATTGCTGCTTTTAACTCGCTGCTTTTATATTTCTATGCGTTCTCGCTGAAAAGAAAAGTTTTTGTAGGAAACTTAAGCGTTGCATACCTTACCGGTTCAACATTCCTCTTCGGCGGCGCCGCTTTTGGAGAAAAAGGTATCGGGATAACCCTGGTTCTTTTTTTCCTTTCCTTGCTTGCGACTCTTGCGCGTGAAATCGTCAAGGCAATCGAGGATATTGACGGGGACAGGAAAGAGGGGGCGTCAACCCTGCCCATAAGAATCGGGGAAAAACCTTCTGCTTACGTTGCCTGCACATTCGGGATTCTGGCAGTTATCCTGAGCCCTCTGCCGTATCTCATGAATTTGTTTAACGAATCCTATCTTTATGTTGTCGGGATTTCGGATGTTCTTTTCTTATATGCGGTTTTATTGATGTTGAAAAAGAACCCTTCTGCGTCTTCAAAATTTTTTAAAATCGCCATGTTCTTTGCCCTGCTGGCATTCATTGCGGGAAGCGTTTTTAGAACTAAATTACTATAAAACGCCTTTCGTGCTCGGCACACCGCTGCCGCTTATCCTGACCGCCCTTTTTAATGCAATGCCGAACCCTTTAAAGAGCGCCTCTATCTTGTGGTGGTCGTTCTCTCCTGTGACATTGAGGTGCGCATTCAAACCTGCATTACTTACAACCGATTCAAAGAAATGGCGCGTATTCTGGGGATTGAACCCTCCAATTTTCTGGTCTGCAAATGCGGCATTGAAGGCAAGGAAACTGCGCCCGCTGAGGTCTATAGCCACTGTTGCAAGCGCCTCATCCATTGGCACTCGCGCCTCGCCGAAGCGCTCGATGCCTTTCTTATCTCCAAGCGCTTTGAGAATTGCACTGCCCAGAGCAATACCCACATCTTCCACTGTATGGTGGTCATCCACCGTGAGGTCACCGCGCGCGGAAACTTTGAGATCAAAGGAGCCGTGCTTTGCAAACGAGTTGAGCATGTGGTCAAAGAACGGTATGCCTGTATTGATATCCGTGTTCCCGGAACCATCCAGGTTGACTTTTATTTCAATGTCTGTCTCGTTTGTTTTTCGCGATACTTTTGATTCCCTCATGATGGGGATTATATTGGTCAGTCAGAATATAAAGGTGTTGTAAAGCATACATAAACAGAAAGTTTCTTAACTCGATAAAGATAATAATCCATCATATGATTCGCCAGAGATTCGTTCTTGATACAAGCGCCCTCACCGATACGCAGACAAGGGAACTTGAGGGCGGGACCCTTTGTGTTGCAATGGGAGGAATTCTTGATACCATAGCCGAGGCGCGTCTTAATCTTGGCATCAGTTGTTACATCCCTTATCCTTCGGTATATAACGAGATGCGGGAATTCGCCAGGAACAACGGCTGCGACGAGGAAACGCTGGCAAAGATAGATACATGGCTTGTCAAGAAAACACCGGACAGGTATGAAGTGAAAATCCCCTCCAAGATTTTTTATGATTACGTGGATTACATGCGCGGGCGCATCAACAAGGGGATGAACGTTGCAGAGGAGGCGATATGGGAATCCGCAACCGAGTGCCTTTTCCGCACCACCAAGGCAAAGACAAAGCAGGAGATTGAGCCTGAGATAGAGCGCAATGTCATCGGCGCGATAATCAATTCATTCCGCGACAAATACAGGAACGCGCTAAGATATGGTATTCTTGACAGCGCGCCTGATATCGATGTGCTGCTTCTTGCAAAAGAGCTTGACGCCGCTGTTGTGGCAAGCGATATAGGCATCCAGAAATGGGCTGAGCAGCTTGGTCTTCGTTTCGTGGATGCAAAATCCTTTCCTGCCATGATAAAAGAATACTTAAAACGCATAAAACCTGAAAGAGTGGAAAGCAGGATATAGCATGAACATCTATCTCTATATCGCACTTTTCGGTTTTGCATCAATTATTTTCCTGACGCTTCGCGATATTCGCATCTTCCATCGCACCAAGATTGAATCGTACAGGAAAGGCGCGATACGCGGCATGCTTGCGGGGGCGCTGGCATGGGTTGGAATGGTAGTCACAGCAGCAAATCCAGACAATCCAGTAATTGGGCTTACTATAATGCTTGTGGCTATCTATCTTAATGGAAAAGGCAAACGAGAGGACGTGTTCGGGAATGCGCCCCTGGCAAAAAGGGTGCTTGGGGAGACGACAATCAAAAAGTAAGCGCCCGCGCTAAAAAACAGCTTTGCAGCTTAAGTCCTGATTCTCAGCCACCTCATGTGCAGACAACAGACTTTAGGTACAAAGTACATTAGATAAGAAGTTTTAAATAATAGATTGCCTTTAAATAATGTAGAGGCACAATTGTAGAGGTATAATCTTAGATATAGTGGTATAAGAAATTGGCTAAAAAATTCAAAGTTCTTACACGATTGGAACATATTAAAAATGCCAATTTAGCGGAATATGCGACACCCTACCCACTAAATCCAAAAGATGAGCATAGAACAATTGCAGAGGAGCCTTGTGAATATAGAAATGCATTCATTCGGGATAGAGACCGTATTGTCCATAGCGAAAGTTTTAGAAAATTACAAGGCAAAACCCAAGTTCTTATTTCAGAATTAGGTCCTGTTATCAGAAATAGATTAACTCATACTATGGAAGTCTGGCAAATATCAGTTTCAATTGCAAGAATGTTAAGAGCAAATATACACTTAACGGAAGCCATAGCCTTCGGTCATGATTTAGGACATACGCCTTTTGGTCATGCTGGTGAGATTGCATTAGATAAAATAATGATTGAAAATGGTTTGGAAGGGTTCTCTCACAATGAGCAAAGCGTAAAAGTAGTTTCATCATTAGAGAGTACGCCAAACATAATTCAAGCTTCTGGGCAAGAGCAAGAAATCAACTCAGTAGGTTTGAATCTAACAAAAGTCACTAAAGAAGGTTTATTTAAACATACAGATAGATTCAAAAAAAGATGCAAAGATAAAAAATTATGTGATGAGTTCGGGAAAACGGATGGAACAATAGAAGCACAAATTGTAAATATCTCAGACGATATTGCACAGCACACCCATGACTTAAATGATTTTTGGAAGAGAGGTGCAATCGCAAGAGAAGATATTGTATATGTTTTTTCAGAGTATGGTGACTTCTTTGGAGACTTATCTTTCATTGCAGAAAAGGCAGGTATTTCTGTGATAATAAGTGTTTTAATAGATGATGTAGTTGAACAAAGTTTAGATAATTTAAATGAGAAATATAATGGTAATCCAAGAAAGCAAAAGTTTATCAATTATTCCAATGATGGACAAAAGTTTTCAGAAAGTCTCAAGCAATTAATAGATAATGTGATACTTAGTGACGAGGTAAATCAGATGAATGCCAGAGGCAGACATATAATTCATTCACTATTCAAAATATATACACAGGACCCATACTGTTTACCGAACTTCGTTAAAGAGAGGCTTCAGGCAACGATTCAAAAGGATTTAGAAGATCCGACTCGTTATTGTAATATATCTATAAAACATAATGACGATAAAAGAGTAGTTTGCGATTATCTAGCATCCATGACTGATGGAGAAGCAATAGATGTGATTCAATCAACGATAATATGAAAAAAGGAGGGAATATGAGCCGAAAGGTAGAAGAGTTGAAAATAAAATCAGTGGGTCAAAAAATCAAATACAGAAAAGCAGAAAAGGCAATCAGTAGTATGTGTGCTGTCAGAGCTGAGGATGCAAATGGAGTTGAGCACAAGGCTTTTGCTTGGGGGGATTTGTGCGATAAACTTACAGTGGGCAGTGCAGTTGCAGCTACAAAAGAGTTTTCTCCGAATAAGAGAGATAATCGCTTTATAATACTTAAAAGCTTAGAATAATAAAAAACATAAAAAATTATTGAGTACTATGGGCTGAGGACATGAGTACAGATTATAGACACTCGGAACCAAGCTTGCACCTAAAATCTTACTTTTGAGCTATTTTAGGTGTAAATTTGGATTTTAAATGCAAAGCCCTAAAACCAAAACTATTTCATTCCATAACAACAAAAGCAGGGCAATGCTTACCAAACGAATCATCCCGTGCCTTGATGTAACACTCGACAGGAAAGGGGGCTGTGTGGTCAAGGGAGTCGAGTTTGTGCATTTGCGAGATGCAGGAGACCCTGTGGAGCTTGCGAAGAGATATAACGAGCAAGGAGCGGATGAGCTTGTTTTCCTGGATATCACCGCATCCCATGAACGGCGTGGTACGATGATTGACGTGATAGAGAGAACAGCGGACGAGGTATTCATCCCCCTTACCGTGGGCGGTGGAATCAGCAGCACGGACGCGATACGGAACATCCTTCGCGCCGGTGCGGACAAGGTCTCCGTCAATACCGCTGCTGTTAAAAATCCCGACTTTGTGAGGGAATCTTCGGAAATATTCGGCTCCCAGTGCATCGTTACAGCGATAGATTGCAAGCGTAACTTCAATATCAAGGATAATAAGGATAAAACCATAATCGAGCTTGAAGACGGGACAAAGGCATGGTACGAGGTTGTAATCTACGGCGGAAGGACGCCCACAGGCCTCGACGCTGTCCAGTGGGCGCAAAAAGTTGAAAAACTGGGCTCCGGTGAAATCCTGCTTACCAGCATGGACAGGGACGGGACAAAGGACGGATATGATTTGCCTGTAACAAGGACGCTTTCCGAAACACTGGATATCCCGATAATAGCCTCAGGCGGCGCCGGTAATATTGAGCATATGTACGACGCCTTCACAGAAGGCAAGGCTGATGCTGCGCTTGCGGCGAGTATTTTCCATTTCGGGGAGTTCACTATTGGCGAAGCAAAGGAATATTTGAGGGAAAAGGGCGTGGCAATCCGGCTTTAAAGCTACTCTATATGCTTGATTTCACCCACGATATTTTCAAGCAGCAGCCCAAGCGTTATAAGACCGAGCGGTTTTCCTTCCTCGTTTACAACAAAGCACATGCTTGACTGGCTGCCTTTTATCAAATCCACAAGTTCAAGCAGGGAAGTGTCGGGGGATGCAAATAGCGCCGGTCTTGCCAGTTCCTTTATAGGTTTTTTCCTGTTTGTGATATTGTTAAGGGCGTCTTTCATATGCACAAAGCCCAGGATTTTGCCTTCGTTGATTACCGGAATTCTGGCAAATTTTTTTGTGCGGACAAGTTCAATTGCATCTTCCAGTGTTGCCGAGGAATCTATGCAGGTAACCTTTTCAATCGGGATCATGATATCTTTTGCTTTTATCCCTGAAAAGTCAAGCGCCGATTTGAGAAGGTGCGTCTCTTGTTTCTGGATTATTCCTTCTTCTTCGCCCATTTCAATCAGATGTGAGAGGTCCTCGCGCAGGAAAATGGGCTCCCTGATGGAAGTGCTCGACCCGATTAACCTCAATAATATATTCGTAAATCCTGTAAAGAAGACGATTAAAGGTTTAAGAAGCCATACGAGGAATTTCATTACCGGAGCAAGTTTGTAGGCTATCTCCGGGTTCCTTGCAGCATAGGCTTTCGGGGTTATTTCAGCGAAAGCCACAATCAGGAGAGTTGCGATTATAGTCGCAAGTGTTATGGCACCGGGGCCAAAAATATCGATTACAACGACCGTTATGAGCACAGAGATGGTTATATTGACAATGTTGTTGCCGATTAAAATCACGGCAAGGAATTTTTCAGGGGTATTGAGAAGGTCTTTCAGGATGGCGGCATTTTTCCGCCCTTTTGCAAGATGGCCTTTGAGGCGAACCCGGTTCTGGGATGTTATAGAGGTTTCTGAAAGGCTGAAGAAGATGGATGCCAGCATCAGGAAAATTATTACGATTATTATTAAGGTTAGCTCGGGAAGGGACAATAGATTCACCAGTTGAGTCTGTTAAATGCATGGAGGCTCTTAAAACTAATCTTGAAAATCTGGCTAACTAAGAATAAAATTAGCTGAGATGAGCTATTGGCTCAATTTTGATTGGGCTCTTTAGCCAATCTTAATTATTTATCAAGCGTTTTTCCTTGTAGCTGCAGGATACGCCATATTCGCATGCGCGGCTCTCTTCCCATGTCTGGTTGATGATGCGCGTTACGCATTTGATGTCTGAATGTTTGCATTTCATGATATTACCTTAACCGAAACAACCTCATTGCGGCTCTCACACTAAGTCGTTCACAATTGTATTAGTGTGGGTGTGAGAAATGTGTGATTAAACGTGATAAATTGGGCTTGTTTTTTCCAGTCAAAATCTCCACGTTCTCTTTAAACCCGGGATGTTATCAAAATCCGTATCCTCTGAAAACACAGTCTCTGCGCCTGCAATAAAAGCTGTTGCCGCGTGTATGGCATCTCTCGGAAGAAGCTGGTATTCCCTGATAAGTTCAAGAGCTTTCCATATCACACCATCGTTAACATCGATAAACCTCAGGTCTGATTCAAACTATATAATTCAATTTATCCTTTCTTCCAGTTCCTCTTCATACGCTTCATGAGGAGGGGACTTGAGTTTACCCATTCCTTTTGCGCTTTCCCTGAAGATGGCGACTGCGTCCTGTGGAGATGGCACTTTAATTTTCATATTCTACAAAAATTTCATTCGTTTCAACTATAACTGTATTATCTTTTACTTCGATATCTTTGATTATTTGCATCATCTCTGTTTCATTGACTATCCTTTTCTTTGCAACCAGTCTAAGTATGTCTTTTAAATCCAGAACTGCTATATCTTCTTGTTCGCAGAACTTTACTGCTACTCTATCATTTGTCAAAAAAACTCCAGTCCTGTTTCTGGCAATCGTTATCCCTTCAGCCTCGCCACTATGGATTTTTGGATTTTTTACAGTTTTTTCAAAATCATCGAGCTCTTGCTGGCTCATTGTTGCCAGTTCAATTTTGCTATTGAATATCTTCCTGGGGAATGTAAACCCCATCTTCCCTGCTTCAAGCAATTCTACATACACCGCATTTGGAATTACTAATCTGCTGTGCTTAAACAAATCAACTAAAATATCTATTCTATCTATTTTTGCGAGGGTGCTGACTATATCACAGTCCAATACTATATCCAAAGTTAAACACCGGTAAACCGCTTCAATCTCGCATCGCTTTCTTTTTTTGTAGAAGATATTTTAATTACAATACCCCTGCTGCGGAGTATCTCCTTAAATTCTTCCAGATTGCATCCGGCGGCTCTTGCTGCATTCCAGAGGCTGATTTCACCATTTTTGTATCTTTCGACCGCTATCTCTGTCTTTAATTCTGGTCTGATCTCAAAAAGAGCGCGAAGGGCATCGGAAAGCAGGCTCTTCTCGTCTGAATAGAAACCGAGCTTGATTAGGGTTCCTTTTAGGGATTTAAGTTCGGTGGACATAAAGGATAGTTGTTAGTCTAATGTTATATAAGTTATTGACTTAGCCAGATACGATTGTTAGTTGTACTCTGTCTCTCACAATTATTTAAATATGTCATTGAAGTTTATGATTATTTCACTAAATATGTCATACGGTGAGGTAAAGTGGAATTGATGAACTGTTGGAGCAATTAATCCTTGGGACGTGGTTTTTGCTGTTTATACAAGTAATTGAAAAGTTAGCTGTGTGAGAGATGGGCTAAATTAAGTTTTCAATGTCGCATAATTGGCAATTTGTTGACCGAAATTCTTATACACCATGAAGGTAATTCATTGAATTAGAGTTGAAATTAAATTTAAATAAGGTTGATTTAGAGTTCAATGGCACAGAAAAATCAAATAAGTATAAGGCTCGATGAAGTACATCTGGATTTAATTGATTCTCTGCAACCTTTTTATGGCAATAGCCGTCCAGAAGTGATAAGAAATCTTGTTATACGGTGGATAGAACAAAATATTGGAAGTGCAAATCTGGAAAAATTGAAAGAAATTGGCGCTATTAAGAAATGAGGTCTCAATGTATATACCTGAATGGGAGATAGAAAATGCAATTGTTTGGAATCCTACTCTCGTCGAGATTTCTGGTAGACTTGAAAAACTTTCATTTATTGAAAACCAAAAATATTTGAAAAATACGGGAAGATATATTGATATACTTTTTAAAAGCGATGACAAATTAGTTATTGTGGAAGTTAAGTGTATTTATATTGATGAACCTGCAATCATATTTGATCAGGTCTTAGAATATAAAAAAGAATTATCAGCAGAACTTGGGGTACCAAAGGAAAATATCGTTTGTAGCCTAGTTTCACCCATGGGCTTTTCTGACGAAGTGCTCAATCTCTGTAATAATCTGGGGATTTTTACTAAAAAACTTGATGAAAATGAGATTATTTGTTCCACACCAAAAAATAAACGAAAAGTTAAACCTGATATTCCTATTGATCATATTAAAAGTGATTTGAAAATAAATATTGATGAATTTAAGAAAATTTTGAAAAAACGTAATTCAAATTTTTCAAACTTCAAATTAACCAATGAGCCTTCTAAGAATGATGAGATTGAAAGTATAAAAAAGTTTAAAAATCGTGGTATACATGACGAATTAGCCAAAACGAGGATAGGTGAAATCTTTATAGAGATAAGTAAAAATGCACCAATTCGAGCTCATGAAGTTAATACAAATAGTAATGGAAGGTTAGTAGATAATTATGATAAGTGGTTTTGGCTGTTTTATAGCGTGATGGATAGGAGAAGTAATGCTGCTAATTTTGTTAAAGCCAAGGAAGCACTGGAAAAGAAAGATATATTCAATCCATATAAAATTATAAAATTAATAAAAGAAAAAGATGAAAAAACTGCAATAAACAGAATTGCATCGATTTTGGAAAACTCAAGATTCCCACTCATGCGGGATAGTACAATGGGAGACTTAGCCTTTCCAAGAAGCATTGTCGAAGCTGCCAGATTCATCAGTAAATATGATTACGATTTTGAAAAACTTTACGTGCATCATATCGACAATTCAAATGGAAATCCAGATGTTGCTTATAAAACTCTACGAAAAGAATTGGAGGAGAGTATATATGGAGTAGGTCCAAGAATTTCCAGCCAATTTATTAGAGGTATGGTTCTGAAAGGTTCATGGAATCTACCGCTAACAGACGATAAACTTTTGGAAAAATGCAAATTCAATATCAGGTTTGCAAGCAAAATGCGTCTTGGACTGATAGAGGATGAAAGTACCTATTATTCAGATTTAGGCAGATTTGCAGATGAATATCTAGGTGGGAACCGTGCGATAATTAGCCATGCTCTATGGTACATTCGAAAACGATATTGTGACAAAAAAATCATGTGCGATGAATGCAGGCTTGCAGGGTATTGCGGATATTTTATGAAAACAGTACAAAATAAACCTGATAAGGAAGATTTATCTTGGTTTATATCGTGATACTCTTGGATAAAAGCAACAGGAGATAACTAAAGAATGGATATTGGATGGGGCGCAATTATAATAGGTTCAATTCTCATATTGGTGGGATATACATCTTTATTCTTTGAGTTAAAAACCAGCACCAAAAGCGATACAAACTTGACCCTTACTGCAATAAAGTCAGCTTATACTTTGGTTATTGGTGGATTGATTATAATCATTCTTGGATTGCTGCACTTGATGGGCATAATACCTTGGTACAAGATTTAAGTTCGCAATAATTTGAAAGTAGCTCTGAAGAGCTTCTCAGGCACAAAGGATCGTTACCTCTGGAAAAGTCGCCCCATTTTAAAATACGCTGTGCAGTACAACCACCTTGGCATTTAGGTAATAGAGGGCAATTTCTACAACCAGTTATATTTTCGAACTTAAATGTTCTAAATTTTTGTAAAATCTCTGAGTTAAACCAAATGTCTATCAACGAGTTGTCTTTTATACTTCCGACCACATAATCTATGTTCTGCTTGAAGGCGGGACAAGGCACGACATCTCCATTAGGTCTGATTAAACATAGAGATTTTCCAGCTATGCAATCAGAACTTTCAGAATCACTGATAAAACAATTGAAAGGGTGACCTATTCGAATTCTCGAGTGTAGTTTTATTTTATTTAAAGCATAAAATAGTTCTTCATATTCCTGATGAGATAGTTCAAGTTTTTCACGATTCATGAGTCCTCTACCTTGAGGCACGAATCTAAGAATCGCAAATTCAGAAACCCCTAAAGTATTACTAATTTCAATGGCCTGTCCTATCTCTCTGAAATTTAGCTTGGTGGGTACAAAATGAATACCTGCCCAAAGTCCAGCCGCTATTGCTGTTGAAATACTTTCCATTGCCTTTTTATAACTGCCATTCAAGCCAGTAACTAATTCATGTGTTGTTGAATTAGATCCTTCGGTATTGAATATTATTTTATCTAAGCCGGACTTCTTCAAGCAAGTTGCTAACTTATTGTTCATAGAAAAAAATTCATCACGTTGAGAAACTAAACCCGATGTATATAATCGAACTTCAAGATCCTTTATTTTGGCATATCTGATAATTCCTAATATATCAGGGTGTTCCAACGGTTCACCGCCGGATATTTCTAAAATTTTACCCCCTAAATAGATGAAATCATCTATTATTGATTTTATTTCATAAAATTCCAATCGTTGCTGGAGAGTATCTTCATTTGAACAATGAATACATTGCATAGGGCAGAAACTTATGATTTCCAAGCAAAGTTCTTTTAGAGTGTTATGTGCCATTTAAGTTCATCTCCTCATATCACTTTAGCAATTCTAGCTACTACTACTGCAATTCCAATCGCCATCAATATTCTAAGCTGCATCTCTAAGCTATCTATTCTTGCTTTCAAGCGGACTGGAGAAACGCTGTGTCCAATTAATCCAGAAATAACATCACCCGTGATATTTTCATATCCTTCCCCATATCCTTTCAACACCGGATCTTTTAATTTATCGTACATTATCATAAAAACAGGTTCTTTGTGTTTTAGTACCACTTTTCCTGGTCCTGCATTATATACTGAAAATAATAATTTGCCAAAATATCCCGGATCCACATGGAATCCAGAAATATTAATTAATCCTGATTTTTTATATTTATTTCTTAAATTTATAAACCCAACTAAATCATCTGGTACATACATATACTCATAAGTTATCAAAATAGCGAAATCTCCGGGTTCTATAACAACATAACCCCCTGTCTCTTCCAATCGTTTTGGATGCTTTTCTCTACTGACAAAATATTCATCACCAAGTCTTAAATCAATATTTGCTGGGCGAGTTCTCCCAAAATCTAAAGAATCGAATAAGATGGGCAATTTATCATTTTCTGATTTTTTTCTTTTATCATCCATTAAAATTTTCGAAGAATCTTCCGCTATTCTTCGCAATTCTTTTTTATCGATTTTAATAATTTCAGTGAATTTCCGCCGTCCCTCATTGTCCAAATTGAGGACTACCTCCGCTAACTCCAAAGTATTAATTTCAGATTTACTTGGAGAGAACTGGTCTTTTATTTCTTTAAGGTCATCTTCTTCAAGTCCTTCGAATATTCTTTGTAATATATTTATTGATGATAGAAATGTCATGGTGTCCCTTTTTTCCCAAGTACGCAAATAGTTTTTGATTTGATTTTCTTTATATTTAACGCATATTTCCTTAACACTCTATCCCTCTAAAGCAAAACATTTACCTAACATATCAGCCATAATTAATTTAATTTATAAAGTCATAAATTTATGCTCGGTAATTCGAGGTATTCATAGTAAAAAATTTGTCCTACTTTAGATATTGACCATTCCAAATATACATTTTTTTTAAATTTTATCACTGATTTCAGCAAAGAACCACGTTCAATATCTGTCAAAATTTGAACTTCTCTTTCATTATACATATACGAGCGACTTTTTAACCATTTATTTTCATCTAAATAATAGCTCCAACTCTCGAAATTACTCGTCTCGCCTTGGAGTAAAGGAGGAGCGTCACCGGGTACAGTTTCGAGGATAATCCTCCCATTATCTTTCATGGTTACGCCTGAACATTTTGCATCTACTGTATGTTGAAGGATAATCTTCTCCATTGGTTTATATTGCTCATGTTTCTGTAAAACTCTTTTTAATATTTCTTCCTCTTCTACAACGTGAAGCCCTCCATGTTTTCCCATTTTGTCAAGAGGTCCGGGTAATGAAACTCTAATAGTCACACCAATCCTGTCATTTTCAATGTTTGGCACATTTAATGACCTTATTTTCTCAAGGACATATTTCTCTATATCCTCTGGATTATCTTTGTTGATAGAGATAACCTCATAAGGAGGATATGGGAACCCCATCTCTTTTATCCTCTCCAAACCCCAGATTTTCATATACATTTCAAATCTCTTTTACCAAGTTAGTTATGATTCTCTTTTTTACTTCAATTTATGTTGCGGTACTAAAACTCAATCTCCCCGCCACTTCCTCCACCGTCACCAGCTCCTGCACCCCAGTCTTCATATCCTTGAGCGCCACTTTCCCTGCATCAAGTTCGTTCTTCCCCACAATTACCACATGACTTGCGCCAATCGTATTGGCATAGGAAATCTGGTCTTTGAACTTTCGCCCCATCACGTCCACATATGTCGATACATGCTCTCTCAGCTTCTTTGCTATAACGATTGCCTCTTTTCGCGTGTCATCAAAAGATACGACCACGATTCGCTTTATTTCTGCGGGTTTTGCCTCGCATATCTCCATTATCCTGTCAAACCCGATGGCATACCCGGTTGAGGGCGTATCCTCGCCCCCAAAGAGCGCCGCGAGGCGATAAGAGCCGCCGCCGCATACCTGGTTCTGCGCGCCCAAACCCTCGCAGTATATCTCAAAAACCATGCCCGTATAATAATCAAGACCTCTTGCGATTCCAAGGTCAACCTGGTATTCCAGCCCGTAAACATCCAGCAGGTCAAGAAGCGCCTCGAACTGCGACATCGCATCAATTTCCCCCACGAGTTCCCGGGCTTCATGCACAGCATTTTCGCCCCGAAGTCCTATCAGGCGGAATAGTTTCCCCCGCATCTCATCAGGCGCCTGGAGCTCATCAAGGAACTCCTCAAGCCCCTTGTCATCCTTCTTATCAACGAGGCGCATTATCTTGCTCTGGTGCTCAGGCTGTATGTCCTTCAGCAAGGCCCGCACAATCCCCAGATGCCCCACATGCAGGTCCCCCTTCACGCCTGCGCTGTTTAGCATTTCCACTGCAAGCGCTATAACCTCTGCATCCGATTCGGGGCGGGCGCTTCCTATTATCTCCACGCCGAACTGGAAAAACTCGCGGAACCGCCCTTTCTGCGGGCGCTCGTACCTGAAGCAACTGTCAAAATAAAAGAATTTCAGGGGCTTTGGCGACCTCTGGAGCGCCTCCACATACATCCTCACCACGGGCGCGGTGAGTTCGGGGCGCAGCGCAATCTCGCGGTCTCCTTTATCCTTGAAATTATATATCTCGCCAAGGATTCCTTCGCCCGACTTTAAAGTGAATAGCTCGATATGTTCAAAAGTCGGGGTCTTGATTTCACCGTATCCCCATCGTGTTGCAGCCTCACGCAGCTTATTCTCAACATACCTTCGTTTTGCCATCTCGTCCGGTAAAAAATCGCGTGTGCCGCGGGGTCTCTGGAGTTCCATAAATATCCTTCCGCCACGATTATGGCTTTGTCCTTTATAAACTGTATGATTATTGGTTCGGGGCAAGCCTTATTACTTCTTCCGATATTATCTGCCTGCTATGAGCCTGAGAGAAAAAATAAAATCTTTCAATGAAAGTGAGAATTTCTGGATAGCTCTATTACGGGATCTTCTCTTCGTTGTTTCGGTTGTAGCGATTTTTGCTTCAGTTTCCCACATTGCTCTGGGACTCTGGGCGCCCATGGTGGCTGTGGAAAGCGGCAGCATGATTCCCCACATCCAGATCGGAGATATTATTTTTGTTGAGAGTATCGACCGCCATGAGATAATCACATACGAAACAGGACAGAAAACTGGATATACATCCTTTGATGAACCCGGCGACGTGATCTTATACCGGCCTCTTGGCAGGGAAGGCGTCACGCCCATCATCCACCGTGCTATGTATTACGTTGAGAGGGGAGAACCCATGTGGGAAGGCGGCCCACCTGCGCCTCATGCCGGCTATATCACAAAAGGGGACAACACGAAGACAAACCCTGCTTATGACCAGCAGGGCAGTATAAGTTATCTCCAGCCCGTAAAAAAGGAGTGGGTCATTGGAGCTGCGCGATTTTACAGGGTTCCTGTTCTTGGTTATGTGTCTCTTATTCCCAGGAAGATATTAGGCATATAGTTTCGTCTGGTTTGGGGGCCTGTAATCCTCAAGAGGCTTTAACCTGTAATCTTCAAAAAGAACTCTTTTGGTGCTGTCGGTTGGAACCGAGAGGGATATTTCTTTGGTTCTCCCGTACCTGCCTTTGCTGACAATCGTCGCATTCAGGATTCCAAGCATGTCGAGTTCGGATATTAAATCCGTCACCCTGCGCTGGGTCAGGACCTCGATTCCGATTATCCTGCACATCTGTTTATAAATATTATAGGCTTCACCCGTTGTTATGCTGCTGTTGCCATTAGGACCAAGAAGAACCACGCTTAAGAGGATGAGCTTGGACTGGCTTGGAAGGGTCCTCACCACCTCGACTACCCTGTCTATCTCTATTTTCTCCTGGGCATGTTTAACGTGTACCTCCTGGACCCTGGGCGCTTTTACGCGTTCTGCAAGTTCTCCGGATACCCGCAATAAATCAAGCGCACGCCTTGCATCACCATGCTCCTGTGCAGCATATGCGGCACACAGAGGTATCACCATCTCTTCAAGAGCTTCCGGCTTAAAAGCTATTTTAGCTCTCTGGCGCAGGATGTCCCTTATCTGGTTGGCATCGTATGGCGGAAAGATTATCTCTTCTTCGCCAAGCGAGCTTTTTACTCTCGGGTCAAGGAATTCGGTGAATTTCAAGTCGTTGGTAACGCCTATGAGGCTCACTTTTGCCTTTTTCAGGTCCGAATTTATCCTGGTGAGATTGTACAGGACGTCATCCCCTTTGGTTATGAGCTTATCCACTTCGTCAAGAATAATTATCGCGATGCGCTTATCCGAATCCAGCGCATTTTTAAGTTCCGTATATACCTGATCGGTCGGCCAGCCGGTCATGGGAATATCTTTATCAAAGTGTCTTGCCAGGGATGCCAGAAGGCGATACTGCGTATCCACAACTTCACAGTTTATATATACAACAACACATGGCACGCCATGCAGTTCACCCGTCCGCTCAAGCTCCTTGCCCACATGTTTTGCAACCGCGGTCTTGCCCGTTCCCGTTTTCCCATATATCAAAATATTTGACGGTGTTTCTCCCCTGAGCGCAGAAACCAGTATTGTAGCCAGCCCTTTAACCTGTTCGTCCCTGTGTGGAAGATAATCCGGTGTATATGATGAACGGAGGACTTCCCGGTTCTCAAAAATGTTCACCCCTGTTAACATATCCTCGAAAATACCATTTATTGTCATCACCTTGCTCTCCATAATACCTTTAGCCTCCTATAGACTCCAATAGAAAGAGAGGTATTAAGACTTATGGTTCTCACCCCCTTACTTCCATTGGAGCACGTGGAACCTTTGCAGGTTTTACTATTAAAAACCAAGATTTGGAGATGGATTATAAGCCATACACTTATAACCTGTTATTGCCGGTTCATAAATCAGATTTGACATCTGTCACCAAAAACCCCTTATTTCCTATGGAGTTTTGAGGGGGACCAACCCCATTGTTTCATCTGGAAGGCAACAAAAACCCGTTGGTTCATATAATAGAAAAATAACAAAAACCCATGGGACTCAGTAAGTGCTTCACAATATATAAATTTTTCTGTTTATGCATAATATAAAAATAGAGATTAATAAATAAAGCTAAAAATTAATTGAAGAAGGAAACTCGCTAAATTACGGCAAATCTATAATCAAAAAACCCAAACAACAATTAACAATCTCCAGCAGAAACAACAGGGTACCCCGGAAAACGCTTACACTCTGGAGATGAAGAAGAAAATTGTGCAACCCAACTATCTATCAACAGGAATGGATTCAAGCCGGCTGGACAACCCCCAAATCAGGGTCCTTGTATGAATAGGAACATTGGGATCATTACCAATCTCATCGAGACTTGAAATGACCATTGCCGCTCTTCTTGATGGCGACTCCTTTTCACTGGAGAGAATTTTTTTGATGTTATCAGCAGAGCGTCTGATATTTCTGGGGACCGAGTCGTCATTGATTATTTTATCAAGGGCATCAACGCACTGTTTTATGACTTCACTTGAGTTTTCAGGCACAGTTATCACCATGGGATGTTATTATAAAACAAAAACAGCTTATAAGGCTATTGAATGAAAAGACTTTCGGTGATATAATGAATGAAAAAGAAACAAATGACAAATTACAGAGGATTACAAAACTTCTTGAAATCGGCGGGACCATGCTGGCCAACCATCACGAATGCGGCGCTCCCATGTTCAGGTACCAGGGAAAAGTAGTCTGCCCGGTATGCGATTTCCAGGAAAAGCCGGAACCTGCAAGAGAATCTAAAAGAGCGCCAGAATCCCCCAAATCTGCCAAAACACAGAAACCAGAGACAGAACCAGAGCTGGGCGATCTTCAATCCATCAAGCGCATAATCCTGACCAAGATCCAAGATATCGCAGCGGGTCTTGAAGACGAGACCGACCTCCACAGGATGAAGGATAAATTGGACTGTATCGAGCAGGGTATAAAGATATTGAAGCTATTGCAGGAATGAAGAGCAAAAAAAGGAAACCGAATCTTGCGATTTATTCCGCAGTTCTGACCATTGTATTTCGCATTACCAGGAGATTATAGGAAGACAAAGCCTTATTTTCCCGGACGAGCGTGCCGTAAATCTCAACTATGCCGCCATATCCGGCCTCAAAAAGCATACTGTTATTATCGCTTATGTGGTACGCAGGCAGTACTGCGTAACATGGGACTGAAGCGGTGCCATCGCATATCTTGTACACAAACGTTTTCTCATCCCCGAGATTTCCCGACATCACTGATACAGCAATATTGACCCGCTTCTCGATATGTTTTTTAAGGTTTGAAAGCCTCATGAATTTTCCTTTTGCCAGATATTTTTGTTTTGCCAGGCCGTCTTTTCTCAATATTACAAATGAGAATTTCATATCCGTATTTATGTACCTATAAAATTCCCCGGTATTTGCTATCTTTTCCATGAAATCCGGCGCCCGGATGTTCCCCAATTCCTGAAAGCTCCAGCAGTTTTCCCCGGAGCATTCAAGCCCCCAGATAAAAGAGCAGGGACTATAAACCGTAAACCCTTTTTTTACGAGGGCGTGCTGGGTGACCCTGAGTGCTTTTGAATTATAAAGGTCGGCAGGCTCGATAATGACCATAGTGGGATTCTTACTGCCTGAAGCCACCCTGTCCACGATATCAGCTCTATGCGAAGGGGGAGCGTTCATCTCAGCCAGCACATTTGAAAAAACCACAAGGTCGACATCCTGGAGTACAGGCGTTGCCTCGATGGGCGAATGGACAGGTTCATTTATGGTGACATTCGCGTTTTCCTGATTGAGGCCGGAGAGATAAAGGGAGGTAAGCTCTTTATAACAATCGATATTCTCAGGAGCCCTTTCAATCGAATCAATCCTGATATTCAGCTTCACGTCTATTTTGTTCCTTGAGTAAATCTCCTGTAATTCCTGTATGAAATCAAGTGTACTGAGCGTTATCGTCCCGGGTCCTGCCCCGGTGTCAAGGATGCTCATTTTGTTTGTGAGCAATCCGCCCCTGAATAGTTCAAGCAGCATGTACTGGAATGAGCAGAAATAAACAGGAAAATGGTAGAGGAGGTAGGAAATTATCCTGATTTTCGGATACTGTGAGCTCCCCGCTCCTTTCCAGTATTCTTCTTTCTGCTTTACGATATTTTCGCGAATCAATAGCCCCGTCTCGCCTGTGTGCCAGTCCTTGCCGCAGGAGCGTTCTATGTAAGAATTAACCAGTTTCTCGACGCGCGCCGGAAGCTGGGGATTTTTGAAAAGCGCCTCAAGTTCTCTGACCACATTCTCGTCGGAAGGAAGCGCGTGCTTCACGAGTTTCGTGCATTTGTAGCCTGCATCGCAAAAGAGGTCAAGGTCATAAAAGTGAGGTTTTAAAAGTTCGAAGAGCTCTTTTTCTTCGTATTTCCTGCTGAGGTACTGGTTCATCTCTGAGAGCGCAAACTCGGCGCGGGAGGAGGCGAGGTATTTTGCGAGGGAGAGGAGTTCGGTGGTCATTGATTATCATCAGCACCAGAAAAAAACGAACCGCAGATGAACGCCCCGAGTCGCGCCTCGGGAGGGCGCATCCACGTATGCCTGCCTATGCATCGCGGCGGGTATAAAACCGATGAACGGCAGATTTAATTTGCTTGGAAAAACCCGATTATCATGTACTATCATTTTAAAAATTCCTATAAACCAATATTATATCTTAAATCTCTTAATTGTTTTTCAGCGGAATATAACTCGCCAATCTGGTCGAAAGGAATGTTTTTATAACGGTGGTCATATTCCGGAAAAGAGTTCAGAACTTGTTTATATTTTCGCGAATCATTTGAAATAATGTACAGTTTTACATTACTGTAATCAACCAGTGTGGCCAATCTGCCAACTCCTGACCAAGTTCCTGTATTAAGTTCTACTTCAAATGCACATTCGGGAACGAAATTTTTACCTTTTTCCTTAAACCAAAGTACATCAATATATCTCAAAACATCATAATCCGAAAACTGCAAGTCTGGGCAAGTTTCTAAAGAAGAAATATCAGATAATTTATTATCGTTAAACTTTTTGGCCTTGTCAGGGCAATAAGTTTGAAAGCCACGTATATTACCTATTTCTAAAAGTCTTCCCTCTAAAATAGTGTGTAAACTTACTTCTATTGTATTTTTTTCTTCTGGTTTATTTGTAGAGTTTAAAAGTAATTCCCATGAATTAATATATTTGCTACAATCTATTCTATTGTTGCGCCCTGCTAAAACAATATTCAAATCGTTGTCAATATTTATTTTATATTCACCATTTCTATCGTGACTTATCTTCGGCAAATGTTTAAATAAAGTCTGGGCGGGCATAATAATTGTTCTGTCCAAAGAACCGCAGATAAAAGCAATGAATGGGTTATCAAGATTTGCCATTTCCTCTGCTGTAATGTAGTTCAACCCAAAGAAATATCTTCGATTTCCTTCTGATGCCGCACGGATTAAAACATTTGCTTCAGCAATTTTATATGTACGTGATTTCAGAACTTTAATAAACTCAACATGGGTTTGAAATTCTTTAGCTTTTTGTAAAAATTCGTCTACTAAAAGTTCCGTTTGTGATGGCTTTTTAAAACTTTCACTCATAATCTTTTACTTCTTCAACATCAATAGCATCGTTTATTGCAGGCTCAATTTCTTTAATCGAAAATTTATGTTCCTGTCTATCTATTGATGTAGAAGCATCAGGACAATCGCCTAAATAAAATTCTGCATATCTACATGCTTTTTCTTCGTTTTCCGCCTCAATGGTTACAATATACGCCCTTGATAAAGCCACTTTGTATTCTTTCATATTTTAACCCAAGTTAAGCAAACTCGATATGTATTAGATGTTTAATAGTGTTTTCGCTATATAATATTTCTTGCTGTAAATCCTTTCGATTCTCATCTTATCTCCCCTCTCCTCCTCAATTCCCCCACCGCCTCCGCCACCCCTGCCCCGTACTCCCCTTTCGTCACCATCCGCGCCACCCTCTTCACCTCAGGATGCGCATTCCCCACAGCCACCCCAAAACCCGAAGCCTTCACCATCTCAATATCATTCGGAGAATCCCCTATAGCCACAAGCTCCCGCGCATCAAGCCCCATCATCTCAGCAACCCGTTTAAGCCCCGTCCCTTTATTAATCCTCTTGCTCTTGATATGCACTGCAAACCCGGTATCCACAATCTCAACCTCTGGAAACTCCTTCAGCAATTCCCTCGCGCTCTCCACATCAAAATTCCGCCGCAGTCCTATCTCGGTAATCCTGTTCTCAGGGTCAAGTCTTTCAAGCGTGAAATGCCTTTCCAGGAACTCAAAAGCCTCCTCGCACTCCTTCATATGCGAGGTGTCGGATTCAACCCTGCCGCACTCAACGACCCCGCCGTTCTCGGCAATCACGATGCCTCCAGTCCCGACAAGTTTTGAGGCAGCCCTTGCGAAGCAAAGGACGTTGCCGGTGGCAATCACCACCGGTACTTTAAGGCCCCGGAGCGCCTCAACAGCCCTGAAATCAAGGCTCCTGTCACTATATGTGATTGTCCCGTCAACATCGACCACGACAGCTTTGTATTCCACATCTTTAATACCGGTTTTTAATCCTTAAGCCCTTCCATGGTAACCGAGAATATAGCCTCGCCCTCTGGCAGGTTCGGGGAATCAACAAGCTTTGCAATCCTCTTCTCGCCTTTGGATTTGCGCAGGTACAGCCTGAACGTTGCAGTATGTCCCACAATATGTCCGCCTATGGGTTTTGTGGGGTCGCCGAAGAAGGCATCAGGTTTTGACATCACCTGGTTTGTCACGACGATGGCCGCATTATTAAGAGTCCCAAATTTCATCAGCTCGTGCATGTGCTTGTTGAGCTTCTGCTGCCTGTCTGCAAGCGTGCCGCGTCCCACGTATTCAGCCCTGAAATGCGCAGTGAGAGAATCAACTATGAGGAGGCGCACCGGCTTATCGGTATCTTTCAATTTGTTTGCAAGGTCATTTGCGGTATCCACCAATAATATCTGGTGGTTCGAATTATAGGCTTTTGCAACATGGATGTTTTTCAGGAACTCCTCCGGGTCGTATTCCTTTCCTTTTTTCGCAGAGAGTCCCATTACCATCTGCGTGATTCTTTCAGGCCTGAAGGTATTTTCAGTGTCTATTATTATAACTGAGCCCCCGAGGCCGCCATCTTCCGGCGGAAGCTGGACGTTCACAGCCATCTGGTGACCCACCTGCGTCTTCCCTGAGCCGAACTCGCCGTAGAACTCGGTTATTGCCTGTGTCTCAACGCCCCCGCCCATCAGGTCGTCAAAAGCCTTTGTGCCGAAACTGAGTTTACCGACAAGTTTCCTGCGCTCAAGCACCAGGTCGCCGGTCTCAAAACCACCGACATCCGCAGCCTGGCGCGCCGCATTGATGATTTTTTGCGCGGTCGACTCCCCGATTTCCGCTATGCTTGCAAGTTCTGACGACGATGATACCGCAATGGCCTCAATCGAGCCAAAACCTGCTTCTTTCAATTTCTCTGCTGTTGCCGGACCAACGCCAGGCAAATCTTCCAATCCTTTTCTTTCTACCATGTTCTCCTCCAGTGCACGATTTAATTGTTATCTTGGTGCACAATTATGATATTTCCAAATCTCCATACATTGTTATAAACCTTCCCGGAGCGGGGTGAAAGTAATCGTAGAGCCAAATATGCTCATCATGATGAACCCCCTTATTTCCACTGGAGATGGTGCCGGAAGACATCATTTTCTTATAATCTGTATGCCTGTCCTTGCGCCTGCGCTAAGTTCCACTTCCTCATTCCTGCCCGATTTGGCATATGCGTCGATGATACGTATCTCGCTACCTATATCAAGTTCATTAACGAGGTCTGCATGCTCGCCCCACAAAGCCACTTTAATGCGCCCGGTATCGTCGGAGACGTAGATGTTCGATACCTTGCTCTTGGTGCCGTCCGGTCTCTCAAATTCCTTTATCTCATCAAGCCCCGAGACATGCCCGGACACGCTGTAAGCAGAATTTATTCCTATATCAGCAATGGGAGTAAGGGGTTCGGAATAATCCACATTCGCGCTGCTCTTGGCTATCCCGCCGCCGGAACCGAGCTGGAGTTCTGTCTGGTTGCTGAACGTATTCTCGCGGGCATAGGCATTGGTTATTTCTACAGTATCACCCGCTTTGAAACCCGGCTCCTCTGCCTTTTTATCCCACAACGTAATGCGAATTTTACCTGTATCATCGCCAAGGGTCACGTTCGTTACCTTTCCGGTCGTCCCGTCCTTGCGCGCGAAGGTTCGCACCTTCCCGGTATCAATTACTTTCGCTATAAGATTTAAACCGTTCATCCCTGTCTTAATATCAGCAATCTTCTGCGGCTTGATATTCACCGGCACCTCTGTTTCCACATGCTCGATATTCCCTCCCTTGCCAACGCTGACCTCAAGCCCGCGCTGCCCCTGTTTTACGTATCCTTTCACTTTCAGGCTCTGCCCCATTTTTATGTCGCCTATTTTCACAAGGTCGCAGGCCTCATCCCACAGAGCTGCCCTGATAGAACCGGTCTCATCCGCAAGCGTCAGGTTTGCCACGCGGCCTGTGGTGTCGTTATCGCGCGAGAATTCCCGGATATCGCCCACGGCGGTCACCCTTGCGATAAAGACAACATTACTCTTATCAGCGGTAATATCTTTGATTTTTATTGTTTCGTTTAACCCCATCTCGCTTGCAACTAGCATCGCCGCGGTCTTTGAGTCGCAAAGCCCGTTCATCATTGTTACTTTTTCATCTACCTTTAACTTGAATTCGTCACGCGTAAGCTTCCCTTCAAGCCTTTTAAAAATCTCTTCAATCTCTTCGAAATCCACCATGGTATTCTAAAAAGGATATTCTGGATAAAAACTTTCTGGTTGCTATTTTCTTACCATTATCGACCAGGAGGGCTGGTAAAATTAACCTACCAACCTCTCGCCTGCAGCACTTCCTTCTCGGTCAAGCTCCTGATATCAATCCCTTTCATGGCGCCTCCAAGTCCCTTTGAAATCTCGGCAAGCACGGAAGGATTATCGTAATTATTCACAGCCTCGACAATAGCAGAAGCCATCTTCTCCGGGTTCTCGGCCTTGAATATCCCAGAACCTACAAAAACCCCATCAGCGCCAAGACGCATCATCAATGCCGCATCGGCAGGTGTGGCAATGCCGCCGGCGGCGAAGTTCACCACAGGAAGCCTCTGCAATTTGGCGGTTTCTTTCACAAGCTCAATCGGCGCTTCAATCTTGCGCGCCACAGCGATAAGCTCCTCGGAGCCCTTGCCCTTCAGTTCCCGTATCGTACCCATGATTGCGCGCATGTGCCTAACAGCCTCTTTCACATCGCCTGTTCCGGCTTCGCCCTTTGTCCTTATCATGGCAGCGCCTTCGTTAATCCTGCGAAGCGCCTCGCCCAAGTCCCTTGCGCCGCATACAAAAGGTATGGTGAATCCGGTCTTGTCGATATGGAAGCTCTCATCCGCAGGCGTGAGCACTTCGGATTCGTCCACCATGTCAACCCCAAGAGCCTCCAGGATTTCAGCCTCAACAAAATGCCCGATGCGCGCTTTTGCCATTACCGGTATGGTCACAGAATCAATTATAGCCGCAATCACCTGCGGGTCAGCCATTCTTGCAACACCGCCTGCTTTCCTGATATCGGCAGGCACCTGGTGCAGCGCCATCACAGCCACCGCGCCGGCTTTTTCCGCTATCTGTGCTTCCTCTGGCGTTGTGACATCCATTATAACTCCGCCTTTTTGCATCTTTGCAAAACCGCGCTTTATGAGTTCTGTGCCGTGTCTTAGATTTTCAAGCTGCATAATTGTTATTCTTCCTTATAATGAGAGATATTATACTTTGTGCCATTTATCTTTATCCTATCCCCGTTTCACCCCGACGCGCCCGTTATTTTCCATGATGGTAAACCCCAGGTTTTTAAGATAACGCTGCGCATGCCCTTTCCCGTGAACCAAAACCTCGGCAAGGTCGGCGACCTCATCGATATCGGTGCTGAGGTTAAAAGAGTCAAAAACCAGGATATCAAGCCCGTTTTTTGATGCGATATCAAGGTGTTTTAAGAAACTCGCGCCGTAATAATCCACATGGAAACTGGAAGGTTCGCGGATAAGCAAAGCATTGGTGCCGCCCATTCTCCCCGGAACAATTACAAGGTCAGAAGAAGTGTTTACGATATCGCGGACGTTCTTTATCGAAACAAGCGGGATGTCTGCCATTATTATCAAAACAGGCCCGTTTATGGAATGGGCTGACATTTTTTGCAGGTATTCGTTAAGAGCCTCGTTCAAACCTTTCTCAGTCAGAACCAGATTTGCACCGTTAACTTCAACGACAGCTGTGGATAAAATATCAACCACAGAAAAGCACCCGGAGGAGAGCAAAGCTTCCGCGACGTCGTTGAGCATTGCCATTGCAAGCCCCTCGCGCTCTTTTTCGGAAAGCAGGGTTTTTAATCTTGATTTGGCGTTGTTTTTCTTGAATGGGATGACCGCCCTCATATCCCCTACAAGATAGGGTATATCAATAAAAAGCTTTGGAAAAGGTTTCAGGAAAATCAGCAAATACACCACTTTCAACTTGTCGCCGTTGCTTCGGTGGCGCCTATCGCCGTATGGATGCGCGAGAACAAGTGTGGATGCGGTCATGGACTTCGGATTGAAATCCGAAAGGCATTAGCGAGGATGCTCGATGGTTTTGCATTTTCTGTCGATTTACTTGTTTCCTAATTCAATTCAAGCGCAGGACAATATAATTATGTGTAATATAATCCAATTTAAAGATAATGCCTTGATATAAAGTGTTTAAAAGATGCATACGCCCCATAATCTGGATTTATGGGATCGATGGCATGCAAAAATGGTGCACCAAAGATACCTGGTTCTAATGTACTTCTGGAGTATTGGAAAGGTTTTGTTTTTTCCACTCCAATTAAATGCCTGAAGTCATTTCTAAAATCATCGTCTCGAATTTTAGTATCTCCATCAAACTTATATTCATTTTTGACAGTTGTTACTATGAAACATTTCTCATCTGGTGTTTTGGGTACAAATACGATATCTCCCTTCTTCATATTTAGCATGTGATCTAGGATAATTTTTCTCCCCATAGCATATTTACAAATATCTTCTGAGAGAGATTCGCCCCAATATTTGTGGCAAGCAACAGCAAAATTTTCTGCCCACACATTATCTGGTAAATTTAAATCCAAATCTGGATTTGAACATCCCCATCCTTGTCTTAATCTCCCTTTATCCAATTCATTCAATATATATTGAACTTCATCACCATATTTAATATGTATTCTTTTAGTGTCCTTTATCCTTTTTTTCACCTTTTCTACACCAAAATTCATAGGGCATGCGCCAATTGGATCTCTGCCACTTTCACCTTTTGTTCTTCTAAATACAAACATTTTCATAATGAATCCTCCATTAATAAATTCCATTCCAGTAACTCTTAATAAATAAAGTAAGACTACCGTATATATATTTCTATAGGAAATGAATTCATCAAAAACAACGCAAAACCTATTAACCCATAAAGCATAGGAAAACGGCGAGGCACGACAATGAAAGAAATACTCGAAATACTGGAAAGCAATCCAAGAATAGCGCTTAAAGAAATTGCAGCCATGACAGGAACCACAGAAGCAGCCGTCGCCTCAAAAATCAAGGAAATGGAAAAAAAGGGAATTATAAGGAAATACAAGACGATAATCGACTGGGAAAAGGCAGGCGAAGAATACGTGTATGCCATCATCGAACTCAAGGTCGCCCTGCGCTCAAGGACAGGCTACGACGCCATCGCAGAGCGGATTGCGAAATTCCCGGAAGTAAGGTCAGTCCGCCTCATTTCAGGAGACCATGACCTCTCTCTTACAGTGCGCGGAAAGTCCATGAAAGAAGTAGCCTTTTTTGTAGCTGAAAAAATAGCCACGCTTGAACAGGTGCAGGGAACGGTAACGCATTTTGTACTGCGCACATACAAGGAGGATGGCGATGTCCTATTCGAAAAAGAACGTTCAGAACGCCTTGCTGTATCCCCGTGAAGTCATGCCAGGAAAATTCATATCTGACAAGGTAAGGGAAATCCCCCCTTCTGGGATACGGAAATTCTTTGACCTCGTCCTTGAAATGGACGATGTAATCTCACTTGGCGTGGGAGAGCCGGATTTTGTCACCCCGTGGCATATCAGGGAAGCATGCATCTACTCGCTTGAAAAAGGTTTCACATCCTACACATCAAACCTCGGGCTCCTGGAATTGAGGGAACTGATTTCAAAATGCTATATAAAGGATTACGGGATTGATTATAACCCGAAAAATGAGATTCTTGTTACAACAGGAGTAAGTGAAGCCGCAGACCTTGCGTTCAGGGCAGTAACAAACCCGGGCGACGAAGTAATAATCCCTGAGCCCTGCTACGTTTCGTATAAACCCAGTGTTTCACTCGCAGGCGGTGTACCGGTCCCCGTGCCCACATACCGGGATGATGAGTTCAGGGTCACGGCAGACCAGATAGAGAAAAGCATCACAAAAAAAACCAAGGCGCTTGTGTTGAGTTACCCGAACAATCCCACTGGCGCTGTCATGGGAAAAAAAGACCTTGAAGAGATAGCAGATGTAGTAAACGAAAATGACATCGCTGTAATCTCGGACGAGGTGTATGCCAGATTGACTTATGATGGCGCACATACCTGTTTTTCCTCACTCTCAGGGATGAAAGAGAGGAGCATTATTTTGAACGGATTTTCAAAATCGCATGCCATGACAGGTTTGCGCCTGGGTTATGCTGCGGGAAGCGAGGAACTCATTGCAGCCATGACGAAAATCCACCAGTATGCAATGCTCTGCGCGCCGATTACAGCACAGATGGGAGCGATAGAGGCTCTCAAGAATGGCGACGGTGAGATGCAAAAGATGGTCAGGGAATATAACCGCAGACGCCTCCTGGTTGTCAGGGGATTGAATAAACTCGGGCTTGAGACATTCGAACCCAAAGGGGCGTTCTACGCTTTCCCCTCAATAAAAAGCACGGGATTGACATCGGAAGAGTTCGCAGGCAGGCTTTTGAAAGAAGAGAAAGTGGCCGTCGTCCCCGGCGATGTGTTCGGGGAATGCGGCGAGGGGTATCTGCGGTGCTCGTATGCAACGTCGCATGAGGAACTGGTGAAGGCGCTTGCCCGCATCGAAACTTTTATTGGAAAACTCTGATTTTTCAATATTATTGATCAGATTTGAGCTTTGCAAGGTCATTCGGGTGAGCCAGTAAATCGTTGAAATAGACCTCTTTACCTGTTCGTGTCATATACAGTCGAACCCAGAATACTGTGGTTAGCGGAGCAACAACAAAAACGCTTATGAATACGTTGACCAGTGGCCAGATCAAATTCATAACAGGAGAGAATCTCATTAATTCCCCGATAATTGTGATAGCGACAATAATTATACCCAAAATAAGCCACAGAACGAACACATCGGATTTATTTTTCTTAAAAAAATTAAAACCAGTGACTATGCCGTCTATGGGTTCGAGATTATCCACTACCAGGGCATACCTGAAAACAGCAAGTACAAGACCTAAAATAAGCAGATATAATACCCACAGTAAAATCCCTGCAATCAACAAAAACGGTGCGCCGGTTTTTTCAGGGGATAAGATTTGATTGATATCAAATTTCAAAGCACCGGGCACCATGAACACTATACCCGCAAGGGCAAGCAGCCCGACAAGGACATCGGCCAGGAAGAGGTTCACAACGTTCTTTTTTCCTGCTTCTACCATCGCGGTAAGCCCGGTTTTTCCTGTTTCCGTGGCCTGTCGCGCCATCCCCACAGCGCCTGCATTAAAGAACGACTCGATGGCCAGGGAAATTAAAAAAAACGTGATGAACAGAATAATAATTTGAGTAAGATGTGTTATTACCAGAGGAATAATAATCAACAGGACTTCCTGTGGGGTAGTGGCATTTTCAAGAGAGGATAATGACGAACCAAAAACAGTTAAAAACCCAAAACCGAGTATAATGACCGCCAGCAAGCTCGTTATTATTACATTCAGGGCAAAAGGAATGCCCAGATTGAGGTTCTTTGTATACGTTTCAAATCCGTTGCTTATGATTTTTCCGATATCTTCCACCATTGGTTACCTTTCCTCGGCTATCTAATGGTTTGATTATTTATTAATGTATTCATCTATTTCAGAAATGTTATCGCCAGAAGCATCAACACAATCGCTAAAATCATCATAAGCAGCGCATATCTTTTATCGGTGCCAAAAACAAGAGGTACAGGACCGATAAGTATTACGCCTCCGCCTTTTACTCTGGTTTCTTTGCCCGTCCCGGCAGGTCTTTCCTCATCCGACCCTTCCTTCCCCATCATGCCAAAAGCAACCAGAAGAAATCCCAGGATTATCAGGAAACTCCCGCCTATTATCAGGAAAGCCCATTCAGGCATTTCTCCTCCCGAGCATAAAGTAAATAAGCGCGAGCAAAAGACCAATGACCATCGCAATCAATGTAATGCCGGGCGATGAACCGAATGCAATGGGTATTGGGCCAATCATGACAAGCCCTGCAAAATTTGCATTTCGGGCTGATAGAATGAATCCTGTAAAAACCAGCGCAAAACCTGTCAGTATTAAGGCCAATCCAATTTTGATTATATCAGTCATAGACTTTTTGTTTTAGTAATATCGCCTTCGATGTCCTCTATTTCATGCAAAAAAGTTTCGGAAATCTCCTGTGCGACAGGTTTCCAGTCCAATCCGAAATCCAGAAGGGCAGCAGTCTTGACATCGCGGGGCGTCCCTTTTGTAGTTATGTTAATCCCGCAGTGAATCTTCTCGCTCGCGACTCCTGCGCTGGCAATGCTCACAGTGAGTTTCCTGTCATCGATAAAAAGGTCATCTCCATTTCTCGTTGTTTTTATCCCATGCTTCTCAAGTACATCCTTTATGCAGATAATGAGCAGGCGCTGCATGTGATAAGAAAGGCGCATACTCGCAGGGGAATCGAACCTTTCCACAATAATATGGAGCAAATCATCGCCCTTTATGGTTTTCCCGGCTTTTTCATCCTCGAGGTCCTTCATATTCTCAAATGTCACGTCCATGGGGCCATGGAAGCACACGATGGAATCGCCTTTTATTCCCATGCTGTACGCCCACAGCGGAGCTATCTGGGAGCCGTCGTATTTTATCGGGTCCGGGAGGATTTTGAATCTCATTTTCCTCTTGGAATACTACTCAAGCGCAGCCTTCACGAATGCCAGGAACGGAGGTGAAGGTTTTCCCGGGCGTGACCTGAATTCAGGGTGGAACTGCGAGCTGAAGAAGAACTTATGTCCCGGTATCTCAGCTATCTCCATCCTGTGGTCGTTGCGGCCAGTGAATTTCATGCCCTTTGCTTCAATCTGCGGGATGTATTTCGGATTCACCTCATACCTGTGCCTGTGACGTTCGACAAGGACTGTACTTCCGTATAATTTGCTTGCAAGTGACCCTTCCTTTAATATCGCCTCGCAATTCCCAAGACGCATGGTGCCGCCCTTATTCCTGACATTTTCCTGCTCTGGAAGGAGGTCAATAACAGGATGTTCGGTCTGCGCAAGCTCGGAGCTGTTCGCATCCGCAAGTCCGACCACGTTTCGCGCAAACTCGATGACTGCAAGCTGCATGCCGAGGCACAATCCAAGGTATGGGACATTATGTTCCCGTGCATATTTTACAGCAAGTATCTTGCCTTCCGTACCGCGAACTCCAAAACCACCTGGAACCAGAATGCCATTATATTTCTTGAGCAGCTCAATAGAAGCAGGTTTCCTCTCAAACTCTTCAGCATCTATCCAGTCAATATTGACCTGGCATCTGCACTCAATCCCGGCATGTTTTAGCGCTTCTCTTATACTGATGTAGGAATCCCCGAGATGGGCGTATTTTCCAACAACAGCTATACGTATTTCCCTGTCGATGGAAGCCATCTTTTCCATCAGTATATCCCATTCATGGGATATTTCCCGCGGCGTGAGCTTGAGTTTGACCATTAAATAGTCGGAGAGCCCCTCCTGTTCCATCAGGGTTGGAACGTAATAGATATCCTTTGCATCATGCGCGCTTATCACCGCGTTTGCCGGCACATCGCAGAAAAGCGCTATTTTCGACTTGGTATCAGCGAGCACGGGTTCCTTACACCGCACCACGATTGCATCAGGTTGTAAGCCCAGGCTTCGAAGTTCCTTGACCGAATGCTGCGTTGGTTTTGTTTTCTGTTCGCCCTGTGTGTCCAGGGGTACTAAAGTCACATGGACAAAAATAATATCATCCTCTTTTTCTTCGCTGTGCATCTGGCGCATGGATTCAAGGAAAGGCATGCTCTCTATGTCGCCCACAGTGCCGCCCACTTCAATGATACAGATATCAGCGCCGCTTTTCTTTGCCACTTTCCTGATTCGTTCTTTTATCTCATTTGTTATATGCGGGATAATCTGCACAGTCTTACCGAGATAATCGCCGCGGCGCTCTTTTTCAATGACTGTCTGGTACACCTGTCCCGTGGTGATATTATGTTCGCGCGTGAGTTCGATATCAAGGAAACGTTCATAATTGCCAAGGTCAAGGTCCACCTCGCCCCCGTCCTTCAGTACAAAAACCTCGCCGTGCTGGTAGGGGCTCATGGTGCCTGCATCGATATTGATGTACGGATCGATCTTGATGGCGGTCACATTGAAACCCTTGTTTTTTAAAATGCGCCCAATCGAGGCGGCAGTTATTCCTTTCCCGAGCCCGCTCATCACACCGCCTGTGACTATGATGTACTTCATGCTCCTTTTCATAGGCACGCATTGAAATATAGTTAATGGATGCTAAAATTTAATATCCATACCAGCTAACATAGAGCCGGTGATTTCAATGAAAGTTTACATCTGCGATAAAAGCTGCTGTCCGGCAGTGGAAGTTGTTGGAAATGAAGTATTGATAGGCGAAGCCGCGAATACGGTGAGATTAAAGAAGAACGAATGGAACAAACTGGTTGAGAAAATCCAGTCAGGCGAGCTTCATTCAATCTAAAAATCTGAGAAACCTTTTTTACCCACAAGGGGAACGAACACAACGCCCCCTTTTGCTTCTTTTTTTAGCCCGTCGGTTTTTGTAACAAGATAAAGTTCCTGTAAATACTGGCCTACCGGGATAACGAGTTTTCCTCCTTTTTTAAGCTGGTCTGTTAACGTCTCCAGGATATCAGGAGAGGCGCATGCAACGCTGATGCGGTCGTATGGCGCATAACCCGCAAGTCCGAGAGAGCCATCCTCTACTATCACGGTGACATTGGTGATGCCTGCCTTTTTCAGGTTATCGCGGGCAAATAGAGCCAGCCCTTCTATCCGTTCCACTGCATAGACATGACCGCTACCCGCAAGCACCGCCATCACGGCGGCATGGTAACCGGAACCTGCCCCAATCTCAAGTATTTTCATGCCGTCCTGTATGTCAAGGATGTCGCACATTATCGCAACCATGTGAGGGGCTGAGATGGTCTGTCCCCACCCGATGGGCAGAGGATAATCGGCATACGCATTCCTCTGTTCTTTTTCAGGGACAAAAAGGTGCCGCGGAACGCTTTTCATCGCATTCAGGACGCGTTCGCTTATCCCGTGCTGCCTTAATTCCTCTATCAATCTGCTTTTTTGGATTTCAAACTCCATACCGAATCCCGCTTTTTAATCACAATCCGCTCTCCGACTGCCCTTCCGATTTTTTTTGGCATCTTGAAACCCGAGTCTGCATAGATGCGTTTAATATATTTTGCCGCAACTGCAACACCTTTCCTGCTTTTAAAGCAGCCATCCCTTATTTTTATCCGTATGATTTTCAATTTGCGGTTATTTACTTCTACCTTATCCCCGATAACAAATTCCCGCTCACCCGGAACGCGCATCTCTATGGATTCGGTGGTTTCCCTGTGGCTTATGGCGATTTTTACTATGACTTCGTCGATGGCGCGTGCCCATATCGTTTTAATATCTTCCGCCTCGGCCTCTTCCATTCGTTTATCCCCAACCTCGACTGAAGTGACCTTTACAAGGGCAGCCTCGCCTGTTGCCTCATCGTCTATGACGAGTTCATCACCTTTCCTTATCATGCCTGAAAGCATCGCTCTTGTATGGATTGATTCTCCCTTTTTGCTTACTATGACTCTCACGAGCGCATTTTTTGGTTTTTTCTGTTTATGGACTGACCCGCATTCTTCACATTGTAAAAGTACGTCCTTTGTACCTTTCAGGACAATATGCGGCACGGGTTCTTTGGGTGAGCATGAAGGACATTCTATTTCGATTTTTTCCATAATTCAAAATTGGAGGCTCTCTACATATAAATATCCGACAGGGCGTGAATAAAATAAGCCGGGGTAAGATATATTTAAATAGAAAGATAACTTAATGAGAACAACCGGAGGTAAAGGCATGAGGCTAAGCAAACAAAGTTTAATAATCGCAACAATTGTACCATTAATATTTGGCGTAGTGATAATTTCAAATTACATTGATGCATTAAATATATTGCAGCCGCTGGGACAATCTACATTTCTGATATATAATCAAGCAGTGATTATAGGTGTTTTTTCATTCCTGGCTCTTGCAGTGTACTGGTGCGTAATGATGTACCTGATATACCTGCTCCAGGAGAACCTGCAAATACTGGATGCAAATCTTGATAAGGCGGCAGATATCGGTGCCAAGCACCTTACAGAATCAAAGAACCTGCTGAATCAGGTTATTGCTATCCTGAAAAGATACGAAACAAGCCAGTAATATGCAATACGCATATTACTAATTTCTTTTTTTTAACGTATACGTATAAGAATCTATAGATGCATTTTCTTATCCTGCTACTGAAATAAATAACCTTATCTCCGCAATTTTTTAATAAGTACTTGCATTCATCTGCGGTACTTATAGTTGGCCGTACCAGTCTTCCAGTATTCACTGAGAACCAGCCTCAGGTAGCCATCTTCACCATGGGTTCAGATGACTTTTCTATTGCAAAAAAAATCGTGGCGAAATAATTTCGGGACTCTACACCCCCCCAACTTTCAGCGCAAACTATTTAATCATCAATGCTGATTATAAGTCAAGGTTAGTGTTCGGATATCTGCTGTGGTTAAAATGATTATATTTGTCATTATTTTTCCACAGAAGGGTGGTAGACATTAACTTTGGTAAATTAAATGAAAAGAAGGGAGAACAAATGGAAATTAAAGGTAAAAAATTTATAGTACTGTATCTAACAGACTGGCAAAAGCGAATGACCAAAGATTTTCTTGGGACTGATTGTAACTATATTCAGGTTCCCATTGATAAAGGCCCTCCGGTTCTTTTATATGGAGTTAGGTTTCCAACAACTCCTCAAGTTAAAAGAATGTATTTAACCGACTGGCAAATAAGGGAAATGAAAGATGAGGCTGGTATTTCGTGCGATTTTATTGAACTTAAAAAGGACCCTATCATAGTTAAATATGGTGTACCTCCGGTATAATACTTGAAGGCTTGAAGGGCAGTTTCATAATTAATGATTAGTTGCAAAATCAACCGAAAAATAAGCGTGCATCTCAAGTTTATGGTACTGCCTTCAAGTCGGTATATATTTTCTTACATTAGCTGAAATCAGAATTTCCTTTCAATATTTTTCGTAAAACAGCAGTGAAACAAGAAATGTATGTAAATATTCAATCAGGAGGAATTTTAGATTGAATAAAATGAATATAAATGAGTGTTTACCGGAAGCTTGTGTGTGGGAGCTAACATTACAATGCAATATGCGATGTATCCATTGTGGTTCTAGAGCAGGTGGAGCTAGAAATGATGAACTCACCGTTGATGAATGCTTGGGTATAGCTGATGAACTATTAGAACTTGGCTGTAGGCAGATTACATTCATCGGTGGAGAGGTGTTCCTCTACAAAGGTTGGGAGAAAATAGCTAGAAAACTTTCTGAAGGCGGTGCCTGGGTTAATATTATTACCAACGCTTTTTTAATGGAGGATGCTCAAATTGAGCAGATTAAATATGCACGACTAGTTAATTTGGGTATTTCTGTCGATGGCATGGAGGAAAATCACAATAGAATAAGGAATTCAAATAAATCATTTAAAAAAGTGCTTAAAGCCTTTGAGCGGCTCCGTAAAGAAAATATACCAATTGCAGTTGTTACAAGCTTATTGGACTTCAATTTTGATGATCTTGAATCCATGTATGAGTTATTTGTGGAGAATGGCGTATCAGTCTGGCAAATACAGATTGCAACAGCAATGGGTAATATGAAAAAGCATAAAAATTTTCTTCTGAATCCCTCAAAGATTCCTTCGGTTACTAGCTTCATTAAAGACAAGCGCGATGAGCAACAGATTAGGCTTTATGCAGGTGATGACATAGGTTATTACGATGAAAATGAACTATACTTAAGGAACAGTCCAGGAACCATTTCTGTATGGCAGGGATGCCAAGCTGGTTTGAGGGTGGTCGGTATAGACAGTGTAGGTAATGTTAAAGGTTGTGAGTCATTGTATGATGATAAATTTATTGAAGGTAATTTGCGTGAAGAATCCCTTAAAGAAATATGGTATAAAGAAGGTAACTTTTCTTATAATAGGCAATTTGATCCTAGCAGATTAGCAGGTAAATGTGCAGGCTGTGATAAAGGACAGGTTTGCCGGGCCGGCTGTCATGGCTTATGTTATTTCACTACTGGTTCAATATTTGAAAACCCTTATTGTTGTTATCCCAAAATGGAGTGAACCCCAAAAAGTGGATAGATAGTGGTAACGGTAATCCAGAATACCAGAACTGAGGTTTCAGTTTATTCGTATCATCTGTGTTCAGCTTTGTGGTTTTTACACTTTTTCATGCCAGACGAGAAGTGCGCAAATAAATCATAATAAAAATCAATCATCACTGAACCATTTTCTGTGCATATCCGATAAGCCCGCCCGCATCCACTATGCCGCGCACGAAGTCGGGCAGCGGCGTTGCCTGGTAGGTCTGGCCCTTTGTGGTATTGGTGATTATCCCGGACTCAAAATCGACCTCTATGTGGTCTCCTTCCTCTATCTTATCTGTATCAGGGCACTCAAGAAGCGGAAGTCCGATGTTTATGGCGTTCCTGAAAAAGATGCGCGCAAAGGATTTTGCGATGATGCATTTCACCTTCGCTCCCCGAAGTGCCAGGGGCGCATGTTCGCGCGATGAGCCGCACCCGAAATTATAGCCTGCCACAATGATATCCCCATCCTTTACCCCGCTTGCGAATTCAGGGCGCACACCCTCAAAAGCGTGTTTTGCAAGCTCCTCTTGCTTATTGATGGTGAGGTACTTGCCCGGGATGATTGCATCGGTGTCTATGTCATCCCCGAATTTCCAGACGTTTGCGGGGAGTTTCAGGTCGGTTTCGAGGTTGACTGTGAGTTTTTGCTTCATGACGGGCTGAATTGGCTGGAAGGGTAATAAGATTTATTCAATTACCCAACTTTACCCCAAACTTCTGACAACAAAATCTAAAAAAAATATTTTTCCTAAAGCAGTAACCTATTTATTAGAATTTTGACCGAAACATATATATGCTTTGTTGTCATATAATACATGACAACAATGAGCTTTATAAAGAAGATCAAAAAGAAAGGGAAGACCTATGCAATCGAGGTAGAAGGATACAGGGACAAGGATGGAAAAGTAAAGCACAAATACCTGCGATATTTGGGGACGGTGGATGAGAGCGGGAAAGTAATGTCATCTAAAAAATCGATAACTGTAGATAGAGTGTTACGTTTTGGCTTGCCAGCCATTGTTTCCAGGGCAATAGAACAGTTAAAACTCAATGATATGCTTGAAAAATACAAAGAAGATATTGACACGATCCTGTTAATGCATTTATGTGCACCTTCAAGCATTTCAAAAATGGAGCCTCGCATCAAAAACATAGATCCAGATTTTATAAAAGCTGAAATACCTTTCAACAGGAAAAGAATTGATGCAGCATTCGATTTCTTAGAGGAGAATAAAGAAGTTATAGAACAAAGTGTTTATGAAAATCTCAAAGAAAAGTACAGCGATGAGACACTATTCTATGATATCACAAGCATTGCCCTTAACGGTTATCGCTCAACTCTTGCGAAAATAGGTTATCCTGAATTTTCACCTCAGATAAATATAGGGTTATGCATTGAAGGAAAATACGGCTTTCCTATATTTCACGAGATTTTTTCAGGGAATTTCCCGCAGAAAAAAACGCTTTTGCAGATAGCAGAGAAGCTCAAAGTATTTGGAAGAACAGGTGCAGTGCTTGTATTTGATGCCGGAATTGCAGACATTAAAACAATAGCTGAGGTAGAAGACATGGGCTTCGGTGTGATCTCAAGAATGCCGATGCATGAGGGTTTGAAGAAACTTGCACTGGAAAATATATCAACATCAGTCAAAGACATTGTCAAGCTTTCAGGCTCAAAGGTATATGCCAAGGAAATTCAAAAAGAGAAGGGGAAGCTTCTTATTTGTTTCAATGAAAAGTTGAAAGTTTCTATAAAAGAGCATCGCTATGATGAAGTAATAGAAGCTATTGAAAAAAAGAAAAAGGGGAAACCGATCAAGGACGGTCTTAAGAAATATATTTTAAAAATTGGAAAAGAATGGAAAATCGATTACGAGACACTTGAAGAGGCTGAGAAATATGATGGAATTTATGTAATATATTGCTCCGATATTTCAATGCCAAAAGAAAAGGCAGTAAAAGCGTATTTTGAGAGAGACAGGATTGAAAAGGGCTTTCAAACATTGAAAACCGTTCTCAATGTAAAGCCATTGAGATTTCAGTTGGATAAAAGAATAAGGGCTTTCGTAATGCTTTGTCATCTTGCGTATCTTGTTGCAACATATATCGAAGCGGAAATTAAGGAAAAAGAACTGAAATATAGTTTTGATAAGATCAAAGAGCTACTGGAGAATGTCTACACCGTTAACATTCATCATGGAGATAAACTGTTAAAAAGAACGAGTTCTGTGACTGAAGAGCAGAAAAAAATTATGGAAGTTTTTGGCTGTTGTCATAACCAAGGGTGAAAGATGGGTCAATTATACTCTCTCCACGTCTTCCCGCATTTCGTGCACCTGAAAAACCTTACCTCGCTCTCATCAGCAGACCGAAGTTGCCTGAGCCACCAGTAAGCAGTATCGTTACCGCATTCTTCGCATTTAGCTCTGGTCGTGGGCATCCCCATCTCGCGCCCCTCAAGGACAGTTACCTCGCGCTCATCCCGTTCGGTCTTTGAGACAAAACCTCCTTTAATCTCTTTTTCGAACCCGCATTTCCTGCATTTATAGACCTTTTTAGCGGGCATCATCATGCTTTTACATTTCGGACAAAATTCCATTGATATCACTCCTGGCGTTTTCTATGATTTTATTATGGTCAAATGCAAGTTCGGGTATTTCATTCAAACCGAAAAGCCCTATATCCTTAGCATCCGAACCTGCTTTAAGTTTTCCCCTCCCTTTCGCAAGATAACATACAGAAACAGTATGCCCTCTCGGGTCGCGCAAGGGGTCAGAATACACGTCGAGGAGCTTGATTATTTCTATATCAAGTCCCGTCTCTTCCTTTGCCTCGCGGACAACCGCCTCCTCAACCGTCTCCCCAACTTCAACGAACCCGCCGGGGAGCGCGAAATGGTTCTTAAACGGCGGGTTCCTGCGCCTGATAAGAACAAGTTTTCCCTCAAATATTATAAGCGCGTCCACTGTCAGAAGAGGCGTTACGGGTTTCATTTGTCTCATTTCCTCAGTACTATGGTCAGGATATCATTATCATACATCATATGGTCAAGACCGGCGCGCTGCCCCTCATGCTTTGCGGAATCGCCCCATATTTGCGCATACCTGAACCGCTTTTTGAAATCGCGGTGAAGCTTGTCGCATACATCGCCGATGGTGAAGCCTTCCCTCACTATCAGTGGTTCATCCATGTCGGCGGGCTTGCCCTGGGGTTTCAGGTAAATCCTGATAAACCCCAGTTTTTCATATAATTTTTCTTTAAGCTCTTCGATATGCACCTTTTTATCAGCAGAAACCAGGACAGCATCCGGGAATTTCTCTTTGCATTTCCTGAGGGTATATTCGTCCGCAAGGTCGATTTTATTGATAACCACGATAGCTGGAATATATTTCCTGTTGCCAAGGACAACATCTATCAACTGGTCGATGGTGATATTCTCGCGTATCAATATGTTGGCGTTGTGGATTCTGTACTCGCCCAGGATAGCTTTTATGGTGTCCTCGTCAAGGCCAAGTTCAACAGTACTGCTTATAATAACTCCGCCTCTTGCTTTTTTCTTTATCGTGACATCCGGCGGTCTTGAATTGACGCGGATACCCGCTTCATTTAATTCCTGGACGAGAACATCATAATGGACGAGCTGGAAAACATCGAGCAATATCACAGCAAGGTCAGCGTTCCGTATTACAGCGATGACCTCTTTGCCGCGGCCCCTGCCTGAGGCAGCCCCCCGTACAAGTCCCGGCAAATCCAGTATCTGGATGGTGGCCCCCTTGTATTCCATTGACCCGGGCACCACGTCCAGTGTGGTAAACTCATAGGCCGCAACCGCTGATTCTGTACCGGCGAGGCTGTTCAGGAGCGTACTTTTGCCTACTGAGGGGAACCCAACGAGCACAACAGAAGCATCGCCCGATTTCTTTACCGAGAATCCTTCCCCCCCTGTTTTTGATGATGCCCTCTTCTGCACTTCATCCCGAAGACGCGCAATCTTTGATTTAAGGCGGCCGAGGTGACCTTCAGTAGCCTTATTATATTTAGTTTTGGATATTTCTTCCTCAATCGCCTTTATTTCTTCTTCAAGTGCCATCGGCTCTAATAGCTGTAATCAAGGCAAAAAGGATTTGGGTGATAAAGTCCTTTTGGAACCGGATGAAGGCATTATTCGGTTTCCTGGAATCAAGGACAGATATTGCAATAAAGACGCTCGATGAACTTGTGCGCATTCAAACGCATGTCCCGCCGGGTGAGAACTACGGGAAAGTCATGGAACTGGCTGCCCGCAGGCTCAGGGAGCTGGATTTTGAGGTTGAGATTATCCGCATGCCCCGCGAATTATTCGAGAAGAAAAATCCCCGCCTTTCGCATCTTGCGGCAGAGCGGGTGAATTTATCAGCTAAATTAAATGTGGGCGCTCCAGAAACCCTTTTAATCAATACGCATCTTGATGTCGTCCCGGCGAGCGCAAGCTGGAGTGTGCCGCCGTTTGCGGTCACCGTGAGGGACAGCCGCATATTCGGGCGCGGGGTGGCAGACTCAAAAGGAGGTGTCAGCGCGCTACTAACCGTGCTTTCAGCCATGAAGGAACTTGGCATCAAACCCGGATACAACCTGAATATCGCCCTGACCACGGATGAGGAAATGGGGCCCTATTCCGGTCTCTGTTATCTTTCCGACCTTGGAAAACTTTCTGCGGATTATTTCCTGAGCATGGACGGGGACAGCGACGATATCACCATCGCCTCGAATGGGAACGTGGACTGGCAGATAGATGTATTCGGGAAATCATACCACAGCGGCAGCAGTTTTCTGGGCGTGAATGCGATAGAGAAATCCGTTCCTGTCATGAATGAGTTATTGGAACTCAAGGCAAAGGTTGAGATACGACGCTCAAACGTGCCTGCCAGTATTGCAATCAGCCGCAAAACCGGCATTGATACTTTGATGCCGGTTCTCAATATCACAATAATAAATGCAGGTGTTAAACAGAATATCGTGCCTGACAGGTGCACGATGAAAGGCGACCGCCGCTATATCCCTGAGGAGAAATTTGAGGATGTTTGCAAAGAGATGAACGCCGCTCTTTCACGCGTGAGGGAAAAACACCCGGATATTGATTTTAAGTTAAGCTGCGATGACATCTATGCGCCAATGCTCACAGATATGAACCATCCATGGGTTAAAGAAGTAAAGCGGGTGGCAGGCGAAGTTGCGGGACGGGATGTCAGGCTTGCGGGGGCGCAGGGAAGCCTTGACGTTGCTTATGCGGTCAAGGTGACGGGACTCCCTGCCTGCTGTTTCGGGATAGGAAGGAGGACAGAGAGCAATGCGCATGCGGATGATGAGAATATCCGTGTGGAAGACCTTGTGATGTACATGAAATTCCTTGCAAAATTGCTGCTTGATAATGAAAGGTTTCATAAATAAGAAAAAGTGTGTAGAGGCCGATATGAATAATTTCATGAAGAAATGGGGATTGACATTAAACGTACTGGTCATTGTTTTCGTATTACTGGTCATAAAATGGCTAATCGACGTGTATAACCTCAATACGGCTACGGCAAGCCCACTCATAACCGCGCTCGTAGGCGGCGTGATTTTCACCATAGCCATTATATTTACGGGCACGCTTGCGGATTACAAGGAAAGCGAGAAAATACCGGGCGAACTGGCTGCATCCATCAAGGCTCTTTACAACGACAGCAAAGTACTTCCGATTAATGACGATATCACCTCAGGCATGCGTACACATATCAGGGAACTCCTGCATGCCATAAATTCAAATTTCAGGAAAAACAACTGGGATTTAAATGAAATAAACTCAGCTATGGAGGCTATCAATAACGATATCGCTCAGCTTTCAGCAAAAGGTCTTGCTCCTCCCCTGATAGTGAAACTGCGGGCTGAGTTGATAAACATCGATAAGATCTCAAATCGTGTAAAGACCATTGCTGAGACCTCATTCATTCCGGCAGCATACGGTATTGCAGAACTGGCTGTCGTGGCTGTTTTACTGGTGCTGTTGTTTGTAAAAACAGAGCCGTATTATGAAGGGCTTGCCCTGCTAGGCGCGACCTCGTCCCTCCTCATCGGCCTGATAATGCTCATAAAAGATATGGATAATCCCTTTGAAGTTGGTAAAAAAACCTACGCTGATGTTGACATGAGCCTACTCTTTAATCTTGAGGATTATTTGAAGAATAAGTAAGTGCTCTGGCGGGACAACCGAAAACCATAATGGCGGATTTAATAATCATATCTGAGAAAAGTGTTAGCTTTGCTTCCTTATGATTATCTCCCAATCCGTTTTATTTTGCTGCTTTACGCTCAATACCTCATGCCCGTCGGCTTCCATCCCTCTCGGAACCTCGGTTACTGCCGTCGGGTCATCCACGATTACCTTGAGGATTTTCCCTTTCGCAAGCGTATGCAGCGCCTGTTTTGCATAAACAAAATTATAGGGGCACACATTTCCTTTGAGATTTATCTCCTGGTCCACTTTCACGTCAGCAAGGAAAGTCCCGTTAATATAAGCCCGCGTCCTCTCCTCCTTTGGATTTTCCAACACCTCGTTCGCAGGACCGTGTTCCACAAGCTCGCCGAGGTATAGATGGATTACGTAGTCGGCAAGCCTCATTGCCTGGTGGATGTTGTGAGTAACTATTACGATGGTGTAATCATTCTTCAGTTTCAGGAGCTGCTGCTCGATATGCTGCGACGAGACCGGGTCTAAAGCCGACGTGGGCTCATCGCACAGGATAATTTCGGGCTCGACAGCCAGCCCTCTTGCAAGGCAGAGCCTCTGCTGCTGCCCGATGGAGAGTTTTGACGCAGGTGATTTTAACCTGTCCCTGACCTCGTCCCACAGCCCTCCGATTTTCAGGTATTTCTCAACTATTTCGTCCAGTTTCTTTTTGTCTTTAATGCCATGTAGCCGTGGTCCGTAAGCGACATTATCGTATATCGACATGGGGAGAGGGTTTGGCTTCTGTGGAAGCAAACCCATCCTGCGCCTCACGTCAGTAATTTCAACGCTGCCGTCCAGCACATTAATATTATCCACAATTATTTTACCTGTAGCTCTTGCCCCGTCTGTCAGATCGATAAGCCGGTTAAAGCATTTAAGCAAAGTACTCTTACCGCACCCCGAGGGCCCTATGATGGCTGTTATCTGTTTTTCCGGTATTTCAACTGTTATATCCCGAAGTGCCTGGTGGTCACCGTAGAATGCGCTTAAGTTCCGGATACTTATGTGGCTCATATAATCACCTGATAATATTCTTCATAAATCTCTTTGATAAAGCCCGCGATGCAATACTCAATGCAAGTACGATTATAAGAAGTATCAACGCACTGGCATAAGCCCGCGCCTGCACCTCCGGGAATGGCGTGCCGAGCTGGAAGAACACCGCAAGCGGCAGCGATGCTACAGGGTCAAGCAGGGAGCGCGGAAGGCTATCTGTGTAACCTGCTGTGAACAGGATAGAGGCTGCATCTCCGATTCCCCGGCCGAAGGCAAGAATCACACCTGTCACTATGCCGGGCAGAGCCTGCTTCACAACTACCCGTGCTGTGGTCTCAAACCGTGTAGCTCCAAGTGTATAGGAAGCTTCTTTCAGTTCAGAGGGGACCATTTTTATTACCTCTTCCATTGATCTGATCATTATGGGAAGCTGCAAAAGAGTGAGAACTATGATTCCACCCAGAAGCGATGCCCTCATACCCAGGTACAACATAACAATAAAACCGAAAGCTCCGTACACGATAGAGGGGGTGCCCCAGAGTACATCAAGGGAGAGTCTGATATAATATGCAAGCCTTGTTTTCCCGATATAGTCTCTCTGCAGCGATAGCGCCGCTGGCAGGCTGATAATGAGGGCGAGAATTACGCTTCCAAATGCCAGGTACAAGGAACCCACTATGGCATTCAGAATTCCTCCCTCCTTTCCGAGATAGTATCCACCCTTTGGCGTTTGTGTAATCATGCTAAAGGTCAGTGCAGGAGCGCCGTTCCAGATAATCACCCCAATAACCATGAAGAGGCTCCCGATAACGATAGCTAGCGATGTTAGCATCAGAAATTTAAACAATTTTTCTTCACGCAGTTTATCCATGCGCCATCCTCCTCTCGATCCTAATCAATATCAAACGCGCAGCAATAGTAAAGAACAGAATGACGAGCATCAATATAAGAGCGGCAAGGAGCAGGGCAGAATCATACAGCGGTATTGACATCATCTCCCCGTAATTATTAGCAATAAGCGCAGGCAGCGGATATGCCGAATCAAATATCGAGGAGGGAATATTCGGCACGTTCCCTACTACCATGAGAACCGCCATAGTTTCGCCAAAGGCGCGTGAGAACCCAAGTATAATAGCCGCTGCCATCCCGGGAAAAGCAATCCGCATCACTGCATGCTTTATAGTCTGCCACCTCGTGGCACCAAGCGACAGGGATGCTTCCCTTACCTCGAATGGCACAGCCCTTAACACCTGCTCTGAGATTGAAATGATTATGGGGAACACCATAATCGCAAGCACGATGCCGCCAGCAAGAAGACTGTAACCTGTGGAATAGCCGCTCATATTGAGAAATGGTATCCCCAGCTTTCCTATTACAGGCGCAATATCCGCTATCAGTGGAACCACGGCAAGCACACCCCACACGCCATACACTACAGGCGGTATCCCTGCAAGCAAATCTATCACCGGCAGAATCTTTGCCCTTACGTTCTCGTGTGCATATTCGGCAAGGTAGATTGCGCTCAGTATGCTAAGCGGCACGGCGAAGACCATAGCAAGAATGGTCACATAGAGCGTACCAATAATGAACGGGTAGAAGCCGAACTCACCCTGAAATGGCATCCATGTGCTGCCAAGCAGAAGGTCTCCCAACGATTTTGCCTCAAGAATGGGCTTTGACCGCAGGTAAAGGGCAATAGCTATGACAAATACCAGCACGCTTGAAAATAAAGCAGCAGCCAGCATGAGCCTGCCCGCAAGGACATCCTTCAACCTTCGAATATGCATACTCTATAAGTCCTTTTCTAACATAAAAAATATAAGGTTAAGGCAAAACCTTAACCTTTACATCAGTCCCCGTAAATACGGGGTTTCATTCAAGCTTTTTCAACTCGGCATCAAGTTTTTCCTTTGACAGCTCTATGTAGCCCACCTCATCCACAAACTTCTGTCCGTCTGTGAGAACCCATCTGATGAATTCGGAAGTAACTCCTTTAGGCTTTCCTTTGGTCACAAATAATTCGACCCTCGCCGGGGGGTGCGGGAAAACTCCCTTCTTTATTGCTGCAACGGTTTTTTCCTTTGTGCTTATATCTTCATCCGGATCGATGATGCCGTTCTCATTCAGGTCGAATGAAATTATCTTGACGCCTGGTACAGGAAGCCCCGTCTTCATATCGAAAGCATAGTTATAGTTGTTGTATCCCAGACCAAGGGAATCTTTCTGCACAGCAGCCAGAAGTCCGGGGTCGCCGTAAACGCCTGTGCCTTTGAGAGCCTCCTGTTTCTTGCCCAGGTACTTTGCCCATACCTCAGGCGCGCCTGCTGCATCGCTCCTCGTATATACATGAATTTCTTGTTTTATTTCAGGTTTCCCGATGGCTTCACCCCATGTTTTTACTGTTCCGTTTACATATATGTCCACAAAAGTCTTTCTCTTGATGCCAGTTTTCAATATCTCCTGAGCTGCGGGGTTCTTTTCATTGATTACTGCCACAACGGCATCCTTGGTCACGCCGATTGGATATGCGCCTTTTTCAATCTCTGAAGGATCAACATCCCTTGAAACCATGCCGATATCAACCTGTCCGCTTAAAGCATCGGTCATGCCTTTTCCGGCGCCTCCGGCTGCCACGTTTACAGTTACTTTTGGATGCAGTTTCGTGAACTCCTCGCCCCAGCGCACTGCCATTGGATACAGCGCCCAGGCGCCTGATAGTGATATTGTGCCTTCAAGTTCCTTTGAGCTTACAGCGGTCTGAACAGCACCAGATGATGCCGGTGTCGTAGTGACAGCAGCGGTAGGCGTGGTCTGAACTTCGGTTTTTGGTTTATCGACGCATCCTGATAATAAAGCTCCGATTAAAACTGTAATAAGAATAATTGTAATAATTTTTCCTTTCATTAATTCACCTCGAATTTCTTAAAATGCTCTTCTGTTCTTGCAGGAAATCCCGGATATGTAGAAATTCTGCACTATGTTTTATATATCTATTCATTAAATTACTGTCATTGGTAACAGCAAAGATGATTCCTTCTTGTATTCATTTTAATTCACCTGCTTATGAAATAAGCAAGTGCAAATAAACAGGCACATATAAATATGCAGAGAAACAGGCGATAATTGGAACGATGATTACAAAAACCGAATAATTGCGGCAAAAATTGATGGAATAGCATCATTTTGAAATAAGGAAAATACCCGTTTGCGCGAAGAGGTTCGGTAATATTCTTACAATTCCGGCCCCATTAAGAAAGGCAGCTCTTTTTATTTTGATATCTCTTTTCTGGCAATATTCCACGAAATCAGAAATGCTCAGGAAATGAAGATTAGGCGTTTCATACCATTCGTATGGCAATGACGGGGTTATTGGGGTTTTTCCCGTGAAAAAAATCTGATACCGTGCGTGATAATGTGCAAAATTCGGAAATCCAATAATCACTTCTTTTCCCACTCTCAAAGACTCGTTCAGGACCACACCAGGCTTTCTAACCTGCTGGAGGCTCTGGTTAAGTATCACGTAGTCGAATGTTGCATCCCCGTATTCTGACAAACCATTATCAATATCCTGGTGGGAAACGCTCAAACCAAGTGCCACGCATTTATAAATCGCCTGTTCATCTATTTCAATTCCGTGTGCCCTGGCATTCTTTTCCCTTACAATCAGGGATAGCAATTCTCCCTCGTTGCACCCAAGATCAAGTACAGAGGACTCGCCTTCGATCCAATCAAGAATAATTCTGTATTCTAATCTTATAGAATCATATCCCATGAGACTCAACCATCGCTACAATTAAACACTTTTTTCAAGAAATGCTTGACGAGATGCGTTTCTTCTTCAATTTCCAGAAGGAATGCATCATGCCCGTAGGTAGAATTTATCTCGCAATATGTGGCTTCAATACCGGTCAGTTTGCATATTTTTAAAATCTCTTTTGATTGATAAGTCGGGTATAGCCAGTCTGATTTGAAGGCAATTATGAGGAACTTTGCCTTAATTCCTTTAAAAACTTCGAAGAGAGTCCTGCCATTTGAAAGGTCGAAATAATCCAGCGCTTTAGTGATATACAGGTACGAATTGGCATCAAACCTCCTGACAAAATTGTCTCCGTGATAATGAAGATACCCTTCTACTTCAAATTCAGCCTCGAATTTTGAATTTCTTTTTCCATTATGGAAACGCCTCCCGAATTTCTCGCTCATTGAGACATCGCTCATATAAGTAATATGACCTATCATCCGTGCCACTGCAAGGCCTTTTGCCGCAGGCGCGCCGCCGTAGTAATTACCTCCTTTCCAGTCAGGGTCTGCCATGATGGCCTGCCTTCCCACTTCATTAAAAGCAATCTGCTGCGGAGAATGTTTCAGTGTCGTGGCAATGGGAATAACAGAGCGTACCCTCTCAGGATAAGAGGCTGCCCATTGCAGCGCCTGCATTCCCCCCATCGAGCCGCCCACAACGCACAAGAGTTTTTCGATCCCGAGATGGTCTATCAGATACTTCTGCGCCTTGACCATGTCTTTTATCGTGATAGTCGGGAAATCCAGCCCGTATGGTCTGTTTGTGCCGGGATTTATAGAAGACGGACCCGTCGAGCCTTTGCACCCGCCAAGCACATTTGAACAGATTATAAAATATTTATCTGTATCAAATGCTTTTCCAGGCCCTATCATTTCATCCCACCATCCGGGTTTCCCATCCCCGTCATGAAAACCGGCAGCATGTGCATCCCCCGATAGCGCATGGTGGATTAGTATCGCATTGGATTTCCAGGCGTTGATCTTGCCATATGTTTCATAAGCCAGTGTTATCGGTCCCAGTTTTTCTCCGGAATCAAGGATCAACTCATCCGGAGGAGCGGCGAAAGTAAAGTATCTGGTTTCTACAAGTCCGGTACTTCCACTTTGTTTAACTTTTTGTAAACTCTCCAATACGATTGTTCCACTCATGATAAGATCAATTAACTGCTAACTGCAGCCTGCAAAGCCTGCTCAATATCCTCTTTAATGTCCTCCACATCCTCAATGCCTATCGATAAGCGGATGTAATCCTGGGTTACTCCTGTTTCCTCCTGTTCTTTTCTGGTCAACTGCTGGTGTGTGGTCGATGCGGGGTGGATTACCAGGCTTTTTGCATCGCCTATATTGGCAAGGTGAGAAAACAGTTTTACTGAATTGATGAACTTCTTTCCGGCTTCATATCCTCCCTTGATGCCGAACCCCACAATTCCCCCATAGTAGTTCTTCAGGTATTTTGATGCGATCTTATGATTCGGATTATCTTCAAGTCCAGGATAATTGACCCATTTGACCAGAGGATGTCCTTTCAGGAACCTTGCGACCTCAAGGGCATTTTCAGAATGTTTCCTTACACGCAACGGCAGCGTTTCAAGTCCCTGAAGGAACTGGAAAGCATTAAATGGGCTCAATGCCGGTCCTATATCCCTGAGAAGCTGCACTCTTACCTTTATGATGAAGGCGACATTCCCAAGCCCCGGGAAATTCCCGAACGTGTCCCAGTATTTTAACCCGTGATAACTTGGGTCGGGTTCCGTGAATTCAGGGAATTTGCCGTTGTTCCATTTGAAATTCCCGGAGTCCACGATTACTCCACCTATGGATGTCCCGTGCCCGCCTATGTATTTTGTTGCTGAGTCTACTATTATATCCACACCATGTTCTATTGGTTTTACAATTCCAACGCCCACCGTATTATCCACGACAAAAGGAATGCCGGCATTATGCGCAATCTTTGCGATAGATTCAAAATCAGGCACATCCAGTTTGGGATTGCCGATTGTCTCAGCATATACAGCTCTTGTCTTGCTAGTAATTGCCTTCTTTATTTCCTCAGGTTTTGTAGAATCAACGAATTTTACTTTTCTTCCAAGTTTTGGAAAGGTGTAGTGGAACAACTCATATGTTCCGCCGTAAAGATTATTTGCGGATACGATTTCATCGCCTACCTGCGTGATAGCAAGAATCGCCAGTGTCTCGGCAGCCTGTCCCGAAGCAACACCAAGGGCGCCGGTGCCTCCTTCAAGAGCTGCTATCCGTTTTTCAAATACGTCTGTCGTCGGGTTCATTATTCTTGTATAGATGTTGCCGAACTCCTTGAGAGCAAAAAGGTTTGCGGCATGGTCTGTGTTCTTAAAGACATACGATGTTGTCTGATAGATAGGCACAGCCCTTGCTCCTGTGGCTGAATCCGGGCTTTCCTGTCCTGCATGTAACGCTATGGTTTCTAATCTCTTCTTTGACATTTCTTTTCTCCTTTGATTTGATTTTTGAGAAATGATTGGCAGGATTGGTTATATATGCAGAGAAACAGGCGAGAGTTGTCAGGATGGTTATGGAAATGGAAGGAATGCGGCAATAAGATAGAAAAAAAATACTCTGCTCTATTCCAGAGCAGAAAACAGGATATACGATATTAATAGAGTCCAGATTATGTTAAACGTCTGTGCCACGGTGAAAGCTATGAACGGCGCTCTTCCTATTTTGCTAAACTCCCGGATGGAAGTCTCAGCACCAATGCTCACGAACGCAAACGCAAAAATCCATGAACGTACTACTTTGGTCGTATCAACGGCTCCTGTAGAAAGCAATCCCAGAGAAGCTATCACTGTAACCGCTGCAAATCCGAGAATGAATTTGGGGAACCTGTCCCATATCTGCCGGGTGCTGACCTTCTCGCCGCTTTTTTCCACAACTGTTGTGAAATAGAACGCCAGCAGGAAAGCAACAAATCCTATGAGCACGTTCTGGGACATCTTTACGACAGATGCGGCTTTCATCGCCTCATCTCCATAGAAAGCCCCGGCGCCTACTACGGCAGCCGTGGTGTCAATTGTCCCGCCAAACCATGCTCCTGCCCATGCCTGGTTCATGCCCATTGCCTTTGCAAGGAGCGGCATGCCAAGGAACATGGGTATGACAAAGACCGCAACAAGCAAAAGCGTCATGTTGAGATGCTTCTTTTCCCCTTTGATAGCGCCGAAGGTAGCGATGGCTGCCGAGACACCGCATATCGATACCGCTGTCGAGAGCATATGGGCGAACTTACGGTCTATGCCGAGCCTTCCCGAAACCCAGAGGGACACATAATACACAGCTATCACCACGACCAGCGCCTGGGCAAGACCGCGCACTCCGTATGCCCATAATGTCCCTATGGATATCTCAGCGCCAAGCAGCACAAGCCCGATCTTAACAAGAAGCTCGGTCCTGAAAGCGGGTTTAATTTTTTCAAAAGCATTACTCAGGGGCCGGGATAAATCAACTATGCTGCGCAGTATCAATCCAATAAGGATAGCGATAACAACATATTCAAATCCCCATCCTTTTCCTATTTCCACATTTGCAATCTTGTTCTGCGATATATAAACTGATATTACTGCAAGTATGACCAGAATAGCAAAACCAATCAGGAAATATCCTGCCTTTGTAATAAAAGGTGTTTCATTCAATTCGTTAATTTGATTTTCTGTATTTTCATCAGCCATGTTTACACCAGCTTCCATGGTATTACTTTGGCAGATACGATGCCTGCTGCTGCTATGAGCACAATAGTAAAGCCGATAACAACAGCCAACCAGTCTTCAGATATTTTCAATGCCATTTTTTTCCTCCGGAACTACGTTGATTGTAGTCTTTCCATTAAAAGAAGATACAGGATATATATAAGTGCAGAAGATGACATGAATTGCCAGATTGGTTCGAAAAACCGAACAATAGCGGCAAAAATACAATTAATTCAAGCCTGCATAATCCATCACTGCCTTCTGGTCAATCAGGAATTTAACAATCTCGTCAAACTCGACATTATCCTTAGGTTTTTTATTTTCAACCTTCATCCGACAGGAGTTATTTATTCGGGACGGGTTACATATTTCTTCAATCATATCAATCGCAATTGAAAGATAATACTGTAAAACATATATAATTACAGAAAGAGGCAGATGTTGACACAATTATTCCAAAACGAGACACAAAAATCAACAGGGCGCATCGTTTTACATCCCTATCAAAACAAGCTCGAATTTGATACCCATACAGGACTGACAGAATCCAAGGAATTCTTTTGCATTGACAGACATTTCGTCGTAGAGGGATTTGGATATGTAAAAAATAATATGGACTTTTCCTGGGTTTCCTGCAATTCTCTTTTTTATCTCGCCGTGAAGCTCCTCAAAAAGAGACACAAGAGTCTTGAAGTTTATCCTCTTCAGTACCCTGATGCACCCCACCCCCGCCTCATCTACCCAGACCCGGTAATTGGCAGATTTCCGGACAAAAATATCCCTCTCATTCATATTATTCCCAAGTTTTCTTACTGGCTTCGATATCCCATCTGACTTCTTCAGCCAGAGACCGTCTTGTTGCAGCAACAATATCGAGCTGCTCATAGATGTATCCGCGCAGGAATACATCTTCGATATTCTCTGCGTCTCTCTCAACTTCATGCTGCCGGGCCAGTACGTTTTCAAGCTCCCGAAGCGCATGATGCCTGCCCGCACGCTGCCAGCTTGTTTCTATTAATGCAAGTGTGCGAGCCAATCTTTCAATGCTTATTCGCATGCGCCGGTATTCCGGTTTTCCCAACCTGTCCTTTGCGTAGTTCTCATACGCTGAAACCTTTAGTTTTTCCTCAGTACCCTCATCTATCGATGATTCTATACCATCCCATTTGTTATAGATGGCAAAAACGATCCCTTCTTTTATCTGACATTGGTTTTTTTCACCACCTCTATCAATGCGAACAGCATATATATCCCTGGATATACAGGCATATTTTGTCACTATCTAATGCAATATCAGAACAATCACGACAATAATTGCCGTATGGGTTAAACTTTAGATGAATCCTTTTCATTTTGTTTCAGTGGTAAACTATGAGTGGTCCTGAAACAACTGATTATCCGCCGGATAATGGCAATACGGGTAAAACAATAAAATTTCCCGGAATCGATACATTTTCACCTTCGATGAAACTTGTACTTAATATACTTGAAAACCAGGGACCTCTGACCCAAAAAGAAATAGCAAAAGAGACCTATCTTCCCTCAAGAACGGTGCGCTATGCATTAAACCGCTTAAAAGATGAGGATGTTTTGGAAGAGCGCGAGTATTTCCAGGACGCCAGGCAGTGTTTATATCAGATTAAATGCTGAAAGTTCCAGGTAATTATTGCCCTTTTGTTCCTGAAAACCGCATAGAGCTATCAAATATAGCCTGTTTACGTGATTTAAATAAGTATGAAAACTATGGAATTTCTGGTGTTAAAATGACAGATCAAGAAAAAAGAAGGGGTTTACTTTGCCCCCGATGGTATAGTTAGCAAGGACACATTGAAAGGCAGGCAGGAAAACCCGGAGCGCGTTCGGGTGCAGGATTATGTCTGGTGGCTGATATGACCTCTGCCAGACAATACAGGTGCCCCAACTGCAAGCATGCAATACCGATAACAAGCGCTGATTTCATCAAAGGAATTGCCATGGTTTCATGCGTTGACTGCGGCATGGATGCTTTTGCCATAGAAGATGCACTGTTAAAATGACAAAAAGAAAAAGGGGTGCTTTTTTTCCTATCCATTAGCGCTCCTTTTTCCAATTCGAGGTAAATATGGATTATAAAAAAGAAGAAATATACGATGATGTAAACGAAAAGGTTGAAAATTTGGATGATGAAGACCTGCGGCGCTTCCTGCGCGGAGGATTCGGGGCAAAATGAGGATTAAGGCAATTTTTTCCTTTTTAGTTCCGGAATTAGAAGATTTCTGGATAAAATAGCCGATTTATGAGGTTTTAATAATTATGCGTGTCTATTACCCTATGCCAATCATGGCAAAAAGTGAAATGTGCCCCGGGGGTCGCATTTCACCTCCTATCCGTTTTCCACATTCAAAAAAAAGAGAAGAAAATGGTCAATAATTGCTCCAATAAATAGGTATATAAAGGATAAATCCAAGTTTAAGCTGGAGAATTTAAAAATGTATTCAAGAAGGAATCGTCTTTGCCATTAATGGCCCACAGATTGAACCGACTACGATAAATCATTTGCCGCCATCAGCAAAACTTGTTTTTAAAGTGCTTGAATCGAGCGGCTTTTTAACACAGAAAGATATTGCAAAGCAAACCTATCTTCCAGCCAGAACAGTGCGCTATGCCCTGAACAGGCTGAAGGAAGAAAATGTATTGCAGGAGCGCTTCTATTTCCAGGATGCGCGCCAGAGCCTGTACGGGCTGAACAATGCCCTGGGGGTGCCGACTGTATAACTCCCCCTATTTTTTATATTTCGGTTAACGCTTTTTATATTGAGTGCCAGGGTGGCGGAGCGGCTACGCAATCGCCTGCAGAGCGATTTCATTCCGGTTCGAGTCCGGACTCTGGCTTCTATGTTTCACTGCTTACCATACCTTATTTCTTGTAATATGGATTGAACTGGTTCGTGTAGATATCAGACGGCTTGAACTGCCCTTCTTTTATCTTGCCATCCTTTACAAGCCAGTCTATCCAGAACTGTGCATCGCTATCAGCCAGAAGCGCATGGTCTCTTACTCCAAAGCCCTTCCAGTATTTTGCAAGATCAGGATTGCCGCCTTTATCCTTGAGTACCTTTACAGCCAGTTCTTTAGCTTCTTTGGGATGCTCCTTTGCCCAATCCGCAGCTTTTGCTATTCCTTCTGTAAGACGCTTTGCTGCTTCAGGATTTTCCTTCAGGAATTTCTCTGAGGTGAAAAGTACGCAGTGCGTCTGGTCTCCAATAACCTCATAATCGGAGAACAAAACTCTTACTCCCTTGCCAGCTTCTATCTGATCCACAAAGATTGCCAGAGGCGCCACAACATCCACCTGTCCCTGTTTGAGCACCTGCGCATGCTGGGGTACGGGTATCTGGACAAGCTGCACATCATTGGGCGATAAACCATTTCTTGCAAGATATTCACGTGTAACGTAATCCACATGTGCTCCCACTGTATTTACAGCGATCTTTTTTCCAGCAAGGTCTTTTGCGCTCTTTATGCTGCTGTTCTCAAGCACGATCCATTTTGAGAGGTATGGCGTTCCTTCGTACCAGCTTTTTGGTGAATTACCCATAGGCGCTGCAAAGGCTTTGATATCGCTTCCCCTTGCTTTAGCATTGATCACCGACACCCATGCAGAATGACCGATATCAATGCTGCCTGAAGCTATTGCTATTATATCTTCGGGACCTCCTGTATAGGAACCTGCTCTGGTAATGTTTAGCCCATTTAGATAACCAAGTTCCTTGGCAAATTCCAAGGGTTCGATAATTGCTGTCGATGAAAGATAACGTATCTCATTTTTCTTTTCTGTATTTGTTCCCTTGACCCATAACAGGCCAGCAGTCAATATTAAGGCGATGCCAATCAGGATCGCCGCAGTTTTTATATTTTTATTCATTTTTATTTTCTCCTATGTGATCGTCATTTCTTCCTTCCATTTCGTTGTGGTTTTCTCAAGCCAGACAAGGGAATAATTAGTGATCAATCCAAGAAGCGCGAGCATGACTATTGCTGCGTACATCTCAGGGATCATGAAATTATATTCCCAGTTTATCACCGAGTATCCCAGTCCGGATTTTGCCCCTATCATCTCTGCTGCCACAAGAACGATTATCGAATGAGTAGCACTGAGCCTCAAACCTGTGATTATTGATGGCATGGATGAAGGTATGACAACTTTTCTAAATAGCGAAATTGCAGATGAACCCATTGAACGGGCGGATTTTATCAGCAGGGGATCAACGCTTTTCACACCGCTTATCGTGTTCAATAATATCGGCCACTGCGCGCCCCAGAATATTACAGCGATTTTTGATACTTCGCCTATCCCCAGAAAAAGTATGAACACTGGAAAAAGGGAAAGGGATGAGGTCTGCCTTAACGTCTGCACAAGACCGTCTGCGACCTCCTCAAAGCCTTTATACCATCCCATCAAAAACCCAAGTGGTATCATTATTATTGCTGCAAGACCAAATCCGGTAATGGCACGCTGGAGGCTGATGCTTGTATGAATCCACAGTTCACCTGAGATTGTAAGCCTCACAAGGGCGGCGAAAACTTCGGAGGGAGGCGCAAAGAATGCCTTGCTGATAATGCCGCTTGCAGGCAATAGTTCCCATAAAAGGAAAAAAACAAGCAGGGCTATGAATTTTCTAGGAGTTCGCTGTAAACTTTGCTTCTTCCCTGACAATGTACCCCACCTCCTGTCTTAGTTTTATAAAATCCTGAGAAGTTCTGAAATCTTCTGATCTCGGCCTTGATAGTGGAATATCGATTATCCGTTTTATTATACCCGGACGTGCTGACATGACTGCTATCCTGTCAGCCAGAAATACGGCTTCTTCTATGTTATGAGTAACAAATAACACTGTTTTTTTTGTTTCTTCCCAGATACGCAAAACCTCACCCTGCAGCGTATCCCTTGTCTGGGCATCAAGAGCAGCGAATGGTTCATCCATCAACAAAATATCAGGATCATAAGCAAGAGCCCTTGCAATAGCTACGCGCTGCTTCATCCCGCCGCTAAGTTGATATGGATAATGAGATTCAAAGCCCGAAAGACCCACAAGAGAAATGTATTTTTTACAGATCTCATTCCTTGTTTTCTTCGGGACACCTTTTTCCTCAAGCCCGTATGCTATGTTTTCTGTTACGGTTCGCCATGGGAACAACGCATAACCCTGAAATACGATACCACGATCATGGTTCGGGCCGTTCACTGCTTTTCCATCTATGTAGATGCTTCCGCATGAAGGTTTTATCAGACCGCCCAGTATCTCAAGGAATGTTGATTTTCCGCAGCCGCTCGGGCCAACGATGGCGAGGAACTCACCGGTTCTGACCTCAAGGTTTATCCCACCCAAGGCTTCCACGCAGCCATTCCCATTATTTCCGTTTTTGCTGTGGAAGACCTTCGTTATGCCCTCTACCTTCACTTTTATCATGTTCTTCCAGCCATCTCGTCAAAATAAAGATAATTCCGCGACAGTGGAAGCTCTTTCAAATGGTCAACCGTGTAATCGTATTGCTGCCAGATATCAACGAGCTTCCTGCTAAGCTCAAGATGCCATGAAGGTTGTGGTGTCCTGTGCCCTTCCAGCTTTGAACCCTGATTGGGTGTCCACGGCATGGGGAAAGCAAGTACATTCTTTGATGCAAGATATTCTGCACCTTTCAGGAACGAATCCTTTGATTCAAGACCGGAGACGAACATAGACCGGACTTTTCCATGTTCGAATATACTGCCCGCATAGTCCAGTGCTTTCAGGTAATTCTCCCAGCCGATAGTTCTTGCTTTTCCAGGGCAGATGCCTGCGAATAGATTTCGATCCCATACTTCGAGATTAAATGCAACAGAATCAAAGCCCGCCTCATGTAAGTTTTCAATCTTTTTAAGGTCAGTTGGAGCTGATATAACCACAGTACCAGGCACATGGTCTTTTCCTGTATGCTCTTTTACCTCTTTTGCAACCTCGATATAATATTCATGCTCCTTTCCGTTCGGATGCATGCCGCCTGTCAGGAGAAGCATATCTACAACGCCTTCTTCGATCGCTGCCTGAAAAGTTTCTCCGATATGTGAAGGTGTTTTCAAGCCAATTACATCGCTGTTATATGTTTTCTTGGTATGCACAAGATTGCAAAACCAGCACTCTTCATTTGTTTTATAATAATTGCAATAGTTACTGTATGCTACAATAAGAGCGTCTTTTGATACGTTCTGCCCTATTTTGGACATGAGAATATTATCTGAGGTCTTATTATTATAGAATCCGGGTCTGTTGTTGTATTTCACATCAAGAACATATTTGCCGTTATACTCAAGAAATAGAGAGCCGTTATTCCTTTTTACGATAAACGGCGAAGCGCTGTTCTTCTTGAAGGGCATGAGCATCCTGCCCTCAAATATGATCTCAGCAGGAAGCTTCTGGTGCTCATGTGATTCAAGGTCAAAGTCAAAGACGCCGTGGATTTGCTCCTTGTATTTTTCTCCCACGCCTTCAAGGGCAGAGGCATCTATATTCACGCCGTCCACTAAGAGTTCTGCCTTAATTTCAAGTGCGCTGAGCTTCTTTCCATTTACCTGATATGTATTCATTAAGCTCTGGAAGGAATGGAAGATATATAGAAGTAGAGAAATCAGCAAGTGTTGTCATGTTTATTCGGAAAAGTGAAGGATTGAGGCAAACATCATATGGCGGTGTCTTACAATGTAATCTATCAAAACTCCCAGGATAAAGCCGAGAGCCGGGTTAATTGCTATGCTCATAGCTGCGACCAGTAGCACCACTTTCATTTCATCTTTTTTTGCATCTTTGAAAGTACATGTAAGCTCAACACCGCTATAAAATAACAAACATCCAAGTACTGCGGCAGGTAAAATCTTAAGCATTTCCAATCCACTATCTCCAAGGAAGATTCCTGTAAATATAAATAGAATTCCAAGCATCACAGGTGCGATTGCAGTTCTGGCGCCGAATTTATAATGCGCTGCAACACCTCCGCTGCCGTGGCACATAGGGATGCCGCCAAGAGAACCTGAAAATAGATTGGCGATGCCCATTGTCAGTGAGAGATTCCCGGCAGTTACTCTTTTGTGTTCTGGATAGAGTTTGCCTGACAGTGCAGATGTGGCTATGACTGCATTTGTTAGAGTGAAAGGTATCTGAATCAAAATCATGGTCAATGTGCTCGCACTAAATAAATCGCTAATTCCAGGCAGATCGATCTCAGGTAGATAAAATCCAAAAGCTATAGCAGGAAGCTTGCTAATTAGACCGGTTACGTATCCCAGGACAATGCCGAGAATCAGGGCAATTAGTGCAGCTGGAAAATTTTTTCTGAAAAGTAAAAACATGATGATTAGTAAAATCAGTCCCACTAGCGGCTGCTGCATAATGAATTTGATTCCCAATACTGCAAGTGAAATTCCAAGACCTGCCTGAATCCCAATAGATACACTTCTTGGGGTATATTTGACTAGCCATTTCACTGCACCCGTTGCCCACAGTACCAGCAGTATAGCTCCGATGACAACCGATGCTGCTGCTATTTCGCCTGGAGTTAACTGATAAGAAAGCGCGTATGCAGAAGCAGCTTTCATAGGCTGGACTGCCATGGGCATACGGTAGAATAGACCGGAAAATGCATAAAATAGCCCGAACAGGGTGAAAACGCTTGATGATGACAGGTGGTTGATGGAAATCGCGCCGATAACTAAGGGGAGAAATGTTCCGAGGTCGCCAAAAGCACCGGAAGTTTCTGACAGTAAAAATCTCAGCCAGCCAGTCGTTTTCATTTCAGTTTTCACAGTCAATCAGTAGGACTTATTTTTCTGCCATTGCAAAAATCGTATTATATACATCCTCGATTCCCTTTGGTGTTCTTCTCTTTTCAAGCTCTGCCATGATATCTGATTTTACTGATTCTCGAAGATTCTCAGGTACATTGCTCAAAAAATTACCGAATAAGCTGGCTTCTACGTATTCGATGCACTTAAGAGGGGTTTCAAAATACCGCGGGTCTTTTTGGCAGTTTATTTCGATTATCTTAAAGCCTGCGCCCTCCAATAACGCCTTCAGTTCGCTCATATTCACAGGTCTGCTTGTTTCTTTCTTAGCATCCACGGCTCCTGCATAGCGAGATCGCCGCAGTACTTCTTCTATGATCGATTTCACTGTATATGGCTTATCCTTGTTCCCCGTAGTTATTCCGAGCCTTCCTCCCGGTTTAAGTACCCGGTATATCTGGGCAAATGCATCCTCTTTTTCCTGAATCCAGTGGAGGACTATGTTGAGATACACAATATCAAAGCAATCGTTTTCAAAATGATACAGGTCGTTGCTATTGCCGATCTCGAAGCTTACATTAAGAAGGGGCGCATCTCTGACTTTTCTCCGCGCAACTTCAATCCGCTGTACTGAAGGGTCGATACCCACAACCTTGCCGTTGGAACCGACTATTCTGGCTACATGCAATGTGAGGCGACCTGTGCCGCAGCCTATGTCTATGACATTATTTCCGGTTTTAATCCCTAGTTTTTCAATAAGGATTAACCCGTTATTAAACTGACCCTCGCTTACATGATCGTATCTTTCTGCAAGCAATTGGTTATCCAATTCTACATTGCTCATTTAATATCGTTATTGAAGGGCTTGGCGATTATCTCCAGCACGCGAAAATCAAAAAAATTGTTTGTATGCGAGGGCAAGACTACCGCAGCAGTATCCGCACCCCTTCCTTTTGCTCCAGTGCCGCCCACTGCAATGGTCTTGTCAAGAGGTATGGCGCCGCCGTCAAGAGCCATTATCGCACATTCTATCGCTACCTTCATACCCGGGGAGAAGAGCGACTTAAGGGATTCTGCCAAGATTTCAGTGTGCGAAATGCCTGAAAACTTACTTGTGAAACTTTTCTCAAGACCTGAAAGCGCATGGCTTTGCCTGATAACTTTGCATCCCAGGTTCTCAAGTTCTTTCAGTGCTTCCAGATCAAATTCCCATACTTCTGGCTGTTTAGAGCCCGGGTGAGTTGAAACCACGACAAGGTTTGTCTTTTTGCCCAAACTCCTTGCGAATTTCAGTCCTGTCTTGCCGCTTGTGCTTGCCACGACCACGCTTTTTATGTCGCCTTCTTTCAGTCTGTCCTGCACAAGTTTGAGTACTTCATCTGTATTTTCTGCGCCGTTCTGTTCGAAATATGTTATTGATTTTTTTACCATTTTGATTCTCCTTATTTCAGTATTTCACTTGCTGCCTCGATGCCCGGACTGATAGTCTTAACAACACCATTCCTGAAAAGCACTATTTCCACAGCCTGAATTGTGCTTAGAATATCCAGTTTACTAATATTACCCATGTTTCCGATCCTGAATATCTTGCCTTCAAGAGGTCCCTGTCCGCCTGAAACCTGGACCCCAAGTTCTTTTATCCCGCTACGAAGCTTCTTATCATCAATGCCAGGCGGTATTTTCATGGCAGTTACCGTGTTTGAGTATCTGCTGTGTTCGTTCAATTGAGGGAACATTTCCACATTTAAGGCATTAGCCGCCGCTCGTATAGCTTCTGCAAATTTTGCATGTCTTTTTATACGGTTCTCAAGCCCTTCTTCCCTCACGATTCTCAGAGCATCATGCAGCGCAAAAAATAACGGTATCGCAGGAGTATATGGTGTCTCAGCGATCTCTCTGTTTGCTGATTTTTTGTATGCCTTCAAATCCATGTAATAAGGCGGCTTCACAACTATTGAATCCCATGCTTTTTCACTTACCGAGATCGCAGATAATCCGGGAGGAGCGCCTATGCATTTTTGAGAGCCGACAACTGCAATATCCACGCCCCATTTATCTACAAGAACTTCGTCGCCTCCAATAGTGGTTACACCATCCATAATGAACAGCGCCCCATATTTTTTTGCAAGTTCTCCGACTTCTTTTGCGGGGTTCTTGATACCCACAGAAGTGTCGTTATGCACAAGAGTAACGGCTTTAGCGCCTTGCTCCAGTGCGCTTTCAACTTTATCCAGTTCTATGGATTCACCTTTAGTCCAGTCAAATTTTACAGGAGCCACTTTGCCATAGCGCTCACCTATTTCCCTGAAGCGTTCTCCGAATTTTCCGTTCTCGATGGTCACAAGCGTATCCTTTTCATCGATTACATTACCTATCGCAGCTTCCATGGCGCAGCTGCCTGAACCGCTAAGGATAAAAACATCATTTTTGGTCCCGAAAAGTTCAGCCAGTATTTGCCTGGACTCAGTATAAATTGCGCCGAACTCCTTGCTGCGATGGTTTATCATAGGTTTTGACATTGAGCGGAGTATTCTTGGGGTAACAGGTACAGGACCTGGTATCATCAGTAACGTATTTTCAATTTTCATATTCAACCTCATTATTTTTTTTCATTGAATATCCATGATGTAATGAATAACATAACGCTTGAAAAAACAAGCAAAACCAATAGATCAAAATTCAGGGAATACTGGCCCTCATTAATTATGATCCCACGGATCGCATCCACACCATATGTCATAGGGTTTAACGAACTCAGGGTTTGTAACCATCCAGGGGCATTGGTAAGCGGAAACAAAGCGCCGCTTAAAAAGAACGTTGGCATAATTATAAAACTCATTATAGTCTGGAATCCTTCAAAACTGTCCATGATGGAAGCAATAAATAGCCCAAAACAATCAAATCCAAGGGAGATCAAAAGCATTATTGGTATTATCCGGATAATATTCAGAGGCGATATATGGACGCCAACAATGAAAGATAACAGAAGTAACAACGTTCCCTGTATCAATGCATTTGTAGCCCCTCCCAGCGCTTTTCCTATAACGATCGACGTCCTGGATATAGGTGAAACGAGTATTTCTTTTAAGAACCCGAACTCACGATCCCATATGACAGATATTCCGGAACGCATTGATGTAAAGAGAAGAGTCATTCCTACGATACCCGGAAAAATAAATACGTTGTATCCGGATGTTATCACGCCTGTCCGCAGGTTGATCCCCATGCCGCCGCCAAATATGATAAGCCACAGGAATGGCGTTGTCATGGCGCTTGCGAAATGTATCTTTTCACGGTAGAACTTGATGATCTCCCGAAGCCATATTGAATAAATTCCACGCAGTTCTTTTCTCATTTTATCTCCCCCTGCGCTTTCGCTTATACATACTGATGAAATTATCCTCTCTTTCCTCGCGGATCTGCCTGCCAGTATGATGCAGGAAAACATCATGCAGTGTCGGCTCTTCAATATCGATTGAATCTACTGCTATATGCATATCCTGTGCACTATTAATTATTCGCACAGCATTCATTGATCCCTGTTTCACATTCAAACTCAATGTATCTTGTGAAGCCTGCATTTGCAGGATATAGTCCTGCCCGAAAAGTCCGGTTGCAAGCTGATCCGGGAATTTTGTCCTTACAATGATATTGTCACCTGCAAGGAAACCTTTGAGGTGTTCTGGCGTATCCCTTATTTTGATAATGCCATGATCAATGATCGCTATATCATTGCAGAGAAGATCAGCTTCATCCATGTAATGTGTTGTCATTATGATCGTTAATTTTTCTTTTTGTGCAAGTGTTTTTATGTAGTCCCAGATGTGTTCTCTTGTCTGGGGGTCTAATCCTATGGTGGGTTCATCCAGAAATAATATTTCGGGATTATGAAGAAGCCCACGCGCCATTTCAAGACGCCGTATCATACCTCCGGAAAAAGTCCTGACTAGAGAATCAGCCCTGTCCTCAAGCTCCACAAGCTGAAGGACTTCCTGTATCCGTCCTTCCATTATTCCTGATTGAACATCATAAAGCATGGCATGAAATCTCAGGTTTTCGCGAGCTGTGAGCCGATCATCCACGCTTATGCTCTGGAAGACTATGCCGATGCTCTGCCTTACTTTAGCAGAGTCTTTGATTATATCATATCCATTCACAATTGCAGAACCTGATGTGGGATTTACGATGGTGCATAGCATTGAAAGTATTGTGCTTTTCCCTGCGCCGTTCGGGCCAAGGAGACCGAAGATTTTGCCCTTCTCAACTTGAAGGTTAAGATCATCCACTGCAACTAAGGTTTTGTATTTTTTTGTCAGGTTTGTTGTTTCTATTGCGTACATTGATCTATCCTTTCTTCACAAAGATATGGTATGCTCCCTCTTTGGTCTCGACATCTAGGAACTCATCACCGGATTTAGTCAACCATACATCAATATTCTGCCACGCTTCAGGGTCGCTTGCTATAACCTCAAGTATTTCACCTTTTTTAAGTTTTTTTATTTCCTGAAGTGTCATGATGCGTGGATAGGGACATCTCTCGCCCCTTACGTCTAACTTAACATCTGGAATTATTGCCATTATTTACCTCTTTTTTCGGCTATTGCATAGATTTTGTTTCTAACAAAATTAATACCCTCTTCTGTTTCTATTTTTTTAAGTTCGCTTATAAGTTCATTTCTGATTTTTGGATGCTGTTTTTTGGGTACATCCCTTAAAAAATTTCGATGTGGAGCCCTATTCATTATGGAATTAACCGCATCCTTAGCAGATGCAAAATTGTCTATTGTTTGTCTGACTTCTATGTTTTGTACAAGAAATCCTGTCAACTCCAGCAGTTTCCTCACTTCATAAACAGTTACCGGGTAATTATTGTGATTTGATGTGATATTATATCCTTTTTTTTTCAAAATAGCTTTTGCGATTTCTCTGGCGCCATTGCGAGGAAGATTTTTTACCTTCGATGTGAATCCGAGATGTCCGCCCTGTTTTAAAACCCTGTGGCACTCATGAAGTAATATTTTTTTATCCTTAATCCAGTGAAATACGCTATTCATATACACTACATCAAAAAACCCATCCTCAAAACGACGTAGATCAGTACCATCACCGATCTCAAAAAAGAGATTAGAGGCTTGCAAATCCTTAGCCTTCTTTTTTGCGATATTGATACGTTCCGGAGAGAGATCGATGCCGAAATATAATCCATCCTTGCCTATTAATCCGGCTGCATGCAGCGCTAATCTGCCCGTACCAGCACCTACATCCAACACAGTGCTTCCCTGTCTTATTCCAAGTTCTTTGATTAGATGTAGTCCACAGTTGTACTGTTGGTCGCTGTGTTTATCGTATGCAACTGCTTCCTCAAAAGTTTCTGTTTTGAAATTTCTCAATTTTATCGCCACTTATTTTAGCATCTCTATAAATATCTCAACCCGGCTATGCATCTGTTCATGTCCTTCCCGACTTTCAGCCATAGCTCGCTCGATGGTTATAGTTGGAATTCCTGTCTCTTCTCTAACAATATCCGCAACTATTCTTGCTACCCCGGACTGGTAATTGCAGCCCCACTGGTGCATAAATATCAGACCGTCTGCATTTGATCTTATTACCTGCTCTGCCGTCCATAGACCCCTTTCTTCAGTGGGAAGTTCGTATGGGAAAGAAACAATTGCTTTCGCTAATTTCTCATAAGGATCTCCCGTCTCATCAACATCCACAGACACCTCGCTCCATCCGTCATCCTTCCCTACTACGGCTCCCCCTAAACTATCCACATGTTTCATACTCGGGTTTACACATGAACCGCATATGAACAGCCTTACAGGATCGTCTTCTATTCCTTCTCCTTTAATTGAATTTTTAACTCTTTCTTTCACTTCGCAGAACGACTCTTCCAGAATCTGTTTTGCTGCCACAGGATCGCTGTTACTTTCGTTGCCAAGCTGCATTATGCCCGTGTGATCTGTGCTGTTGGTGGGCGGTGTTGAGGCTGACCACCACAGCTTTACATAATCTCTGGCAATCCTGCGTTTATGGTTGTGAAGCTTTATCTCTTTCCTGAGATCTTCATCAGTAACTTCCCGATTACCTAATTCTCCAATTTTTCTTGTCAGCCTGCGAAGATTATCAGCCACATATTCTGCCGCCCATTCTTTATCGCGCTGATGGTTAACCGGAGAATCGACCAGAAGCAGTGGAATTTTTATATTGCCATGCCTGTGCGCTTCAACACCATATGCAATATCAGAGCACCGCAGACACAGGTATGGAGCTATTAAAGCTATGGGCACCATGCCTTCCTGGATTATCTCGTATTTTGCGGTCTGGCATGCCTCTACTGTTAATTCCTGCCTTCCAATTTCTCTTATCTGGAGCCTGCGAAAATCTGCTTCCTGATAGTCCTGGTTCTCCTTAAGATTGGTAGCCCAACCATTCACCATGCCAGGTCTTGTGGGTATACCTCCTGCTGCATAGTAGGGCTCGTGTGTTTGCCCGCCCTGTATGAAAACGACGGGCACCCCATTGCGGGCTGCCTCAGTCAGGCGTTCATGGACAGTAATGCTGAAATAGTTCCGTTTTACGCCGCTTATCAGATTCGTATCTTTTGACAGGCCATGATATCGACTATCGCTGAATAAATGGGGGTGTCTTCTTGGCCCTTCTTCAGTCATGAAGTCCCATATATCACCGGGCGTTACCCGCTTGCCATCTCTAAATACAAGATCATCAGTTTCAAATAACCTGGATCTTACTTCTTCTGGATATTTAAATAGTTCTTTAGTTCTTGTCATAGTATCATCTTATTATTTTTTATATTGAGGATTATATTCATTTGTATATACATCAGATGGCTTGACCTGTCCTGGTTTTAATATCCCGCTTTCTACAAAATTATCGATCCAGAACTGAATATCGTTGTCAGTAATAAATTGATTTTCCGGAGACCATCTGGTTCCTCTATAATATTTAGCTAACTTGGGATTCCCGCCTTTTTCTTCAGAGATATCAGCATATGCTTTTCTAACACGCTCAGGATCTTTATTAAATTCTTCCCATACAATGCGTCTTGCACCATCATAGGCTCTTAAGTATCTCCTGACAGTATCGGGATGCTTTTCTATAAATTCTTCTCTAAAACCTTGACTCGTGGTAAACAGACTCTGGTTCCCTCTTGCCTCGAAGCTGCTGGTACCCGGTAATCTTCTCACTCCCCCATTTTCAACTGCCCTGTCAAACCATGTCCCGCCTGACGTTGTCCCGGCTACTGCATCCACCTGTTTGCTCCTCAATATTTGTTCCTGATTATTAGCAGGTATTACAACTAATTCCACCTGATTTATAGAAATGCCATTTTGTTTCAGAAATGTCTTTATTATGAATTCAGCCTCTGCCCCCAGCACATTGACAGCTATCCTTTTGCCAACAAGATCTTTAATAGTATTAATGCTGCTGTTCTCAAGGACTAACAGACCTGAATATTGAGGCTGTTCTGTGACACTTCCAGATAGAAGAAGTTTTACCTTCGCACCCTTGCTAATTGCATTTACCCAGATGGAAATAGACCCACCTGAGGTATCGATATTATCAGTTAAAAGAGCCTGCATCGTCACGGTTCCGCCTTCGCCGCCTTGTACCGTTATCTGCTCAATCCTTACACCTTCCTCTTCGGGAATATCTCTTCCTGTTAATTTTTTAACGATTTCAAAATTATTTGGCGTTGTGGAAACGCTTTCCCTAATCAGAACGCTTTCTTCCTTCGTTTTTTCTTCGTTTGTGAAAAGCAATCCAGATCCAATGATCGCTATAGCAATGACTGCTATTAATAGAATTTTTAGGTTATTATTCATATTCATCATTTTCATTTCATCATCTCTATGAATGCCTCAACCCTGTTGTGCGACTGTTCCAGAGCCTCGCGCCTGCCAAGTTCTGCCAATTCAATGTTTATAGTGGGAATTCCAGTCTCAGTCTTAACAATGTCAGCTACCTCTCTGGCAACTGCTGTCTGGTAATTGCAGCCCCAGTTATACATGAATATCAGACCATCAGCATTTGATTTTATTACCTGTTCAGCTGTCCATGCAGCTCGTTCTTCAGTAGGCTGTTCATAAGGATATGACAAAATCGCTCTGGCAAGATTTTCGTATGGGTCGCCCGTTTCAGCTACATCAGTGGATACTTCACTCCAGCCGTCGTCTTTTGCAACAACTACACCGCCTGCCTTATCAACAAGATAAGGATTCGGAGTCACGCAGGAGCCGCATATAAACAGCCGTGCCGGATCATCGCTCAGTCCTTCGCCTTTAACATTGTTCTTGACCCTCTCCTTTGCCTCAACATACGATTCCTCAAGAATCTGTTTTGCTGCTGTGGGATCACCATATCCTTCATTGCCTAACTGGAGAGTGCTGCTGTGATCAACACTGTTTGTGGGCGGTATCTTTGCTCCCCACCACAGATCAGCATATTTACGCGCAAGCCTTCGTATCTGGTTATGCAGCTTTATCTCATTCCGGACATCGTCTTCGGTTACTTCCTTTCCAGACAGTTTACTAATCTCCTGAACAAGATCCTTCAGGTTTTTGGACAGGTACTTAACAGCCCATTCTGCATCTTGCTGTGAACCAACAGGATAATCTACAAGAAATAGTGGGACTTTTACTTTGCCATGGCGATATGCTTCAACGCCATAGGCAATATCCGAGCAGCGCAGGCAAAGATATGGAGCAATTAAATCCACAGAGATAAAACCTTCCTGGACCGTCCCATAACCTGCGGTCTGGCATGCCTCTACGCTTATGGCTTTTCTGCTTTCTTCACGAATTTTATTACCCCTTATATCTGCTTCTCTAAGATTCAGTCCTTCTTTTTTGTTGAGTGCCCATTGGCTTATAAAAGCAGGTCTAGCAGGTATCCCTCCGGCTGCATAATAAGGTTCCATCCCCTGCCCGCCCTGTATGAAAACGATCGGCACGCCGCTATTCTGGGCTTTTGTCATACGATCGTATAGCGTGAGAGCAAAATACCCGCGCTTAATACCGCTTAAGAAGTTCACATCGCTCGATATGCGCCCCACATGGTGAGTACTTGTATTGAAAGCATATGGGTATCTTCTTGGTCCCTCGTCTGCCATGAAATTCCATATCTGCTCTGTTGTTGCCCGTGTTCCATCTTTAAATACTAAATCCTCTTTCTCGAAAAACTGTGATTTTATCTCTTCCGGATATCTGAAAATATCATCTTTTGACATTATTTAACTCCTTTTTTTTGTTCAGTCTTTATAAATGGATTGAATTCATTTGTGTATACATCTGATGGTTTTATTTGTCCGGGCTTTAGTATCCCATCTTCTACATATCGGTCAATCCACCATTGAATATCCTCGTCGGTAATGAATGGATATTCTATCGAACCGGTTGGTTTATAGTACCGAGATAATTTAGGATTTCCACCTTTCTTTTCAGCGACTTCTGCATATGCTTTTTTAACACGCTCTGGATCCTTCTGATATTCTTGCGCCACTATGTGCAAGGCAGTGAGATATGCTCTGACATATCTTCTGACGGTCTCAGGGTGTTTTTGTATAAAATCTTCACTAAAGCCAATAGCGTAAGAGGAGTAGGAGATCACTCCAAAATTAGCTCTTACATCGTAGCTTCTGGTGCCAGGTATTGATCTGACCCCACCTTTTTCTAATGCCATATCAAATTGAATCCCACCACTGGAAGTCCAGGCGGCGGCATCAACCTGTTTGCTTCTCAATACTTGCTCTTGATTTGCTGAAGGCACTACAACCAATTGCACATCATTTATGGAAAGCCCATTTTGCTTAAGGAAAGCTCTTATTATATAATCTGATTCAGCTCCCAGCACATTGACTGCAATTTTTTTACCTACAAGATCCTTGATGGTGTAAATGCCACTATCATTCAGAACTAAAAGTCCACCATCGGGAACAGTATCTTTGGTTTCAACTTTCCGAACAAATAACGCTTTTATTTTTCCACCGCTGGCGATTACATTTATCCATGCAGTGAAAGATGAGCCTGCTGCGTCGATATTGTTAGCTAAAAGAGCCTGAAGTGCCACAGTACCACCGGTGCTTTGTATGCTGGTTATCTGCTCAAGCTTCACTCCCTCTTCTTCAGGAATATTTCTTCCTGTCAATTTTGTTACAAGTTCCCATTGTGATGGATCCGTGGTATCGAGTTCTCTAATAGTTACTATTTCTTCCTTCGGTTTTATGTCCTCCCATATCAACAGTCCCGCTCCTACAATGACAATAGCGATAGCTGCAATGGAAAACACTTTTGTATTCGTATTCACTTTTTCCCACCTTCAGCTTAACATTTCAATGAAAGACTCAACCCTGTTTTGATTTTGCTCCATCCCTTCTGCTGAAGTAAGTTCGGCTTCGATATTTATAGTCGGGAGGCCGGTTTGTTCCTTTATTATATCAGCTATCATCCTGGCTACCGCAGACTGGTAATTGCATCCCCAGGCAAAATAGAAGATAACACCATCAGCGTTTGATTTTATTGCCTGTTCTGCAGTCCACGCCGCTCTTTCCTCTGTGGATAGTTCATATGGGAAGGACAATATCGCTTCTGCAAGATTTTCATACGGGTCGCCTGTTTCCTTTACATTGGTAGAAGCTTCGCTCCAGAAGTCATCCTTGCCAACAACAACACCGCCTGCACTGTCAACACGGGAGGCCTGCGGACCAACGCATGAACCGCATATCCATAATCTGGCAGGGTCATCTTTCAAGCCAGTGCCTTTTACACCGTGTTTGACACGTTCTTTTAGCTCAGTGCGGGTTTCTTCAAGTACTTGAGTTGAGGCTGCAAAATCCCCGCAGCCGTCAACACCAAGAGATACTAAGCTGCTGTGATCCACGCTATTGGTAGGCGGCACCTTAGCAGACCACCTTATTTTAAAGCAATCCTGCAATATTTTACGGGCTTTGTTCTCACGCCTGATCTCAGCCCTTAGATCCTCATCTGTAACGATTTTATTTGAAAGTTTGGCGATCTTGCCGGTCAGGGTTTCTAACTCAGTCTTCAGGTATTCTGTTTTCCATTTGCCTGAATTGTGATCGGTCGGGTGGTCTACAAGATAGCTGGGAATATTTCTTTTCCCGTGTCGATGGGATTCCACAAGATATGCCATATCTGAGCAGCGCAGGCAGAGATATGGAGCAATAAAATCAACATGTACGATATTTTCCTCTACTGCTGCATGAGCTGATATCTGGCCGCAAGAATCAATTGAGACCGCTCTTCTGCCTTGTTCTAAGATCGACATACCCCTCTGGTTGGATTTTCTCGTGTTCAGGCCTTCAACCTGGTTACGAGCAAAGCCTGACACAAGTCCGGGTCTTAGCGGTATGCCGCCTGCTGCGTAGTATGGTTCAACTGTCTGCCCACCCTGCACAAATACAAGGGGAACACCGTTCTTATTTGCATCCATCAATCTATCCTTTAAAGTCAGGGAAAGGTAGTTACGCTTGATACCGCTGGATAGATTTACATCACTTGAGATACCTCTGAAGTAAACACTCTTATCAAATGCGTATGGAAATCTCACAGGCGCTTCCTTTGTCATAAAATCCCATATCTGTGCAGAAGAGATGCGTCTTCCGTCACTAAATGCAAGATCATCGGTTTCGATAAACTGAGGTTTTATTTCCTCTGGATATTCAAAAAGTTCTTTTTGTGTCATTATTTAACTCCTTTTTGTTCAGCATATTCTTTATAAAACGAATTGTATTCATATGTATAGATATCAGATGGTTTTATTTGTCCGGGCTTCAGTTTCCCCTCTGACTCAAAAATGTCTAGCCAGTACTGAATATCCCTGTCCGTAGCAAATGGATAATCTGGTGACCATACGGGTTTGTAATATCGGGATAATTTTGGATTCGCGCCTTTTTCCGTATATATTTTTTCTACAGCCTTTTTCACTCGTTCCGGATCTTTCTGATATTCTTCCCACACCACTCGCGAAGATTTTTCGTATGCATTGATGAAATTTTTTACAGTATTAGGGTATTTTTTTATAAAGTCTTCCCTGAATCCATACCCCAGGATAATATTATTCCCTTTTAGATCGTAACTCTTGCTGCCCGGTAATTGCCTGAGTCCACCCTTTTCGCTTGCTATGCTGAAATATAGGTCATTAAACGATGCTGCTGCATCTACCTGTTTACTCCTTAAAACCTGGTCCTGCTGTGCCCATGGTACTACTACAAGCTGAACCTGATCTATCGAAAGACCGTTTTTAGCAAGATACTGTCTTGTTAAATAGTCATATTCAGCCCCCAGTACATTGACTGATATTTTTTTGCCGATAAGATCTTTAGCTGAATGTATACTGCTATTTTCCAGAACTACTAAACCTGATCCCGGTTTATCCTGAGTGACCACAGAGCCGCTCAAAACAGCTTTTATCTTTCCGCCACTGGCGAGTATATTTATCCATGCTGGCCAGGCTGACCCGGCAAAATCAATATTATTCGCCAGCAGAGCCTGAAGGCTCTGCGTTCCACCTGTACTCTGGACAGAAGTTATTAGCTCAAGCTTTACACCTTCTTCCTTCAGGATATCCCTGCCATCCAATTTTTGTATGATTTCCCAGTTATTCACTGTATCCGGGCTATCGAGGATTCTGATTGCAACCGTTTCTTCTGTCGGTTTTTCTTTGGACGTTAAAAGCAATCCCCCACCCACGATTGCGATAGCAGTGAGCGCTATTGACCATATTAGTTTGTTGTTGCTCATCTGTTCATACTTCCTTAATTCAACATCTCTATGAATGCCTCGACCCGGTTTTCAGATTGTTGTAATGCTTCCAGGCGACCCAATTCACCAATTTCTATGAAAGTTGTTGGAATTCCAGTCCTGTCTTTAATTATATCAGCCATCATTCTGGCAATCGCCGTCTGGTAATTGCAGCCCCACTGGTACATGAACATCAAACCGTCAGCCCTGGATTTTCTTACCTGGTCGGCAGTCCACTCTGCCCGCTTCTCAGTGGGCTGCTCATATGGGAAGGAAAGCATAGCCCTGGCTAAGTTCTCATATGGGTCGCCAGTTTCTTTGACGTCAATATTTACAATGCTCCAGTTATCATCACGTCCCACAAGCACTCCGCCTGCTTTTTCTACGTTGTAGGGATTTGGACCGACGCATGAGCCGCATACAAATAATCTTGCCGGGTCATCAACAAGTCCTTTGCCTTTGACCGAATGCTTTACCCTTTCCTTGACTTCTTTAAATGACTCTTCAAGGACTTGTTTTGTTGCGACAGGTTCACCACGCGGTTCGTTACCATGCATGACTATGCCACTATTATCAACACTGTTTGTTGGTGGAACGGGTGCAGACCACCATAATTTTACATATTCTCTTGTAAGTTTGCGTGTTTGATTGTGAAGTTTAATCTCTGTATTAAGGTCTTTATCACTGACAATTTTACCGGATAATGAACTGATTTTTTCAGTTAATGTACGAATCATGGTCGCAACATACTCTACAGACCAATCCCTATTTTCATGTTCAACCGGATGATCAACAAGAAGTCTGGGGATATTGTTTTTGTTTCGATGGGATTCCACCAAATATGCCATGTCAGAGCAGCGCATGCATAAGTAAGGTGCTATCAGGTCAACGGGAACAATTCTATCGTCAATGGCTGCATGGGCTGCTATCTGGTTGCATGCTTCAATGCTGATTTTTGTCCTTCCGGATTCCAGGATTTCAATTCCTCTTTGATCCGCGGTTCTAAGATTCATTCCATCCTGCATATCTCTTGCCCACTGCATTATGAATCCCGGTCTTAAGGAAATGCCACCTGCAGCAAAATAAGGTTCCATAGGCTGTCCACCCTGGATGAGACTGATAGGTACACCCTTCTCATGGGCTTTCAGCAAGCGATCCCTCATACTTAGAGATAAATAGCCCCTTTTAATACCGCTTAAGAATCCCGCATCCACATCATCTGATAGCTTACCGATATAATTCGAGCTTGTGTCAAAAGCATAAGGAAACTTTTTCGGTGCCTCTTGTGTCATGAAATTCCATATCTCAGAGGCTGAAACTTTTTCTCCATATCTGAAATTTATGTCTTCAGTCTCAACAAATGGTTGTTTTAATTCTTCCGGATAACTGAATATATCATTTTTTGCCATCATTTACCTCCTTTTTTCTCCAAATATTCTTTATAAAAAGGATTGAATTCGTGAGTATAGATATCGGACGGCTTTATTTGACCTGGTTTCAGTTTTCCTTCGGATATGGAAATATCGATCCACATCTGAACATCTCTATCAGTAGTAAAGGGATAATCCGGTGAAAAATATGTTGAACCCGATGTGAAATATTCAGCTAACTTCGGATTTCCATCCTTTTCTTTATAAATTTCTGCTACTGCTTTCTTAACACGTTCAGGATTTTTTTGGAATTCATCCCATACAGATCGTCGTGATTTTTCATAAGCTATTATAAATCTTTTAACCGTTTCAGGATGTTCCTTTATAAAGTCTTCTCTAAATCCACTTCCAAGGACAGTATTTTCACCTGCTATATCAATTTGCCTGCTACCTGGTAATTCCCTGAGCCCACCTCTATCCATGGCAATTTTAAACTCTACCGGGCTGCCCATGTGCCATGCTCCTGCATCAACCTGTCCGCTCCTCAGCACCTGTTCTATTTGAGGATTGGGGACAACGATAAGCTGAACCTGTTCTATAGAAAGTCCATTTTGTGTAAGATATTGTCTTATCAAATAATCCGCGGATGCTCCCAGAACATTAATTGCAATTTTTTTTCCTATGAGATCCCTGGATGTATGGATACTACTATTATCGAGAACCACCAAACCGTTACCGGGGTTATCCTTGGTTATTGTTTGACCACTAACGACTGCCTTTATTTTTCCTCCGCTAGCGATGATATTTATCCACGCAGGCCATGCCGAACCTGCATAGTCTATATTTTTGGCTAAAAGAGCCTGAAGGCTTTGTGTTCCTCCTGAGCTTTGAACGGAAGTAATCAGTTCAAGCTTTACACCTTCTTCTTCAAGAATATCTCTTCCATTCAGTTTTTTTATAATTTCCCAATTATTTACCGTGCTGGGGCTGTCGAGAATGCGAATCGGAACTATTTCATCCTTTGGGTTTTCCTCCTTCGTGAAAAACAATCCGGCTCCAATAATCGCTAAAGCAATGACCGCTATTGATAAAATTTTTATATTATTGCTCATTTAATAGTTACCTCTATTTCAGCATCTCTATGAACGATTCTACCCTGTTCTCAGATTGCTCAGGAGCCTCCATTCTTCCCAATTCGCCAACATCTATGTTTATACTGGGAATACCTGTCTCTTCCTTAACAATATCAGCAATCATTCTTCCCACTGCTGTTTGATAGTTGCAACCCCAGTTATACATAAATATCAGACCATCAGCTCTTGATTCCTTTGCCTGCTGTGCTGTCCAGAGGCTTCTTTCTTCAGTCGGGAGTTCGTAAGGGAAAGACAGTATGGCTCTTGACAGGTTCTCATACGGGTCTCCGCTCTCTTTGACATCAACATTTACAACGCTCCATCCGTCATCACGCCCAACTACAACTCCACCGGATCTGTCAACATGATTGGGATTTGGACCAACGCAAGAACCGCATATGAAAATCCTTGCAGGATCATCAGCCACACCCTTTCCTTTTACTGAGTGTTTTACCCGCTCTTTGGTCTCTTTATATGCTTCTTTGAGTATCTGGATAGCTGCTACTTCATCCCCGTTATAATCCTGACCAAGACCAACTAAACTGCGATGATCAGTGCTATTGGTGGGAGGAACTTTAGCAGATAACCATAGCTCATTGTACTCTCGCGCCAATCTGCGTCCGGTATTTAAAAATTTAATTTCCTCTTTAAGAACATCATCAGATACTTCTTTACCTGAAAGTGCTCCAATCTTTTGGGTAAGAGTATGCAGCATTTTAGCTAAGTATTCCACAGCCCATTGTTTTTCATGTTGACGATTTACCGGAAAGTCAACAAGATAAAGTGGAATATTTTTTTTCCCGTGCCGATGGCTCTCCACAAGATATGCCATATCAGAGCAGCGCAAATTTAGATAAGGGGCGATCAAGTCGATAGGCACTATTTCCTCATCTGCCGCCGCGTGGGCACTTATCTGGTGGCATGCTTCTATGGAGATCGTCCGTCTGCCTGTTTCCAGGATGGATTGACCTCTAAGATCCGCCTTTCGCAAATCCAATCCCTCTTCTTTGTGCTGTGCCTGCCGCATCACAAATCCGGGACGAAGTGGTATTCCACCTGCTGCATAATACGGATCCATATTTTGCCCACCCTGCACAAGAACTATTGGTACTCCTTTATTATGAGCATCCAGAAGCCGGTCCTTCGCGCTGAGCTGCAGGTAGTTGCGCTTAATGGCGCTCAAAAATCCTGTATCATTCGATATCCTGCCGCCATAATATTGGCTGGTACTGAAAGCATGCGGAAATCGTCTGGGACCCTCTTCGCTCAGGAAATGCCATATCTCTTCGGGTGAGACTCGCCTGCCGTCCCTGAATTCCAGATCATCGGTTTCATCTAATCGGGCTTTTACTTCTTCTGGATATTGAAATATTTCATTGTTATTGGTCATAGTTATCTCTCTATCTATTATAATAAGGATTGAATTCATTTGTATATACATCGGATGGCTTGATTTGCCCAGGCTTTAATGTCCCAGCTTCAACAAAGTCGTCGATCCAGACCTGAACATCATTGTCAGTAAAAAATTTATCTTCTGGCGCTGCTTTAGGTCCTCTATAAAATTTGGCTAACTTAGGATTATCACCTTTTTCTTCAGCGATGTCAGCATATGCTTTTTGAACACGTTCAGGATCTTTTCGAATCTCTGTCCATATTAGGCGACTTGCACTATCTAATGCTCTTAGGTATCTTCGAACCGTTTCTGGATGCTCTTGTATAAAGTCTTCTCTAAAACCAACCACGGCGTTGACAGTTTTCACCCTTCGTACTTCGTAAATGCTAGTACCCGGTAATTTTCTCACTCCCCCTCTATCAACTGTCATGTCATATTGAGTGCTACCGCTAATTGTCCAGGCGGCGGCATCCACCTGTTTGCTCCTCAATGCTAGCTCCTCATTTGCTGCTGGAACTACAACCAGTTGCACTTGATCTATAGAAAGCCCATTCTGGACGAGGAATTTTCTTGTTGTGAAGTCGGCTGATGCCCCCAGCACATTGACTGCAATCTTTTTGCCAACTAAATCTTTAATAGTATAAATACTACTATTTTCAAGGACTAATAGACCTTCATATTTAGAACTTTCTTCAGTCGCGAAAGCAGAGGGATAAACAAGTTTTACTTTCGCACCCTTGCCAACTGCATTTACCCAAATCCCAATGGCTCCGCCTGAGGTATCGATATTTTTGGATAAAAGCGCTTGGAACGTCACAGTTCCACCTTCGCCACCTTGTATGATTACGGGCTCATACTTTACACCTTCTTCTTCGAGAAAATCTCTTCCGGTCAATTTTTTTGCAATTTCAAAGACAGATGGTGTTGTGGTAGCACTGCCTCTGACCGGAACAATTTCGTCCTTTGTTTTTTCTTCTTCCGCGAAGAACAATCCAGCTCCAATAATCGCAACAGCAATGACCGCTATTGATAAAAATTTTATATTATTGCTCATTTAATAATTGCCTCTGTTTTTATCCAAGAATCGCCCTGTCAAGGTCTCCCTTCCAGGAGGTTGTTTTCTTTTCAAACCAAACTAAGCTATAATTTATAGCGAGTCCTATGATTGCCAGTGTAAGGATTCCTGCATACATTTCAGGTATCATAAAATTGAACTGTGCATTCTGGATAAAGAAACCAAGTCCTGTTTTTGCTCCGATCATTTCAGCAGCGATGACTACAAGAATGGCTATTTTCGCACCCAGCCTTGCTCCGGAAACTATGGACGGCATGCTTGCAGGAAGTATGACCTTCCTGAATAGTTCCTTATCCGAAACTCCCATCGATTTGGCTGCTTTTATAAAAATAGGATCAACATTCTTGACACCGCTAATGGTGTTTATCAGGATCTGCCAGACAGCTCCATAAAATATGATTACTATTTTAGATGTCTCACCAAGTCCAAAGAACAAGAGGATCACCGGAAGCAGGGCAAAAATAGAAATATTTCTCAAGCTTTGCATGAAAAGATCAGTATAACTCTCAAACTTGCTATACCATCCCATCAAGAAACCCAGAGGAACTCCTACCAATACAGCCAGCCCAAACCCTATGAGAGACCTCTGGAGACTTGCTCCTATATGTATGAACAGTTTACCCGATACCATAAGATCGATCATAGTTTTAATCGTCTCAGAAAATGTGGGCAGGAACATCGGATCGACAACACCTATCCTGGGTAAAATCTCCCATAATGCAAAAAATGCAAACACGACCCAGAGACCTCGTGAAGATTTGTTGATTTTTTCTTTTAAAGAACCAAATTTATTTGCTATACCGCCGATATCGATAGATCGGGATTTAAATTCATCTTTAGAACTAAGTAATTCTCCGGACATTATTATTCACTCCTTTATATACTATGAACTCCAGTCTCACTTTGCATAAACCGATGCAAGCTCCCAGTCCTTCTGCGCTTTGAGTACTTCTTCTTTGAGGGCATCCCATACTTTATGACGATTATTGGCAAATTCAGAGGTTGATCTTATGCTCCCGTCCCTGGGTCTTGGAAGATCGATATCTATCATTGTTTTAACAATTCCAGGTCTTGCGGTAAAGACTGCAACCCTGTCTGCCAGGAATATTGCTTCGTCAATGCTATGAGTCACAAATATGACAGTTGTACCCGTCCCTTCCCAGATTCTCAAAAGCTCATTCTGGAGAATTTCCCGTGTCTGGGCATCAAGAGCCGCAAAGGGTTCATCCATTAAAAGCACATCCGGATTGGTCGCTAGTGCTCTTGCAATTGCAACACGCTGCTGCATACCTCCGGAAAGCTGATAGGGGAACCTGTCCCAGAAGTCTGAAAGCCCAAATGTAGAGAGCAGCTTTTTTGCGATTTTTGTTCTCTCTTCCTGGGGCACACCCTGCATCTCAAGTCCAAATTCAATATTCGAAAGAGCATTTCTCCAGGGGAACAATGCGTACTGCTGGAACACATATCCTGTTTTGAGAGTTGGTCTATCGATCGGTTTTCCATCCAGATAGATCATTCCACTAGTGGCGTTTGTCAATCCGCCTATGATATCAAGAAACACCGATTTTCCACATCCGCTTGGTCCAACCACAGTGAGGAACTCTCCCTTTATGATACTCAGGTCAACACCTGCCAGCACCTCAACTTCGTTAGATACTGTGCCATTGTTTTTTACCTGCTGACCTTCCTTAAGCTTGAATTTTTTCTTTACTTGATCTGCTTTTATTTTTTCCATCATAAGCTCAGTTTAACATTTCAATAAATGCCTCGACCCTGTTGTGAGATTGCTCTAGCGCTTCCATGCGACCAAGTTCTCCCACCTCGACGTAGGTGGTTGGGAGTCCAGTTCTGTCTTTTATTATGTCCGATATCATCCTTGCCACAGCTGTCTGGAAATTGCATCCCCAGTTGAACATGAAGATCACGCCATCAGCTCTTGATTTTTGTGCCTGCTCGGCTGTCCATTCCGCTCTTCTCTCAGTAGATCGCTCATATGGGAAAGACAATATCGCTTCTGCAAGGTTTTCGTAAGGATCTCCGGTCTCTTTTACAACCGTTGATGCTTCGCTCCAGAAATCATCCTTGCCAACAACAACAGCGCCTGCTTTATCAACCAGCACAGGGTTAGGACCTACGCATGAACCGCAAATGTAGAGTCTGGAAGGGTCGTCCTTCAAACCTGCACCCTTGACGCCATGTTTGACACGCTCCTTTAGCTCTTTTTGTGTCTCTTCCAGTACCCTTGTCGAAGCTGAATAATCACCGCAACCGTCCACACCAAAAGGTACGATACTGCTGTGATCAACGCTATTGGTGGGCGGTACTTTTGCATTCCACCAGATTTTATAGCAATCGCGCACAAGTTTGCGGGCTTTATTTTCACGCTTGATCTCTGCTCTTAGCGTTTCATCTGTGACCTCTTTATTCGAAAGCTCGCCAATTTTGCCTGTTAAAGTTTCAAGTTCTTTCTTGAGATACTCTTTTTTCCATTCACCTGAATTGTGATCGATCGGATGGTCTACGAGATAGGTAGGAACAAATCTTTTTCCATGACGATGTGATTCTACAAGGTATGCCATATCAGAGCAGCGAAGGCACAGGTATGGTGCAACAAAATCTACGGGTACAATATTATCCTGTACTGCCGAATGAGCTGCTATCTGGTTGCATGCTTCGATAGTAACGGCTTTCCTTCCTTCCTCTAAGATTGACATTCCCCTGAGGTCTGATTCTCGCAAATTCAGTCCCTCTTTCATGGTTCGAGCCCAATTCATCACGAATCCGGGTCTTAGTGGAATGCCGCCGGCCGCATAATAGGGTTCAACTGTCTGTCCTCCCTGTACAAGGACTACGGGAACTCCATTTTTGTGTGCATCAAGCATACGATCACGTAGAGTAAGTGACAGAAAGCTGCGCTTTATGCCGCTTAATAAGTTTACATCACTTGATATGCGTCCGGCAAAGTGGATGCTTTTATCAAATGCGTATGGAAATCTAACAGGTGCCTCTTTAGTCATGAATTTCCAGATATCGGCTGCAGATACCTGTCGCCCGTTACTGAATTCCAGACCATCGGTCTTGGAAAAGGCTGGCTCAAGTTCCTCCGGATACCTGAATATATCACCTGACCCACTCATGCTTCTATCTCCAGGAGATTCTTATTTTTTACTAATTCCACGAAAGCCTCGGCTCTCGTTCGAATAGCTTCGACATCAGAGCTTGCATATTCCGTATGGATCTCAAGCAGCGGTATTCCCTCTTTCTTGAGAACGTCCTTTGTTTCGCCTGCCTTGAAAGTGAACGGATCGCAGTATCTCAGTGTGTGATAGATTACACCCTGTGCCTTGTAGTCCTTGATTAATTGCTTCAGGTTCTTAAGACGCCCGTCTGTTTCCAGATCAAGATAAGGCAGTGCAGCATGAGGAACGCGGTTGATATATGCATCTGCTATCCCGTTTATGGACGACTCTTTAATATTGACGTTCAGAACCGGATTAAGACCAGACCAGAGATCATCGCCTACAATTCTTCCGCCAACCTTCTCGATAATACTTATCAGCTTTGTATCTTTGGGAGGAATTATGCTGCCGGATATGAAGATACGAGCATCCCCATTAAGATTTCCAATTTTTGGAATGCCGTGTTTTTCTTTCAGCTCTTTTAAAAGTTCCTGAAGTAATGAGTTATATCGACCTCTATCCAGGTAAAATCCTGCATGTATCACATCGAAAACTTCACGCCATTTTATGGGTGCTTTGTCAATTGCCTGATAGTTGTACAGTTCTTTAATGGATTTCCTTATACTATTGTAAAGTTTGATAGATTCTGCAAGCTTATTATTATCAAGTTTGTTTCCGGCAAATTCTTCTAATTTCTTTGTGAAGGCTTCCACTTCTTTGCGGAAATAAACCTGTCCTTCAGGTGAAGTAAAATTTCTTGGTACTCCAAGGATAAGGGTATTTACCTTGAAGTAATATTTAATGAGCTCTGCAACGCGGTAAATTTGCAGGCAGGTAGCATCCACTGCAACTAAATCCGAATTTTGGATATAGGGATCCTTATTTTCTGCAAAAAGACCCACGGCTTCTCTTACATATACGCAATTTTTTGTGGAGATATATCTTGCACCGATCTCAACTAATCTGTCATCCCCTCCTGTACCCAGCCTGATAGGAATTAATCCTAATGCATGGATTAACTCTTCAGGGATATTGTAATTAAGCCATCCAACTACTTTTTCTCCGTTTTTTCTGGCTTCTGCAAGCTCTTGAGGTCTATCCTTTACCGCTTCTTCTATTTTTTTTAAAGTCTCTAATACCATACTTACACCTTTGAGCCGTAGGTTTTGGCCAGCACTGCCGCTCCCAGTGCCCCAACTAACTGCGGGTCATATTCTGGCGCAACTATCTTTGCTTTAAGTACTTCTTCCAGTGCTGCTTTCATTCCCACATTTTTTGCAACTCCGCCTGAGAAGAAAACATCGCTCTCCACACCGACACGGGAAAACATCCCTGATATTCTGTTAGCAATAGCATGGTGTATTCCTTTAATGATATTCTCTGATTTCTCGCCTCTTGCCAGCAGTGAGATCGTCTCAGATTCTGCAAAAACCGTACATGTGCTGCTCATTGGGACGACTTCTTTTGCTTTTAATGACATTGGACCCAGGTCGTTAAGTTTAACCTTGAAAACATTTGCCATAACTTCAAGGAATCGCCCTGTGCCTGCTGCGCATTTGTCATTCATTGCAAAGTCAACAACATTGCCTTTTTCATCCAGGCGGATCGCTTTGCAATCCTGCCCACCCATGTCAATTATTGTTCTGGTTGCAGGGTGCAGGTAATGTGCTCCCCTGCCATGGCAGGTTATCTCAGTTACTGTTTTATCTGCATAAGGCGCTGAGATCCTTCCATAACCCGTTGCAACTATGTATTTCAGGTCATCACGCGTGAGTTTTGCAGATTCAAGTGCTTTCTGGAGAGCAAGCAAGCCGCTCTCTTCTGAGTATAGTCCAGTTGGGATAAGGCTATAGCCAGCTATCGAGCCATTTGATACAATTATTGATTTTGCTGTCAGCGAGCCTACATCCACACCAGCAAATGCTGGTTTTTTATTATTTTTTTCAGTCATTTTATCCTCCTTATTTACTAAGAATTATCTCACTATTCCCTGTAGATATATATCACATTTTAGAAATCAGCAACTATCGCCCTGTTTATTCCAAATCCTGCATGATTGCGGCAATATTTTCCGAATCAATTCTGTTTTTTCTGCTTTCCATGAAAGTAAATAATGACAGGGCACCGAAGAGAGGTATGAACGAAAGGAAGATTGCCTGTATGCTAAAAATATCTCCGATCATTCCTCCCAGCGTTGGTCCTAATATTGAACCCATGCCAAAACCGAAAGAGAAGATACCTGCTATCTTGCCTTTTTCTCCTTCTATATTCCCGACCTGTGTAAAAGTAATAAGGGTAATCAAACCTGAGCTTAGACCAAGGACGATAGATGCTATTGAAAGCTGCAATATATCCCTGCTCATTCCTAACACCAGCAGAGCGAGAATGGTTACAATAAAGCTGAATAAATACAGATTAGTATTATTTTTGCGAAGCAACTGCCCGCAGAAAAATACTACACAGATCGTTGCTCCTCCTTTTAATGCTATTAACATAGCAGCTACGCCCGCAGATAAACCTAAGTCTTTGATCACAAGGACAATGATGAAGGTCGAAAAAGTAATAAAAAATGCACCATTAATACTCTCAATAATAGTTGCAGATACTAAAGACCTGTTTTTTGCAAGTGCCTTATAATGATTTGAGGCATCTGCGAGCCTAAAATTTTTTGGTTTAACAGGTAAATTGCTTCCACCATTTGTCCGAGCAAGAATCACTAAGAACGGCGCAAGCAAAAATACGCCTGCAAGTGCGAAATAGCTTTTATAGCTCATAGCTACTATAGCTATTCCGCCAAGAATAGGTCCGATCAATGCACCACCCACACTCATCGAGCCCTTGAACCAACCTCCTTTTTTGATGCCAATGGTGTTCATATTCTTGAAAAAATCAGCATTGAGTGAGGTTGTCCTTAAAGATCTTGCCATACCGAAGAATACCATAATGAGAAGAAGAAGTTCAATACTAGATACATATGAGATGAGAACAATTATTGATGAACCCATCACAGCGCTTACAGAGTACATCTTTTTCGAGCCTAAATAATCCACCATGAATCCCGCAGGTAATACTACAAGTAAATCCCCGATTCCGGCTATCCCTTTGATCAGACCGATCTCCGTGGAGGATGCATTGAGGCTGAGTGCGTAAATGGGTAATATCAAATTCACCATACCCATCGCAATACCGGTGCTGATATTGATGAGCATAAATTTGAAAATAAGCTCATTGCCCTGAAAAATCTTCATGGGGCAAAATCCTAAAAACGGATATATAGCAATATGGAAATCAGCAAGTATTGTCGCTATTGTTTTGAAAAACGAATGTTTGAGGCAATTATTTCCCGGACTGCCTTAGAACATATTCCAGATATTCTGCATTCCCTGCTATGGTGCTGCGGATGGGCAGGTTAATGGACATCGTGATTCACATTGTCCGCATTTGGTGTAGGTTTTGACCCTTTCAACAAATTCACTGCCCTGCTTATCTATAAAAGATTTTACACCAAGTTTTTTGATAGACAGCCTAGCGTTCCCCCTAAACTACTGCGGTATCAATAAAGTTCACTCCCATTTCGATGCATCCCCGCACGACCTTTACTGCTTCATTGAATTCCATACGAGATATGGGTATTCCGCCAAATCCAATGCGGGAAACTTTATAACCCGTGTTACCCAACGGTATTTTCTTCAACATTTTCAGGTAATTTGCTGATGTTTTCAGTTACAATTCTTTTACCGCTAATAAAAGTATGAAGTGCCAGCGCGCCAAATGGAACCATAAAAGCAAGGAAAATCGCCTGCACGCCGAAAGCATCTCCTATTATTCCAGCGAGTGTAGGTCCTATGATTGCGCCAGCGCCATTGCCAAAAGAAAAGAAACCTGCTATCTTGCCTTTTTCTCCATCAATAATTCCGACCTCAGTAAAATTGATAAGGGTGATCAGACCTGTGCCCACGCCATTTATCAATGAGCCCATCCCAAGCTGAATAGTATCTGTTCCAATCCCCAAAAGAAGAAGTGAAAAAATAGTTGTAATGTAAGCAAATAAATATAAACCTTTATTGTTCTTTCGCAGGTATGCACCCCCGAAGAATACAACGAGCAGCGTGGAGAGACCCCTTATAGAGATAAGCGCCGCCGCTATACCAGGGGATAAACCGAGATCCCTTATCACCAGCACAGTTATAAAGGCAGAAAAGGTCATGAAAAATGCGGAGTTCAGACCATTTTTTATAGTTGAACTGACCAGAAGCCTGTTCTTTGTAAGAGACTTATAGTGGTTTGAAGTATCAATGATGCTAAAAATCTTTGGCTTAACCGGCGAATCATTTACCCGGCTTGAGCGAGCGGATATTATTATAAGCGGAACAAGCAAAAATGCACTCGTTAATGCATAATAGCTTGTATAACCCATGGCTAAAATCGCTATTCCTCCAATTAATGGACCGATGAAAGATGATCCTATGGTTATCGCACCCTTAAAAAATCCTGCTTTCTTTACTCCAATAGTGTTTATATGTTTGAAAAAATCAGCGTTGTTTGAAGTTGTCCTGGCGGTTCTCGATATGCCGTAGAACAACATTACAAGCAGGAGAAACTCGGGATTGGTGGCAAATGAAATGGACATTATTATCAATGATCCGAATATACAGCTTACAGAATACATCTTTCTTGAGCCAAAGTAATCTACAAGAAAGCCGGCAGGCAGGACGACCAGCAAATCCCCAATTCCCGTAAATCCTTTTATTAAACCGATTTCTGAAGAGGTTGCATTGAGGCTGAGAGCGTACACAGGTATTATAAAATTCATCATACCCACAGCGATGCCTGAGCTGATGTTTACAAGCATAAAATTGAAAAGAAGTTCATTTCGCTCAAGAAATTTCATGACCAGAGTCTAAAAACCAGGTATATAACAATATAGAAATCAGCAAGTGTTGCTGTATTTATTCGGAAAAACGAAAGTTTGAGGCAAACTTCTTGTCTCTTTTTATTCAAGTCCAGACCAAACAAACACACCCGTAATTACCAGCGTGAGCACAAAACTTGCAAAAAAGCCGGCAGTGAACCCTACCACGGTAATGATGATACCGGTCACGAGTGGGCCCATCGAGTGTCCGATATCCATCGTCGATGATAGTGCACCCATGGATGCGCCGATCTCTTCCATTTTGGCAATATCCGCGACATACGCACTTGTTGCGACTGTGGACAGGGAAATGCCCAGGCCTGTCCCAATGCTGATTACGATGAAATGGGGAAAGGATGAAGAGAGCGGGATGGCGGCGATCGCTATCCCTGACAGGAGGAGACCAACGCAGATCTGTATGCGCTTGTCAATGCGGTCGGCAATCCAGCCGAATACAGGTTTTGTTGCTGCAATCAGTAACACCTGCACCGCAAAGATGATGCCGGTCTGGTATGGGTCAACGCCCCTGGACGCGAGGAATAGCGGCAGAAATGTTTCGAACGTTCCGAATGAAAAATAGGTCGCCATATCGACAAGGGCAATCCCCCGAAGCCTGCGATGGGAAAAGAAATTAACAAAGCTTTCTTTAAATACCGACAACGTGATAACTTTCAGCGGCAGGTCGTTTTTCTCCCGGTATAATAAGGTCATCACAAAGACTGGAACAGCAGCGAACGCGGCAGCAACATAGACTATCTGAAACCGAAAAAGACCCGGGTATGCGGCAAAGAAGGATAGGATTACGCCGCCAGTAATGGGTGCAAGGGTTCTGCCAATCAGGGTTGAGGACGCGTACTTTCCGAGCATCTCTCCTTTTCTGGCGAAGAACTGTTCGACAATGATGGCAGAGATGACCGGACCCAGGATTGCCGTTGCAGTGCCATGAAAGAACCTTATAGGAATCATCCAGATGGGCTGGTCGATGAACATATAGAGCAACGGCGCGATCAGGAAGATTGCTCCTGCGGTGATCAGCAGGCGTCGGCGTCCGAGACGGTCTGAGAGAACCCCCACCGGAAAGCTGAACAGAATGCCAGCAAACGGTGAGATTGCAGAAATCAGCCCGATCACTGCATCGCTCGACCCAATCGATTGCATGAAGAGGGGAAGCACGGGGTTTTTCGAGATCGTAGTTGAAAAAATCGCAAAAAAACCTAAAATAGAGATATAGTACATCAACCGACGGTCAGTGGATGTCGGTGCATGTACTTCATCGGGTTCGGGGATAGCAGTCAAGAGCTTCACCTTAAGACTCCTTTAGAATCTTTAGTCCAATTTCTGAATCCAGCTAACGCCTTTACCCTCGCTCCATACGTTCTCTACTGTGTTTTCCAATGAAACCGTTACAGAATCTCTTGAAACCAAGGCCGTTAAGTTGATGGTCTCCAGGTACACTGTCATAAAATATATTGGATATCCAATCCTTTCAATTGGATCTGCCATTGTTACTCCATGTTTTATTTTCAGGAAGGAATATCATTTGCTTCACTTGAAATTCTTTTTCATACCGCATCAACCTTTTTGCGATGCCCGACCAGTCCACCATCAGCCAGTATCTCACGAAGGAAATCAGGAAGTTTTGTAGCCGGATATTTCACGCCTTCATGCACAATTATTCCATTCCCCATATCAATTTCAATAATATCTCCTTCTTTGCAGTCGATTTTAGCTTCAATAATAGGCAGACCCACATTGATAGCATTCCTGAAAAATATCCTTGCAAATGACCTGGCGACTATACAGGCTACGCCAGCATATTTTAATGCCAGGGGCGCCTGTTCGCGGGATGAGCCGCATCCGAAATTCTCACCCGCTACGATTACATCGCCTTTTTGCACTTTTTTCGGGAACTGCGAGTCAATACCTTCCATGACATGCGCGGCGAATATCCCAAAATCAGTGGTGCGCAGGTATTTTCCTGGTATGATCACATCAGTATCTATATTGTCACCAAATTTCCACACAATTCCAGTGAGCGTTTTCGGATAATTATTGATTGTCATGTCAAATAACCTCCCTCGGGTCTGCTATCTCACCCCGCAAAGCGCTTGCTGCCGCGGTCTCAGGCGAAGATAGGTATATCAATCCTCCTGCGCCCATACGTCCCTTGAAGTTTCGGTTGGATGTGGAAAGACAGGTCTCGCCTTCGCATATCACTCCCTGGTGGGCGCCGAGGCACGGCCCGCATCCGGGCGGCGCGATAACAGCGCCTGCTTTAAGAAGAGTTGAAATTATACCGGATTCAGCGGCTTTAATGAGGACTGAACGCGAAGCCGGGAGCACGATAGTCCTGACTTTCACCTGCTTTCCACGCAGAATCTTTGCAGCAATATGGAGATCCTCATATCTGCCGTTAGTACATGAACCTATGAAAACCTGGTCAAGCGGTGTTCCGACGACTTCGCTTACATTGGAAACATTATCCACTTCATGCGGTTTTGCTATCTGCGGCTCAAGGTTTGCCACATCAAGATACAATTCTTTGCAGTAATTGGCGCCTTCATCAGCATAAACCGGCTCGCATTTTTCTTTAGCCTTCCCCTTTAGATAGGCAAACGTTTTTTCGTCAGCCGGCACTATACCGGTTTTTGCTCCCATTTCTATGGACATATTGCAAAGCGTCATGCGATCTGCCATCGAAAGACCCAGTATAGTCTCACCGTAATATTCTATCGCTTTATAATTAGCGCCATCGGTTCCTATGTTCTTGATGATATTAAGTGTCAGGTCTTTTGCCGATACGCCCTTTGAAAGCTTTCCTTCTACCATTATCCTGATGGTCTGTGGCACGCGAAGCCAGAGTTTTCCAGAGGCAAATATCTCTGCCATATCCGTCGCCCCGACACCTGTTGCAAATGCCCCGAATGCCCCGTATGTGCATGAGTGCGAATCCGCACCTATTATAAGTTTTCCGGGCATGGCAAATCCATTTTCAGGAAGGACCTGATGGCATATGCCTTCGCCTATGTCAAAGAAGTTGGTGATTCCCTGTTCGCGAAGCCATTGCCTTAGCCCCTGATGTAGTTTCGCACCAGTATCGGTATGGGCAGGCGTATAGTGATCAAATGGTATGATTATTCGCTCTGGATTCCATACTTTCTTTGCACCCATTTCCTTAAAGGCTTTCACGGCAAGCACACCTGTACCGTCATGCGCCATCGCATAATCAATATTGGCTATCACAAAATCATCCGCAGCGGCTTGTTTTCCGGCTGCGCGGCTGAGAATCTTTTCACTTATTGTTGGCATAGTTATTTTGCCATAGTATTAAAAGCGGGTATATAGTACTATAGAATTCAGCAATTGTTGTCTTATTTGTTCGGAAAAACGAACGGTTGAGGCAAGGTTTTTTGTTCGTTCACTCTTTTGAGACATAATGTTCACCGTCCTGTAGGGCACGCTATCATACATTCGCAGCATGCCGAATATCCGTACATGCTGTTGTGAGGTTTTATTACCTCGTTGCACTTCTCCCATTCGATACCTTCATTGGAAAGGGCTTTTCCGGGGCATGCTTTGATGCACGCCTGGCATTGGGGTGGGCACAGTTTTTCAGCTTCTTTCTCTGTAAATTTCCTGTCAGGCTTAAGCTGGGCATCTGTTATCACTGCTGCTACCCGTTGCCTCGGTCCGAAACGCGGCGTTATGAGCAGGCGGCTTTTGCCAAGTACACCCAGCCCAGCTTCAACAGCGGCATGCCTCGTCGATATGCCGAATAGCTTAGGGTATATATTCATGTAGTCCCCACTTTTTCTAAGTTCCGGGTCAAAGTTGCCGATTCTGTGGGGTATGATGACCGCACTATATCTGTGATCATCCAGAAGTCTCCCTATATCGTAAGCTATCTGGTTATGATACATGTTCAGGGTGATGTGATGCAGTGCCGATAGAAGGTGATTGGGTTTGACAGTATCCGGAAGCACTCTAACTCCAACTACTATCACTGATTTTGCGCCGGGAAGCAGATGTTCAGGTTTCCTCTCCTCAGGGTAGTGTTTGAATCTGTCTATCGAGGCTATCCCCACAAGGTCTGCGCCTGCAAGCTGAGCTGCCTTTTTAACAGATTTTGCCGATATTCCGGGCATAAAAAATGAAAAGGAAGAAGTTTTTAATCTTTCTTCCTTAGCGCAAAGTATGCTGCTGCCGTAAGACCCAGCATCGCATAGAACCCCCAGAATCCAAGCAGCTTTTTCACAGGTGTATTCTCCGTAGCGGTTTTTACGGGTGCCACTGCCGATGTCTGCACTGCAGTCTGTGCTGCTGACTGAATTGAGGCAGGCGCTGGAGTTGCAGCTACGACCTGTGTCGCGGTGGGCGCAATAGCGGTTACGGTGGTGCTTGCGGCTTTTAATTGTGCCTTGGGTGCGGCCTGAATCGTTTGTTCGAAAATCGGATAGAACCGCAGCGCAGTTGAACTATCCGCCACCTTAAACTTCAGCTCGCCGTACAACGGCTGCACTGTATTCTGGTCAAGGTTTACGGTCTTGTCCTTATTGTAGAGGAGCACGTAGTTTTCATTTGCCTCCTTTACCTCAAATACGCCAAATTTATCTCCAACTTTGACTTCAAGCACATTCTGTGAGATCAAATATGTATATCTGAGCTGGACAAGGGCTGACATGCCCTCGCCGCCCGTAAATATGCTTTCAACGTAGGTTACAAATATCGGCACATCGGACTCGCCACTTACGCTTTTCTCAACGTAAGTATAAACATCACCCTCGTTCACGACCTTATTTTCAAGAACTTTTCCATCCTTGTTAAGGGAAAGCCATGCTTGCCTCGGAGATGCTTTTGTATCGAGTGCTTCGACTGTGAGGTTGTATCCCTCCCCGAGGTCCCATACTGTGCCGAGTTTCAATGTCTGCTTTTCCTCTTTCTTCTGCTCTTTTATCAGTTTGGCTAACTTATTCGCTTTGCCGTTCACAGCCACGTAAAGATCACCGAACCAGCCAAGCCGGGCATATTTGCCGCCTGTGGTGCTCTTTGTAAAGGTTTTTGTTGTGCTGTTGTAATTAAGACCATTTTCTACTTTCCAGCCTTTTTCTGTGAACACTGTATAGTTCTGGTCTGTGCGCGAGGTATTGTACAGCAGTTTCTCTTGCTCAATAGTCCTGCTTGCATACGTCAGGTTTGAGGAACTTTGAGTGATGGCAAGATTTTCACTCGATTTTCCACTGCCAAGGGCATACCAGAACCCCGGGAATCTTTGAGCATCCCAGACAAGATTTTTGTAGTTACTCTGGTCATATACTCCGCCTCTAACTTCGTATTTTCCCGGTGCAGTTTTCTCAACAATCGGATAGAACCGCAGCGCAGTTGAACTATCCGCTACCCTGAACTTCAGGTCTCCATACAACACTTGCACTGTATTCTGGTCAAGGTTTACGGTCTTGTCCTTATTGTAGAGGAGCACGTAGTTTTCATTTGCCTCTTTTACCTCAAATACGCCAAACTTATCTCCAACTTTGACTTCAAGCACATTTTGTGAGATTAAATATGTATATCTGAGCTGGACAAGGGCTGACATGCCCTCTCCGCCTGTGAATATACTTTCCACATAAGTGACAAATATTGGGACATCCGACTCGCCGCTCACGCTTTTCTCGACATATGTATAGACATCGCCCTCGTTCACGACCTTATTTTCAAGAACTTTTCCATCCTTGTTAAGGGAAAGCCATGCTTGCCTCGGAGATGCTTTTGTATCAAGAGATTCAACCGTAAGGTTGTATCCCTCCCCGAGGTCCCATACTGTGCCGAGTTTCAATGTCTGCTTTTCCTCTTTCTTCTGCTCTTTTATCAGCCTGGCTAACTTATTCGCCTTGCCGTTCACAGCCACGTAAAGATCACCGAACCAGCCAAGCCGTGCATATTTGCCGCCTGTAGCGCTCTTTGTAAATGTTTTTGTTGTGCTGTTGTAATTAAGACCATTTTCTACTTTCCAGCCTTTTTCTGTGAACACGGTATAGTTCTGGTCTGTGCGTGAGGTATTGTACAGAAGATTTTCTTGCTGGATTACCCTGCTGCTGATTGTTAAACTTGATGCTAACTGGTTAACAATCTTGAGAGTTTCACTTGACTTTCCTCCACCTGAGGCATACCAGAAGCCAGTGAAGTTCTGGGCATCCCAAATAAGATTATTACTGCTGTTGTAGTTAGTATTACTCTGGTCAAAAACCACGCCGTGAATCTCCACTTTGGTCACATTGGCTGCTGTTGCTGGCATTATTAAAATGAGCATGAGTGCGAATATTGCTATTATTTTTTTCATTTTTGTTAACTCCATGTGCCAGACATTTTCTCAAACTTATATAACATTAGAGAAATCAGCAACAGTTGTCATCATAATTCCAGAAACCGAATAAATCAGGCAAATTAATCCGCATCTATTCCAATTAGCGAGGGTTCAGAGCAAAATCATCCTCTTTACAATACTTAAATAGACTGAAAGAAGTAAGTGCGTGTGCAATCACATCGCGGTTGCACACCTGTGCAACAGGGATGGGAGTGAGCGCCTCCCATCTCTACACCTCCTACTATCAGATTATAAAAAATTTTGAGAGGAACATCAGTAATAGTTAAAGCAATAAAAACAGTTCAGTGTTTTCTTATAACCACTCTAAAATCGCTGCCTGAATCCTCAACCTTAACTATTTCATGCCCGTGTTCCCTGCTCCACCGTGGAATCGTATCTTTTGCGATGGTATCGTCTGTCAGTACTTCAAGCTCTTCCCCGGGTTTCAACTCATCGATCTCCTTCTTGGTATAAAACAGGGGCAGTGGGCATACTTTTCCTCTTGCGTCTAATTTATGCATGTGTATCCCATGAATTTCCGGTTTATTGTAATTTAAGGTGCAGGCAAAAATTGCACTTATTATGCGCTTTGGAGGTTTTAAAAAAAGTTGGGATTAGCCTTTCCGGACAAAGATATTGTAGGTGCCGTTGTTTGCTTCCACAGCCAGCAGTTCATTCCCTGATTTTTTTGCCCACGCATCGATATTCTGCGGCGCCACGGGGTCGCTGGCAAGGACTTTGAGTATATCGCCTTTTTGAAGCCTGTCCACCTGCTGCTTTGTCCTGATTAAAGGATAGGGGCATGCCTCGCCCCTGACATCCAGTTCGAAGTCGTGAACTATTGCCATCTCAGAACACCAGTGTAACCTCGCTCTCCAGTATCCTGTTTGTGAGGTCGTCGATGTTAAGCTTCGATACTCCTTCGATAATTTCGCCGTCAGCCACACCTCTTTTCTTCAGGTCAGCGTCCAGTGCATAGAACTTGACGCTCTCCTTCGCCTTAATAATGGTAGCTTCAACGCTCGGTACATCTTTCTGCCATACGGCAGCGTCGCCGTACCCTGTCTTCTGTCCCTTTACCACCGAGTGCACGCCTCCGCTCACAAAAGTGATTGAAGGCGAGTTGCCTGCCGCAGCCTGCGTCTCAGCCAGAGGTATTGCGCTATACGCATTTTCCTTGCCGTATGGCGGCTGGGTCACGATTATGTTTACTTTCTTGCTCATGTTTTTCACCCCAGTAGTATTGTCTTGTCCGATTCCGCTGTCCATTCTCCAAGGTCGTAAAGACCGCCGATGACAACGCCCTCGGTCTGCTGTTTTGTCACACCGCGGGCATCGGTGCATTTTATGCATGCGATTGCATCGGTCTTAGGATTTTTAAGACCTTTCTTGAGCACTGTGCCAAAAAGTGACTCCACAACAGGGAACTCCTTCGGTCCCTGGTCCTTGTGCCCGATGATCGTGCCGTCAAGGTAGTTGAAGAAATTTACGTTAATCCCTTTCTCCTTTGCAGCATGGGCGAGCCTGATGAGTGTATATGCCGCCTCATCGCGATATGGTCCGTTTATCGATACGATTGTTAAGGTTTTGCTGTTGCCGTTGTTTGCCATTCCTATCACCTCAGAACCAGGCCACTCTTGTGTTGTCCTCAACTATGTGGTCAAGGAGTGTGCCTATTTCCTTCACTTCCACGCCTGCGATCAGGTTGCCGTCAAGTCCCCTCGACTGCACAGCCTTATCGTCAGCAAGAATCCTGATGCCTTTCTTTTTAGCATCCAGCAGTTTATTCCCGAATTCGCTTTTCCTTGCAGCGGTAACCCCGTCCTCCACGAGATACAGGGAAACGTTGCTGCCTTTCTTTGCTTTAGCATTTAAACCTATATCCAGCACGAGATTGGGTATCTCGGTTGTATATGGGTCTTTTGATAATACCAATAGCAGGTTTGTCATGTTTATCGACCTCTAAAATTTATTATTTGTTCGTTATTCGATTCAGCCGCCAGTTCCTGTTCCACTCTTGCTATCATAGCATCGAGTGTTTCAAGCACCGGCGTTCTTTTCTGTGCCCGTGAGTACTCAAACTCACGCCACTCCTTCAACGTATTGAGAACCGGAGTTGTTTTCTGTGCTTTGCCCTTCTCAGAAGCAAAGACGATTCCTTCTTTTGATGTGATTCATTTTGTATCACCTGATACCTGATAAATAACTCAATACTTATATCGGTTCAGAAATCAGCAACTTTTGATGGTTTACTTCCGGAATTGTAACAATAGAGGCAATTTTTGTTATAAAAAATTGAGGTCGTACTTGTATTCAAACCCGGCAAATGGTTCTGAATCAACGGTTTAATGTAATTATTCCAGTTTTTCCAAATTCTTAAAATCAATAACAGTGGAAATTGGATATGTAGTTACTCTAATGCCCATCTCACTTACGGCTGCCGTCATATTAGTTCCCGCATATATCACAACACCAACCTTTCCCGGGTCAACCGCTACGTTAAGCACCGACTTCCCCGGCTCTCCAATCTCAGCTATGCCTCCTATCCTGGCATCTACAACGGAACCCAGGACTTCTTTAGCCTCGGCAAGAGCCTGCTCCGGAATCTCGCGAAGATTGGCAAGAAGTTTACCTGAACCTGTATTTACAGTATCAAGAACACGGGTCATTTTCTTTGATATAAATATCCGCATCGGATCAATAGAAGTGCCGCTGTAAGCAATTATATCCTCAAAACAAAGTGGTTTGTTGCTTTTCACTTTTAATATGCCGCCATATTTAGGATTGACCGAAATCCCGTTTTTTAGCAAAATCCCATCAATTGTCATACTGCACATGGTTGCTATTCCGGTTTTGCCTTCCGGGATTTCAATATCAGAGATGAAGGTACCCTCATCTATTAACTTGACATACGGACTGAAGGGATAACCAGTATGTATCACATTTTTTAGTATTTCCATGGTTTTATCAAAGTCATTTTTATCTATAACAGACATGTTAATTATTACGCTACCCTGCTTTGTAAGAGGATCAAAAGTAGTATCGCACATGAGCCTTTCTATTTTGGAGATAATGAAGCCAACCCTGTCTCTCACCAGCGCATTACTTAACTCGTCTATCCCCCGCCCGGTAATAACCCTGCCGTCGTATCCAAGGCGTTTTGTGAAACCCCGCTCATCAAGGATACGGAGGTGATAACGGACAGCCCGCTCTCCAATAGCGTATCCTCGTGAATACAACCTGTCGGCTATCAACCGGGCTCCTATAGGTGTATGACTTTCACGGATTATCCTCAAAATCGCTATGAGTTTTCTTTGTACCGTCAAGTCCATAGTTGTTGTGCTCATACCCCTCAGGCAGTATCCAGGCGGCAGACAAGCCGCAATTGACGAACCTTATTCTATACGCAGTGGAAAAAAATGCATTCCAGCATGGTCCGCAGCATGCCGGAATGAGACCGGTTTAAATATCGAAGTACTGGTAAAACTCATACGGCGTGGGCCGTATTGAGTTCTGCTTATACTCCTCGGATTTGAGTTCTATCCACATATCGATTGCGTCAGCCGGGAATACCGGCTCAAGGAACTTCCTGTCGGATTCCAGTTCATCAAGTGCCTCTTTCAGCGAGCCGGGGCACTCTTTGATACCCATCTCTTTTCTTCTCTCTGCCGTGATGTGGTAGATATTCTCATCACACGGATTGCCCGGATCCATCTTCTTCTTTATCCCGTCAAGTCCTGCCGAAGTAAGCGCTGCAAATGCAAAGTAGGTGTTGCAGCTTGTGTCGGGCGGCCTGAACTCGATCCTCTTGGGTGCTTCCTTGCCTTTCTCATAGACAGGCACTCGTATGCTCGCAGACCTGTTGCGCTTGCTCCATGCGATATAAACCGGAGCCTCATAGCCCGGCACAAGCCTCTTGTACGAGTTTGTGGTGGGCGAGGTGATTGCGCAGAGCGCCCTTGAATGTTCCATGAGCCCGCCTATGTAATAACGGCAGGTCTGCGATATTTCAGCGTACTCATCGTCAGGGTCATAGAAAGTGTTCCTGCCGTTCTTCCAGAGCGACTGGTGGATGTGCATCCCTGAAGCATTGTCGCCGAATATCGGTTTTGGCATGAAAGTGGCTATCATTTTCATATTGTATGCCACGTTCTTGACCACGTTCTTGTATGTGAGCACGTTGTCCGCCATCTTCGTGAGAGTATCGTATTTCATGTCAATCTCACACTGTCCTGCCGTAGCTACTTCGTGGTGGTGCGCGTCAACCACAATGCCGAAGTAGTCATAAAGCTGCCCGGACACCTCACTTCTATACTCCTGGAGCGTGTCCTGGGGCGGCGCAGGATAGTAGCCTTCTTTGAACCTGATTGGATGGTTGATGCCGCTTGTTTGCGACCATGGCGCTTCTTTTGATTCTATCTCGTATCCTGTGCCAGACCAGGCGTCGCGCGCTGTTGAGTAGCTTGGTAACAGCCTGACTGAATCAAACACGAAGAATTCAAGCTCAGGGCCCCAATATGAGAGGTCAAATCCTGCTTTTTCCACTGCTCCCTCAGCCCTTTGTGCTATGTGCCTGGGGTCGCGTGTGAATCGCGGTCCTCCGAATGCATCGTAGAGGTCGCAAATCAACCGGAGCGTCCTGTGGGGTGTGTTGTCTGTCCACGGCAGGATTGCGCAGGTACTCGGGTCGGGGAACATTCTCATATCCGATTCGAAGATTGACTTGAAACCTTTGATTGATGAGCCGTCCAGCTTTCCTATGCCGTCAGTGAAATCCTCTTCTTTCAGTGTATATGATGGGATTGTTATATGCTGGATATATCCAGGTATATCCATGAACTGGAGGTCTACCCATTTTACGTTTTTTTCTTTTATGAATTCCAGAACCTTTTCAGGTGTTGGTGTCGCCATATTATTTCTCCTTTTTTCTCATTTGATGTTTTATTAAGAAGCTTCTGGAAGCCACATTATATGGCTTCCTTACCGCGTTCACCCGAACTTATGCGCACGACCTGCTCGACAGGAGATATGAAAATCTTCCCATCGCCATTCTTGCCGGTTCTCGCAACTTTGGTGATCGCCTCTATCGCGGTTTCTACATCCTTGTCGTCCACAATCAGGTCTATTTTTATCTTTGGCAGGAATTCTACGCAGTATTCGCCTGCGCGCCATTGCAGACAGACGCCTTTCTGGCGTCCGCGCCCCTGCACTTCTTCGACCGTCATGCCTATGATACCTTTCTCTTGAAGCGATACTCGAATCGCATCAAGATTTTCCGGTCTTATTACTGCTTCGATTTTTTTCATTTTGCTCACCTCACGAATACGCCTTCTCAGCATGCTGGGAAATATCTAACCCAACAGCTTCTTCTTCATCCGGGACACGCAGCCCGATAGTTGCATCTACGACCTTTGCTAAAATGACAGTCACAACAAAAGCGTAAACCCATGTCACAGCGACTGCAATTATCTGTGTTACAAGCTGTGGAGCATTGCCATAGAGCAAGCCGTTTGCACCTGCGGAATTTACAGCTACAGTGGCGAATATGCCTGTGGCTATAGCACCCCAGGTTCCGCCCAGACCGTGGCATGCCCAGACGTCAAGGGAATCATCCACGTTCTGCTTGCTCCGAAAGAGCATTGCATAGTAACTGATAACCGCTCCGACTGCTCCTATTACTATCGCCGCCATCGGTGTAACGAAACCGGAAGCAGGCGTTATTGCTACCAGGCCTACTACACCGCCGGTAGCCGCGCCCAGGACACTCGGTCTCTTGTGGTACCAGCTAAGCAGTGTCCACGTCAACGCCGCCGCCGCTGCGGCTGTGTTGGTTACCACAAAGGCGCTTGTTGCAAGTCCGTTGCTTGCTACTGCACTGCCTCCGTTAAACCCGAACCAGCCGAACCACAGGAGCGCTGCGCCAAGAACAACCATCGGGATATTGTGCGGCTCCATGGCCTGTTTTCCGAATCCTTTGCGTTTGCCTATCACAAAGGCAATTGCAAGAGCCGAAACCCCTGAGCTAATGTGTACAACCGTGCCTCCTGCAAAATCAAGCGCACCCATGTTGCGAAGGAAGCCGCCAACGCCCCATACCCAGTGCGCTATCGGGTCATAGACAAGAGTTGCCCAGAGCAGGGAGAATACCATGAAGGCTTTGAACTTTATGCGCTCAACGAAAGCGCCGGAAATAAGCGCAACTGTAATTATGGCAAACATAGCCTGGAATATCATATATGCCAGGGCAGGAATGGTTGCTGCATAATCGGTATTAGGCTCCTGGCCTACACCGTTAAGCCCGAGCCAATCAAGGTTGCCGATTACGTGGCCTACGTCCGGGCCGAAAGACAGGCTGTAGCCATAAAGCACCCACTGGACGCTTATTAATGCAAGAATCGCAAAGCTGAACATTATTGTTGAGAGTGCGTTTTTCTTCCTCACCATACCGCCGTAGAACAAACCCAGAGCAGGTGTCATTATCATTACGAGCGCCGAACTCGCAAGAACCCATGCGGTGTCGCCTGAATCTACTTTTGGTGCATCTGCTGCCAGAGCGGGTACAGAGAGGAGTAGAAGAACCATTATTACTGACCAGTATATCGATTTTTTTAAACTCATTTTCATTATTCCTCCTATGAGATACCATTATAAGGCATACGGCTATCTACTGTACATGTTATACTATATAAATATTATCATAACTAACATCTTTATACTGAAAATCTTTAAATATAATTAGGTCACCAGTTGACTACCGTCTAAGGAGGAAAATGCGACAAATAGCAATATACGGAAAAGGTGGAATCGGTAAGTCCACAACGACCCAGAACCTTACAGCAGCGCTTGCTTCCATGGGGAAGCGCGTAATGCAGATAGGGTGTGACCCCAAGGCAGATTCAACGAGGATGCTCCTTTGGGGAAAAGTGCAGGCGACGGTGCTGGACACCATGCGCGACAACGGCCCAGCCGGTGTGACTCTTGATGTTGTCCAGCACACAGGCTTTGGCGGGATAAAGTGCGTCGAGGCAGGCGGTCCCGAGCCGGGCGTGGGCTGTGCAGGAAGAGGCGTCATCACAGCCATCAAGCTCCTGGAAGAGCTTGGTGCATATAACGAGAACTTCGATTTCGTCTTCTATGACGTGCTCGGAGACGTTGTATGCGGAGGGTTTGCCATGCCAATCCGCGAGGGCTATGCCAAAGAAATATACATCGTGGCAAGCGGGGAACTCATGGCTCTTTACGCAGCCAACAACATCTGCAAGGGCATAGTGAAGTTCGCGGAGAACGGCGATGCGCGCCTGGGCGGCATTATATGCAACTCCCGCAACGTGGATAATGAACTTGAGCTTCTCACTGAATTCTCAAAGAAGATAGGTTCACATTTGATCCAGTTCGTGCCGCGGGACAATATGGTTCAGCGGGCGGAGATAAACCGCAAAACTGTCATAGACTTTGACCCCACATGCAAGCAGGCTGAGGTATATCGTTCCCTTGCAAAAAACATCATAGAAAACACGAATTTCGTGATCCCGAAGCCCATGCCTATGCAGGAGCTTGAGAACATGATGGTTGAATTCGGTATCGTGGAGAGGTGAAAACATGAAGATGATACGTGCAATAATCAGACCAAACAAGGAAGAAAAAGTTGTGGAGCACCTGGAAAAAGAAGGATTCTACTCCATGACCAAGATGAACGTATTCGGGCGCGGCAAGCAGAAAGGAATCAGGGTAGGGACAGTGTGTTATGATGAACTGCCCAAAGTGATGCTGATGCTGGTCGTGGAGGACGGGGACGTTCCAAAGGCAGTGAACGTAATCCAGAACAGCGCGCGCACCGGGAATATCGGGGACGGCAAGATATTCGTGACCGATGTTTCAGAAGCGTACACTGTGAGGACTGGCGCATCCGGATTATAGGTGAAATCATGAAGGAAGTTATCGCCATAATTCGAAGACACAGGCTGCAGGAGACCAAGGCGGGTCTTCTGGGAATAGGGATTCCGGCGCTCACAATGGTAAGCGTGGAAGGTAGGGGCAAACAGAAGGGATTGCCGGGATGGAATTATGAACTTGATCCCACACTCACAGAGGTGGAGGAAAAAAATACTGGTGTCAGCATGCGCTTTGTTCCCAAGAGGATGATATATGCAGTGATCGAGGATGAGGATGTCCCGAAAGTGGTTGAGACCATAATCAGGACAAATCAGAGCGGGCACATAGGAGACGGCAAGATTTTCGTGTGCCCTGTGGAAGATGCAGTAAGAGTGAGAACAGGAGAGAGCAAAGAACAGGCATTGAAGTGAAAACAAACCGTAGATACACAGACAACAAATCTGCGTTCATCTGCGGTTAAAAATTTACTAAAAAAGGAGAACTAAAAAATGACAACAATATTACCGCAATGCGATATCCCGATACCGCAGCGCCAGCCGCACATTGTATGTCATGAACCCGGGAACATTGTATTGCCCATGTGCAATGTCCAGACAGTGCCCGGTGACATGACCGAGCGCGGCTGCACGTTCGCAGGTTGCAGGGGTGTAGTAGGCGGTCCTGTAAAGGACGTGATACAACTGGTGCACGGCCCCATAGGATGCGCCTACTATACCTGGGGCACGCGCAGGAACCTTTCGGACATGAAGCTGCACAGGAAGTACTGTTTCAGTACAGACCTGACCGAAGAAAGTGTGATATACGGGGGCGCAAAAAAACTTTATAATTCAATAATAGAATCTCATGAGCTTTTTCCCGAAGGCAAAGCAGTGTTTGTCTATTCCACATGCGTGGTCGGGCTGATAGGCGACGATACCGAAGCGATATGCAAGCAGGCTTCCGAGAAAATCGGAATACCCGTTGTGCCGTTCCACTGCGAAGGCTTCAGGGGCGTGAGCCAGTCATTAGGACATCACATAGCCAACCGCACGCTGTTTGAGAAGGTGGTTGGAACAGAGGAACCCGAAACAACCACACCCTACGACATGTGCATAATCGGTGAATTCAACATCGACGGCGATGCCTGGATAGTCAAGCCCCTCTTTGAAAGAATGGGTGTAAGAGTCCTCTCTGTGTTCACAGGCAATGCCTCGTACAGCGATCTTCCGCCAATGCACAGGGCAAAACTGAACATAGTACAGTGCCAGAGGTCATCCACCTATATCGCAAAGATGATACAGGACAAGTATAACATTCCTTATATCAATGTGTCCCTGTTTGGCATGGCACAGACCGCAGAGGCTCTTCGCGATGTAGGAAAATTCTTCCACCTCGAGGAGATTGCAGAAAAGGTCATTGCAGAAGAGATTGCAAAGTACCAGCCCAGTATCGATTACTATAGAAGGAGACTTGAGGGCAAGAAGTGCTTCATATACCAGGGAGCGCCGCGCGCATGGCACTGGATTGATCCCATGAGGGAATTGGGCATCGAGACCATCTTTACAGCAACCACGTTCGGTCACAAGGACGACTATGAGAAGATAATGTCCAAGGCGAAGCCCGGGCATATCTGCATAGACAATCCCAATGCCCTTGAGATAGAGGAGTACCTTGTCAAGCTAAAGCCCGATTTCTTTATCGGCGGATTAAAGGAGAAATACCTGACATACAAGCTTGGCATTCCCTTTATCAACGGACATTCCTACGAAGAAGGACCCTATGCAGGCTTTGAAGGATTCGTGAATTTTGCCAGGGATATTGATGTTGCGGTAAATAGCCCTGTGTGGAAGTTCATAAACAAGCCGCTGGAGGTGAGTTAGATGACGAGAAGCGTAACTATCAATCCGCCCAAGATGTGCCAGCCTATGGGCGCCATACTTGCCTATATGGGAGTGCATGGTTGCGTGCCGCTGGTGCATGGTTCACAGGGATGCAGCACTTACCCGCGCTACAATATCGCGCGCCATTTCAGGGAATCTGCCGAAGTTGCAGTTTCATCGCTTGCTGAGGATGCCGCAGTATATGGAGGAGCAAAGAACCTGACAGAAGCGATAAAGAACATCAAATCCAGGCTGAACCCGGCTGCCATAGGTATCTGCACAACTTGCATGAGCGAGACCATAGGCGACGATGTGAAACTGATAGCAAAGAAAGCGCTGGCGGATGATACTATGAAGATATTCCCCGCGTCCACGCCAAGCTATGTAGGCACGCATCTCACAGGATATGACAATGCCCTGCGGACGCTTGTGGAAACACTGGCAGTAAAGGGTGAGCCAAATAACAAAATAAACATTATCACGGGAATCATCAATCCCGGCGACATCAGGGAGATAAAGAACATGCTGCGCTTAATGAATGTGCAAAGCATATTCCTGTCAGATATCTCCGAAACCCTTGATACTCCTATATTGCCTGGAGGGCACAAACCATTACTGCCCGACGGAGGGACAAGTCTCGCCGACATAGCAGATTCTGCAAACTCGCTTGGCACAATGGCGATATGCAGGACAGCGGGTTCGGCAGCTACGTATCTCAGGAATAAGTTCAACGTGCCTTCTGTGCTTGACCCTGCCCCCATAGGAGTCATCAACACGGACAGGTTTATACAGAATATCTGCAAGTTAAGCGGCGCTTCGATTCCGGAAGAGATAATCAGGGAGCGTGGACGACTTATTGATAGCATGGTGGATGTGCATCACTACATGTTCGGCAGGAAGGTGGCGATATTTGGCGATCCCGATATCGTCTCCGCCATCGTGCGGTTCTGCGCTGAAGCAGGGATGAACCCGACAGTGGCAATGACAGCTACAAAGCACAAGGACTTTGCACCTGATATAAAGGCAGTGAATAGCGAATACAGGACAGATACTCAGATACTCGAAGGTACAGACCTGTACGAATTCCATGAGGTCGTAAAAACCCATGGGGCAGAACTGATACTTGGAAACTCCAAGGGTAAAGACATAGCAGATGATGAGGCTGTCCCGCTTGTACGCTTTGGTTTCCCTGTGTATGACCGTGTTGGTGTCTATCGCTATTCCATAATGGGCTACAACGGCTCGATATACCTGCTTGACCAGATGACAAACGCAATCCTTGGACACAAGTATGACCCCGACAAGCTGCACCAGTGAGGTGGAAATATGGAATACGTAACAGGAATAACAGCCTCAGGCGGGAGCTTTACTCCCACCTTTGTGGTGAGAAGCAACATAAACAACTGTGGATGCTGCGGTAAGTGCTTCAAGATATGCGGGCGCGGAGTGTTTGAATATATCGACCACCCCAATAGCGATGACCTGTGTGGTGCGAAGGTCATGACCGTGGCGCATCCTGAGAACTGCATCGGCTGCGGTGCATGTGCGCGGGGATGCCCGAAGAAGAATATTGTGTGCGAACCGAAGGTCAGGGTTGGTGATTAAAACTAAACGAGGTTATGAAAATATGTCCAAAATAAGCCACATCCTCCTGAAAAACCCGGTGGTCGTTCCCACCAGGACAACACTTGTTGAGGCTGCAAAGCTTATGAAGAAGAACAAAATTGCAAGCGTGCTTATCAGTAAAAACGGCAGGCTTGCCGGCATTGTTTCAGTGGAAGATGTCATGCAGTGCGTGGCAGAGAATGCAAATCTGGATATTTCAGTGGAGGAAATCATGCACTCACCAGAGCTAACAATTGACTCGGATAAATGGCTCACGGATGCCATTGCGATGTTCGAACGCAGCAAGGAATCCTATATAGTAGTGATTGAACATGGAGAAACGATAGGCATTATTAGGGTAGATGATATATTGCATACATACAGGTTTGATTGTCAGGCAATGCAGGAGGAAAAGCGATGAGAATCCATTCCCTTGAACACGAACCTTTCGAAGGTCTGGCAAACATCGAAGTCTGGGCAAAGAACAGAGGACACACTATATCAAGAACGCTGCTTTTCAATAACGAAGAACTCCCCGACATGAGCGATTTTGACTGGCTTTTCATCATGGGCGGCTCGATGAACATCTACGAGGAAGAAAAATACCCCTGGCTAAGTGAAGAAAAGAATTTCATTGCAGAAGCCATTGCGGGCAAAAAAATCGTCCTGGGAGTATGCCTTGGCTCCCAACTGATTGCGGATGTCCTTGGCGGCAGGGTCAGCAGGAACAAATCCAAGGAAATCGGATGGTTCCCTGTCTCATTGACCGGAGAAGCAAGAAATTCCCCGGTTTTCAATACCCTTCCCAATACATTTACCGCTTTCCACTGGCATGGCGATACATTCAAAATACCGCCTGGCGCTGTAAGAATAGCTGAAAGTGAAGGATGCGCGAACCAGGCATTTGAGTATGGACGCGTAATAGGATTGCAGTTCCATATCGAATATTCTGTTGAGAGTATCAACCTCATGTTACAGAACTGCGCAGATGAGATTGTGGATGGGAAATACATACAGGCAGCGGATGAAATCGCATCGCAGTATAATAATGTGCGAGAAATAAATAAATTGTTGAATTTATTGCTGGATAATATTGAAAGGGAGTTCGGCAGGAACTAATAGAGAGCCGTATGGATGATATTTTTCTTCTTTCAGTTCTTATCTTTGCAGCAGGCCTGCTCTATTCTTCGGTAGGTCATGCCGGAGCTTCCGGGTATCTGGCAGCAATGGCATTATTCGGTCTTGCTCCTGATATAATGAAGCCAACGGCTCTTTTATTAAATATTCTTGTGGCTTCAATCGCAACTTTGCAGTTCTACCGGGCGGGCTATTTCTCATGGAATATCTTCTGGCCGTTTGCTGCCGGTTCGATTCCATTTGCGTTTATCGGAGGGGCTTTATCTCTTCCGGGTTCTGTTTACAGGCAAGTCCTTGGTTTAGTCCTGTTGTTCGCAGCATACCGGCTTTTTCAATTCCGGCACTCTGCGGTTACAGATGCTTTTAAACCGGTTCCGGTTCTCTGGGCTATGCTTTTCGGAGCCGGGATTGGACTGTTATCCAGTGCAATTGGCGTGGGAGGCGGCATATTCCTGAGTCCCCTGCTCCTGTTCATGGGCTGGGCAAGAACAAAGGAAACTGCCGGAATCTCAGCCGCTTTTATCCTTGTGAACTCCATAGCCGGAATTTCCGGGCATCTTGTAAGCGTCAAATTTCTGCCTGATGTCATCTATCCCTGGGCGTTTGCGGCGGTGTTTGGCGGGATAATCGGCTCTCGCCTGGGCAGTCGCAGGTTCGTAAATGCGACCCTCTACCGCCTGCTCGCAGTAGTCCTTGTTATCGCAGGCGCAAAGCTCATACTTGGGTGAACTGGAAGGTTAAAAAATGAATGCTCAGATGGGATTCACATTTCCTTATATTTTTAATACCGTGAACTTCTGCGAACTAATATTCATTCCATAGCAGGTTCAATTTTGGGAATCTCTCCAAACTTCTCGATATTATTCAATCCGGGCTGGTTCTCTCTCGCTAATTCCTCCTCCAGCACCTGTATCGCCCCGCTGATGCGCAGCAGGGTATTTCTCAGGTTCGCCTGTTTTATCTCCAGTTCTCCAAGGGTCCTCTGGCCTGAATCGAATTCGGCCCTGAGTTCTTTGAGACGCTGCTCCAGTTGTTGTTTCATATTAGTTCTCCTTTTTTCTTTTTACTCTATCAATTTCCTTCAGGCATCATCGTCTTTTTCTACCCGATTTAAAGTTTTATTATGTAAGCTAAAGCATAATAAGGAGGACGATTTTCATGAGCCTCGCTCCCGCCATTCAAAGCTGTCTTAAAATGATGGGCATGTTGACCTACAGAGTCTGAATGCGCATGACCCCTCCACATCTCATTATTCGGATCGCCGCCGCATCCACCGCCATACCCCATTTTTACTGTCGTGTCACCGGGATAAGTCCGCTTTCGCCATGCCAGACCATAGGCATCCTGGCCTTCAGTGCGATGCTCGTGCTGGCCGCCTGGCTGGGTATCACCTTCATGGTCATGCGCAGGTATTTGCTTCACATTTAGCGTTACAGTATCCATACCGCCGGTCTCACCTGGTTTATATTTGTCTCCTGCACCTGCAATAAACCTGTTCCTTAAATCAGGTGTGCCTTTATTGCCGTCACAAAGCGCCCACCCGTTAGGTATAGCGTTTATTGCTCCCGACCACATGACGATCATTCCTTTCAGGATAATGCCATCGCCCACAAATGATGCTGCTTTTACAGTACCTGAGACATCCAGCTTCTCTGCCGGCTCCGGCGTCCCGATACCCACGTTGCCGTTCGTATGGATTCTCATACGTTCTTCAAGAGGACCGCCTTTAGGTCCGGTGGTACTGATTGCCAGAACTCCCTGGAAATCACTTCCCGCTCCCATCATCATGATCCGGGCAAGAGGTTTTTCTAAATCTCTTCTTGTAACGGTCAATTCAGTTGCAGGACTATTTTCGGAATCCAAAAAAACATTCGACGCAATTATATCCGCTCCAAACGTTTCCGATAGATTTCTCTCTTTCTTTACTCTTTTCGTATCCGTCATATTTATCTTCCTCTTTCTTCTCTTAAATAACAAAATAAAAATTTTAAAATGCGCCGGACTCTATCGTTCAGGTTTCAGGGTTGAACCGTTGTCAGCAAGGCTGTCCCTGTAAAAGCTCCTCCGTTAAAATCAATTACAAGAGAGGTAATGTTGGTCGTGGTATCCGACCACCATCCAATATGGCTTCCACATAATTCCCTGTCGGCTCCGGAAGCCGAATTGGTATACAGGTGAGTGGCTTCCAGGGCTCTGCTTTTCCCAGTCGCTGCATAGAATCTTGCCATGATGAAGATATCGCCATCTGCATTCCAGTCCGTAAACCCTAAAGTGAGACCTCCGTTGTTCCTGATATTAATGTCGCTATTTGCGTTATTGCCAATCTCAAAAAATCTGTGAGTTAAATTTCTAAATCCGGATGTGGCGAAATTCTTGTTGGGACCCAGCCTTATATTTTTATTTGCCCCTGCTGTGTCCATCCTGCCAAATAAACGCAGCTCGTAAATCTTGTCCGCATCCCCGTTCAATCCGCTGAAAGTTATTGCAGATTCCTTTTTGACTGTTTGGGATGTCCCGCATTTGATATTTCCGGCGACGTCCAGCTTCGCCTGCGGACTAGTCGTTCCGATACCGATGTTGCCATTTGCTCCAAATACCGCAGCAAAGTTAGTCGCCCCACCATATTTATGCGTATAGACTTCTATCCTTGTACCCTTAATTGATTGGTCGGCTGAAGTGACATCATCAATGAACTTCAAGTAGGCAGAACCATTACCCCAACTACCGTCATTAGCTGGTTTACCAAAATAACTCGTGTACACAATGGGATCGTTCCATCTTCCTCCAATCGCTAATCCTGCATTTGCTCCACTGATTTCAAGTTTCTGTGCTGGTCCGGTCGTCCCGATGCCTGCGTTGCCGTTTGCCAGGACGGTCAGGAGAGGTGTTCCTGCGCCGTAATTCCCGTTTAATAATCTCAACCCTCTGGCATTCCCTGTTAAATCGGAGACGATATGAAAATTATCGGACGCCTGGGCGCTTGTTCCTATCTGAAGTCCCTGCTCTGGAATATGCAGCGGCGTTTTGGGGTTGTCCGTTCCTATGCCCAAGTAGCCGTTCGTATGGATTCTCATTCGTTCCACAAGCGGCCCGCCAGGAGTTCCGCTGTTGGCGGTACTGATTGCCAGAACACCCTGGAAATCGTTATTGCCCGCCCCCATCATCTTGAGACTGGCAAGAGGTTTTTCTAAATCCCTTCTTGTAACGCTCAATTCCGTTTTAGGACTTTTTTCGGTATCCAAAAAAACATTCGCCGCGATTACATCCGCTTCATTCGCTTCCGATAGATTTCTCTCTTTCTTTACCCTTTTTGCATCTTTCATCTTTCTTTCCCCATTTACTGCGCGGGTAACTTTTGCTCTTCCACGTCCAGTATTCCAATATCAGCTCTCACTGCTTTGACTTCCCAATAGAATTTCTGGGATGGGTTCTTGCGGTCGATCATTTTCACATCGAATTTGCCGTCATCGACCTCCGAGGCTGCAAGCATAGAAACCGGGGAATTACCTTCAAATTTGGGTGTAATCAAGACAGTCCTATTTTCCTTCCTCGTCAATGCTTCAAAATAATCAGGAAGCTGGACCGTTGTCCTGCCCTCGGAAAGTTCCGCTTCCCCGCGATAGAAAACCGCGTTCTCAGGTCCTTCAAGCGTGGTATGGATAAGATATTTATTTTCCGGATCCAGCGGATGGTGAGCCATAAAGGCTTTTGCCCATCCCGGGCCGACAGAGAACTTTTTTGTGTTTGGATTAAGACTGATTGCACTATTCGTACCTTCCACGGTACCTCCAGCCATGATCCAGTGGTTGCCAGAAGTATCAAGTCCTTTTAAGAAAGTGCGATTTCCATCTATGACCAAATTACCTGTAACATGAAGCTTCTCGGAAGGACTTGTTGTCCCTATGCCGACATTGCCATTACTGGCTACGAATAAACCATTACCTGTGAAGGGGTTTGTAGCATTTCCTGCAATACCCACACCCATTCCGCTTCCTGCGACTAATCCCAGATGATAAGCGGTTACTCCATCTCCGGCATATAAACCAAGACCTCCGTATATTTCTCCTACTCTTAGTCCGCTGTTGACTAATTTATTCGTAAAAATATTCACGCCCCAGCTATTGGCAAAAATCCTTTGATAATCAGTTCCCGAATAGAACCTTATCGCTCCAGAACTCATATCCAGTTTATCCTGCGGGTTAGGAGTCCCGATCCCGACATTGCCTCCATTGGGATTAATAGAAGTATTTGTACTACCGACACTGTTTATTAAAAATGCCCCGCCTCTCTTCCACCACAGGTTCGCTTTCTGGGCGTTAGCCTCAAAAAACTGGATTGTCGGCCCTCCCGCTACCGGCGCTCCTCCGACTGTCCCGATTGTCCCCATTGTACCGATGGAACCTATTGCTGATGCTGCTGCGGTTGAAATAACCGGCTGGGCTGCTAATGTCGCAGCAGACATGACTGGCGTCCTCGTCCCTGTCGTACTCGTTGGTGTGACTCTTGTTCCGATTGCAGCCGTTGGAATTGTACCAAGCGTAGCCGCTGAAATGGCAGGACCCGTTGCAGCTACCGGTTTAACAGACGGACCTGTTGGTGATATAACCGGCCCGGGTCCTGTAGGAATAACCCCGGGCACTGTTGAAACTACTGATGGGCCTGGAGTAATCGGACCGATAATTATTGGCGGTTGTATTGGTATCGGGGGAGGAATTGTTGTTAAGGTTTCATTCGTTGCATTTATTTTAATGAAATCATCCGGCGCCAGATCTGATGCCCTGAAAATGCTCTCACCGCTCTTGACTTCAAGATTCGCCCCGGGATTTTTAGTTCCTATGCCGACATAGCCCTTATCATAATAAATCCCTTTGGTATTGGTAAACCACTGACCGATTGGAAGATTGGTTATCAATGAGCCATCGCCGATAAATGCAGCAGCTTTGATTCTGCCGTTAACCTCCAGCTTCTCAGAAGGCGCCGCGGTCCCGATGCCTACGCCACTGGCTGCCAGTACGAGAGCATCCTGGAATGAATTGTTGTTTATAGTGAAAGGGGTGAAAGCAGTTCCCGTGATCTTAACGAACTTGAGAGAATTATCATCCCCTGAAGCAATTCTCCATTCCTGCTTTCCGTTATTCACACCGACTGAAGGACCCCAGCTTCCGGGTGTTCCGCGAATCTCCAGCCCCGCATTACCGGCTGGACTTCCTGCATTTATTAATACATCGCCATCGACCTGGAGCTTCCGCGCAGCAGCCGACGTTCCGATGCAGACCCTGCCGGAGCCGTCTATCGTCATCCTGGAGACTGAAGCTGTCCCGAAACTCAGCGGATGTGCGGTATTCGTTCCGATTATCATTCCGGCAGGCGCGCCCCACCAGCCGGAATCATGCGCCAGAACCCGCGCATCTATGCCAGCCGTTCCGGCCGTTCTGACAGACAATTTTACACTCTTCTGACCCACGATATCAAGAACCTTGCCCCACGATTCGGCATTCTCAGCATCTGCCGTCCCGGTCCCGATACCAACATTGCCTGAGTTATCAACGAGCAGGGCAGGATCTACAGCGCCGTCGGCGCTTACAATTTTACTGTGCCTGTGGAGTGTATTGGCAACCGAGTTGTCGGTTAAAGCCACCCAACTGGCACCATAAGCAACATCCGCTAAATTATCTTCAAGACCGATTTTCCATTTATCTGCGGATTCATCCCAGATTATCTGGGCGTTTTTTACTGTGCCCCCGCGGAAAACCTCAAGACCTCCATTAATAGTCTTCGGGGTGGGCTGTGGTGGATATTTATTCACTATGACGACATTATCTACAACTTCCAGCGTTTTGGTCTCGATTGTTGTAGTAGAACCCTTAATATCAAGATTTCCATAAATAGTACAGTCACCATCTACAACCAGATTTTTATCCCCGGGGTCGGAAGTCCCGCCAATATGCAGACCGCCTTTAATGCCTTCCTTTATAGAGAGGGCGCCGCTGAATTTAGTTAGTTGCGAGGTGACAAGAATCCCGTTTTTACCATCAATTTTCTTTCCTTCAATCAAAGGCTCGTAGGTTTCGTTTTCAATTGACAGCGTCAATTTGCCGTAGGCTCCCGCATAGGTACGCAATGGCGTAGTGCCGTCTTTATCAAAATAACTGACGTTGATGATGTCGCCGGTAATTTGAACCAGGGCGAGTATTATTTTCCCTTCGCTTTCTTTAATATTTAACCTGTTTGTATCCCTGTCGATTACGGCTTTCTCAACCCAGTGGATCTTATCAGTGCCGCCCCTGTCCTGTACTACATCTGCAGCTTCCTTTTTATGATAAATATAAATATACACGCCTGCCTGCAATTCGGCAGTGCTAAGAGGCACAGTAGCAGGCTCTGAAAGGACAATCTCCTGGCTTATGTCTTCATTCTCATTACCTTCATCCTGTGAGCCTCCAATTGTGTTAATAGCCATTCCAGGCTCGATTACGACTTTACCGGATTCAACTTTAACATCCAGACCCCAAACTATCCCCTGTGTGTGGAGATGCCTGTTATGAAGGCGCCGCATTCGGATATGATAATTCTGTTCCAGGTTAAACTCTTCCTGCTTGAGGAAAAGACCATCAAAATACCGCATTCTCTTAACTTCTGCCATTTATTTTTACCTCCTTAATTTTATCAACATAAGATACAATTTTTTTAATCAACTCTCTGTCCTCTCAGTCGTTATTTTTCCCCATGATCAGGCCGCCAAGCAGTGTATCTACTCCCACTGTGGAATGGTAGGATATCTGCATGGTCGGGGCCTGGATTACAAGCACGTAGTACGTGTGGGCAGGCTTTTCCTGGTCGATTATATCTATGATAGCTTTCTTCTTTTTTTCAAGCATAACCCGGTCAAGCATGGGCAATTCCATGAAAACCTGGAAATAATAGGGACGCCCTTCCCCCACCACTGTATTCATTCCAACGGTCGAAGTGGCTCCCACCCTGAACGGATCTAAAAATTCAAATATGGATATCTTGACATCCTCGCCAACATATATTTTAATATATTCTTTAAGCCCGTCCAGTGTTCCGCGTTTCTGGTACAATGGTATGATTTTAGCTATCAGGTCGCGTTTCTTTCTGGCGTTATCAGCGTTCCAGTCTTTCTCCTCCTTAAGGATTAATGCCATCCATCCCGCAAGCCACGACAGGAATTCCAGCGGGGTTTTATCAGGATCAAAGTAATCCTGGATACAATCCAGTATTTCTTCTATACCTTTCTTTTTCCCGATATCGTTTGGAAACGCTTCTTCCAGGACGCTCAAATTCAGAAGGACAAGGTCATTGCCTCCCGGCTTTTTTTTGATGGGTTCTTTTGTCGGACCGGTTAATATTACCTGCCTGAAACCTTTATCATCGTATACCGGTTTGAGGAGCAGATTGTTAAATTCCACGGACAAAGCGTTTATGAGAGCTTCGGACGGGGGACTCAAACCGTCATACCCATCTAGCAGCGATACCGTTTCCTGTGAAAATAACTTCCTTAAGTACAGGGATAGAGGATCATTAACATCCCGAAGTCTGGATGCCAGACTGGCCGGGTTCTTGATATCCACCTGCGGCAGAGAGTAGGCTGAAAGGATATTTTCGAACGCCTTCAGGAATCTTCCCAGGAAATTATCCTTTTCTTCAGGCTGGTAAATCCCGGGCAGGTACCGGAGATACTTACTTTGATTTTCTTTATTATTCATAAGGCGCCTTTTCCACTGTTAATTCGGGCAATGCGATTAATTGATGTTTTTTTATCTCCGCAGAGGTCACATCCGCATCGCCGTTTATCCATATCTTCGCAATGTGGTCGATATCGGCTATCCCTTCCAGAAGGTGATAGAGTTCAGACCGGTAGACATTCCTTCCAAGCGGCCATCCCGTCCCCTCAGGACCGCCGGTAACGGGATGAAAGTATTCATATATCCTGCATGTAGCCTCTTGTATAGCCTGCGCTTCATTTTTATTTTTCTTAAGAGCTATCCATACCTTGAGGAATACATCCTTGTAAAAAGGGGAAACCGCATGCACTCTTGTTGTGATCAATTTTTTTGCTTCCAGATACCCCCTTACCTCTTCTTTCAACAAACGCGACGGCTTCGGTTTGTCTTTTGAACCTGAATATATATTCGGTTTATTGCTCTCCATTTTGACATTGAATTTATCGGCCCTGACATCATCAATTGTCAAAACAGCTCTTGTTTTTTCTTTGTTCAGGCTGAGCCGGAGGGAATGATTTTCAATGGATAGATTGATGTTATTTTCATCGATTTTTTTAATTTGTGCATCCTTCACCCAGTTTGCATCATAATTCTTTCTTATGTAACTTTTAAATATGGCGCTATCGGTTGTCGGAATATCATCAAAGCAAAACAGATACTCTTCACAGTACCTGGAATTTTCTATCCAGGCGGGGATTATAATTATAGATACATGGCCTGGCTTTTCTACATCTACAGTACTGTATTCCAGATCCCTGTTATTCATGCAAACAGCTCTTCCTTCCGGACTGTTTTGTAATTTCTTCATACAGTCAAGAGCTTTATTTTCAAAATCCATGGAAGTGACAGCCCTGTACCCCGACTCCATATAACCCACAGAGGCTTCCTTGATTTCGATTACACTTTTCTTTTTTCCATCCTCAATATCCTCAATATCCCGAAGCAAATTCAATAGCTTTCTGTATTCAATATCCAGGTCCGGAACATTGTAGATGTTCAGGTCGCCATTCTTTTTTTCAACATGCAGGTAACGGGTCCGGCATCCATTTATCTTTAGATTTGCCTTATCTTCTTTCTTGCCAAGGATTAACTCCACCCGGTTTATACCTTTTTCCTCGACCGCGATGAGGGTTTTATCGTCAATTTTTCCGATAATTTTTGTTTTGGTTGCCCAATCCAGATCAAAATCGCCCTTGAGAAAGGTCCGGAATCCTGCGAAATCATTCTTTTGAATCGTATTCCATGAGAATAAGAAAGGTCCGCTCAGCAATCTCTTACGTTCATCCTTTTGCGGGACCCCTGCTATTAGCTTTAAAAAGTTAATATAGGATTCATCGGGAACCTGATTTGTCCTGTAAATCACCATTTCGCCAAGCCATGAGAAGAGCTCAAGGAATGTTATTCCGGGATCGGAAGGGTTATGGTTTGTCCACTCTTTGTTGTAGCGCGGAATAAGAGCCCTGGCTTCTTTCATCAGGTCTTCAAAGCTTCTGTCATCCAGGTTGGGTATGGGTATGGACATCTTTACTCCTCAGTGTGTTGACATTTCGGGCCCGAAACACCAGCCGCAGTAGTCGTATTCATCAATCTTATCGAGGGTTCGGGTAAATATCATATGGTCTTTCTGCATCTGGTTCAGGTTGCAATTCGGTAGTACCCTGCTCAGGTCATGGATTTCTTTTGTATTTGTATTTATGAGATACCGGTATGCCAGTTCCTCTTTTGGTTTTGTGTTTATTGCATGCTCACCTGAATAAACAAGGTAGTTTTTTTCAATGAAAATTTTTTCAGAATTACTTACCTTTTTTATCATTCCGGTCAATCGTTTTGAAGAATCATCTTTAAGGCTCAGGACAAAACTATCGCCGACATTAAGGATTGATATCTTGAGAGGATTAAGACTTATATCGCCTGCGGGAACCTTATTGAGAGTAAAAGATTTAATCCTCCCGTCAGAGGTCTTAACTATACTGCCCGCAGGATATTCATCATCAACCTGTGACGGCTCGCATTCAAGGATATCACCCAACATCTCATGGGACACGGATTTTATTACGAGGCTTACCCTTTTATCCTGGTATATTTTTAGCTTATCATTTTCCGGCTTAACAGTGAATTCATCGGTTCTACCATCATCGATTATTAGGTTAACTTTAGTTTTGTCGGTGTTAAGATTCAGTGTAAGATAATTTTTTTCAGTAGAAACTATTATGGTCTTATAGTTATCGATTTTATCAATTTTTCCGGTTTTTACCCAATCAATACTATAATTCTGCTTTAGAAAGTCTATGAGTCTTACGCTATCGCTTCCTGGAATTTCTTCCCAGCAAAACAAATACTTATCCGGATGGCTCAGGATGATACTGTCCCCCTCCTTAAAACCCATAACAGTGAGCGCATCTATCTTACCTTCAGGAAGCTTTTCAGCCAGGGAAAATGAGATTTTTCCATCAATTGTTTCTATCCGGCTATTCTCCGGGTAAGAATCGGAGAGGATTAAACTCTCCATTAAAATCAATTTATAGATCTGGATCGAAGCGTTAAGAACCAGTTCATCCACATAATCCACACCGTCTGTATTTTCGATGACATCATAAACTTGTGATATGTATACATTTCTGCCAAAATCCCATCCCTCTTTTTCCGGGCCGCCAATAAGCGGGTGAAAAAACCGCTTAAGATTATCGATGATTCTTCCCTCGATGATTTTTGCATCGGCAATCGATATGAAATGCACCTTCGCTTCCACTCCCACCTGAATATAGCCCGGGCCAATAAGGTTAATTTGGGAAGGGCAGGTTGTGAGGTATGTGGACGTTCTGCTGAAAATATAGTCTTGGATTTCATTAATCATTCCCCTGCCCGGGATAGGTTTGGGATTTTCGCGTTCATCAGGGACAATAATCATAGTAATCCAGCCTGGCCTGAAATTCTCACCCGGGTCGGTGGTTGGCAGACATTTGACCCTGGCAACTTTTGGGGAAGCTTCCCTTACCAGCCATTCAAAGTCCTCATAGGTGACAGCCCGGTCACGATGTTTGATGGTCTGCGGTCCCCGTTCCCTGAGCCAGTCAAGATCCTTCCGGTCCTCACCGCCATCAGAATCCTCATGATTGGTTACTGATTCCACAAAAGGAAAAACCGTCTTGGGCTTTGTTATGGATCGGGCGCCCACATTATTCCCTTTTACACCCCCGCCGTACTGGTAACTGCACCGGATATTATCCTTTTCTGCAGGAGGAATCATACCCATTTCGCCGTTTCCAAAGGTTATCGTCCCTTTATTGCGGTCAATAATATAGTGCCGGCTGTAAGGACCGGAAGAGTAAAGATAGTTCTTTTCATGCCACCGCACCCAGTACCCGATAACATTGCCATCATCATCCTTTATCTCTTCTATCGCATCCTTCCCTTCCTCAAAGCGGATGGTCGATTTCTCCTCTTCGGTAAGTGAGATCTCCCGCACAATGATTTTTTGTCCCGGCAAAACAGGGAAATGGGAAAAATTGAAAACCTGGCCGGTTTTCCCGTTGCTTGAACCCAGAATCTCGCTGTCAACTGTAATGCGATTATATGCCCATACTGTGTTAGTGTAAATGCCCTTCAATCGGGGCAGGTTATCATACTTGCCTTTATCCAGCCTCGCACGTATCCAGTAATATTCTGTTCCGAACTCAAAGCAGTATCTCTTTTCCACGCCATCCGGCGCCAGGAATTGTATCATCTCCATTTTGGTCAGGTTCCTTGTTCCGTCTTCAACGCTCAGAAGAGACCAGGTCTTGCCTGTCCAGTACTCCCACGCCAGTACCGGAGGGTTGTAAGATTCAGGGGTCATGAGAACAGTGAACATACTTTCAAGGAGCGGGAAGAATATGGTCACCGGAAGCGTGGAAATATCCTGGTCGAATGCCAGGTAAACCGCCTGCTGGGTATCGGCTACAGGCTGGAACGGGGTGAAGGTTTTATTGCCACCTTTGCACGCTTCGATTTCATCGCGATAAATGAAATCGTTATATGTAAGAATGGTTTCCAGATCTTTTCCGGATAGATTAAAAGAATATTCAAGCGACAGGTTGCTTATGGACGGTGGTTTATAAGTAAGCTGCCTGTATAGCCATCCCGTCTTTTTGATAGTAAAATCCGTTGAACCCAGGTCTGGTTCAAAGGCAGAATCAATGGTGAGTGAGGTTTCACCGGAAATGCCGGTGACGGTTCTGGTCTGGTTTGCGGCTATGATTGAATCGCCTATACCGAGCTCAGTTTTGAACTTCGTATCCTTACTCCCCGTAACAATATTACCCTTGCTCGTAATTTTTCCAGTACCTTTGCCTGCATCTATTGAAATCTTGTCATAACTTGCATCCTTGCCGTAGTTCCCGTCAATGATGCGCACGCGAACCCAGTTATTCTTTTCACCGTTGATTTCTTTCTCTTCTATTTTGGGGCATGTGAATTTAACCGTCGCTTCTTTTTTTTGGGGTGTAGCTTTAAATGTAAAGGCATTGGTGGTATCGGTGAACTTATAATCACCTTTTTCTGCCGGAACACCCTGTTGGGTTGTTTCATATATAGTCTTCCAGCTATTTCCATCCCAGAATTCCCAGACGAGGGTTATAGATTCCGTGTTCGGTGAATCCACTCCAGGTGAAAAGTTGAATTTTAATGTTATGATTGCGTCTTTCTTGGAAAAAACTTCCTTTGAGCCTATATAAAAAGTATCATTGAATTTTGGTCTTTCTCCGAAAGGATAGAAATCCTTTGTCAAATCAACCTGGAAATTATTGGAAAATGCTAAATCCGGAGGAACAGGGGAGCCGGGAGTTATCGAGACGCTTGCTTTAATTGTATTGATCAACGGCAGATTTTCTTTTGGAATAGGTGTATTCAGTTCGGCGTAAATCCAGTGCTTTGTCCAGCTTTTCTGCGGATTTCTTCCAATCAATGCCTTTTCAGAAATTCCGCCAACAGGTTCAAAACTAAAACTTCCGCTCTTCAAAAGGCCGGCAACATTCTTGTCAGTACCGGCTGCAACATCTAGGGATTTTGGCGCTAAATTTTCATCAAAATAGTACCATTTCACTTCCCAGGGAACAGCCTGTGCTATATCGGCTTTGAGAGTTATATCAAGTGTAATGACAGCCTTTTCCTTGAAGCTGAAAAGTACGCTGTTGCCGAGGTAAAGGCGGTGAGGAACAAGCTCCTTCCCTTTGAAAAGGACAACAGCCTCCGTTGTATTGCCGGACAGGACAGCTGTTTGATCACTCCATTTATCCTCATCCGGTGAAAGACTTACCGCCCCAGCCAGTTTCTGCGGGATAATTGTGATGTCTTCCGTGGTTTCAAAAACGATGGCTTCTTTTTCTTTTGTCTGGGCAGTGGCTGCCTGTGTCCCGCAGGGTATTTTCCTGTATTTAGTTTCCCCTTTTGCCATGGTAAAGGTCAGGGGCGCCGCAGCCACCCTGGGAGGAAATAAACCTGTCCCTACCATATCCAGAAAAGTCAGGAAATTCTTATCCGGGACTTTGTTCAACCGCTGGATTATTATCTCCATCATCCTGGAAAAGATGTGCATGAGGGCATCGGCGTATTTATCCGACTCGATTGCAGCCGCATCTTTCTTCCATTCAGGGCAATAGTAAAGAGCCAGGTCCCTTACCTGTTCAAATAACATCTGCTGGTCCCGTGAGTCGATTTTAGGCGGGTCTATGGTCATGAAACCTTCCCCCTCTCAAGGTAAAATGGATATACCAGGTTATCCCTTGTGTTAGTCGTTTTTACCATGTAATCTATAGTTATGATAAGTTTGTTCTGTTCTGTTTCGTCAGGCTCGGCGTTCACGTTCAGTAATTCAATCCTCGGTTCCCACTTGAGCAGCGCCTCTTTTATGTAAAATGTTATGAGCGTGGCAGTTGAGGTATTGTTCGGCGCAAAAACAAGCTCATTGATTCCGCATCCGAAATCAGGTCTCATGACCCGCTCTCCTTTCGCAGTGCCGAGTATTATCATTATAGATTCCCTGATGGAATCGTAACCCCCGGAAGAAATTATCTTCCCGTCTTTAATGGATACCGGGAACTTCCAGCCGCTGCCTAAGAAATCTGCATCTGTCATTTATCCTCCGATCAAAACAGTACCGACTGCCATGACAGTGCCAACCGGAAGGTCGGAGGGGTCATTGCAGGTCATGGCCATATCGCCGTTCCTTGCCGCCATTTTCCCGTTTATCTTCACTGTTGTACTTCCCATTTTTATAGTCGCCTTGTTTGAGGGTGGATTCTGGAACGGTCCTCCCTGCGGAATATGCGGCGGCGTGTTTGAAGCCGTTGAATCAACAGTAGCTGCCGCCATTCCCATTATTTTTACATCCGAGCTGAGACTGCCGTCTATAATACCGACAAAAGGATGCGGTAAGGGCGTAGGCACAGGCGGTCCCGGAGGTGCAGGTATCATTATAATATGCGTATCTGTTGCCATTACCTGGTCTCCCTGTTTAGCTGCCGGCTGTCCCATATTAATTAATGTTCACCGTTGCCCCTTTTAGATTCGCGGTTGCGGATGCTTTGAGATCCATAGTTGATGAAGCCTCAATCTTTGTAGAAGCTGATGATTTGGTTTCGATATCCATTGCCTCGATTTTCACTTTCCCGTTGGGCGCGGATATTTCGATGTCCTTGTCTGATATTATGGAGATTTTCTTTTCTTTGGTATCGATGATTATCTTGTTATTTTCCGATTTATCCACTATCTCAATCTTTTCCTGCCCATCGGTATCATCAAGCCTTATCACATGCCCGCTTCGTGATTTAATGATCCTGAAATTGTTCTTCCCGTCATCGTTCGTTAGCGGCGGGCTGTCCTTGCCATTCCATAACGAGCCTATTACGTAGGGGATGTTTATGTCGCCATACTCAAAAGCCACGAGCACTTCGTCATTCACCTCAGGCAAAAAAAAACCGCCCATTTGTTTCCCTCCCATAAAAGAAATAACTCTTGCCCAGTTCGATTCATCCTCCGCGCTCAAACGGGGTATTTTTACCTTCACGCGTCCAAGTTTATCCGGATCTTTATTATCAGTCACAATCCCGACAACCACTCCGTTTATCCTCGAATCGGGTCTCCTGCTTTGCTCAAGAATTGCGGTAATACTCATACCCCTGTCCTCCTCACCCTGAATGTCGTTGAATATGCTCCCTCGTTGATGGAATGAATACTGGATGCAATATAATATGCGCCGCTGAGCCTGTCTCCCAAACCTTTGATTTCTATGGTTTTCCCTGCCCGTATTTTCGGATTACCGCCGCAGATTCCCTCGCCTGTTAAAAATTCCTGAAGATTTAGATTATACTTTGCCTTTGCTATATTTTCAGCGTCTTTTGAATCTATGATCAAATCGTCCACTACAGAGACCAGAGATGCGGTAAACGCTTTTTCAGACATTTCATATCCTGATTCTTTACCTTTCATCTTTGATTTCTCACTGCCTTTTGTAGCTGTGGAGGTTATTTCCTCCTTGTCTTTAACGTTCCAGCCCCTGACCTCTATCTTGCTTCCTTCGGTCAGTGTTTTTATCCGGGCTGAAAAATTAAGCAAATCTATCCCGTACTGGAGTGTTACCTCCGGGGTTTTATCTTCCTGCGATTTCCGGAAAATAAAGGTCTTATCATCAACAAGCATTTCATAACCAATCCGGTTTGCGCGTTCGAGGAGGAACTCATAGTTGGTCTGGTTATTCTGGAATATATACGGCTGGATGGTTCCCGTATCATCGACATCGGGTGAAAGACTGGCATCAGAAGCAACCTTTGACGCGATATCGCTGTCCTTCATATCCTTGAACGAGCGCCTCATTGTTCCAAACCTGAGCCTGTGAAGCCTGTCATAACCTCTTATCTCGACATAGGAAGAATCCCCGAAGGTATAATCAAGGGCGGTAATCTCGCCTGTCATCATTTCTACCGTGCTGTCGATGCCCATGAAGACTTTTACGATATCCCCAACCTTGAAGGTCTTAAGATCCACGCCCCTCCATGCGCCTTTAAAAAAATCAACCGTATTGAACTTGATAGTAAACATCGCCGGAAGATTGATCTCATCTTCAAGGGTCACTCCTTCCACGGCTGATAATAACTCTCTTGAAAGCTCACTCCCGTTCAGGAACAGCTTGAAATTGGCGACATTTATTACATCGGAGACCATAAGGCAAGACTCCCTAATCCGGAATTATTAAAGTCCTTCCGATGTCGTTGTCTTTTGGAAACTCAAGCGGGTTAAGAATATTGTTCTCGTCAGCGATTTTCCTCCATAAAGATACATCCTTGAGCGCCTTATCTGCGATAAGGTCAAGCCTGTCCCCGCTTTTTACAGTCCACAATTTCCTGCAGGCTTCCGCTCCTTTTAACTTCGCGTCTTCTTCGGTTGTTACAACAGACTTGAAGGTGACTGTCAGTTCCGCTCTTACAGGTATCCCGCTCGGGAGAAACATTGTGAACTTCTGGTCATGTTTATATATGATTCCCTTGTAAGTGAATTTTCCCCAGCTAAACAGGCATATGTGGGGTTTTTTTGTTTCTTTTCCCTCAACAGTAGGCATAACGAGTGAGGTTATCTTTTCGATTTTCTCCCTGACATCAGTTTGCTTTTCGTAAGTATCGAAGAGCAGTGTAACTGTGAAATCCGCTATATTTACCTTATTGAAACTCAGCGATGAGCCTTCACCGGTTGTCTGTGCAAGTGTCGAGACGGTATATTCCTTCGGATTAAACATCACTTCGGTAGTTTCATTCGTATCGAGGACAGTTATTTGCGCCTTTGAAACCATCAGGATAACCCCCTTCTGTCTTTTTCTATCGAGATTCTTTTCTCAATAATCTTGTAAACGGTATCGGCAATCCTGTTGATCTCATGGAGCGGTTTTTCTCTGAAGGATTCCCTGATAAAAGTATCATTTATATTCCGGGTTGCTGTTTTTTCAGCCGATCCATAGTTTTCCGGAATAATTTCTGTTTTTTGCACAACCGGTTTTTTAAGAATCAGTTCCAGAGAGGAGTTATAGGCACTGGTTGAAATCTCCATTGGTGTTTTCATGTCATTGGGAATACCGTATTTCAAATCGATACCATGCCGGGGAAAAACCAGGTCAGAAAATTGGTCTTCAGCCGGTTTCAATATTATCCCTCCACGAGGTGCGCGGATTGTATTTTTTCTTCCTGTCTTTTCATATTCCCTGATAATATTTTCATAGCGTGTATTCACGATGGTTCTCTCTTGCCGGAATGATTCTGTGCTTTTTTCAGTCATGTCCCGAATACCTGCCTGAGGCCCATCCGCTTTTATGTGCGATGGCTCCCCGGATTGGTTTTCATTATTTGAAGGCTGTGTTGCAGGGACAAAATGATAAATGCCCCGGTTACTTTTTGAGAGTATGTTCCCGATATTGAACGTTCTTTTTAAATTGCTAAAATTTACAGTATTTGAGGGAACCATTTTTAAAGGCCTGCTTATCAGATGCGAACCGGGTAGGTTTTTGTGGCTTATTCCGGTTTCAGTCATGCTCCGGTATAAGGCATTTTTGGTATCAGGATGACCGTTCGTTCTTGAAAGCGCCGGTTCAAATGATTGATTTTTTTCATTGTGAATATTTTCGCGGCTTACTTCATTTCCTGCTAAACCCTGCCGGGATACTTTTTTGGCCGTGGTGAGACCATTCATTCTATTGGGCGGCGGTTCTAAAAATTCCCTTTCTTTAATAGGATTCCTTAATCCCGATACAGGAGTCTGGATAATCCTGTGTTGTGAACCCGTCTCGATATCGGGAGGTCTTTTTAAATAACCCCTCATCCCGGCGTTTGAATAGATGTTTGGGTATATCAAAGTCATATTCACGGGCCGGGTTACCAGATGCGAGCCGGTGAATAAAAAGTTCCATTCAGTCCCGCTTTCCTGAGGATTATTTTCATAGCTTATGTCCGTTGCCGCCCCGTTTTGCGGATATAATGGCTTTGCTGATACCGCATCTTTTCCAGCCGAATGGAAGTTCATTATTTTTGCGGGAAAAGAATGCCTTTCTCCAGGCTGCTTGCCAGATGCAAAAGGATAACCGGTTTGATAGCGCCGTGAACCGAAAATCCAGGCGTCAGACAATCTTTGCAAATGGCTTACAGTCACATTCGCAGAATACGTGACCATTCTAATTGGCCGGATTATCGAATATGAACGGGTGAATAAAAAATTCTTCCCTGCATTGCCGGATTCCGGAACAAGTTCATAATCTATATTCGATACAGTGATTTCTTTCCGGAAATCATTTGTACCTTCCTGCAGTTTCGCATTCATTAATGCGCGTGCCGGTCCCGAAGGAACTTCATCATGGGAAGCCTTTATTCCGGATGGCAGGGGTTCGATTGTCTTTTTATCGTCCTGACCGGGGTAGGAAGAAGAAAGCTGCTTATGTGTGAATATCCGGTCGCCCTGATACGCTGCGGAATTGTTGAAAAATGTTAAGTCATTTCGTTGCTGAAAATCATTTATCATGCCCCCGGATTGCCCGGTATGTAACCGGGGAATGGGTTTCCTCTTGAAATCCACACCCCGCCATGATTGCCCGAAAAAGCCGGAGACTTTCGGGGGTGCGAATGGTATATGCGGAAGAACGCCGATGGCGGTTTTTTCCGATGTTTTCGTAGCCTGACCGGGTCGTTTATCCGTTTGCGGTAAATACCCCTCGTTATTTATAAAGTTGTATAGTTTCTGGAGATAGTAATTATCCGGTGTTTTTATCAACTGCCTGAGAAATTCAAAATAAAAGCCGAACTGGAATTTCAGGTAATTGCTAATTGATACTCTATGTGCGAATTTTTTATTCTTTACCCTCATACCTGATAATCTCAGGAATATCAGTGAAGGCAGCCTGCCTGATTTTCTAAAGATGCCGTATTTGCCTGCTATCCGCCTGGAAAAATTAAAACCGCCAAGTCCCGGAGCCCGGGCTGATAGTTCGTTCTGCAAAAGACGTGATTTTTTATCAAATTTCATGTTTTTAGATTTGTCCTTACGGTAACTTCCGCTTCCTCAATTACACCACGCCATGATGGGTCAGTACAAGAGTTTCACTTGCAACCGTATTGCTTGTCGCATTGAATGAGGACACATCCCACTTTACGGGATACGCTTCAAAGAAATACCAGTCCATTACCTGATTTCCTTCGTGGTCAAGAAGGTAAATAGCGCCGCTTTTCCGGCTGATTTTCCCATGTATGACGTCTTTGTACCAGTTGTACAGCTCCCAATCGGTAAGCCCGCGTTTTAAGGTAATATCAGTGTATTTTGTACCTCTGGGGAGCTTATACTCGAAATCATTGACTCCGCCTTCCCGTATGGAATCGACTTCTGTCTGGATGCTCAAGCCGGAAACGTCGGTAAATCCCCCTGCGATTATGCCTTCAATTTCTACCAGGAACCTGAAGGTGCTATAAGGGTCTTTTCGTTTTCCAACAACCATTGCCGCTCCTATACTTCAAACATATTCTTCGATTCCTCTCCGTTAAGTTTCTCATTTATTTTACTTACCTCCTCGCACCACTGCTGCCGCTCCCTATGCTCCATGTTCATTATCGTATCATGGTCCCAGTGAAAGTGGTATGCCAGAAAGGCTACCTCCTCGTAGAGGCGCTCGTGGGGGTAGCCAGTTATTCCCCCAGGGATTGCACCTCTACATCGAATTTGTGCTCACACTTCGGACAGACCGTCTTAATCACATTCGAACCATTCTGGTTGATTCTCGTATACATTTCCTGTAGATATGCGAAATCCCCGGCAAAGAGTCCCTCAATAATCTTGGGGTTTACCATCTTCAAACTCCCGAGGCTCGTAACGACCCTTGAGAGAAGGATGACGGTCAAATACGCCGGGTTATTCTGCACCCTCGGGTCTTTCATGGGCAGTATCTCATCAGCAGCGGTGGCAAGCCTCATCTTGCCGTCCCTGTGAAGAGTTCCCGCCTCATCCACATATCCCATGGGCAAAGTAAAATCGTGCTCTGTCTGTAAAATTCCCATTTCGCTTCCTTCTTTGCTAATCCATATTACTTCGTCCTCTTTATCCCTTCATGCACAAGCTCAAGTGTCTCTATGACCACTTCGTTCGCCTTTGCGCTAAAACCCGACGGGCTATACTTTGTGGGCCATGCCTCCATAATATCCCATCGCGCCTTATCATTTCCTTCCTCATCGATCAATACCAGGGAAATATTCTTTCTTGCCTTGATTGCCCCGGCATCTTCAACAGACTTTCTCCACTGATAAAGCTCCACCGAGTCCGTGAGCCCTTTCTTCAGGGTTATGTTCCCGTACTTGGTAAGACCCGAAAGTTTTTTCTGGAACGGTAAATCGGTTCCTTCCCTGTAATCAACCGAATCTGTGGTAGTATCCGGGATTGTGGCTTCTGCAAAACTTGCAGTTTGGATTCCACCTATCTCGATTCTGAACCTGAAATTCCTGTACGGATCGGTTCTTGCTCCTGTTGCCATATTATTTTCCTCCTTAATTATTTTTCATTTATTTTGACAATGTCTTCTGCTGTATCCTGATTATTACGAACTCTGCAGGTTTTACCGGCGCTACGCCGACCTCGATAATCAACTGCCCTGCATCTCTTACTTCCGGCGGATTATTCTCGGCATCGACCTTTACATAGAATGCTTCTTCCGGCGTGCTTCCGAACAATGCGCCGTCTCTCCATACCCTCAGCAGAAATGCCGTTATATTCCTGATTACCGAGCCCCACAGCGCGGGCGAGTTCGGCTCAAATACGACCCACTGTGAGCCTTTGTCAATGGACTCCTCCAGGAAGAGGAACAGCCTCCTGATATTAATGTATTTCCATTCCGGGTCGGCAGTGAGCGTTCTTGCTCCCCATACCACGATGCCTGACGATGGGAAAGAACGGATGACATTTATCCCTATGGGATTTAACCCGTCATGTTCGCTCTTTGTTATGATCCTTTCAATACCGCTCACCGAATCAAGATAACCCTCAGAAATGCCTGCAGGCGCCTTATGGACTCCCCTTACCGAATCTGTGTGGGCGTATGTTCCGGCGATTGCACCGGATGGAGGGACATATTTTTTCTGTTTCGGGTTCAGAGGATCGCTTACAATAACCCATGGATAGTATAGAGCGCCAAATGAGGAATTAAAGGCATTTCCTGCATAAGTACCGGTTCCCTCTTTAAAGGCTTTAACTGCCGTCGGATCCAGGCTTATGGGCGGGTCTGCAATAAAGAAGCAGTCTTTCCTGTTCTGGCAGTAATTAAGTCCTTTTAAGATTGCATCTCTATTTCCGCTCATATCTGGCATAGCAACGATATTGATGTCGTCAACCACATCGAACGCGTGAAGACCGTTCAGGGCTTTTCCATCGCCTTCAAAATCGGTTGCCGCAATACTCGTGAGACCGTCATTGCCGCCCGCAAGGGGAAGAGGCGTATCTTTTTTGGGACTTTTCTTCGAGCCTGTAACAGGAGGGTCTCCCCAGCTATCCTTTTCCACTTTTATATAGGCTGATATGTCATTTATGCTATCTTCAATAGTAGCGATTGTGAGATTATCGTAGGACTCTATCTCATCAACGCCATATTTTACAACCAGTTTGAACCCGTCTGTTAATGTCGTATCTGAGGCGGCTTTTGCCACAACGCTGATATTGTTGCCCCATGTGCCCTCTGAAACCGCCGTGATTCTCAGTGTGGGATTTGGGGTTGTGTCGCCATCATTCATGGTTCCGGCAGAAGCCAGTGCCGTCTTTGTCTTCGGGTCTGTTATAGTGGTGTAATGGCATGTCCTGACCACAAAGCATCTTGTTCCTCCTTCCGAAAAGAACTGATACACGGCGTATGCAAGATACCCATTGGCAATATAGGCTCCGAATGTGTTCACAAACTGTGTCCAGTTCGCTATCTGCTTTGCCTCTCCTATCGGTCCTCTCTCGGCAATCCCTACAAACGCCCCTGTCGAAGTGCCGACACCTTCTATCGGCTTTGCCCCTGAGGATTTTTCCTCAACATATACCCCAGGTGATAGATATTCAGTCATATTATACCTCCTTTATTTAATTTAGATTATCTTCCCTTTCTTACGTAGCTGGTCTTCTTCGGTTCTTCCTCTTCAGCCGCCTCTTCCTTCTGGCTGAGGATAATCCCGCCTTTTGAAAGAAGGGTTTGCAGATGCGATGATGATAATTCCTTATCTGTAACATCCGCTGTGCCTTTTGCTAAAAGGTCAATATTTTTACCACTATTCAAATTAATTATAATTCTCTGATTGAGTTTATTTCGTATTACTGGCATAAACCTCCCGTTTAAAATCTTCACTCGATACAAATTTTCAATAATTACTCTGCACTATCTTATTTTTGAACTCAAAATACCGCATTTTGCAGCAGGTTTGCAGAAGTCATGAATACATCCGCCCCACCTTCAGCCAAATGTCAATATTGCTCCCCTGATTTTTCAGGTTCAGTTAGTTTTGAATCTAAAGTTTAACACCTCCATCCTACTGTCTGGTTAGCATTATCGGATCGATAATACGTGTTATCACACCTTTTTTTAACAGAACGGGAACGTTCCCGCTTATATATCCATCTTTATTAATAGTTAGTGTTATATTTATATCACTATCTATGATAAACCGGATGAAAAAACCGCCGTCATCTTCCGAAGTTGCGCTCTCTGTCATGGTTGTGACGTTTATGGCGGCATTGGCAACCGGCCTGTAGTCCTGGTCGACAATCCTTCCCAAAAGGACTGTAAGCCCGTCAGGAAATGGGTAATTGGATTTCGGGGTCAGCATCAATTCGGCAAAAGGCTGTTTGGGGTCAATCGATTTGGTATCAATGGTCAAATTCCCGGGTTTGTAAAAATGACCGCCGCCTGTAAGGACGTGCTCCCCTTCGGGAAGGTCTATCAAAAGGAAATAGCCTGTGCCGTGTTGAACAATTTCTTTCCTTACACCTGTGGCTTTTAAGAACACGTCTCCGGTAGTCTTTTTATCCGGGGAAAGGTCGTCTTTCAGCATTACTGCAAGGCTCAGGATTGACTTTGTTCTTTCAAGAAAGGTCATGTACCGGTATCCATCCTGTATAAATCGATATCCTTTTCCATAACTCTTTTAATCACAGCGGGCGGCTTTCCGGACGGGATCCTTACAGGGCTCAGGATGTAGGAAGCCGAGAGCTTGAAAGGCTTGCTGGGAAATCTCTCCCAGAGCTTGTTTATCTCATCAAATGTAAGGTTGTTGGGAACGACCCGTATCTCCTTATTTCCGGCTTCTATCAGCCCACCTTTAAGCATGTCTCCTTTGAGCACGGAATTATCATAGAACACCTGCATGAGCTTTTCAATGATTATCAGTTCGGTTTCTTTGACTTTCGCATAAGGAGTAAAGATAAAGTGTAAATCAAGAATAAGCGGAGGATATCGCATCTTGTCGGTATCGATAGGCTCCGATGAGGTATTCCTTAAATAGCCATTCTCAATGATTTGATATAAGAAGACAGAAAGCATTGGATTTCCCGTCGGTTCGATCTCTGCGGGTGAATCAAAGACTATCGAATTGACAGGCTTGAGTTCTGTGATGTTATCCTGGAGGAGCGCCTTTAAGGAGTCTCCGATATCTTTTAAAATCGCCATTTATTTTCCCTCTTCCTCTATCATTTTGTAATAAGGTTGAAACTCTTCCTTCAAAAACGGTTTCCCCATCTTCATGTATTCCTTCTTAGCTGCCCGCATGATATGATGCATCCCGATTGCGCAGGATTCTTCAGCAGCATAAAATGCAGACGATAACGCGATGTTCTTGATATTCCCGCCTGCAAGCTTCAATCTCTCGGCGAAAAATGTATAATCTATATCCCCTGCGCGCGGCGCACCTTTCGGGAATATTCCGCTCCATATGAGTTTTCTCTGGTCTTCATCCGGGAAAGGAAAATCAATCACAAATTGCATCCTTCTTAAGAAGGCATCATCAATGTTTTTGCTAAGATTGGTGGCAAGTATGACAACGCCCTCATACTCTTCCATTTTCTGGAGCAAATATCCGATTTCTATGTTGGCATATCTGTCGTGAGCGTCTTTGACCTCGGAGCGTTTTCCGAAAAGCGCATCCGCCTCGTCAAAGAACAGAATGGCGTTACTGGTTTCTGCCTCTTTGAAGATCTTGCTCAGGTTTTTTTCTGTTTCGCCGATATATTTGCTGACCACGTTAGATAAGTCGATTTTATACACATCCAGTCCTGCATCGTGGGCGATAATTTCAACAGACATTGTTTTTCCAGTACCGGATGGCCCTGAGAAAAGGGCATTCAGCCCCTTTCCCAATGAGAATTTCTTATCAAAACCCCAATCTGTATAGACGATTCCCCTGTATTTGATATACCCTGATATTTCTTTTAACTGTTTTTTTATGTCATGGGGGAGGACTATATCCTCCCAGGTATAGTGAGGTTCGATTTTCCTGGCATAGGCGACGAGGTTCCTGTTGGACTGCGCCTTGCATCCCATGTTAAGAACTTCCATTGATAATTTAGAATTTCCGGGTTTTTTTGCAATCAAAATATTTCGCGCCGTGGATATGGCATCCTTTATCTGGCCCCCGCTGAAATTGAATTTACTGGCAAGGGCACCAATATCCAAATCAACCGGAGCATTGCCATCCAGTAGTGATTCCCACAGGCGTTTACGAAGCATAAGGGACGGGAGGGGAAATGCCTGGCTTATAAAGCTATGATTTTTTAAAACCCCGGCAGGCTCCCAATATTGCTCACCTGACAGGAAAATCAAATTTGGAAATTGGTCTAATTCCATGAGCATCCCGGTAACTCCCATATTCTCTTCTTTCAGCAGGGCATCAAATCCTTCAAAATAAATCGAAGAATTCTGCAATAATGCTTCGCGAAGTAGAGGTTTTAAATTTTCCAGGCTTTGCTCTTTCGTCAAAGCTTTTGAATTCACAACGAGCATTGACATTCCCAGTTCATTGCATACGGCTTCAGCCGCCATCTTCTTTCCTGACCCGTATGGGCCGTAAAAAAAGAACATCGGGATTTTAACAATTGAATGATTATTTATCAGATTCTTGAATGTAGTTATCGTGCCCTCAGGCAGAATAAGATCCCAGAAGGATTTTTGCGGTTTTATTATTGCCGAGATATTCCGGATCTTCCGGTCTATCGAATTATCCCCGAGGAGAAAGTTTATTATCCTGTCATCGACTTTAAGAAATTTCGATAAAAGGGGAACCTGTTCCTCCCCTATAAGATATACAAGCCTGTTCTTGATCAGGGGGGCATCTTGCGAAAATATATCTCTTGCCCAGAGTCTTTCTTCAGTCGAACAGCATAGGAGTTTAATCACAAGGTCAACACTTGGCCGCTTCCTGGTCACATCGTTCTGGAAGTAGGAATACAGCTTTTCATACCGCATGTCCAGTTCAGGCGCAAGACAGACCAATAGCGCATCGACCTCGAACGGCTGCATATGAAAAAGTTCTGACAGGATATGAAGGCGCAGTTCCTTTCCCTGCTTTATGCTTTCGGCTTTTTTTGTATTTGTTTCCCTGCTTATTTTTTCAATTCTTTCATGTTCCTGGGATGAACGGGCATAAGCCTTCGATTCAAAGAGAGGGGTTTGAAGAATCGCATTTATTTCATCTTCCGAGATATACAAACCCTGAAACTCCTGTGAACTCCCGGCGTGGTCAGCCTTTGATTTTTCATAGTACAGGCGGATTATTGTATCAATCCGGTTGAGTTCTTCAAGTAGATGTTCAAGATTGTTTTTATATATTGCCATAGTGCTGATACCACAGGGTTTATAATAACCACAGCTCTGCCTTTTGATGCTTAATTCAATTTTTATAACTTCTGTTTAAAATAAAAATTACGATGGTATAGAGAGAGTACTCTCTCCGGAAGAGGTTTCATCGCCTCACTGCTCACCCCAAAATTCAATATGCTATGAGTTTGAGATGTAAATGGGCGTATATATGTGTTTCGAATTATCATTATTGTGCCGATTTAGTCAATCCGATAGCGTTGCTAGCGCCACCGGACGGGTTCGCTTCGCAGGCATCCGGTCCACACACCGTTGGCAAGTGTCTCCGGAGACTCGCTTGCTTCGTACACGGCAATCAGTTCGGCGCCAGCCCCAACCATCTGCCCGAAAGGGCCATCGGACTCCCAGCTTCCGTCCCCCAAATCGAACTGCCAGGTATGACTGCCGCCCGCCTGCACCGGTACGCTGGACGGAACGTTGATTGTGTAGCACTGAGGTTTACGGACAACGCGCGCCACGATTGGCGGGCGTGATATCTCGAACCAGAGCGCTGTATCGCCCCAGAGATTGCCAGTGCGCCAGATGCGTACGGGTTTGTCACCGTGGTTGACGAGGACGACGCGTCCCGCGCCCGGCGTGCCCGAAAAGCCCAGGATGGACAGTACGAGTGATTGAGCGTTCATCGATGCTGCCTGACAGTCACCAGTTGACGGTAATAACCGAGCTGCTCGCTTTTTCAGCATTGCCGTTGCAGGTATCGATGACCTTCAATTGGAAGTTATACGAGCCGGTATTTGAGATCGGGCCACTGGGCTGGTCCTTCCCGCAATACTTGTCTCCGTTGGCCATGTCCTGTGTCGAGCCTGTGAGGTACTCGTTCCAGCAACCGGCTATCGGAACACTGTGAGTACCCGAGCGATGGCCGTAGCGTAGATTATCGCTGCTGTCCCTATCCTCAATCCAGGTACTGTGCGGGGCGCTCGAGGGGAAACCGCTGTGAGGAGGACCGCCCCATTGTGTGGCGAACGCCGCGTCCCATTTGATATATTGCCGCACTTGGCAGCAGCGTGGACACTTGCCTGCCGAGGTGTCTTTGTGGAACTCCGCCGCCATACTGAACTGGTCTGACGTCTTACGGCTGCCCGATGTCGTTACCGGAATGATGCCGGTGGGCGTGTACGTGGGACCGCTCTTTACGTGACAGGCACAGGGCGTACTGGACGGCGTACATCCCCCCAGGCACCCTCTTAGCGTCCCGGAGTTCTCTTTATGATTAATAGAAGAATTTGGTTTCTCGAGTATCTGCTGCTGCATTGCCATGATCTTATCAGGAGAATTTTCTCTCTGGAACTGGAGAATATCGCTGTGGTAAACAGATGAATCATGGTGAGCACCCTTTACCAAAGCCTGGAGATAACCCAGTACTTTACTATTTGACCTGATGCCACTGACTGAAACACTCTTAGGACTGATTCTTTTCGCCGCCCCCTGCTGCACCACATGCGTCAATTCATGGGCCATGAGTTTAACATCCGTAACACTCTCATTTCTACCAAGCCAGATATCCGAACCGTTCGTAAAAGCCCTGGCACCCAGGCTCCTGTTGAGTTCGGCAGCCTCGGAGTCGGTCTTCACCCTCACATTACTGAAATCATAACCTGTCTGTAGTTCCATGCTTTTCCGGATGAACCGGGGCAGGGCACTTCCATTGCCTTTGCTCTGCAGAATCCGGTTTTCCAGGGACGGAGAGACAGTTCTATCTTCCGGACAGGAACCTCCGCAGTCCATGGAAATCCGCACTCTTCTGGCACCGTCTTTGTCTCTGGAAGATATTTCCCTTCCCCGGATTTCAACAAGACCGAGAAATTCAGGTACATCCACCCTGGAGATAAATTCCTGCTGAGTATCCCCCATTGAAAATATCCTGCTATTTGATACCTCTTCTGATACCCTGTCGGCTTCCTGTTCATAGATGTCCCCAGGACTTCCTACCACGAGGTTCTTCTGAATCATGCCGACTTTGCATACCTTCTCTTCTTCCTCATCCTCTTTCCCCTGAACCTCATCGCATTCTTTGCACTTCTGCCGGATGATTGCCTCCTGCCCCCCCTGAATCTGCCTCACAGCACCCGCTTCTTTACCTGCTTCCCGACCTTTCTTGGGTTTAGCATGCAGATTCCC